>NZ_BMIS01000001.1 GCF_014642675.1 Nesterenkonia cremea
TCTGGCCGAAGCGGCGAAGGCAGTCAGCCTTCACCGCTTCGGCATAAGGCTCTCCTCGAGAGGATTCACGTCTGGGCATTGCAACTCCTGAACGGTCAGGTCGTTGCGACGTTCACTAGAACCCGAGAGCGACACACGCCATTTCTCAGGAAGAGCCCGGGGTGATCCGCTCAGCCTCAGTCGTAGAAGACCGGTGCGTTCGGTCCCAGCGGCAGATCCAGTCCCATCCAGCCCATCGTCATCAGGGTCCAGACCGCCATGAAGGCCAGGGAGTAGGGGAGCATCACGGAGATCAGCGAGCCGATGCCCACGCGCTTGTCATATTTCTGCGCCACCGCGATGACCAGGGCGAAGTAGGTCATCAGTGGGCTGAGGATATTTGTGCTGGAGTCAGCCACACGGTAAGCGGCCTGAGTGAACTCGGGTGAGATGCCCAGCTGCATCATGATCGGCACCATGATCGGGGCGAGCATGGCCCACTTGGCCGAGGCCGAACCGACGAAGAGGTTGACCACGCCCACAAAGACGATGAACAGCAGGACCAGCGGCACACCGGTCAGGTTGATGGACTCCAGCCAGTCGGCGCCGAGGACCGAGACGATCAGACCCAGGTTGGACTGATCGAAGAAGGCGATGAACTGACCGGCGGTGAAGGCCAGGACCAGGAACATGGCCATACCGGCCAGCGTTCGGGAGAGGTGATCCACCACATCGGTGTCATTGCGGACCGACTTGGTGACGATCCCGTAGACCAAGCCGGGCACGAAGAAGGCCACGATGATCACGACGACCAGCGAGCTCATGAACGGCGACTGGATCACCGCTCCGTCCTCCCCGCGCAGCGGCGCGTTCTCTGGGACGACGAGCATCATCATCAGGCCCACAGTGACCAGCAGGGACGCGCCGGCCCAGAGCATACCCCGCTTCTCGACCTTAGTGATGGTCAGGGTTTCGGAGTCCTGGCCCCTCAGGACACCCTCGCCCTTCCAGGCGCCCAGTCGAGGCTCCACGAGGAACTGGCTGACCAAGGTGCCGGTGATGGCCAGCACGGCAGTGGAGACGATGATGAACCAGTAGTTCATCGCCAGATTCATCTGTTCCGCGTATGCGGGATCCAACGTGGCGGCAGCCTCGATCGTCAGCTCACCGAGCATGACGTCGGTGCCGGAGAGCAGCAGATTCGCACTGAAGCCGGCCGAGACGCCGGCAAAGGCTGCGGCGATGCCGGCCAGCGGGTGTCGGCCCAGAGCCATGAACAGGATCGCGGCCAGTGGGGGCAGAACCACGTAGCCGGCGTCGGAGGCCACGGAGGACATGATGCCCGCGAATACGATCCCGAAGGTCACCAGGAACTTGGGGATGGAGAGGATGAAGCTGCGCAGCAGGGTACCGATCAGACCGGTCTGCTCGGCCATGCCGATGCCGATCATCGTAGCCAGCACCACGCCCAGCGGGGCGAAGTTGATGAAGTTGTCCACTGCGGAGGTGAACATCCATTCGATGCCGCTGGAGGAGAGGAGATTGTAGACCTCGACCTCCTCTCCCTCCAAGGGGTCCTGGACGGAGAGGCCCGCCTGAGAGAGCACCCAGGAGAGCAGCACGACAGCGAGGGCCAGCAGGGCGAAGAGCGTGACGGGATGGGGCAGTTTGTTGCCCGCATACTCGACGCCGTCGAGGAAGCGCTGGAAGATCCCGTGGCGCCGCTTCTTCTCCGCGGCAGAGGTCTGCTCAGTGCTGGGTGTCAGATCGTCGCCATCCGGCACAGAAGAATCTGGTGTTTGGGACATGCCCGGGATTCTTCCACGGAATTGCCGAACCTGCACTGGTGCCGGCGGATTGATTGCTCATCCGCCGGCGTCGGGAGTTCAGTCTCCGTAGGTGTTGGCGATGTAGACGTCGCAGGTGGCGTTGTGCGAGACCGAGTTGGCCACGCTGCCGAGCACGCGGGTGACGCCGCGCATGCGTTGGTTGCCGACCACGATCATGTGGGCGCCGACCTTATCGGCGTAGCTGATCAAGGCTTCGGCAGGCTTGCCGTGGGCGGAGGCGGGCACAAACTTCTGACCGGGGGTGCGCAGCTTCTTCACCACCTGCTCGGCGATGTAGAGGGCGTTGTCCGCGCTGGAGACCTCCCACTGGTCGGAGCCGGAGTTGGTGTGGGCGATCTTGTCCTCCGTGTGCGCGGAGACCACGTGCAGGGGTGCCCCGAGCTTCGCGGCAAGCTCTTTGGCCGTCTCTGCGGCCTTGTGTGCGGTGGGGCTGCCGTCGACGCCGACGATGATCGGACCGGTCATGATGCTGCTCCTCTTTTCGACCTATGATCAGACTTATATGTGATGCACAGCACTATAGCTGAGGGATCGAGCCTGCGGGGGTTACGCGGAGATCCTTCTCCACGTGGCATCGCGCACGGTGACCGGGAGGTGATAGATGCTGGTGGTCGCCGAGATGTACAGATCCCTGCCATCCTCTCCGCCGAAGCAGAGATTGGCCACCACCTCCGGTACCGGCAGATGCCCCAGGTGCTCACCCTCAGGAGTATAGACGTGAACGCCGTCAGCCGCTGAGCACCAGATTCGTCCTGACTCGTCCACGCGGAGCCCGTCAGGGATGCCCGCGGGGATCTCGAAGAGGGTCCGGCCGTCGGTGCAGCGCACAGCACCGCCTGCACCGTCAACTCCTTCGGCGCGCTCCACGCGGTAGGTGCGGACATGCCGGTTTCCCACGCCCTCGAGCTTGCGCACCGCTGAGGAGTCGGCCACGTAGAGCGTAGTGCCGTCAGCGGAGAAGGCGAGCCCGTTGGGCTCCTCCATATCGGTCACCACCGGATCCAGGCGGCCCGACGCCGGCTCGTAGCGGAAGACATAGCAGGCGCCGTACTCCATCTCACCGGGATGCCCCTCCCCCGGCGAGGTGAGGCCGTAGTGCGGGTCGGTGAACCAGATGGAGCCGTCATCGTTGACCACCACGTCGTTGGGCGAGTTCAACCGGACGCCGCCCCAGGAGTCCACCAGCGGCTCCACGATGCCGCCGCGGTCAGCCTCCACGCGGCGCAGGCCGTGGGAACACTGGACCGCGTAGCCGTCGGGGTGCCAGGTGCGGCCATTGGTGAACTCCACCGAAGTGCGGTATTCGCTCATCTGACCCTGAGCGGGATCGCCGGCGTCGGGGGTGAACTGCAGGATGCGGTCGCCGTGGATGTCGGACCAGCGCAGCACGCCGGCGTCGGGGATCCAGCAGGGCCCCTCGGACCAGGTGGCGCCGGTGGCCACCTGGGTGAGCTGGGCGCCGGGTGGGGTGAGGTCATCGGGAAGGGTGTGCATGGGGTCTCCTCTCATCGGCGGCGGAGCCGCTCCAGCTGGGTGACGTGCCGGGGCTCCAGCTCGGCGATCTCGGAGACCTCCAGCAGCTTCATGGTCCGCACGATCTGGTCCTGCAGGATCTCGATGGTGCGGTCCACGCCGGGCCGGCCGCCGGCCATGAGCCCGTAGAGGTAGGCGCGGCCGATGAAGGTGAACTTCGCGCCCAGCGCCAGGGAGGCCACGATGTCGGCGCCGCTCATGATGCCGGTGTCCAGCGTGACCTCCAGGTCCTCGCCGACTTCGCGCACCACCTCCGGCAGCAGATGGAAGGGCACCGGCGCACGGTCCAGCTGACGCCCGCCGTGATTGGAGAGCACGACGCCGTCCACGCCGAGTTCGGCGAGCTTCTTCGCGTCCTCCACCGTCTGGACACCTTTGACCACGATCTTGCCGCTAAAGAGGTCGCGGATGATCTTGAGGTCCTCGAAGGAGATGGAGGGGTCGAAGGCCTTGTCGATCAGCTCGGCCACGGTGCCGCCGGTGGAGGTCAGCGAGGCGAACTCCAGGGGCGGAGTGGTCAGGAAGTCGATCCACCACCAGGGGCGCGGGATGGCGTTGAGGATGGTGTTCACGCTCAGCTGCGGCGGGATGGAGAAGCCGTTGCGGGTGTCCCGCAGGCGGGCCCCGGCCACCGGGGTGTCCACGGTGAAGAAGAGGGTGTCGAAGCCGGCGTCGTCGGCTCTGCGGGTGAGCTCATAGGAGATCTCCCGGTCCTTCATGACGTAGAGCTGAAACCAGTTGCGGCCCTGCGGGTTGGCGGACTTCACGTCCTCGATGCTGGTGGTGCCCAGTGTGGAGAGGGTGAAGGGGATGCCCGCGGCTCCCGCCGCTCCGGCGCCGGCGGTCTCGCCCTCGGTCTGCATCAGCCGGGTGAAGCCGGTGGGCGCGATCCCGAAGGGCAGCGCGGAGGGGCCGCCGAAGATCTGGGTGGAGGTGTCCACGGCTGAGACGTCGCGAAGGATGGAGGGGTGGAACTCCACATCCTGGAAGGCCTGGCGGGCTCGACTCAGGGACAGCTCACCCTCGGCGGCGCCGTCGGTGTAGTCGAAGGCGGCCTTGGGGGTGCGGCGCTTGGCCACCTTCCGCAGATCCTCGATGGTCAGAGCGGCGTTGAGGCGGCGTCGGGAGGCGTTGAGATCGATCCCCTTGAACTTCATCAGCGGCGCGAGATCGCGGGGCTTGGGCACCTGGCGCTGGACGCGGGCGGCGGACTTTGGTTCATTCATCTCGCGCTTTCCTCTCTGGCACGACCTGCCGAATCGGCAGGCGAATACGTTGCGATCCGCTGCGAGCGACGAATCAGCGACCGCAGGTCGGACAGCCCACCGCTCAGTGTTCCCGCGGTTCGGGCCTGGATCAATAGGTTTCCCAATGCTGTGGCCTCCACCGGCCCGGCCATCACGGGCAGCCCGGAGCGGTCCGCGGTGGCCTGGCACAGCAGCGCGTTCTGCGATCCCCCTCCGACCATATGCACTGCATCGGGCTGCCGGCCGGAGAGTCGCGCCGCGTCATCCAGCGCTCGGGCGAAGCCGGCGGCGATGGACTCCACGATGCTGCGCACCAGCTCGGGCCGGGTGGTGGGCACCGGCAGGTCCTGCTCGGTGCACAGCGCAGCGATCCGGGCGGGCATATCCCCGGGTGCGACGAACCGTTCGTCCTGGACATCGAAGACGACGACGGCGTCCGTAGGAACTTCGGCGGCGGCTTCCAGCAGCGCGGTGAGGCTGGGCTCCGACGCCCCCGCCGTCGCGGCGTCCTGGCGCGCCCAGGTGCGCAAGGTCTCGGAGAGCAGCCAGGTCCCCATGACGTTGGTCAGGAAACGGGTGGTGTCGTCCACCCCGCCCTCATTGGTGAAGTTGGCCTGCCGGGCGGCCTCAGTGACCACCGGGGCGCCCAGCTCCAGGCCCACCAGCCCCCACGTGCCGCAGGAGATGTAGGCGGCGTCCGGGCTGGAGAGCGGGGTGCCCACCACGGCGGAGGCGGTGTCATGGGAGCCCACCAGGGTCACCGGGTGCTGCCCACCCAGGGTCTCGGCGAGCTCGGCGCGGGTGACCCCCAGCGTGTTCCCCGGGGCGGCCACCTCGGGGAACACGCTGGGGCTGATGCCCAGCTGGTCCATCAGCTCGGTGTCCCACTGCTGGGTGCACACGTCCAGGAGCCCAGTGGTGGAGGCGTTGGTGGCCTCGGCGCGGCGCTGGCCGGTGAGCCAGTAGCCCAGCAGGTCCGGGACCAGCAGCAGCTGCTCGGCGGCCTCCAGCATCGGTTCGGCGGCCAGCTGGTAGAGGGTGTTGAAGGGCAGGAACTGCAGGCCGTTGCGTCGGTAGAGCTCGGCGAAGGGCACCTGCCGGTGGGTGGCCTCCACCCCGGCGGCGGTGCGGGAGTCCCGGTAGTGGAAGGGGGTGCCCAGCAGGGACATCGCCTCCCTATCGTTCCGGTCCGCACCTGGACCAGCGCTGCGCAGCAGCCCGTAGTCCACGGCCCAGGAGTCGATCCCCACCGAGGCCAGCCCAGCCCCAGATCCTGCCCCGGCTTCCCGGACCACGGTCTGCTGGGCAGCGGCGATGCCGGCCAGTGCCTGCTCGTAGAGTCCCACCAGGTTCCAGTGCAGCCCGTCGGGCAGCGGCACCACCCCGTTGCCGAAGCGAGCCGCCTCTGCCAGCTCAAGCGTGTCCGGACCCACTCGACCCAGCACCACCCGGCCGGAGGAGGCCCCGAGGTCCACCGCCGCATGATGGGTGACCGACGTCGTCGTGCTCATCTGCGCTCTCCTGCCCTGTCGTCTCAGCGCAGGAAGGCCGCGGCCACGCCGGCGTCCACGGGCACGTGCAGGCCGGTGGTGTGGGACAGGTCCTGGCTGAGCAGCACGAAGGCGGCGTTGGCCACGTTCTCCGGCAGCACCTCGCGCTTGAGGATGGTGCGCTGGGCGTAGAACTTGCCCAGGTCCTCCTCGGCGATGCCGTAGGTCTTGGCGCGGTTGGCGCCCCAGCCGGAGGCGAAGATGCCCGAGCCCTGGACCACGCCGTCGGGGTTGATGCCGTTGACGCGGATCTGATGCTCGCCCAGCTCGGCGGCCAGCAGCCGCACCTGGTGGGCCTGGTCGGCCTTCGTAGCGGAGTAGGCGATGTTGTTGGGGCCGGCGAAGACGCTGTTCTTCGAGGAGATGTAGAGGATGTCTCCGCCCAGGCCCTGTTCGATCAGCGCGTTCGCGGCGGTCTTAGACACCAGGAAGGAGCCCTTGGCCATCACGTCATGCTGCAGGTCCCAGTCCTTGGCGGTGGTCTCCAGCAGGGACTTGGACAGGCTCAGCCCGGCATTGTTGACCACGATGTCCAGGCCGCCGAAGGCCAGCAGGGTCTCCTCCACGGCCTGCTGGACGGCGGACTCGTCGGAGACGTCGACGGCGACGCCGACGGCCTGATCCGGTCCGCCGATCTCCGCGGCGGCCTCCTGGGCCTTCTGCAGGTCCAGGTCCGCGATGGCGACCACCGCACCCTCGGCCGCCAGGCGCTGGGCGATGGCCTTGCCGATGCCCGAGGCGGCTCCGGTGACCAGAGCGATGCGGGTGGCGAGCTCCTTGGGCTGGGGCATGCGCTGGAGTTTGGCCTCCTCCAACGCCCAGTACTCGATGCGGAACTTCTCGCGCTCATCGATGGGGGCGTAGCTGGACAGGCCCTCGGCGCCGCGCATGACGTTGATGGCGTTGAGGTAGAACTCGCCGGCCACGCGGGCGGTCTGCTTGTCCTTGCCGAAGCTGAACATGCCCACGCCGGGGACCAGCACGATGGCCGGGTCCGCGCCGCGGATGGCCGGGGAGTCGGCGTCGGCGTGGCGGTCGTAGTAGGCCTGGTAGTCCCTGCGGTACTCCTCGTGGAGCTCCTTCAGCCGGGCCACGGACTCCTCGATGCCGGCCTCGGCGGGCAGGTCCAGCACCAGGGGCTTCACCTTGGTGCGCAGGAAGTGGTCCGGGCAGCTGGTGCCCAGTGCGGCCAGGCGCAGGTGCTCGGCGTGGGCCAGGAACTCCAGGACGGCCTCATCGTCGGAGAAGTGGCCCACCTGGGGCTTGTCCGCGCTGGCGATGGCCCGGATGGTGGGGATCAGGGCGGCGGCCTTGGCTCGGCGCTCGGCGTGCCCCAGGGGCGCGTAGCCCTCCAGGGGTGCACCGAAGGGCTCGGGCTTCGAGTGCTCGGCGATGTAGGCGGCGGCGGTGTCGATGATCCACAGCGAGTTCCGCTCGGACTCCTCGGAGGTCTCACCCCAGGCGGTGATGCCGTGACCGCCGAGGATGCAGCCCACAGCCTGCGGGTTCTGCTCCTTGATCTCGGCGATGTCCAGGCCGAGCTGGAAGCCGGGGCGGCGCCACGGGACCCAGACCACCTTGTCGCCGAAGATCTTCTGGGTGAGCTCCGGGCCGTCGACGGCGGTGGCGATGGCGATGCCGGAGTCCGGGTGCAGGTGGTCCACATGGGCGGCGTCCACCAGGCCGTGCATGGCGGTGTCGATGGAAGGGGCGGCGCCACCCTTGCCGTGGAGGCAGTAGTCGAAGGCGGCGACCATCTCGTCCTCGCGCTCCACGCCGGGGTAGGTGTCCACCATGGCGCGCATCCGGTCCAGGCGCAGGGTGGCCAGGCCGGACTCCTTGAGGGTGCCGAGGTCTCCGCCGGAGCCCTTGACCCAGAGCAGCTCCACGTACTCGCCGGTGACGGGATCGCGGTCGGTGCCCTTGGCGGAGGTGTTGCCGCCGGCGTAGTTGGTGTTCTTCGGGTCTGCGCCCAGCCGGTTGGATCGGGCGATCAGGGCGTCCACTGCGGGGTTGGTCATCGTCTGCATGCCTCTCTTACCAACTCATCTGGGTTCCGCCGACGCGGTCGGCCTCGATCGTCTCCTGGTGCCCAGAGGCCGCATAGGCCTTCATCGGCTCGGCGGGCAGCCCGCGGGACTCGCGCCAGGCGGCGAGGTCGCCTCGGACGTCGGTGTAGAAAGCGTCCATGAAGGTCTCATGGGCGCCGAGCACATCGCCGGCCTGCTGGGCCTCAGCCAAGGCCTCGCGGTCCACCAGCAGGGCCCGGGCGGTCATCTCCTGAACGTTGAGCACGCTGCGGATCTGACCGGGGATCTTCTTCTCGATGTTGTGGCACTGGTCGAGCATGAAGGCCACTCCGGAGTCCGGCTCATAGCCGCCGCCGCGGATGACCTCGAAGAGGATCCGGAAGAGCTGGAAGGGGTCCGCGGAACCCACGATGAGGTCATCGTCGGCGTAGTTGCGGGAGTTGAAGTCGAAGGAGCCCAGCTTCCCGGCGCGCAGCAGCTGGGCGACGATGAACTCCACATTGGTCGAGGGCGCGTGGTGGCCGGTGTCCAGGCAGACCACGGCGTTCTCCCCCAGGGCCTGCACGTGGAGCAGGGCCGTGCCCCAGTCCGGGACGTCGGTGTGGTAGAACGCCGGCTCGAAGATCTTGTACTCCAGCACCAGGCGCTGCTCGGCGTCCAGCTCAGCGTGGATGCGCTGCAGGGAGTCCGCCAGCCGGTCCTGCCGGGAGCGCATATCCGCCTGTCCGGGGTAGTTGGAGCCATCGGCCAGCCAGATCTTGAGGTCTTTGGAGCCGGTGGCGTACATGACCTCGATGCACTGCAGGTGGTGGTCGATGGCCTTCTGCCGCACGGCCTCGTCGTGGTGGGTCAGACCGCCGAGCTTGTAGTCGTCGTCCTGGAAGGTGTTGGAGTTGATCGTCCCGATGGCGACCCCCTGGTCCTCCGCATGCCTGCGCAGGGCGCTGAAGTTGTCCACCAGGTCCCAGGGGATGTGCAGGGCCACCTTGGGCGCCAGCCCGGTGAAGCGGTGGACCGTGGCGGCGTCGTCGATCTTCTCCTCCACCGTGCGCGGGGTGCCCGGGGAGCCGAAGACCTTGAAGCGGGTGCCAGAGTTTCCGTAGGCCCATGAGGGGACCTCGATGGCCTGGTGCTCCAGCTGCGGAGCAATATCGTCGAATGTCGTCATTGAGCCCTCACCACGTAGCGCGAACGCTTATTAAATCGTTTCAATTCTGCTCAGCACTGTATGGCATGGCTCACAAGGTCGTCAATAGGAGCACCCCGGGTATCCTGAAATGCATGGCATTGGCGCAGGTCCGGGACGTGGCAAAGCTCGCAGGGGTTTCTCCGGCCACCGTCTCGAACGCACTCAACCACCCCGAACGCGTCTCCGCCTCTACGCGCCAACGCATCCAAGAGGCCATCGACGAGCTCGGCTACGTCCGCAACGATGCAGCGCGCCAGCTGCGAGCCGGCAGCAACCGAGCAGTCGGGATGATCCTGCTGGATGTGGGGAACCCCTTCTTCGCCGAAGTCGCACGCGGAGCCGAGAATCAACTCACCACCAGCCATCGCCCGCTCCTTCTGAGCAACAGCAACCAGGATGCAGAACGGGAAGCAGCCCAGCTCGGCCTGTTTGAGGAGCAGCGCCTGGCCGGCGTCCTGGTCACCCCTGTAGGAAATGTTCTCCACCGCCTGCGGCGACTCAAAGAACGGGGAACGGCAGTTGTCATCGTGGACCGCAAGACCGGCGCCGACGAGTTCTCCTCCGTCTCCGTAGACGACAAGCTCGGAGGCCGTCTCGCAGTGGATCACCTCCTCGAGCGCGGCCGGCAGCACATCGCCATGGTCGGTGGGCCGCAGAACCTCCGGCAGATCAAACACCGCCTTCAGGGGGCCCAGCAGCGAGTCCAGCAGTCTGACTCGGCCACACTGACCTTCCACGAAACGCCTACGACAGACGTAGCCGCCGGACGCCTGGCAACCCTCGACATCCTGGCCAAACCACGCAGCACTCGCCCCGACGCGATCTTTGCCGCCAACGACCTCATCGCTCTCGGCGTACTCCAAGAGTTGGTTCGAGCAGGCGTCTCCGTCCCTGACGACATCGCCCTGATCGGCTACGACAACATCCAGTTCTCCGCTTCGGCCACAACTCCGATCACCTCGATCCGCCAGCCCGCAGAAGAGATGGGCTCACGTGCGGCGGAACTTCTCTGCGATGTCATCGACAAACCCGGCGCACCCGTACAGCACACCGTCTTCCAGCCCGAGATTGTTGTGCGCGAGTCGACGACCGGAGCGTGAGCAGCGCACCCCGAAACCTAGGCCGCCCCAGCACACAGCCACTGGGCTGAGGGGCCCGCGACCGGAGACCGGCCGGCTAGCCCCTCAGCCCAATCTGCCAAAACCCGAAGCCAAGAGAACAGGTGTCACTTCAACGCATTCGGGCTGCTGCCTTCAGACACTCACGACAGCAGTCTGGCGGTGCTCACCAGCCGCCAGCACCTGCTTCTCACCGCCGGGAAGCGCCAGCTCCGCCTCAACACCTTCGGGAATCTGCACCCGGTAATGCACGACATCGCCGTCACGCTCCCAAGCACTGCGAACCTGCCCATACCTTGTATCCACCGAGACGTCCGCCCAGGTGATCGCGTCCTTCACACGACCTTCGGGCACCAGCGGCCGAATCCGCACCCGGGCATAACCAGGCTCAGCGATCTCGATGCCGCCGATCGCCTGATACATCCACTCAGCCACAGACCCCAACGCATAGTGATTGAAGCTCGTCATCTCCCCCGGATTGATGGTCCCATCAGGCAACATCGAATCCCAGCGCTCCCACACAGTGGTTGCCCCCATGGACACCGGGTACATCCACGATGGGCATTCCTCCTCCAACAGCAGGAGGTAAGCGTCCTCGACGTGACCAGTGCTGCTCAAGGCTTCCGTGATGTACGGGGTGCCGGCAAAACCTGTAGACACGCGATAATCAGCTTCCCGAACAAGCTCGCTGAGCCGCTCCCCCGCGCGCTCACGCTGCTCAGGCGTCAAGAGGTCGAAGACGATGGCCAACGTGTAGACGGTGGTGCAGTCAGACATGATCGTGCCGGATGCATCGACGTACTGATCCTGGAAGGCCTCTGCCACGCGTCGCGCAAGGTCCGAGAATTCGGCCGCTTCGACGTCACGGCCCAGCAGCTTCGCTGCTTCCGACACCATGCGGGCACTCCGCACCACGCATGCTGTCGCAACGACGCTTGGATTTGCTTTGGCCGCAGCAGGTTCGTGCGGCGAGGCATCCGGGTCCAGCCAGTCACCGAATTGGAAGCCGGTGTCCCACACGCCGGAATCCGAGAGAAGAGTTTCGACACGACGGACATGCCCCGTCATCGACTCGTACTGGTTCCTGAGAATTTCGACGTCTCCGTAGGCCTGATACAAAGCCCAGGGAACCCAGACGGCCGCATCGGACCAGATCGCGGTTGAGTTCAACGGCTCGAACTCTTCGGGCGCGCCCTGATACTTCAACACATCCGGCACGACAAAAGGCACGAGATCCTGAGCCGCCCTCTGCTCGGCAGCCAGATCGCGCAACCAATCAGCAAGGAAGCTCTTCACGTCATAGAGCCGAGCGGCGGTCGGCGCGAATACAGAGATATCCCCTGTCCACCCGAGTCGCTCATCCCTCTGTGGGCAATCAGTCGGCACATCCAGAAAGTTCCCCTTCAAGCCCCAGACCACGTTCTGGTGCAACTGGTTGACCTTCGGATTGGACGTCCTGAAGTGGCCTGTCCGAGCCATGTCCGAATGGACGACGACGGCCTCCAGATCATCCGCCGTCAGCTCTCCGGGCCAACCGGTCACTTCGACGTATCGGAACCCATGGAAAGTGAAGGTGGGCTCAAAGAAGTCCTCCTGACCCGACAGCACCAGTCGGTCAGTAGCATCCGCATGACGCAAGGGCCGCGTACCCAGCTCACCATGCTCAAGCACTTCGGCATGCTTGAGCACGACCTCTTGTCCCGCTGCCCCTGATACTCGGAAGCGAAGCCATCCCACCAGATTCTGACCGAAATCGACCAGCGTCCTTCCTGACGGAGACTGCCAGATCTTCACCGGCCGGAGGCTTTCCTGACGCCGGATCGGCGGACCGAAGGGAGCTGTCAGCCGCGTTTCAGCCTGCGGCTGGAGAGATCGGACCGGCCCCCACGGCCGCGCAGTCTCCACCCCATCGGCCCATCCTTCATCGCAACGCCTGCAGTCGATGGTCTGCCCGTCGTACAGATCATCATGAAGGATCTCGGAGCCCTGGCTCTGCCACGAATCGTCCGTGCCGACTGTCTGTTCATGACCATCCTCGTACCTGATATCCAGCTGCAGCAGAACACCTCGCTCGTTGCCATAGAGATTCCGGCGCTCCTCCCAGCCCAACTGCCCGAGATACCAACCGTTTCCGACCACAGCTGCAAGGACATGAACTCGCCGGTCGCTGTCCGCCAGTCGTTCGGTCAAGTCATAGGTCTGATACCTCAGACGCCACTCGTAGCTCGACCAACCGGGAGCCAGCACATCGCTGCTGACAGGCGTTCCGTCCAGAAACGCCTCGTATACGCCGAAAGCAGTCGCACGCAGAGTTGCCTGGATAACCCGGCCATGGCCCTCTTTCAAGGCGAAACTCTTCCGGAAGCGTGGCGCGGAACCATCGGGCTCTTGCGGCCCGATGAAGTGAGCATCCGGGTTCCACACCGACTCTGAGGCCGACGAGGTTTCCGACTGAACGGATTGAGACATGGGGAACACCTTTCGATTCAGACAGATCGCTGGTCTATGACTTTTTAATTGACGGACGCACCGGCTTCACCTCGAACGCTTGCTGGTGCATGAACTCCGACCTCTTTCTCTCCCTGCAAGACCTTGGGCATGCGAGCGATCCAGAAGAACCCGATACATCCAGCAGTCAGCAGGCACGCGCCCAAGAAGTAGAAGAGGACGTCTGCGCCATATTCGATGATTCCGGGGGTCACCAGCCCCACTCCCGCCGCGACGAACCGTGTGAATGAGATGGCGATGCTCTGCGCAGTGCCACGCAGCTCTGTGGGAAAGAGCTCCTGGGACCACACCTTGAACAAGGGCTCGCCAGAGATGACACCGGCAATCCCATAGATGAGACCGAAAATGACCAGAGTAATGATGGTGACGCCGATCAAAGCTGGGACCAACGCCGCAAATACTGCTGCAACCGTTCCCAACGCGAAACCGATCATGCGATATCGACTGTCCACAATCCGCATCAGGAAGAATGTCGCCAACACCCCAACTCCCAGTCCGACGAGGTTCATGGATGCGGCCATTCGCACATCCGACCCCGCGACGTTGACATACAAGTAGGTGGAAAACTGCCCATTCGTATTCGCTGCGATGTTCGTAATGCCATAGAAGAGGCCTATCGCCACCAAAGCCGGCAGGTACCTCTTCGAAAACACAGTGCGCAGAGAGGTGGCGTCCACCGAGCCCGAGGAGACCGCGTTCATCCGACTCGTCCACAACTGCGACTCTGGCAGGCCCCATCTGAGAATCAGGACGAGCAGACTCACCAGGAGAAGGTGCCCATACATGATGCGCGCACCCTCCGCACCCAAGTCTCCGACGAAGAGTCCGAAGACATGAGCCGCCACGATTCCAGCCATCCACAGCACGTGAGAGAAGGTCACCATCTTTCCTTCATCACCCTCTGGAGCCGCTTCTGCAATCATCGCGAGCGAAGGCGGCAGGTCTGCACCGGCGCCGAACCCGATGAAGATGATTCCGAGATAGAGCAGACCGACCCCCGGAGCAAGCACCAAGAAGAGTGCACCCAGAGCGTAGAGCGCGATGGTCAGAGTGAAGATCCGCTTCCTGCCGAAACGATCGGACAACGGACCACCGACCAATGCGCCGACAGCGATCATGATCGTCAGCAGTGCCGACAACTGGCCGAACTGAGCGCCAGTGATGCCCCAGCTGTCCTGATAAAGCACCAGAGCAGTGCCTGTGGTGACGATGGCACACGCATCCAGGTACGAGGCCATACCGGCGACTCCTGCCGTGTACCACGAGCGCCAGCGTTGGGATCGGCGAAGTTCAGTGGCCATGGGCTCGCTCCTTTGCGATGAAGAGACAATGCGCTCACGTGACTCAGGACACGTGACTTCAGTCACTACATGCTAAGCGCGAATTGAATCGATTTACAAGGGGGCGCGATGAACTTTCCGCTCCATCAGCGCCCTGGAGGACTAGTTCAGCTACCTGATCAGCGCTTTTCCATAGATCGATTTAATCGAGGGCTCCCCCACCGGTCACTAAGCCGGCTCACATCGTCAACAGCCAGGCGGCCAGCAGGGTCACCGGCAGCGCCAGGAAGGAGCTGGCGAAGATGACGTCCTTCGGCACGCTGGTGGGCATGCCGTGCTGGAGTCCGAAGATATAGACGTTCTGCGCCGTGGGCAGAGCCGCCATCGCCACGACGCCGAGCAGATCCGTGCCGGAGAGCCCGAAGATCGGCCCCGCCAGCACCCAGGCGATCAGCGGCATCACCGCCGCCTTGCAGAGGGTGCTGACCAGGCTCTCAGCCAGGTGCTCACGGGAGCGGAAGGGCTTCTCCTTCCACAGCGCCATGCCGAAGATGATCAGCATCAGCGGAATGGAGGCCTCACCGATCATGGTGATCGGCTGCCAGAGGAAGGCCGGGGGCACCTCGCCCACCAGGGAGATCACGCTGCCCACCAGCACGCCGAGCGTGACCGGGTTGAACAGCGAGCGCAGGATGGTGCGGCCGCGGGAGGACCCGGAGACGTCGTCGCCGTCGGCACTGGCGATCAGACCGAAGATCACCAGATAGAGCGGGGCGAGCACCAGCAGCTGGGCCAGCAGCACCGCCACCACTGGGGCGGTGCTGCCCACCATGTAGAGCGCCACCGGGGCGCCGATGTTGCCGGCGTTGACGTAGCTGGAGGCCATCGCGCCGACGGCGATGTCCCGCTTGGCTCGGCGGGCCAGCAGTCCGAAGAGCGCGAAGCACAGCCCTGTGAGCAGCGCGATGGCCAGCGCCAGCGGGGCGAAGAGCCCGGCGACCACCCGCACATCGGTGTCGGCCACCAGGATGATCATCAGACAGGGATTGGTGATGTAGTAGACCAGCGGGGTGGCGCCCTGCTGGATCACCTCGGCCCGGCGCGGACGCCACGCGGCCGTCACCGCGCCGGTGGTCATCAGCACGGCGACGACGGCAAAGCCGAGGAGGATCCCTTCCATCTACCCGCCTCCCGCGCAGATCCCGTCGTGTGAGAACTTTCTCAACGCACCATACAGGGCTTCTTCGGATCGAACTCCCACCCTGGGACCAGATACTGCATGGCGACCGAGTCGTCACGGGCACCCAGGCCGTGCTCCACGTAGAGCTCATGAGCCTCGGCCAGGCGATCCCTGTCCAGCGTCACGCCGAGACCGGGCGCATCGGGCACTGCAACGGCACCGTCGCGGATGACCGGCGGCTCCTCGGTGAGGCCCTGCCCGTCCTGCCAGATCCAGTGGGTGTCCAAAGCGGTGATCTCCCCGGGGGCCGCTGCGCCCACCTGGGTGAACATCGCCAGGGAGATGTCGAAGTGGTTATTGGAGTGCGATCCCCAGGTCACCCCGAAGTCGTGACAGAGCTGGGCCACACGCACCGAGCCGCCCATGGTCCAGAAATGCGGATCCGCCAGCGGGATGTCCACTGCGTTGCTGCGGATGGCTGCCGCCATCTCGCGCCAATCGGTGGCGCACATATTCGTGGCCGTGGGCAGTCCGGTGGCCCGCTTGAACTCCGACATGATCTCGCGGGCGGAGAAGCCCCCTTCGGCGCCACAGGGATCCTCAGCATAGGCGACCACTCCGCGCAGCCTCCGGCCGATGCGGATCGCGTCCTCCAGCAGCCACCCTCCGTTGGGGTCCAGCGTGATGCGCGATTCGGGGAACTCTTCGTGCAGCGCGGTGACCACGTCTGCCTCGACGTCGCCGTCGAGCACGCCGCCCTTGAGCTTGAAATCACGGAATCCGTAGCGCTGCTGAGCCGCCTTGGCGAGCTCGATGACGCCTTGGGCATCCATGGCTTCTTCACGACGCCGACGGCTCCAGTCGTCGCCCTCGCTCTCCCGCAGGTAGGGAAGATCGGTGGCGTCAGGGTTGCCGACGAAGAACAGGTAGCCCAGCATCGGCACGCTGTGCCGCTGCTGACCTTCGCCCAGGAGCTCAGCCACTGGGACGCCCAGATACTGGCCGTGGAGGTCGAGTATCGCTGACTCGATGGCGGTGACGGCGTGGACCGTGGTCCGCAGATCGAAGGTCTGATTGCCGCGCCCGCCGGCGTCGAGGTCTGCGAAGGCCTGCGAGATCTCCCGCAGCAGGGAGCGGAACCGCGCCACCGGCTGGCCAGCGATGCGACGGCCGGCCTCGTCGATGGTGCTGGCGATCTTCTGCCCGCCGGGCACCTCTCCGAGCCCGGTCCGGCCCTCGTCATCCGTGATGATGACGACGTTTCGGGTGAAGTAAGGGCCGTGGGCGCCGGAGAGGTTCATCAGCATCGAGTCGTACCCGGCCACGGGCACGACTTCGACCTGGGCGACAGTGGGACCTGCTGCGGTCATCCTTCCTCCTTCTGAGCCACAACCCAGCTGCCGTCCACACGGCGCGTCAGGTTCCACGGGTTCGCGTCCTGGACGGCAGCAGGCTGCAGAGCCTCAGGAGCATTCTGATAGACCACGGGGCGCAGGAACCGCTCGATCGCCAGAGTGCCCACGGAGGTGGACCGACCGTCGGAGGTCGCGGGGAACGGCCCGCCGTGGACCATCGCATCCCCGACGTCGACGCCGGTGGGCCAGCCGTTGATGAGCAGTCGCCCGGCCTTCAGCTCCAGGAGCTCGACCAGGGTCTCAGCTGCCGCGACGTCAGCGTCCTGATCGGTGTCCAGATGCAGCGTGGCGGTCAGCTGCCCCTCGATGGACTCGGCCACCTGGTTCAGCTGCTCGGAGGAGCTATAGCGCACCACCAGGCAGACTGCGCCGAAGATCTCCTCAGAGAGCTCCGAGGTCTCGATGAAGGTCTTCACGTCGGTGGAGTAGACCGCCGGCGCGGGAGCGTGCTCGGTCTGACCGTCTGTGCCGCGGCCGACCTCAGAGACTCCCGGCAGGCCGGAGAGCTTCTGCTCACCCTCCACGCGGGAGGAGCAGATGCCCGGAGTCAGCATGGTCACTCCGGCCGCCTCACTCAGAGCCGCCTGCACCTGCTGGATCAGGTCGTCACCATCAGAGCCCTCGGGGACGAACAGCAGCCCGGGGGCGGTGCAGAGCTGGCCGGCAGAACCGTTCAGCGAGGTGACGAAGCCTTCGGCCAAGGCCTTCCGGTCCCCTGCTGCTGCGGAGGGGAGCAGGAAGATCGGGTTCACCGAGCTCATCTCGGCGTAGACCGGGATCGGCTCCTGACGAGCGGCAGCTGTCTGCATCAGTGCGGTGCCGCCGCCGCGGGAGCCGGTGAAGCCGACTGCCTTGATGCGCGGGTCAGCCACCAGCTTCTGGCCGACATCGGTGCCGCGGCCGTAGACCAGCGAGAAGGTGCCCCGTGGGAGGTCATGTTCGGCCACTGCCTCTGCCAGCGCCTGGCCGACCAGCTGGCCGGTCCCCGGATGCGCGTTGTGCGCCTTGAAGACCACCGGGCATCCTGCGGCGAGCGCCGAGGCGGTGTCGCCGCCGGCCACGGAGAAGGCCAGCGGGAAGTTGGACGCGCCGAACACGACCACCGGGCCCAGCGGGATCCTGCGCTGGCGCAGGTCAGGACGCGGGAGCGGCTTACGGTCGGACAGCGGCGGCTCGATCCGCACGCCCAAGTGGTCACCTGCTGCGGCGACGCCGGCGAAGAGGCGGAGCTGATTCACCGTGCGCGCCAGCTCGCCCTGCAGGCGTGGCTGGGGCAGCCCGGTCTCGGTCATCGCCGTGGCGACGATCTCCTCGCCCCGGGCCTCGATGCGATCAGCGGCAGTGCGCAGGAACGCCGCCCGCGCCTCAGGGGCCAGTCTGCGGTAGGTGGGGAAAGCCTCTGCGGCGGCCTGTGCGGCCTCCTCGACCTGCCCCTCCCCCAGCAGCGTGAATTCAGGTCCGGTCTTCTGGTTCTGGGCCGGGTCCACCGCCTGGGTGCTTCCGGCGGTTCCCTCCACCGGAGTTCCGGCGACCAACGAATGGTAGACAGTCTCGTTCAGGGTGCTCATCTGGACTCCCTCAGTTCTTCGACGGTTTCAGGTCAGACTGCTGCGGGAGCGACGCTCCCGATCAGAGTGTTGAGCATCTTCTGCTCCTCGGCGGAGAGGTCACGCAGGGGCGGCCGCACCGGACCGGCGTCGCGGCCCACAGCGCGCAGGCCGGCCTTGACGATCGAGACCCCATAACCGTTTCCGCGGTCACGGATGTCCAGGTAGGGCAGGACGAAGTCCCGCAGCTTCTCCTGCACGGCCTGCTGATCCTCGGCACGGACGTTGCGGTAGAACTCAAGGGCGAACTCGGGCAGGAAGTTGAACATGGCCGATGAGTAGGTGCTCATCCCCATCTTCAGCAGCGACAGCGCGTAGGTCTCTGCCGTGGGCAGCCCGCCCAGGTAGAAGAGCCGGTCACCACAGGCCGCTGTGACCCGTGCGAGCTGCTCGAAGTTCCCGACGCCGTCCTTGAAACCGATGAGGTTGGGATAGGCCTCGGCCAGGGACGCCACCGTGTCAGCGCTGTAGATCGCATTGGCGCGGTTATAGAGGATGACGCCCAGATCGGTGGACTCAAGCACCGCGGCGGCATGAGCTCGCAGCCCCTCCTGGGTGGTCTCGGTGAGGTAGGGCGGAAGCAGGAGCAGACCGTCGGCGCCGGCGGTCTCTGCCATCTGGGCGAATTCGACGGCCTGGGCAGTGTTGCCGGTGGCTGAACCGAGGACGGGCACTCCGTCCCGGACGGTCTCCGCCGCAGTGGAGACCACCAGGCGGCTCTCCTCCAGGGTCAGGGAGAAGCCTTCTCCGGTGCCTCCGGCGACGAACAGCCCGCCGATGTCATAGCTGGACTGCCACTCGAGGTGCTTGACCAAGGCGGACTCATCGACGGCGAGGCTCTCGGTGAACGGTGTCACGGGGAACGACAGCAGGCCGTCTTTGAGGGTCTCAGCCAGGTCGGCGGGTGAGTATTCGGGCATCTGGACCTCCACATTCTCGGACGTAATGTGACTCACGCTACGAGCGCCCTGTCATGCCTGTCCAAGCCTTGTTTCGTATAGTCCGATACCTTCAGAGCATCACCAAGCATTCAGCCGTCACCGCCCCAACAGGGGGATGATCCGCTCCAGTGCCGGATTGGTGGAAGTCGACAGCCACATGGCATGGAGCTGGACGAGGTTCGCCGGAGACTCTTCGAGGGGAAGCGTGACCACACCGCCCATACCCAGCTCCGCGACCGACTCTGGAACCAGTGCCACTCCGTGGCCTGCCGCAACCAGGGCCACGATGGTCAGAACCTGGCTGGCGGTGTAAGAGATCATCTCCTCTCGCACATCGATCAGCCCGACCACCAGGTCACGGAAGTATCTGGCCTGCTCATAGGAGTGCATGATCAGCTTCTCCTGCTGCAGCTCCACGGCACTGACCGGCCCTCCCCGCTTCACCAGAGGGTGCCCTGAGGGCGCAGCGACGACGAGCGCCTCGGTCCGCAGCTGGGCCGACTCCACCGCCTCCAGGTGGAAGGGAGGTCTCGCCAGGCCGATGTCGATCGCCCCATTGCGGAGAGCCTCAAGCTGTCGGGCAGAGACCATCTCATGCAGCTCCACCGTCACACCCGGCACCTCCGCCTTGATGCGAGCCAACAGCTCCCCGAGGACGTTGTAGGCCGAGGCCGCGGTATACCCCAGACGCACCACACCGAGATGCCCCTCAGCGATCAGCCGAGCGCGCCGGGGGGCCTCATCCACCTTGGCCAGCACCTGCCGACATTCATCCAGGAAGGCCTCGCCCGCCGCCGTGAGCTCCACACCGCGGGGATGCCGCACCAGCAGCTGAACCTCCAGAGACTTCTCGAGCTTCTGAATCTGGCGACTCAACGGCGGCTGGGTCATATGGAGGCGCTCAGCAGCACGCCCGAAGTGCAGCTCCTCAGCCACAGCGGCGAAGGCTCGAGCCTGGTCAAGGGTGAACACGTGCGATCTCCTTACGTCATGCACGAACGGTATCAAGCTATACGTCTTGGGGCTTAGACAGGTATCACTCCCCTGATTATGCTCTACATCACTCGCAATATGTGGCGCCGCTCACAGGCTAGGCGCCCTTCCCAGAATTTCGTTCAAGGAGGCGCAATGTTCTGGACCCGACGCACGACCCGCTCAACCACACTCATCGCCACCGGGGCAGCAGTTGCCCTGACCGCCTCGGCCTGCGGCGGCGTCACCGACGGAACAACCGACGCCGACGACTACCCCAACGAGAACATCCGCCTCACCGTGGGCCAGGAAGCTGGAGGCAGCACAGACCTGATCGCTCGCGCCATCGCCGACGAAGCTCAGAGCGCGTTGGGAACCTCCATGACAGTGGAGAACCAGCCCGGCGCCAACGGCGCGATCGCCACCCAGGATGTGGCCTCGCAGGAGCCGGACGGCTACGAGCTGGTCCTCCTCAACGCCTCTCTGATCACTGTCACCTCGCTGGTCGTCGATGAAGACGAAGAAGTCACCCTCGACGATCTCGACATCGTTGCTGGGCTGTCCCAGGACGACTACATCATGGTCGCGAATGCAGACAGCGACATCGAAACCGTCGAGGACATGGTCCAGGCCGACCGCACGATCAGCTACGGAACCACCGGCGTCGGAACGGCCAGCCAGTTGGCCCAGCTGCTGCTGATGGAGGAGGCCGACATCGCCGGCAACGAAGTTCCCTTCGACAGCGGCGCTCCGGCTATGACCGCTGTGATGGGCGATCAGGTCGAGGTTGCCACGGTCCAAGTCGGTGAAGCGATGCCTCAGATCGAAGCGGGGACGGTCAAGCCCATCGTGGTCTTCTCCGAAGACCGTATCGATTACCTGTCGGACGTCCCCACTGCCGTGGAAGAAGGATACGAGATCCCGATCTCCCAGTACCGCGCCCTCGCCCTGCCTGCCGGAGCCCCCGACGAAGTCATCGAAACACTGCGCGAAGGTTTGGAAGAAGTCTTCGCTTCCGAGGATTACCAGCAGTTCAACGAGGAACACTTTCTGACCCCGGCGGAGTTGGACGGCGAAGAGGTGGAGGAGCAGTGGACCGAATACGCCGAACTCTATGCTGAGCTCGTCGAAGAGAACGACATCGACTTGGGTGGCGACGACTGATGACTGCTCTCGAGCACACCGCAGAGGAGACCTCCCCCGCTGAGGAGGAGGCAGCCCTGACCACCGCCGACTACCAGGCGCCCCGCGCGGGAACCTGGACCAATGTCGCCTGCGGGGCCACGATCGCTCTGGTCGGCTTGGGCGCACTGCTGGTCGCCATAGACCTGGGGCTGGGCACCCTGGCCCAGCCCCAGGCAGGCACGTGGCCCGGTCTGCTCTCAGGCCTGCTCATCCTGCTCGGCGTGCTCATCATCATCCGCGCCAAGACCTTCGACGATGCCGAACGCATCACCACCAACGCGACGGCCGTGGCGGTCGGAGCGGTCAGCCTCGCCGCAGCGGCCCAGCTGATGCCTCATATCGGCTTCGAGATCCCAGCTGTGCTGCTGATGATCTTCTGGATGAGCATCCTCGGCAAGGAGAAGTACCGCCTCTCCGTTCCGATCTCCGCCGTCTCCGTCGCTGTGTTCTACCTGATCTTCGTCATCGGTCTGAATGTGCCCATCCCACGGCTCTTCTGATCCCGCCCACTACAGAAGAACCTCCGAAAGGCTCTGACTCCTATGGACTTCGCTCCCGTGATCGAAGGGTTCGGGGTGGTGCTCCAACCCCAGAACTTCCTCTTCTGCCTCCTCGGCGTCATCGTCGGCATGACCATCGGCGTCCTGCCGGGGCTCGGCCCGGCGGCAACCATCGCCATCCTGCTGCCGCTGACCTACACGATGGAGCCGGTCACAGCGATCATCATGCTCGCCGGCATCTTCTACGGGGCGATCTACGGCGGCACCGTGACCGCTGTGCTCCTCAAACTTCCCGGAGAGACCAGTTCGGCCATCACCGCCCTGGACGGATACCCCATGGGCCAGAAGGGACAGGCCGGAAAAGCACTGGGAATCGGCGCTCTAGGCTCATTCCTGGGCGGGACGATCGCCATCATCGCCCTGACCATGGTCGCTCCGATCATCGCGGGTTGGGCACTTCGCTTCGGTCCTCCCGAGTACGCAGCCCTCACCCTCCTGGGCATCCTGCTGGTGGCCACCATCTCCAACGGCAACATGCTCAAAGCCCTCGTGGCCGCAGCGGCAGGGCTGCTCCTCGCCGTCATCGGGCGTGACGGATTCACCGGCGAGCTGCGCTACACCGCAGGGAACCTGGAGCTCTCCGACGGCCTCCAGTTCGTGCCGATCGCCATGGGCGTCTTCGGCCTGGCCGAGATCCTCTACAACCTCGAGAAGCGGCACCTGGCTCAGCCCAAGCCCATCAAGGTGGACAAAGTGCTGCCCAGCGGCCAGGACCTGAAGCAGTCCTCCGGCCCGATGGCCCGCGGAGGCATCCTCGGGTTCTTCCTGGGCATCCTTCCCGGCGGCGGAGCCACCGTCTCTTCGATGGTCTCCTACGGCCTGGAGAAGCGGATCTCCAAGGATCCGAAGCGATTCGGAAAGGGAGCGATCGAGGGAGTGGCCGGGCCCGAGACCGCGAACAACGCAGCCGCCACCTCCTCCTTCATCCCCCTGCTGACTCTCGGCATCCCTGCCAACGCCACGATGGCGGTGATGTTCGGAGCACTCATGATCCAAGGCATCGCCCCCGGCCCTCAGCTGGTGGAGAGCAACCCAGATCTGTTCTGGGGCGTGGTGAACTCCATGTACATCGGCAACCTCATCCTGCTGGTGCTGGCCATCCCGATGATCGGACTCTTCGTGCGGATCCTCTACGTCCGCTCCACAATCCTGGCTCCGATCACGCTGCTCATCGTCTGCATGGGCGCCTTCACCATCAGCAACCGATTCTTCGAAGTCATGGTGGTCATCGTCTTCGGCGTCTTGGGCTACCTGATGAAGAAGTTCGGCTTCGACCCCGCACCACTGGTCCTGGCCTTCGTCCTCGGCGCACTCCTGGAGGACAACTTCCGCCGCGCACTGATGATGTTCGAAGGCGACATCAGCCAGGTTGCTGGCCGGCCGATCACCCTGACGCTGCTGGCCGTCTTCCTGCTGGTCCTCATCCTCCCCGTGGTCCTGAAGATGATCACCCGGCACAAGAATCTGAACCCCCTGTCCGACTCATCCACCGAAACTGAGGAGACTCATGTCCGCTGACTCCATCCGAGGCGTCAAACTGTCCTCCGTCACCCTTCCGCTGAAGACGGCCATCTCCGATGCCAAAGTCTTCACCGGTCGCCAGAAGCCGATGACGGAAGTCGCCTTCCTCTTCGCCGAGATCAGCACCGAACAGGGGCTCGAAGGGATCGGGTTCAGCTACTCCAAGCGCGCCGGTGGTCCGGCTCAGTTCGCCCATGCCAAAGAAGTGGCGGAGGGGCTCATCGGCGAGGACCCGAATGACATCGGGCGGCTCATCACCAAGCTGCAGTGGGCAGGTGCCTCCGTCGGGCGCTCCGGCCTGGCCACCCAGGCACTGGCCGCGGTCGACATCGCGCTCTACGACCTCAAGGCCAAGCGTGCCGATCTCCCCCTGGCCAAACTGTTGGGGGCGCATCGAGACTCCGTGCGGACCTACAACACCTCCGGAGGGTTCCTGAACGCCTCACTGGAGGAGGTCAAGGAGCGCGCCAGCCGCTCCGTGGAAGAGGGTATCGGCGGCATCAAGATCAAGGTGGGTCTGCCGGACAACGCCGAAGATATCCGCCGCGTGCGAGGGGTCCGCGAGCACATCGGCGACGAGGTTCCGCTGATGGTCGACGCGAACCAGCAGTGGGACCGCAGTACGGCCCTGCGCATGGGACGCCGTCTGGAGGAGTTCGACCTGGTGTGGATCGAGGAGCCCCTCGACGCCTACGACGTCGAAGGTCACGCACGACTGACTCAGACGCTCGATACGCCCATCGCCACCGGCGAGATGCTCGCTTCAGTGGCAGAGCACGAACGGCTGATCCACGGCGGCGCCTGCGACATCATCCAGCCTGATGCGCCTCGCGTCGGAGGAATCACCCAGTTCATGCGCCTGCTGACCTTCGCCGACCAGAAGGGCCTGGACCTGGCACCTCACTTCGCCATGGAGATCCATCTGCACTTGGCCGCCTGCTACCCGCGTGAGCCGTGGGTGGAGCACTTCGACTGGCTGGACCCGCTGTTCAACGAACGCCTGGAGACCCAGGACGGCCGCATGCTGATCCCGGACCGCCCTGGTCTGGGCATCACCATGAGTGAGCAGGCCCGAGCCTGGACTGTGGACTCCGTGGAGTTCGGAAAGCTCTGAATCCGAGCTAATCGCCCACCCGGGAGTGCCGCACCACGAACTCCACGAAGGCTTCCATATAGGAAGCCGCGCGCCGCGTGGTCTGCTCATCGGCGCCGTCGTCGGTGAAGGTCTCCCGGGTGGCGTGGACGGCCATCAGCGGTGAGCCCATGACCTTCACACCCAGCGGCGGGAGGAACTGGCGCAGCTGGGACTGGCCGTTGATGGTGCCGAACCGCCCCGGCGAGGCGCCGGCGATGCCCAGCGGCAGCCCTTCGATGATGTTCTTCCCCCAGGGGCGGGTGAGGATGTCCAGCGCGTTCTTCACCGCGGCGGGGAAGCTCTGGTTGTGCTCGGGGCTGACCACCAGCAGACCGTCGACGTCGGCGACCTGCTGCTTATAGTCGGTCATCTCCTGCGGGAACTCCGCGTCCATATCCCGGTGGTACAGCGGCAGGTGCCGGATGGGGATATGCACCATCTCAGCCTGCTCCGGCGCCTGGTCCACCAGGACGCGGGCCAGCTTCTGGTTGATGGAGTCCTCTGCCGTGCTGCCGATGATGTACCCGATTCTCACCATGGCCCCACCCTAGCGGGCCTGGCCGCGGGGAAATCGTGTACCTGAACTGTGTGAATACCGGGATCGCGTACCTCATCGTCGAGAATCAGGTACGCGATTCGTCAGCCTCGCGGCTTCATCCGTGTGTTGGGCAGCGGCGGCGCTGGCAGCGGAGCGGACTGCCCGGGCGGGAAGTCGCCGAACTGCGGGAAGGGCCTGCCGTCGCGGTACCGGGTCCCGCCCAGAGCCTCGCGCAGCTCCCCCTGGATCGGCTCGCCGAGCGCACCGGGCCCCACCTCCACCTCGTAGGTGTCGCCGTTGGGCTCGGCGGCGGTCTCCCAGCCTCCGGAGCTCCCGACGCCGGCCCCCGCGCCCTCAGCCGAGCCGTCGAGTCCCAGCCGGGCGAACATCGGCGAATCCTCCTGCGGGGCCTCAAAGCCCATCTCCGCCTGATACGCCGCGCGGTAGGCGGCCACCTCCTCATGGGAGCGGCCCACGAAGTTCCACCACATGACGATCTGCTCGCCCAGGGGCTCACCGCCGATCAGCAGCGCCAGCACCGGCTCGTCTCCGGCCTCCACGCGCAGCGTCGAGGCGCCGGTCTCCACCACGCCCAGGTGATCCTCAGGGATGTCCTCGCCGTTGAAGCTCACCGCTCCGGTGACCTGCAGCAGCGCATGCTCATGGTCCTCGGGCACTTCGATCTCCAGCACCGTCCCCGGCTCCAGCCGCAGCTCCGCACCGGTGAGCGGGATATAGGTCTTCACCAAGGATTCGTACCCCAGCAGCGATCCGAGGAAGACCTTCGCCTCCCAGCCGTCGCCGCGCACGGGTTCGGGCCGGTGAGCCTCCAGCGAAGGCTCCACAGACCGGTGCTCATCCGGGAATGCGTACCAGAGCTGAGCGCCGTGGAGGACCTTGGTGTCCGCCGTCGAGTATTCGGAATGCGAGATGCCGCGGCCCGCGTTCATCAGCACCACATCGCCAGGGCGGACCGTGGCCCAGCTGCCGGCGGAATCCATGTGGTCGATCCGCCCGGAGAACAGCCAGGAGACGGTGGCAAGGCCGGTGTGCGGGTGGCGCGGCACGCGCATGGGCGTGGCCTCGGTCAGGTCATCGGGCCCGTAGAAGTCCAGGAAGCACCAGGCGCCCACCAGCGAGCGCGCCCGCTGCGGCAGCGTGCGGCGGACCTGCATGGCCCGCGGACCGCCGAGCGGAACCTCGCGCGGCTCGAGCACCTCCACCCCGGAGTCCCCGACGACGACCCCGTCGCGCAGCCCGCTGGAGGAGCTGAGCTCCTGCACTGTGTCCGAACTGTTGATGCAGATCTGCTCAGTGGGGTTCACGGGGTCGGCTTCGGCACTCATGGGCCTATGGTTTCAAATTTGAACGGATTCGCCCAGAGGTCCCGGCTGGTCGTCTGCGCCCACCGCATCAGCCGCCGACGCCTCTCATCGAACTCTCACAGAGTCCCAGCATGCTGGGGACCATGCTCCGAGGTGCCCTCTCCCGCGCCGCCCTGCTCCTGGGCGCCATCGCCCTGCTCGGCGGCGCCCTCGTGGGCAGCCGCTCGCTCAGCGACGCCCCGGAGCCCGACGGCGTCACCGATGACGTCGTCGAGGTGGAGAAGAAGCTGACCTCCTCCCCGGGCGCCTCCTCAGACAGCACCGACGACGCCGACCCCTCCCCCTATCAGCCGCCGGTGCAGGCCGAAGAGCCCTCTGAGGAGGCGCCCCTGGAGGCTCCCGGGCATGCACCCACACCCAACCCTGACTGGGCCCAGACGGCAGGCGACCAGGAGGACGAGGATGACTGAGAACGCCCGCACCCGCATGAAGCTCGTTGCGCTGATCGGGCTGAGCAGCGCCGTCGTGCTGCTGCTGAGCCTGCTGACCGTGCGCACCATCCTGCTGAACCAGGTGGACCGCAGCGCCGATGAGGCCATCCTGGACGAGGTGGATGAGTTCATCGCCTATGTGGACCGCGCTCAGATCGGCAACGGCGAGGGCGAGCAGTTCGACTCCGAGGCCTCCCTGATGCGCGGGTTCCTGGCCCGCGAGACCCCCGAGACCCACGAGATGCTGGTCTCTGTCTCCGAGGGCGAGACCATGTTCCTGGACAACGCGCAGAACGGGATGGGCCAGCGGTTCGTGGAGGACAGCCCCGAGTTCGAGACCCTGCTGGAGGCCGATGCCGCCTCCGGCGTCCAGGACACTCCCGGCTTCGGGGAGATCCGCTGGGGCAAGGTCACCACGGATCAGGAGGGCGTCTTCCTGGTCCTACACTTCACCACACCCGCCGAGGAGGAGGCCGCCGGCATCGTCTGGACCTTCACCTGGGTCTCCGTGCTGGCGCTGCTGCTGGTGGGCGCGGGCTCCTGGTTCGGCATCGGGATGACCCAGCAGATCCTGTCCCGGCGCCGCGGAGAGCACTACGACGACCCCGGCCACCCCGACTCTGCTCAGGACGCCTCCTGGAACAGCACTCCGGCCCGCCCGCTTCCGGAGGAAACCGGCGATCCGACGGTGCCGCTGAGCGATCTGATGCGCGGGGGTCCTGTCCAGAGGTGGGAGTCTGCGAGCGCTGACGGTGCGTCCGAGGTGAGCGCTGCGGATGGTGCTGCCGGTGCTGGTGCGACTGGAGAGTCTGAGGCCGGCGTCGCTGAGCCTGAGCACCGTGCCGACCATGACAACGCGGAACCCGGCGCTGCGGAACCCGACACTGCCGATCCTGCACAGCCCGCTTCCCTGCAGCGCACGTCGGCGGCCTCGCTCGTGCTCCGCGCCCAGCATCAGCTGCAGCAGCTGCACCCGGACCGCCGGTTCATCCTGGCTCTGGAGGACTCCGAGCACGGGGCCGGGCAGACCGCCGATGTGCTGGGCGCCCTGGCCCAGATCGAGGGCGAACTCGATGTGCACGCTGTGGAGGCCGCGTACCGGGAGCTGGTGGATGAGGCGCTGCAGCAGGCCGAGCCGGGCACCGCCGTCGTGCTGGGTGCCGGCCGGGCTGAAGGCTCCGGTGCGGAGGAAGGCAGCACTGGTGAGCTGCGGCTCTCGGTGAGTGCCGGCTCCCCGGAGACCAGCAGCATGACCGTACCGCTGACCCCAGAGCAGATCTCCCCGGACGAGGCTGAGCCGGAGGGCTTCGCAGCGGAGGAGCCCACGGCGCGCCTCTGGCAGGGGTCAGAGCACGGCTCGGGCCACGGGCAGCAGAGCGCTCCCACAGTCCACGCCGTGGTCTACCCGATGCGCTGAGTCTCGGTGCGCGACCGTCCGGACCGAACTGATCGGCCCAGAACCCTTGCCAGGGAATTCTGTATTGATACAGAGTGAAGCTGTATGACTGCGGAAGGACATGTCATGAGCTTCGCCCTATGGAGCTTCATCGCCCTGGCCATCATCCTCTCCGCCGGGAGCGGCCCCTGGCCCTCCGAGCAGAAGAACGCGCTCCCGCTGCCGGCACCGCTGCGCCGCCCGGTGCGCAGAAGGCTGCGCTCACGAGCCCGCATCGTGCAGATCGGCGGGCTGATCGGGCTGGGCCTCAGCATCGCTGTCATTCTGCTCAGCGGCATCACCAGAGAGCACGAGAGCCTGGTGGTGATCAGCACCCTGCTGGGCATGGTCTGCGGCGGTGCGATCTCCGTGCTCACCGGGCAGAAGGCGCTGCTGCCCCACAGCCAGCGCGTGGAGCGCGTCCAGACCACCCAGAAGCCCGACTACGTCCCGGAAGGTCAGCTGTGGGCGGCCCGTATGGGTCCGCCGCTGTCTGCGGCCGCGGTGCTGCTGGCCTGGACGGTGCTGAACTTCGCGCCCTTCGACATCCCCGCAGAGGGCATGT
Source organism: Nesterenkonia cremea (assembly GCF_014642675.1). Lineage (GTDB taxonomy): Bacteria > Actinomycetota > Actinomycetes > Actinomycetales > Micrococcaceae > Nesterenkonia > Nesterenkonia cremea. The sequence continues at coordinate 29,155 of NZ_BMIS01000001.1, forward strand.
GGTGGAACTGGATGCTCGCCGCCTGGGTGGCCGTTCCGGTGCTGGCACTGACCTTCCTAGGTGTGGAGCTGACGGCGGCGGCCACGGTGCACAGGCCTCAGCATGCCGGTTCTGAGCTGGAGCTGGCCTGGGACGACTGCTGCCGCTCCGAGTCCCTGCGAGCCCTCTATGCACTGCCCATCACCCTGTCCGGACTGATCTGCCTGCTGGCCGCCATCCCGGTGGGCTTGGCCACCACCACGCCCGAGGTGCGCGAAGGCGCCATGGAGGAGACGCTGTTCGTGGGGCTGGGCATGTTCTTCGTGACCCTGCTGCTGGCCGCGATCTTCCTGCTGCCGCTGATGAAGGAGTTCAGCCGCGGGACCCGTCAGCACGTGCTGCGCCGCCTCTGGGGGAACACGACCTTCACCGAGGACGGACTGGCGGAGGACCCTGCGGCTGGTCCTGACCCTGCAGGGGGCGGCACTGCAGGCGGCGCGCCTGCCGGCCTGGGCGAACCGGGCGGACTCGGCGGGCCCGATATCCGTGCCGTGGAGACTGAGCCGCGGCATCGGCGGGATCCGGCATGACCCTGCGGATCAATCCCAACGCCGCGCAGCCACCCTATGACCAGCTGCGCGAGCAGCTCATGCACCAGATACGGCAGGGCCGGCTGACCGCCGGGGCGACCCTCCCACCGGTGCGCCGCCTGGCCAGCGACCTCGGCCTGGCGCCGAACACCGTGGCCCGGGCGTACAGGGAGCTGGAGGCGGCCGGCGTCGCGCAGGGTCAGGGGCGCCGCGGGACTGTGGTGCTCGACGGTGCGGCTCACCCGGGCGGTGCGGCGTCGGCGTCGAGCGCCGGATCCTCGGCCGATAGGGGCGCGGAAGCTCCGGTCGTGGAGGCGGCCGAGCAGCTGACCATGGACTATCTGGCCGCTATGGCCGCTCTGGGCCACAGCGACGACGACGCCCTCGCCTGGGTCCACCACCTCCGCCGGAGCTGAAGTCCGCTGCGTGCTCTCCCTGGGAGTGCTGGGCTTCATCAGCAGCGATCAGATGGAGTATGCTCGCATCGAGATGGGCGACGACACAGTCGCGCAGCCCGTACAGCCGCGTAGGAGGATCAGTCCTGGCTCGTGGTGACCTTCACGTCGATGTTGCCTCGGGCGGCCTTGGAGTCGGGGCAGGAGCCGTATCTGGTCATAGAGGGCTTCATCTCCCCGGGACCAAGCAGATCGCCTGGCGCGAACCGGCGGAACCTCAGCGAGACGCGAGCTCTCAGTGACTTAGGGCGCTACATCTGATTCACAGTCAGCCGACAGGGACCCGTAGATCAGGGTGTCTGTCCACTCGCCTTTGCTCCACCAGTCCTGCCGGAGGTGGGCTTCGCGCTGCAGCCCAACCCGTTCGGACAGCCGGACGGAAGCAGTGTTGCGGGCATCCATCTGTGCTGCGACACGGTGGAGACCATAGTGCTCGAAGCCCAATTCCAGCACGGCTTGCACCGCTTCTGTGGCCAGCCCCTGACCACCATAGGCAGGGTTCATCACCCATCCGATCTCGGCAATGCGATGTTCAGTATCGGTGAGCCACAGCAGCACATCACCGATGAGGGCGCCATCCTGCTCGATGACCAATGAGAGCGCCTCACTGCCGTGGTGGAGGCCGGTCTGGCCAATTCGTTGGCTGATACGGCGTTCGGCCTCACTCCGTGACCAGGGCTCTTCGAGCAGATACCGCGCCACCTCTTCCTGCTCATAGATCCTGTGCAGGGCATCGGCGTCACCATGCTGGTGCAGCCGGAGGCGCAATCGCTCGGTCTCGACGGGCAAAAGAGAAATCGGCTCTATCGAGGAGAAGTAGTGCAGCAAGTCGGCTTCCTCACCGGAAGGAGCCATGCCGCGGCCACACTCTCCCTGGGTGAAACCTGCCCGTTCGAGAATACGCTGCGATGCCTGGTTCTCCGGCACGGTACGGGCTGTCAGTCGTGTGATTCCGCTTCGTCCGGCGAAAGCAGAACCCAGTTGAAGGGCTGCTGCACTCAGTCCTTTGCCTCGGTGGTCAGGGTGGATCCAGAACCCCACTTCAACAGAGTCGTCGGAGACCCCGAACAGGACCAGGCTGCCTGCAAAAGCATCTGTCGCGGGCTCAGCAATGGTCAGTGCTGCAAGGTCACCGCGGTGCAACCCTTCCTTGAGGGTGCCGCGGATCAACTCAGTCACCGAGGCCGGGGTATATTCAGGTTCAGGCAGATGAGCATACAGATGCACCGCCGGATCTGTAGTCCCTGCAGCATAGGCATCTGCGTCCTCTGCGCGCATCGGTCGCAGCACCGCCCGGTCGTCACGGAGCGGAAGAAGCTCGGCATTCAACATGCACGTAAAACTAACACAGTTCGGTTAATATGGAAGTATGAGTTATTGGGAGCATCGGAGACCAGTTCGTCGCGCTCGGGCAGTGGATATAGAGCAGGTGGCCACCACCTCTGTGAAACTGTTGGACGAAGGTGGCCTGCGTGCTTTGACGATCCGGGCAGTGGCCCTGCGGCTGGAGGTGGCCCCGGCGAGCTTGTACTCGCGGATGGACTCCGTGGATGACCTCTACGATCTCGGATTCGATCAAGCACTCGGTCAAGACGTAGCTCTGCAGCGGGCCATCGAAGATGCACCGCTGCATGAGTTGATGCTTGCCTACTACCGTCATCTCGTTGCCCACCCCTGGGCATCCCAGGTCATCGCGATGCGCGCCCCCAGGGGGCCGAACTACCTGCGACTCTCGGAGCGGATGTGCACATTGCTTTCTGAACGAGGCTCATCCGACCCACTGGGAGATGCGTATGCCCTGTCGAACTTCGTCATCGGCAGTGCTGCCACCACACCGATCGCAGGCCTTGAGCGGCAAGCCCCCATAGACGAAGGCACCGCACCCCTCTACTCCTCGTTACATGCCGAGCACGGCGTAGATGCTAAGACCATCGTCAGCAAAGGGCTCAAGGTCTTATTGGCACGCTGACCGGGGAGGACGTCTAGGCACTCTTCGACACCGTTTCGGCCGAGACTTCAACCCCGGTGGTCCTCTATGACAACCCCGGGACCACCGGATTCACCTTCCCCACAGAGCTCTACGGGCACATCGCCGAACTCCCCGGCGTCGCCTAGGCGAAGATTCCGCCGGTTCCGGCAGATCCGGCTCAGGCCCGTCAAAGGACCGAGGCGGTGCGCGCTGTGCTGCCGGAGCACGTGAGCGTGGGCGTCTCAGGTGATCCAAACGCTGCAGCAGGATTCAGTGCCGGAGCAGATGCCTGGTACTCGGTGATCGGCGGGACGCGGCCCAGCCCAGCCGCGCCCATATGAAAGGCCCTGCGGACCGCATAGCAGTCCGCAGAGCCTTTCTCGATCACCGCGGGCTCAACGCCCGCCGCGCAGCAGCCGCCGCGCCCAGGAGCATCAGTCCTGGCTGGTGGTGACCTTCACGTCGATGTTGCCGCGGGTGGCCTTGGAGTAGGGGCAGAAGTCGTGGGCCTTCTCTGCCAGCTCCTCGGCACGGGCCTGATCCTCGTTGGGGAGCACCACCTCGATCTCCACGGCGAGGCCGAAGCCGCCGTCCTCGGTGTCCTTGCCGATGCTGACCTTCACACCGATGGCGGCGTCGTCGGTGTTGTAGTCGTCGCCGGCGACATTCTTCAGCGCGCCCAGGAAGCAGGCGGACCAGCCGGTGGCGAAGAGCTGCTCGGGGTTCACACCGTCACCGGAGCCGCCCATCTCCTTCGGCGGTGCCAGCGTCAGGTCCAGAGCGCCGTCCTTGGTCTTGGCCTCTCCTTGGCGGCCGCCGCCGGTGGCCAGAGCTTCTGCGGTGTACACGGATTCGACAGCCATCTTCGTGTCCTCTCAGTCGATGGGGGAAGGTGCCTTCCACCCCTTAGAACATCACATGGACGTCAGTGGCACAATGGTGCCTCGTGCGAACACTCGACGCCGCCCGGCACCCTGCCGGAGACCCTGAACAGATCACCGCTGACCTGCGGGCTCAGTTCCTCAGCACCTTCGGCCGCGATGCCGAGGGAACCTGGTTCGCCCCAGGACGCGCCAACCTCAACGGGGAACACATCGACTTCCACGGCGGGCGCTGCCTGCCGATGGCCCTGTCCCACGGCACCTACGTGGCCGCAGCACCGCGCACCGACGGCGTGCTGCAGATGCGCACCCTGGACCCGGAACTGGACAGCGGGGTCATCCCCTCCGGCCCGGAGGCCCCCTCCTGGACCCATTACGTCTCCGGCGTGCTCTGGGCGCTGCAGGGACTGGGCACCGGCGCCACCGGCCTGGACGACGACGGCGATCCCTCCCTGATCACAAACCTCACCCCCGAGGACGGCTTCGGTGCGGATCTGCTGATCCTCTCCACCGTCCCGGTGGGCGGAGGCCTCTCCTCCTCGGCCGCGCTGGAATGCGCCTGCGCCCTGGCCTTCGTGGGCCTGGGCACTCCGCTGGGCCATGAGAACCCGGAGGAGGAACTGACCTCCGCGCTGACCGACGACCACCGCGCCCTGCTGGCTCAGGCCTGCATCCGCGCCGAAGTGGAGTTCGTGGGCGCCGGCACCGGCGGCCTGGACCAGACCGTGAGCCTGCGCGGAGCCGAGAATCGCATCCTCTCCCTGGACTGCCGCGACTTCTCGGTGAACCGGCTCAACGCCTCCTGCCTGCTGCGCGGCTACCGCTTCCTGGCCGTGGACACCCGCCAGGCCCACTGGCTGGTGGACGGGCAGTTCGCCGCACGCCGGGCCGAGGCTGAGGCCGCAGGCGCCCTGCTGGGCTTCTCCGTGGCCGAGGGCCACCAGCTGCGCGAGGCGCTGCCGGAGCGCAGACCCAAGAAGCTGCACGTGACCGAGCGGCTGACCGAGTTCGACGAGAAGACCGCAGACCGCACTCAGATCACCGGCCCGGACGGCCAGGACTACGACGCCGCCTCCTGCCGGCGCCGCCTGAAGCATGCGCTGATGGAGATGCTGCGTTCGGAGAAGCTGCACACGCTGCTCTCCGAGGAGGCCTTCGGCCTGGACCATATGGCCGCAGAGATAGGCGAGATCATGACGGCCGGACATGTGAGCATGCGCGACGAGGCCGAGGTCTCCCTCCCCGCCGCGGACCGGATCGTCGACGCCGCCCTGGGCGCCGGCGCCGCCGGGGCGCGGCTGATCGGCGGCGGCTTCGGCGGATCGGTGCTGGTGCTGGTCCACGAGGACAAGATGCACGATGTGGCCGCAGCCGCTCTGAAGATCGACGCCGGGCTGCGCTTCCTGGATGTGGCACCCTCAGCGGCCGCTCGGGTGGTCTGAGCCGGCGTCGGGAGCTCACTGAGCCAAGATTGACTCCTCGCACAGGTCATTCCCAGCAATGCTCCTTACAGTTGCGCAGGTGACGTACCTGGTCCATATCCGTGCAGCGAGGTGCACATGACGTCGCGGGAGCCAGAAGGCGATCACCGCAGCACTGGCAGCGACCACTTCCAGGCCTCCTCCAACCGAGCCGTAGGCATCTGCCTGGTGGTCGGCATCGCACTCTTCGTCCTGGTGCTGCTGCTGCCCTACTTCGACCGGATGTAATCTGGAGTGAGTGAACAGAGAGAAGAAGGCTCCGGCGAAGAAGCCCTCCCCCGCCCGGAAGCCGGCCGCACCAGCAGGCCAGAAGGCGCGCAGCGGACAGCGGGAACGCACATCGGCTGAGAAGAAGCCCTCCGCCGGCTCGCGCCTGCTCCACGGAGGCCTGGAATGGGGGCGCTGGCTCTGGGCGGTCATCACCACTCTGGTCCTCGCGGCCATGCTCTTCGAACCCACTATGCTGTGGTGCCTGAGCGTAGGCCTGTGGACGGTGGCCGAGGCGGAGTTCATCGGCCTCTGGATGGTCGCCGCCGGCTATGTCCTGGCCTGTGTCCCCTGGGCATTCGGCCTGCTGATCGGCACCGGCCGCTTCTGGAAGAGCCTGACCCACAGCCTCTGGATCGGACTGGTCTATGCCGCGCTCGGCTACATCTTCCTGGACCGGATCCTCGGGGTGTTCAGCTGACCGGCGTCTGCAGTCAGCTGATCTCCACGGCGAAGTGCTGGGCCAACACGCGGGCGATGCCCTCGTCGTCGTTGCTGGTGGTCACGACGTCGGCGGCCTCCTTGGCCTCCAGGATCCCGTTGCCCATGGCCACCCCGACGCCGGCGGCGCGCAGCATGGTCACATCGTTGCCGTTGTCGCCGAAGGCCATGGTCTCCTCCGCGCCGATCCCGTGGGTGCGGCAGAAGTCCCGGATGGCGGTGGACTTGTCCACGCCTGCGGCCGTGGCCTCCATGTAGATGCGTGAGGAGTAGGCCAGCTCGATCTGGTCTGCGTTCTCAGCGCGCAGCCGCTGCTCCAGGGCCTCCAGCTCGGGGCGCTCGGCACAGAAGAGCACTTTGGTGGGGGCGATGTCCGGCCGGGCGATGTCCTCGACCCCGCGGACGGTCAGCCCGTTGCCGGCCGCCTCATGCTTCACCTGGGGGTGTTCGGCATGCTCAGCGCCGACCACCAGTTCGGCGCCGTGCGGGAGCATGACCACCACACCGTGCTCACGGCCCAGCTCGATGATCGGCTGAGCGGTCTCCGCGGGGACGGGGTGCCGAGCAAGGGTCTCCTCGCTGGCCTGATCCACCACCACTGATCCGTTGAGCCCGGCGAAGATCAGGTCCTCTCCCAGGCCGCAGCGAGCGGCCAGCGCCTTCAGCCCCGGGATCGGCCGGCCGGAGGCGAGCATGATCCGGGTCCCGGCGGCTCGCATGGCCTCGAAGGCGCGCAGCGTGCCGGGCTGCGGGACCTTATCGGAGCCCAACAGCGTGCCGTCGATGTCGAAGGCCACCAGGCGGGGGCTCCCCGGGTGGGCGACGGCTTCTGCGGGGGCTCCGGCCCCCGCATCTGTGTGTGCGGAGTCGTACGAACGGTCGACGCGCGGTTCTGAGGTCACAGCGGTGATCCTATCGGAGTGTTCTCGGCGAAGACGCCCGGCCACGATCAACCGCCCCACCCCGGAGGCAGCAGGAGCGCCCTGCGAGAGGCTCGCGGGGCGTTCCTTCTGTCAGGGGCTCACATATCTTGAGCCATGTCCTGGAACCGGGCGTAATGACCCTGGAAGGCGACGACGATGTCACGGGTGGGACCCGCACGGTTCTTCGCCACGATGATGTCGGCCTCACCCGCACGCGGGGACTCCTTGTCATAGACCTCATCGCGGTGCAGCAGCAGGACCATATCCGCGTCCTGCTCGATGGACCCGGATTCACGCAGGTCAGAGACCTGGGGACGCTTATCGGTACGCTGCTCGGAACCACGGTTCAGCTGCGAGAGCGCAATGATCGGGACGTCCAGCTCCTTGGCCAGCAGCTTCAGGGTTCGCGAGAACTCCGAGACCTCCTGCTGACGGGACTCCACGCGCTTTCCGGAGGAGAGCAGCTGCAGGTAGTCCAGCACGATCAGCTTCAGATTGTTCCGCTGCTTGAGGCGACGGCACTTGGCGCGGATCTCCATGAGCGACATGTTCGGGGAGTCATCGATGAACAGCGGCACCTCGTTCAGCCGGTCCACCGCCAGGGACATCTTGTCCCAGTCCTCATCCCGGATGTCACCCTTGCGCAGATCCTGGAACTGGATGCGCGCCTCGGCAGAGAGCAGACGCATCGCGATCTCGTTGCGCCCCATCTCCAGAGAGAAGAACGCCGCGGTCATCCCATTGGTCACCGCCGCCGAGCGGGCGAAGTCCAGGGCAAGAGTGGACTTACCCATCGCCGGACGGGCCGCGACGATGATCATCTGACCGCCGTTGAAGCCGTGGGTGAGCTCGTCGAGTTCACGGAAGCCGGTGGGGATGCCGGTCAGGCCGCCGTCGTGGGAGGCGTTGGTCTCGATCTCATCGATCGTGGGGACCAGCACCTCGCCCAGGGAGACGTAGTCGGCCGACTGTCGGTTCTCCGCCACGTTGTAGATCTCAGACTGGGCCTCGTTGACGATGGCGTCGACTTCGCCGTCGGCACCGTGGCCCAGCTGGACGATCTTGGTGCCGGCCTCGACCAGGCGGCGCAGGATGGCGCGCTCCCGGACGATCTCGGCGTAGAAGGAGGCGTTGGCCGCCGTCGGGACCGATTGGGCCAGGTTGTGCAGATAGGCGGGACCGCCGATCCGCTGCAGCTCCTGCCGCTTGGTCAGGTGATCCGAGATGGTGACGACGTCGGCGGGCTCACCGCGGCCATAGAGGTCCACGATGGCGTCATAGATGATCTCGTGGGCGGGCCGGTAGAAGTCAGGACCACGAACGATCTCGACGACGTCGGCGATGGCGTCCTTGGAGAGCATCATGCCGCCCAGCACGGACTGCTCGGCGGCCATGTCCTGCGGCGGGGTGCGGGATTCCGCCCCGGCCGGCGCACTGGTGTCATAGACGTCGGAACTCACCGTTCCACAATACCGGGTGGAGCTGGGTGCTCGAGCGCCCCTGTGGATGAGTAGGATGGCGCCCATGAGTCATCGCACGCGCCTGCAGGAACTGATCACCGAGCTCGCCGTCGTCCGGGGACAGGTCACTCTCTCCTCGGGAGAGGAAGCCGACTACTACGTGGACCTGCGCCGCATCACGCTGCACCATGAGGCCGCCCCCCTGGTGGGCGCTGTGATGACCGAGATGCTCGACGAGGCCGGCGTCAGCTTTGAGGCCACCGGCGGGTTGACCATGGGCGCGGATCCGGTGGGTGCCGCGATCATGCACCACACCGCGGGCCAGGGCCGCCCGGTGGACACCTTCGTGGTGCGCAAGGCGCAGAAGGACTACGGCATGCAGCGCCAGGTCGAGGGCCCCTCGGTGGAGGGCCGCAAGGTGGTCATCCTCGACGACACCTCCACCACCGGCGGCTCCGCGCTGACCGCAGTGGAGGGCGTGCGCACGGCCGGCGGCGAGGTGCAGGCTGTCGCCGTCATCGTCGACCGGGACACCGGTGCCAAGGAGCGCGTGGAGCAGGAGGCCGGCGTGCCCTATCTCTTCGCCTACTCCAAGTCGGAGCTCGGGCTGGACTGAGCTCCACCCGACCGCGGGGCTCGTCCCAGGCGCAGGGCTCGGCTCAGGCTCACGGCTGCACTCTGTGTCATCCCGCCTCCAGCGGGGCCCGCAGGCCATAGACCAGCCCCGCCAACCACGTGCGCATAGCGCGGCGAGCCTGCCGGGTGTCGGGGTAGCGGCAGCGCAGGTGCATGCCGGAGTCGTTGATGACGAACCAGATCATCACCCCATCGGTGCGGATCACCGCTGAGACGTGCTGCGGGTGCAGGTCCTCAGCCACGTTCACCGGCAGCTTGCGGTGGTCCAGCCAGGACATCGCGAACGTCCCGGGCTCCTGAGGCATCCCACCGTAGGGCTCCATGATGGGCCCCAGCGGATAGGACCCCAGCCGGATGGCCTCCTTCACCGTGCGGTAGCTGGCGGCGTAGCTGTCGTCGTCGTTCTCCAACACCGAATTGGTGATGAACCAGCCCACGGAGTCGAACCACCGCGGATCCTCCCGGCTGTGGACCGGGAAGACGGTGCGCAGCGGCTGATCGGCCAGCTGTCGCGCCAGCCGGGTCATCACAGAGACTGCGACGGCGATCAGCCGCACCCCATGCTCGGCGGCGTGGCCCTCCAGGAAGGCCAACTCCTCGGCGTCGAAGACATCGCGGACCTCCACCACCTCCTGCGCAGGGGTGGAGAGGTCCCCCAGATTCAGCGGGAAGTTGGGCATCGCACCCCCACCGGCGTCGAGGATCTCCCGCCAGCGGGTGGTGATCTCCTCAGGCGGGGCCGACTTGGCCGCCATATGCCGGGTGTGCGCGGAGAACGGCTCCGCCTCCGGAAGCCGGGCACCCAGGGGACGGCCGGCGTCGAGGTCCTCCAGACAGGAGGTCAGATCCCGGATCAGCACCAACAGCGACCAGGCGTCCACATGCGAGTGGTCGGAGCCGATGATGATCTGCGGCCCCTGCTCCACAGGGGCCTGCCGCTGCCTTCCCGACGCCGGCTCCGCACCCTGTTCAGCCGGCGGTGCTTCCACAGGGCTCGGCTCCACCACGCAGAGGCGGTGGGAGGGCTGAGCGAAGGGATCGCAGGCGACGTCGAAGAGCTCCCGCAGGGTGGCTCTGATCTCGGCGGGGCCGGCGTCGCGGGCCAGCGTCTCCCACTGGCTCTCCGTGGGCTCCACGCGGTTGAGCCGCAGCTGCGCGCCCTTCTCCCCCGTCACCTCCGGGTGACCTTGGTCACCTGATCCTTCGGAACAGGTGAAGACCGAGCGCAGCGTGCCGTGGCGGCCCAGGACGTGCTCCCAGGCCTCTGCGATCTGCTCCAGCCCGGTGGGATGCGGCAGTCGGAAGGAGACCGCCATCCAGGAGCCCGGCCTGGAGCCGAAGCTGACATGACGGCGCTGATCGAAGGACAGAGGCAGCCGTTCGGTGTCCTCCGGCGTGGCGGTCACCACGCAGCTGTGCAGTCGGCCAGGCTGCACCTGCATCTGGGAGACGTTCGTCAACCGCATACTGCGCAGTGTAGAGGGGCCTCGCGTACGCTATGTGTCGCGCGGGAAACCTAGGGTTTACACACCCGCGGGATGCTGGAGTCAGCGCCGCACAGAGCACTGCGGCGAGTGGAACCGAAGAGGTGGCAGCACAACAGTGGGCATATTCCAGACTGACGGGGCGAAGCTCGCCTACGAGATCAGCGGGGAGGGACCCACCTTCGTCCAGCTGCACGGCCTGACCTCCTGCGCCTCCCGCGAGCACCGCGCAGGACTGGACATGTCCGGTCCGCTCAGCGGATTCCAGGTGCTGCGCTATGACGCCCGCGGCCACGGCTCCTCCACCGGTCGCACGGTGCCGGAGGACTATCTCTGGCCGCAGCTGGCCGATGATCTGCTGAACCTGCTGGATGAGCTCTGCCCCGGTGAGCAGGTCCACGCCGCCGGCCCCTCCATGGGCACGGCCACTCTGCTCTATGCAGCGCTGAAGGATCCTGAGCGTTTCGCCTCGCTGACCCTGTTGGTGCCGCCCACCGCCTGGCAGAGCCGGGTGGCGCAGGCCGAGTCCTACCGGAAGTCGGCGGATCTGGTGGAACGCAGCGGCATCGGCGCCTTCGTGCGCGTGGGGGCCTCCGTACTGCCCCCGCCGGCCCTGGCGGACCGGCCCAAGGAGCGTGTTCCTGCGGTGAGCCAGGAGCTGCTGCCCTCGATCTTCCGGGGCGCGGCGCTGACTGATCTTCCGCCGAAGGAGGAGGTGTCCGGCCTCGAGGTGCCGGTGCAGATCCTGGCCTGGGTGGATGACTATGCCCATCCGGTCTCCACGGCGGAGGAGCTGCAGCGGCTGCTGCCGCAGGCGCATCTGAGGATCGCTGAGACGCCTGAGGACCTGGACACCTGGCCGGGGCGGAGCAGAGATTTCGTCGCCGCACATGCGGCTGGCGTCGGATCGCCGGGCTGAGCGGCAGAATCACGACGTCGACGCCGTGATTCCCTTCCCTTCGCCGCCGAGCCCGACGATCCGGACCAGACCCTCGCTCATCGCTTGGCGGACGGCCGCGAAGCGCATTCCGTCCTTCAAGCCGGGTGAGGTCCGCGCGTGCCGCGGGCCCCTGATCTCGTCCAGGGGGCTGTATGCCGCCCCGGGGGTCACAGGAGAGGATGCACGCCGACTTCTGCCGGCCAATACCCACTCTCTGCGCGAGGGACGTCTCACACGATATGGGGAGTTTTCCCCCGGGGCAATAGCCTTACCCACAGCCCCTGTGGATAAAATGTGGACTGTGCGGCGTGTTCTGTGAAGAACATGGTGAGAACTCTGTGGAGAGAGATCTTTCTTCTGCACAGATAGTCCTCTGACCTGGTGTTTTGCAGCGACACACCTGTGATTTGAAGTTTTTTCGAAACCCACAGCACCCTCCCTGCGAGGGGTTGCCGTTTGCCCTGAGTTAGGTGTATAGACACTTTTCACTCCTGCTTATCCACAAGTTCTCCACACCCTGTTATACTTCAATTTTGAAATATCCCTGATCGCAGGCCCTACGGGCAAGGAGCTCCTCATGCAGTTCGGCATCTTCAGCATCGGTGACGTCACCCCGGACCCCACCACGGGCCGGGCCCCCTCCGAACATGAACGCATCCAGGCCACAGTGGCCATCGCCCAGAAGGCTGAGGAGGTGGGCCTGGATGTGTTCGCCATCGGGCAGCACCACAACCCGCCCTTCGTCGCTCCGGCCAACCCGCCGATCTTCATGGCCCATATGGCCGCTCAGACCGAACGGCTTCAGTTCTCGACGGCGACCACTCTGATCACCACCACGGATCCGGTGCGCCTGGCCGAGGACTACGCCTATGTGCAACACCTGACCGGGGGACGCATCGACCTGACGCTGGGCCGCGGCAACACCGGACCGGTCTACCCGTGGTTCGGCAAGGACATCCGTGCCGGCATCCCGCTGGCCGTGGAGAACTACGCGCTGCTGCACCGCCTGTGGCGCGAGGAGGACGTGGAGTGGCAGGGCCGCTACCGGACCCCGCTGCAGAACTTCACCTCCACGCCCCGGCCGCTGGACGGCGTCGCACCCTTCGTCTGGCACGGCTCCATCCGCTCCCCCGAGATCGCCGAGCAGGCGGCCTATTACGGCGACGGCTTCTTCCACAACAACATCTTCTGGAACAAGGAGCACACCGGGCGCATGGTGGACCTCTACCGGGAGCGCTTCGAGCACTACGGCCACGGCACCGCCGGGCAGGCCATCGTGGGCCTGGGCGGCCAGGTGTTCATGCGGAGGAACTCCCAGGACGCGGTCCGCGAGTTCCGCCCCTACTTCGACAATGCGCCGGTCTACGGCGGCGGCCCCTCCCTGGAGGACTTCACCGCACAGACCCCGCTGACCGTGGGCACCCCGGAGCAGGTCATCGAGCGCACGCTGAGCTTCCGCGAGTACGCCGGGGACTACCAGCGCCAGCTCTTCCTCATGGACCACGCAGGGCTGCCGCTGAAGACTGTGCTGGAGCAGATCGACATGCTGGGCGAGGAGGTCGTGCCGGTGCTGCGCAGGGAAGTCGCCGCTCGGGCGCCCGAGGGCACCCCTGAGCCGCCCACACACGAGCTGCTGAAGGCCCGGAGAGCCGAGGGCCGGGAGCCGGTCCCGGGCGGGACCCAGCAGCAGGAGAGGTGAGGCGCCGGCGGAGGCTGGTGCCCGGCGAAGGCCGGGATAGGCTGGGATCAGATGACCCTGATCGCAGCCCGGAAGGAGAGTGCATGCCGATCGCATCAGTCCTGGACGGACATAATGACCTGCCCTATGCGCTGCGGGAAAACTACGCCTACAACCTCGACGCTGCCCGCCTCGGCGAGGGGAACCCGGCTCTGCACACCGATATCCCCTCATTGCGTGCGGGGAACGTGGGCGCCCAGTTCTGGTCCGTCTATGTGCCCTCCACGCTGACGCCCGCCGATGCCGTGGTCGCGACTCTGGAGCAGATCGACTGCGTGCACCGGCTGGTGGAAGCCTTCCCGGAGGATCTCCAGCTCGCCGTCACCGCCGAAGACGTTCGCAGCGCGCATCAGGCGGGGAAGATCGCCTCTCTGATGGGAATGGAGGGCGGGCACAGCATCGCCGAGTCCTTGGGGACCCTGCGCATGATGCGCCGTATGGGAGTCGCTTATATGACTCTGACCCATAACGACAACACCCCTTGGGCCGCGTCAGCCACAGGTGAGCCGGTGGACCATGGGCTCACCGACTTCGGCCGTGAGGTGATCCGGGAGATGAACCGCATCGGCATGCTGGTGGACCTCTCCCACGTCCACACCAGGACCATGCATGATGCCCTGGACATCAGCACGGCCCCGGTGATCTTCTCCCACTCCTCCTGCCGCGCAGTCACCGAGCACCCACGAAATGTGCCCGATGACGTGCTGGAGCGCCTGCCGGGCAACGGTGGGGTGCAGATGATCACGTTCGTGCCCAAGTTCATCGACCAGGAGGCTGCCGCCGCTCCCGAGGACGCGGAGGTCGCACGCCGGGTCGGCGTCGAGGATGTGGTGTCCCATATCGAGCACGCCCGCGACGTGGTGGGAGTCGACCACATCGGCCTCGGAGGGGACTACGACGGCGTCCCGGTCACGCCCACAGGTATGGAGCGCGTCTCCTGCTATCCGCGCCTCATGGAAGCTCTGAAGGCGCGCAGGTGGTCCGAAGCGGAGCTCAGCAAGCTGGCCTCCGGCAACGCACTGCGTGTCCTGGAGGGAGCAGTCCACGCCGCGCGGAGCTGATGACCGCATCAGCCGAACGCAGCTGATGCTCACCGGTGGATCTTCTTGAGGCACGCAGCGATATCGCGGCGCTCACTGGCCATCAGGTGCAGGCCCAGATCCTGGGAAAGCCCTTCGAACATCCCCAGCCCCTGGACGCTGTTGCCCGCTCCATCCAGACGCGGAGCGAAGGAGGCCAGCCCCACCTGGCCCGGCAGCACGCCGATGATCCCGCCGGAGATACCTGACTTCGCGGGAATCCCGATGCGTGCCAGCCACTCGCCGGAGGCGTCATACATGCCGCAGGTGGCCATCACACTCAGCGTCTGGCGGGCGGCGTGCTCAGAGATCACTCGCCGTCCCGTCTCCGGATGCAGTCCGTTGTTCGCCAAGGTGGCCGCCATGCGGGCGGCGTCCTGGACCGTCACCAGCACCGCGCACTGCTCGTTGTAGCCCAGCACCACCTCCTCAGGCGGCCCCTCGAGCACCTCATGACTGGTGAGCATATGCGCGATGGCCAGGTTCCTGTGGCTGAAGGAGTCCGCAGTCTCCCAGTCGATCGCCAGATCGCGTCCGGCGAAGGCGCTGAGTCCGGCCAGGATGCGCGCGCTGCGACGCCGGACCTGCTCAGTCCGCTCGAGGCGTTCGGGCCCCGGCGCATGCGGCTCATAGCTCGCCCAGTCCACCAGATGGTGGGTGGCGATGGCGCCGGCGTTGATCATGGGGTTCAGGGGCCGGGCGGTCTCGCCCTCCAGGGACAGCTCGTTGAACGCCTCTCCGGAAGGCTCCATGCCGACAGCCTGCTGCACCTGACCCATCCCGACGTCGTCGATGGCCAGCGCATAGACGAAAGGCTTGGAGATCGACTGGATGGTGAAGAGGTGCTGATCATCGCCGGCGGAGTACTCCTCGCCCTGTGCAGTGGCCACAGCCAAGGCGTGCCGAAGCGCACCAGAGCCGCCGAGCTCCGGCAGCTCCGCCGCGATCGCTCCGCTGGTGTCCCGGCCGCAGTCGCGGAGAACCTTCGCGAGATAATCGGGGACGCTGTCATACTCTCCTGCCGGTGTGCTCATGCCCCTCAGCGTATCCACCCCCGATCCGCGAGTGATCGACGGATCCCACATCATCGCGCGACATGCCGCAAGATGACACCCAGCTGTGGGGTCGGCAGAGCACTCACGGCAACGCAGGGAGGGTAGGGCACAGCTGCACAGTCCCAGCGCACAGCAAAGCGGCCCCGGGATCATATCCCGGGGCCGCTTCTGCTCACTGCAGGATCAACCCTCAGCGAGGATCATCCCTCAGCGGTGATGTTCACTTCCCAGCGACGACCTGCAGGTCGACGGTGGCGGTCACATCGGCGTGCAGCTTCACCGTTGCGGTGTAGTTGCCGGTCGCCTTGATGCGCTCGGGGATCTCGACGGTGCGCTTGTCGATGGAGCCGAGGCCTGCGGCCTCAACGCCCTCAGCGACGTGAGCGGCGCCGACGGTGCCGAACAGACGACCGTTCTCGCCAGTCTTCACAACGATCTTGACCGGCTGGGACTGCAGCTTCTCAGCGATCTGCTGCGCCTCCTCGACGGTCGCGATCTCGCGGGCCTGACGGGCCGCGCGGATACGCTCGACATCCTTCTCGCCGCCCTTGCTCCACGTCAGTGCGTAGCCGCGAGGCAGCAGGTAGTTGCGTGCGTAGCCGTTCTTGACCTCGACGACGTCGCCGGCAGCGCCGAGACCGGTCACTTCCTGAGTCAGGATGAGCTTTGCCATGGTGTGTTCCTTTCCTTCCTCAGTCCGATCAGCCGCGGCCAGCGCCGGAGTAAGGCAGCAGGGCCACCTCGCGGGCGTTCTTGATCGCCTGAGCGATCTTCCGCTGCTCCTGGACGGACACGCCGGTCACTCGGCGTGCGCGGATCTTGCCTCGGTCGGAAATGAACTTCCGCAGCAGGGCGGTGTCCTTGTAGTCGATGACCTTGATGTCAGCAGCCTTCAGCGGGTTCGCCTTGGGCTTCGGCTTCTTCAGTTCAGCCTTTGCCATCGTGGTGCTCCTTCTCTGTATGGAGCCCGCACTGGGTGCGGGATGGTGAATAGATTCAGTGGTGCAGGATCAGAACGGGGGTTCGCTGCTGCCCGGGGTGTCCCAGCTTCCGCCGCCGGAGGGCTGTCCGCCCCACGGGTCGGCGCCGCCGTCGTTGCCCCAGCCGCCGGAGCTCTGCGCAGCACCGCCGCCGTTGAAGGAGTCGCCTCCTCCGAAGCCGCCGCCTGCTGCAGCACCTCCGCTGAAGCCACCGCCGCCGCCTCCACGGCCCTGGCGCTGGATGTTCGCCGTGGCGAAGCGCAGCGAGGGGCCGATCTCGTCGACGTCGAGCTCCCAGGAGGTCCGGTTCTCGCCTTCCTTGGTCTGGAAGGAACGGGCCTTCAGGCGGCCCTGGGCGATCACGCGGGTGCCCTTGGTCAGGGATTCCGCAGCGTTCTCAGCTGCTTCACGCCAGAGCGAGCAGCGGACGAACAGCGTTTCGCCGTCCTTCCACTCGTTCGCCTGCCGGTCGAAGAACCGGGGCGTCGAGGCGATGACGAAGTTCGAGACCGCGGCACCGGAGGGGGTGAAGCGGAGCTCGGGATCTGCCGTCAGGTTCCCGACAACGGTGATGATGGTTTCGCCTGCCATGCTCTGTACCTGCTTTCGAGTGGTGTACCCAGGTGTCGCCTGGTCAGGCGACCTTGAACTCTTCGGGACGGACGATCTTGGTGCGCAGGATCGTCTCGTTCAGACGCAGCAGGCGATCAAGCTCTGCCGATGCTGCGGGGGTGGCGTGGAAGTTCACGACGGCGTAGATCGCCTCGGTCTTCTTCTGGATCTCGTACGCCAGGCGACGACGTCCCCAGACGTCGATCTCGTCCACGGAGCCGCCGTCCTTCTTGACGACCTCCATGTACTTGGTGAGAGTCGGTTCCACAGTGCGCTCATCCACCTCGGGGTCGACGAGCACCATCAGTTCATAGTGACGCATGAGTGAACCCACCTCCTTCGGTCTTGCGGTCACGGGATTTCCGTAACAGGAGGTTCAATCGATCACGTAGATCTGCCCATCATGGGCAGACAACCCGGCAATCTTACCGCCTCTGAGGTGCTGCCGCGAACCTGCAGGTCAGACTCAGAAGGCACCCACAGCCAGCACCAGCGGAATCAGCGCGGCAGTGACCAGCACCGGAATCACCAGGGACACCACGCCCACATCCTTATAGGACTCACGGTGGGTCATTCCACACACCAGAAGCAGGGTGATGACCGCCCCGTTGTGGGGCATCGAGTCCAGTCCTCCGGAGGCCATGGCGGTGATCCTATGCATCGCCTCCATCGTGATCCCCTGGTCCGCGGCCATGGCCTTCAGATCATCGCCCAAGGCATTGAGCGCGATCGTCATGCCACCTGAGGCCGAACCGGTCACACCGGCGATCGTCGAGGTCGACACCGCCGAGGTCACCAACGCGTTCTCCGAGATCCCGAAGATCCCGTCGCGGATGATCGCGAAGGCCGCCAGGGAGGCGATGACTGCGCCGTAGCCCACCTCGGAGGCCGTGTTGAAGATCGGCATCAGCGAGTCCTTCGCACCCTGGGTCACTTCGGAGAGGATCCGGCGAAGGTTTCGGATGTTCAGCAGCAGGATGCTCAGGATCGCTCCGAGCATCGCGCACAGGACCGCCCAGACCCCGCTGCGCTCTCCCAGGCTGGTCTCATAGTCGCCCAGATAGTCCCAGTCCATGGCAGGGAACAGCAGGACCGTGCACCCGAAGTTGATCACGAAGACCAGCAGGATCGGGATGAACGGCACCAGATGGTTCGGCGGGGTCAGCGCCGGCGCCTGGTCGGCGTCGGGCTGTGCTGCGGTGCGCGGAGGTTGTGAACTCGAAACAGCGGCGCCGGGCCCTGCGGACTGGGTTCGGGCCGCGGCCGCGACGGCACGGCGCTCGGCGTCGGTGGGGTCGGGGAAGGCCTCCCCGGCCGCCGACAGACTGCGCTTGCGCCGCTCGAGCCAGAGCATCCCCAGGATGAAGATGACGGTGCCGCCGAGGATGCCCGCCCCGGGAGCGGCGAAGGTGTTGGTCTCGAAGGCCTGCCCCGGAATGATGTTCTGCACCTGCGGGCTGCCCGGCAGCGCGGTCATCGTGAAGGTCAGCATGCCGTGGGCGATGGCGCCTGGGATCAGCCGTCGCGGGATCCCCGCCTGACGGAACAGCTCCCGCGCCAACGGGAACATCACGAAGACGACGACGAACACGCTGATCCCGCCGTAGGTCAGCAGCGCCGTGGTCAGCACAGTGGCCAACATCGCACGCTTGGAACCGACCCAGCGAGTGATCACAGTGGCCAGATCGGTGGCGTAGCCCGATACGGTCATCAGCTTGCCGAAGATGGCACCGGTCAGGAACAGCGGAAAGTACTGCGCCACGAAGTCCGCCAGCGCCGGCATGAAGGTGTCGGTGTAGTTGACCAGCACCGGCGCCCCGGAGAAGAGCATGGCCACCAGAGCGCACAGTGGGGCGGCGATGATGATCGACATCCCGCGGTAGGCCAGGGTGATGAGCAGCGCCAGGGACAGCAGAATTCCGAAGAGACCGAGAATCACAGCTCCTCCTCAAGGGCATGCCTGTCCGGGGCCCGACGGCGCGCACGGCCGCCGGCCCCCGGTCGGCCGATCAGTGGGTGGGGAATCCGAGGCTGATCTGTGATTCGCTGGGCTCGGGCCAGCGTCGGGTGACCACCTTCCGCCGGGTATAGAAGTTGAAGGCCTCAGGTCCGTACATATGGGTGTCGCCGAACAACGAGTCCTTCCAACCGCCGAAGCTGAAGGCGCCCACCGGCACCGGGATCGGCACGTTGATGCCCACCATCCCGACCTCGATGTCGAACTCGAACTCGCGGGCGGTCTTCCCGTCGCGGGTGAAGACCGCCGTGCCGTTGGCGTAGCGGTTGGAGTTGATCAGCTCCACGGCCTCGTCGTAGCTCTCCACACGCACTACGGAGAGCACCGGACCGAAGATCTCATCGTCGTAGACCGACATCCCGGGCTTCACGTGGTCCAGCAGCGTGGGGCCGACGAAGTAGCCCTCCCCGTCGAAGGACCAGTCGCGGCCGTCCACCACGACCTCGGCCCCTTCCCCCGCGGCGCCGGCCACATAGCCGGTGACCCGCTTCAGGGCCTCCGCGGTGATCAGCGGCCCCATCTCGGAGCTGGGATCGGTGCCGTCTCCCACGGTCAGCCTACGGGCGCGGTCGCGGACCTTCTCCACCAGCTCATCGGCGATATCTCCGACGGCGACGGCCACAGACACTGCCATGCACCGCTCCCCCGCGGACCCATAGGCTGCGCTGACGGCCGCGTCCGCGGCCGAGTCCAGGTCGGCGTCGGGCATCACGACCATATGGTTCTTAGCTCCGCCGAGGGCCTGGACCCGCTTGCCCTGCTGCGCGCTGCGGGAGTAGATCTGTTCGGCGATCGGCGTGGAGCCCACAAAGGAGACCGCGCTGATGCCCTGATGATCCAGCAGCCCGTCCACCGCGGTCTTATCCCCGTGGACCACATTGAGGATGCCATCGGGCACCCCGGCGTCCTTGAAGGCCTGCGCCAGGAAGACTGCCGCCGAGGGATCGCGCTCCGAGGGCTTGAGGATCACTGCATTGCCCGCGGCGACGGCGGTCGTGACCATCCACAGCGGCACCATGGCCGGGAAGTTGAACGGGGTGATGCAGGCGACGACGCCGAGCGGCTGGCGCACCTGGTGGACGTCCAGTCCGCCGGCCACCTGTTCGGCATATTCACCTTTGAGGTGATGCATCAGGCCGGTGCAGAAGTCCACGTTCTCCAGTCCGCGGGTGATCTCGCCGTCGGCATCGGAGAGCACCTTGCCGTGTTCAGCGGTGATCAGGGCGGCCAGCTCCCCGCGGCGCTCCTGGAGGATCTGCCGGAGGGTGAACATGATCTGGCTGCGCTTGGCCAGCCCGGTGCTGCGCCAGGCCTTCTGAGCCTCGGCGGCTGCAGCCACCGCTCTCTCCACTGTGGCCGCATCGGCCAGGGTCAGCTGAGCAGCCTGCTGGCCGGTGGCCGGGTTGTAGACGGGGGCGTGCCGATCGGCGTCGGTGACGGTCTCACCGGCGATCACATGCCCGATGGTGGGCAGGGTGGCGACATCGTCCGCTGCGGGGTTCTCTGCGGTCTGCGTCATGATGTGTCCTCTCGTCAGGCGGCGTCGGGGATGTCGCTCTCCGGCGTGTAGCCCGGGGCGGCCCCCTCCGGGGAGACGTATTTGGTGATGAGCGTGCAGTCCTTATGGCCCAGGCCCTCATCGGCGAGCGCCTGCAGCTGGGACTTGGCCAGCTCCGCGGCGGTCAGCCGCAGATCGGCCTCCGTACCGGCCTGGGTGGCCAGAGTGAGGTCCTTCAGGGCGAGGTCGGCGCGGAAGGTGGCGTCATAGTTGTTGTTGGCCGCCGCGCTCTCAACGATCCCCGGCACCGGGTACCAGGTCTTCTGTGCCCAGGACTGGCCTGAGGACACCGAGACGATGTCCCAGAAGACCTTCGGGTCCAGGCCCAGACGTTCGGCCAGCTGAGAGCCCTCGGAGGCGGCCATGATGCTGATGCCCAGCATCATGTTGTTGGCCAGCTTGGCGGCGATGCCGGCGCTGGCACCTCCGGCGGGGAAGGTGTTGCCGGCCATGGGCTCGATATAGGGCAGGGCCTGCTCCACGTCCTCGGCGCGGCCGCCCACCATGAAGGTCAGCGTGGCGGCCTCCGCTCCGGAGATCCCGCCGGAGACGGGGGCGTCCACAAACCGGAGGCCGCGGGCCTCAGCCTCCCGGTGGCACCAGCGGGAGGTCTCGAAGTCCACGGTGGAGCTGTCGATCAGCAGCGTGTCCTGGGAGGCATGTTCGAAGATCCCGCCCTCACCGGCGTAGACCTCGCGGACGTGCTGGCCGGCCGGGAGCATGGTGAAGACGACGTCGGCGCCCTGGACCGCCTCGGCGACGCCGGAGACGGGGGTGACACCGCGCTGCTGGGCGTCTCTGAGGCTGCGTTGGTCCAGGTCGACGCCGCGCACGCTGTGGCCGGCGTCGACGAGGTTGCCGGTCATGGGTCCGCCCATATTGCCCAGGCCGATCCAGCCGTAGTGGGTTGGTTTCTCGGTCATCGCTGATCACTCCTGACGTGCTGGCGCTGTTGTGATGTGGATCACGCTAGTAGGCGGATCGTGTCGGATGAAGGCACAGTGGACCGGGGATTTTGCACCCATGGTGTGCATCTATGCACACTGAGGCTATGAATGCACCGGATCGCCGTGTGATGACCGACCATCTCGATGAGCTCATGACGCTGCTGGCCGTGGCCCGGCTGGGCCGCTACACGACGGCCGCCGACTCGCTGGGCGTCAACCACTCCACCGTGTCCCGCCGGATCAGCTCCCTGGAGCGGGTGCTCGGCGGGCGCGTGATGCTGCGGGGGACCTCCGGCTGGGCGCTGACAGACCTCGGGCAGCGCGCGGTGGAGGCCGCGGAGAAGATCGAGGAGGCGATGGGTGGACTGACCGACCATGAACAGGACCACGCCGCCTTCACCGGCACCGTGCGTCTGGGCGCCCCCGACGCCTATTCGGTGCATATCGCGGCGCCGGCCATGGCCGGACTCCTGCACCGCTATCCCCAGCTGAGCATCGAGAACATCAGTGCCACCCAGCGGGCCCGGCAGGTGCGCTCAGGGTTGGACCTGGAGGTGGTCGTGGAGAAGCCGGAGATCCGGCATGCCACCGCCTCACATCTGACCGACTACGCGCTGCGGCTCTACGCCACCCGGGAGTACCTGGAGCGAAACGGCACTCCGAGGACGGCGTCGGAGCTCTCTGCGCACCCGCTGAACTACTACGTGGAGTCCATCCTCACCGTGGATGACCTGGACCGCGCTGTGGCCCGCCTGCCGCGGATGCGCCGCGGCGTGGCCTCCACCAACATCCTCGCCCATGTCACCGCCACACTGGCCGGGGCCGGCATCGGCCTGCTGCCCGACTATGTGGCACAGAAGGACCCCCGGCTGCATCCGGTGCTGGCTGAGGAGATCGCCCATCCGCTCTCCTACTGGGCCGTCATCCGCCCCGACGCGATGCGCAATCCCGCTGTGGAGGCGGTGTACCGCGCCCTGGCAGAGGCGGGGCCGGCGGTGCACACGCAGATCGCCCCAGGCTTCTCCTGAGAATCGGCGATTTCGGCTGATTCTCAGGAAGAACCCGGGGCGATCCGGGCGCGCAGCGAGCGCGAGTCAGCCCAACCAGCTCAGCCGAGCTCAGCGGTGAAGAAGCTGCGCACCGCACGGGTCAGGTACACCACGTCCTCGACGCCGCACATCTCCCGTGCCGAGTGCATGGACAGCAGCGGGATCCCCACGTCCACCGTCCGGATCCCCAGACGGGTGGCGGTGATCGGGCCGATGGTGGAGCCGCAGGGGATGTCGTTGTTGGAGACGAACTCCTGGGTGGGCACGCCGGCGTCGCGGCAGACCCGCGCCCACATGGCCGCGCCGGGAGCGTCGGTGGTGTAGCGCTGGTTGGCGTTGATCTTCAGCAGCGGACCACCGTTGGGCAGCGGGCGGTTGGCCGGATCGTGCCGCTCAGCGTAGTTGGGGTGCACGGCGTGACCGGCGTCGGAACTCAGGTGCCAGGATGCGGCCAGGGCCTGCGCCCGCTGGGTGACGGTGGCACCCAGGCCCGCATAGATCCGACCGAGCACCTCCTCCAGGAACGGTCCGGCCGCACCGGAGCGCGACGCCGACCCCAGCTCCTCGTGGTCGAAGGCCGCTAACATGGGGATGACCTCACCCGACGCCGCCTCCTCGGCAGCCTGCTCCAGCGCCACCACCCCGGCGTGGACCGAGGAGAGGTTGTCCAGACGCCCCGAGGCGAAGAACTCACCTTCAGCGCCGAAGACCCCCGGCTGCTGGGAGTCGGCCACGACCACGTCGTAGCCGTCCACCTCATCAGCTGCGACCCCGGCGGCGTCGGCGATCACCTTCAGCACGTCTGCCTCGGCGGCCTCCTGCGCGGATCCGGCCAGGCTGAGCACCGGCGTGGTGTGGGCCTGCTTGCCCAGCTTCAGTCCTTCGTTGACCTGGCGGTCCAAGTGGATGGCCAGCTGAGGGATCCGCGCCACCGGGCCGGTGGCGGCCAGGTGGGTGGCGCCGTCGCGGGTCACCAGCCGGCCGGCCAGGCGCAGCTCGCGGTCCAACCAGGAGTTCAGCAGCGGGCCGCCGTAGACCTCGGTGCCGGCCTGCACCCAACCGTGGGAGAGGACGGTGGACCGGGGCTTGAGCTTGAAGCCGGGAGAATCGGTGTGGGCGCCCAGGACGCGGACCGGGGTGGTCGGCGTCGCACCCTCGGGAACGATCCAGGCGAGCACTGCGCCGTCACGGACCAGCACGTAGCGGCCGGGACCTGCGGATTCGGGGGCGGCGGACCAGTCCTGGTGCTCGCCCAGCTGGGTGAATCCGGCGGCCACCAGGCGCCGCGCCACGGCCTCGGCGGCGTGGTAGGAGGAGGGGGACTCCATGACGAACCCGCCCAGATCCTCGACCAGACGGTAGGTGCTCTCCGGTGATTCAGCGCTGTTGCTCATGAGCTCCATCCTATGCACGCTCCCTGCTGCTGGGGCGGGGAGGCCGGAGACTCACTGCTCCCCGGGCTTGCGGGGGCCGCGCGGAGGTTCGGCGGGCACACCCTCGCGGAAGCGCTCCAGCCGGAAGTCCTCCAGCAGCGGCTCGGCATGCCCCAGCACCTCCGAGGCCACCGCCCGGCCCAGGAAGGGTGCCAGGGTGACCCCGCTGTGGGTGGCCACCGCGTACATCCACGGCACACCGGGCACCGGGGAGGCGATGGTCTTGCCGTCGGCGGGCATGACGCGCTGACCCACTACGATCTCCTCGATCTGCGCGCCGGCGGCATCGGGCAGCACCGCGCGCAGACGGCGGAGGAATTCGGCGGCCAGTTCACTGTCGGGGCCGGAGACATCGCCGGGATCAGCGGTGACGTCCAGGTCCAGGGCCTGAAGCAGGAGGCGGCCGCCGCCGTCGGGACGGGCGTTGAGCCAGGGAGAGGTCAGCAGTCGCTGCAGGGGATGCGGCACCGCGGTGGTGCGGGCCAGATAGCCCACGGTGACATCCCCGGGCTCCTGGAACTCGGCCAGCGGCACCTCGACGCCGGCCGCGGCGGCCAGCCCCCCGGTCCAGCGGCCGGCAGCCAGGACCACCTGATCGGCCTCGAGGCTGCGGCCGTCCTCGAGCTGGACCGTCACGGGGGCCGCCGCTGAGCTGTCAGCGTTGGGTGAGCCGCCGCCGTCTGGCGCTGCGAAGCCGGCCACCCGCGCGCCGGTCAGCAGCGTGCCGCCGGCCTGACGCAGTCGGTGCAGCGCCTCAGCCAGATAGCGCAGCGGGTAGAGGTAGGCTTCCTCGCGGAAGAGGATCATGGCCCGGGGCTGCTCCGGCAGGACCAGCCCGGGCTCGAGCTCGCGCACCTGCTCGGCGCTGAGGTCCTCCACCTGGTGTCCGCGGGCCTTCAGCGCCTCAGCACGACGCCGCACATCCTCCTCATGCGCGACATCGGCGGCGATCTCCAGGTGACCGGTGGGCAGGAACCAGGTTTCGGCATCCTCGCTGCGCCGTCCGGCAGGGGCCGCGGCGAACTCACGGTGGGCCAGCAGCCCGGCACGGTTGATGGCGTAGTAGCTCTCCGGCTCCTTGCCGTTGGAGTTCACCCAGGCATAGGAGGTGGAGGTGGTGCCTGCACCGGGGGTCTCAGCCTCCAGCACGGTGACCTGCGCGCCCTGCTCGGCCAGGTTCAGACCGATGGAGGCGCCCACGATTCCCGCCCCCACCACAACGATCCGCTGGGGCCCGGCTGCGCCGCCACTCGCTGCAGCCGCCTGGTCCTCCGAAGCTGTCATGGACCGGAGCATAACGCCGAGCTCAGTTCACCAGACCGGTCTGATACGCGTAGACCACTGCTTGGACGCGGTCGCGCAGGTGCAGCTTGGTGAGGATGCGGCGCACGTGGGTCTTCACCGTGGCCTCGGAGAGGAAGAACTTCTGTGCGATCTCGGCGTTGGAGAGCCCCTCGGCCACGGCGAAGAGCACCTCTGCCTCACGCTGGGTGAGCGCCTCCCGAGGTGTGCCGTCCTCCAGCGCCCCCGAGATCTCCGCACCGGTCGGCGTCGTGACCGCCGGGGCTGCCGCCGGAGCCTCCGCGGGTGCCTGGCCGGAGCCCTCGGACCTGCGCACAAAGGTGTCCAGCAGGCGCTGGGTGATGCGCGGGGCGACCACCGCATCCCCTTCGGAGACCACGCGGACGGCGTCGACCAGATCCTCCGGGGCGACATCTTTGAGCAGGAAGGCGCTGGCGCCGGCCTGCAGCCCAGAGAAGGCGTATTCGTCCAGGTCGAAGGTGGTCAGGATGATCACTCGGATCTCCGGGTTGGCCTCCACGGCGCGGCGGGTGGCCTCGATCCCGTCCATCCGCGGCATGCGTACGTCCATGAGCACCACGTCCACCGGCTGATCGGGCCGCTGCAGGACCTCCAGGGCCTCCATGCCGTCGGCCGCCTCGGCCACGACCTCCAGATCCTCCTCGCCCTCGAGGATGAGCCGGAAGCCCATGCGCAGCAGATGCTGATCGTCCACGAGCATGACGCGGATGGGCTCGCGGCCCTCAGTAGGCTCGTGACTCTGAGTGGTCTCCATGTTCCGTCCCTCTTCCCTCTCCGTCTGATTGTCGCGCAGATGTCGCAACAGCGGCCATATCGGCGTCTTTCCGACACTTGCGGGCCAACTGAACCGCCACACCGGCCGCCGCCGCGCCCACGCTCACTGCGGCGGCTCCAGCACCGCCCGCACGGTCCAGCCGCGCTGATGCCTGGGCCCCGTGTAGATCGACCCGTTGTAGAAGGCCACACGTTCTCCCATGCCGTGGATCCCCTGCCCGGATCCCACGGACTCGGCCCGCTGCCCGCCGCTGCTGGGCAGGCCGTCGTCGCTGATGGTCAGCACCACCTGTCCCCCGCGGCACATGCCCAGCGCATCCTGCTCCTCGCGGCTGAGACCCTCCTCATCGGTGAGCCGCTCGGACTCCTCCTCGCTGAGCCCGGTGTGGTGCTCCACCCGGACCTCCACATGGGTGACCTGCCGGCCGTAGCGCAGCACATTGGTCAGCGACTCCTGGATGATCCGGTGCACCGTCAGTCCGAAGCCGGTGTCATCGGGAAGCGGCGGCCCCACTGTGGTCACCGTCAGCGGCAGCCCCGCCTGCCGGAAGCCCTCGTAGAGCTCCTCCAGGGTCTCGCGCACCGGCCCGCGCTCCTGCTCACGCGCCTGGGCCACATCATCTCCGCGCTTGAGCACTCCGATCACGCGGCGCATATCCCCCAGCGCGGTCCGCCCGGTCCCGGAGAGCTCCTCCAGCACCTCGGCGGCGCGCTCGGGGTCCCGCCGGACCACCACACGGGCGCCGTCGGCCAGGGAGATCATCACCGAGAGTGAGTGGGCGACCACATCGTGCATCTCCCGGGCGATCCGGTTCCGCTCCTCCACCTGGGCCATCTGCTGGGAGCGCTGGGCCCATTCCAGGACCTCGCGCTGGTGCTCCCGGCCCCGCCGGACCGCAGCCCCGATCCCGGCGGACATCCCACAGAACAGCAGCATCACCGGTGCGGCCGTCCAGAAGAAGGCGGAGGTGGTCACCGGGTCGCCCATGGACTCCACCACTGCGGAGGTCCCGTACTGAGCTTCCCAGGTGGAGACCCGCAGCGCCGGCGCATAGGAGAAGGCCCATACGGCCCCGGCCACGGGCAGCGCCCATCTCAGCCCCATGGTCAGACCCACGCAGTACAGCGCGAAGCACAGCCCGATCGCCTGCGCGTTGTGCCAGGGGTAGATGGTCATCGCCGAGGCCTCGGCAACGGCCACCGCCGCAGTCACCATCAGCGGCGCCCGCTGCCGGAAGAGCAGCAGAACCGCGATCAGCAGGTTGAGGCCGAGGATCAGCCAGCCGCGATCAGCGATATCGACGAAGAGGATCCGCACATTGCTCACCGAGAGCAGCAGATAGACCACCACCACGACGCCGTTCATCACCCTCGGGTGCCGGCGGAACCATCCGCGCACACCACTGCGCCGGACGATGCCGAGCTCGTTCCAGTCCTTCAGCGGCTGGTTCTGCCCGGCATCGTCCGGCGCTGTGGTCCTGCCGGTGCTCATCTGTCTGAGACTACCGGTGTGGACATCACACGTCCCGCTTGGCGAAGGCCAGCCAGCCCAGGCCGAAGGGCACGGCGGTCCAGATGACGGTGGCCACGGCACCCACCGAGGAGGACGGGTTGGAGTCCCCAGGCAGTGACAGGCTCATCAGGACGCTGTTGTACTCATACTCCAACAGCACCTCCAGCCAGTCCTGACCGGCCGTCTGCCACAGGATCGCCAGCACCATCTGCACCACGAAGAGCATCACGGTCAGCAGCACGATGCCGCCGGCGGAGCTGCGCAGCAGCGCACCCAGGCCCAGTCCGAAGAGGGCGCAGGAGAGGATGCCGGCCACCGTGCCGCCGTAGATCTGGGCGACGTCGGAGTCGGTGAAGGGGCTGCCCAGAGACAGCGCATCGGCAAACATCACTGCCACCACGTGGGCGAACAGCATGGCGATCACTGCCACCGCGGCCACCACCACGAACACGGCCACGGCCTTAGCCAGGTAGAGCATGCCGCGCCGCGGCACTGCCGCCAAGGAGGAGCGCACCGCTCCGGAGGTGAACTCGGTGGTCATAGCGATCACGCCGAGCGCACCGAGCAGCAGCATGGCGAAGAGGCCGCCGGAGGCCACGCCGGAGGCGACGGTGGAGGCCGACATCCCTCCGAAGGCCTCATCGACGCCGAAGCCGTCGTCAGCGCTCAGCGCCTGCAGGCTGGCGGCCGCAGCACCACCGATGAGGACGAAGAGTCCCACCGAGATCAGCGAGAGCCAGAACGTGGTCCGCAGCGCCAGCAGCTTGGCGAACTCGGAGCGCAGAACTCCGAAGAAGCTCAGCCCGCTCAGCGAGGGATCGGTGTCGAAGCGGGGCTGCGCCTGCTCAGGGGAGGTTCCTTGGGCGATGTTCACGTTCATGACAGGCCTCCTGACCGGTATTCCACCTCGTCATTGGTGAGCTGCATATAGGTCTCCTCCAGGGAGGACTGCAGCGGAGTGAGTTCGTGCAGCGCGGCTCCGACCTCCAGGGCCCTCTGGCCCACAGTCCGGGGATCCAGCCCTGCGACCTCGAAGGTCTCGGCGTCGCGGCTGGTCAGGGTGACCTCCGGGGCCGAGAGAGCGTTCATCAGGGCGGTGGCCTGCTCGCTGCGCACCAGCACCCGGCCGGGTCCGCCGGAGTCGATGATGTCCTGGATGGGCGCATCGGCGATGATCCGGCCGCGGCCCAGGACCACCAGGTGGTCGGCAGTCTGAGACATCTCGCTCATCAGATGGGAGGAGAGGAACACGGTCCGCCCCTCGGCGGCCAGCTGTCGGCACATCTGCCGCACCCAGCGCACACCCTCGGGGTCCAGGCCGTTGACCGGCTCATCGAAGATCAGCGTGGCCGGATCCCCCAGCAGTGCGGCGGCGATGCCCAGCCGCTGGTTCATGCCCAGTGAGAAGCCCTTGATCCGCTTCTTCGCCACGGCCTCCAGCCCGGTCAGTTCGATGACCTCCTCCACCCGCTTGGCGCCGATGCCATGGGTGGCGGCCAGGACCTTCAGGTGCTGGCGGGCCGTGCGCCCCGGGTGGGTGGCGCCGGCGTCGAGGACTGCCCCGACCTCGCGCAGCGGGGCGCGATGCTTCTCGAAGGGCCGCCCGTTCACGGTGACGCTGCCCGCGCTGGGCCGGTCCAGGCCCATGGCCATACGCATCGTGGTGGACTTGCCCGCACCGTTGGGCCCGAGGAAACCGGTGACCCGGCCGGGCTGTGCGGTGAAACTGATGCCGTCCACAGCGGTCTTGGACCCGTAGGTCTTCCGCAGGTTCTCCGCGGTGATCATAGTGAGCTCCTTCCCACGCTTCCCAAATTACGCAGGCCCAGGGCTCACAGCACCACCCCTGAGGATGAACTCACACTCCGTCTTTGGGGTGAGAGCGCCTCAGCCCTGCCGACTGCTCCCATAGGTCACCGCACGCACCAGCCCCTCCATCGGGCCGCGGCGCAGATGCTTCATCCACAGTCCGGAGAGCACCAGCTGGGTCAGCCACAGGGTGACCACGACGCCGCCCACGGCAGCAGCACTCAGCTGCCCGGCCAGTCCCAGGCCCAGTCCGGAGAAGATCAGGGCCAGCACCAGCGACTGACCCAGATAGTTGCTCAGCGACATCTGTCCGGCCGGGGCGAGCCAGTCGGTCAGCATTCGGAAGAATTCGCTGCGCAGGATCAGCAGTGCGGCGATCACGTACCCGAATGCCTGGACGGGACCGGCCAGGAAGATCAGCGTCTGACCCACCAGCTCTCCGGCGGGGTCCTGTGCGGAGCTGGCTCCGGCAGGCTCGGTGGAGCCCGGCGGACCCCAGAGCATCTGCGCAGCCGCCCAACTGATCATCAGACCCAGCATCAGCGCCGGAACCATCCACAGGGTCAGCCGGGCTGTGGGGACCTCTCGGCGCAGGGTCCGTTCGATCAGTTGGGTCCGGCCCACGGCCAGTCCGATCAGGAAGGCGCCGAAGGCCATCGGACCCTGGCCGAGCAGCACATTGGGCAGCACCCAGGCATATGCCTCCAGCTGGAAGTCCAGATACGAGGGCAGTCCGCCGGCATAGGCGGCTCGGGCCGCCTCCGGGTCCCCCGCGGCCGCGGCTGAGAACCCATTCCCACTCAGGGCCAGGTAGGTATCGACCAGCAGCAGCAGCGGCAGGCCCGCCAGCAGCACGACGCCGAACAGTACGGCCCAGCGCGGCTGCACGCGGCGCAGGGCCAGCAGCAGGCAGCCCAGGATCGCGTAGGCCAGCAGGATGTCTCCGCTGAACAGGAAGACCCCGTGGAGGACTCCCAGCACGGCCAGCGCGGCGAAGCGCCGCAGGGACCTGGCCACCTCCCCTGCTCCTGCCCGCTGGGCCGAGGTCCACTGCCAGACGAAGGAGAGCCCGAACAGGAAGGAGAAGACCACATAGGCCTTGCCCTCGATGAGCAGCGTGGTGGCGAAGGAGACCAACTGATCCGCCGGGGTGTCCCGTGAGGCGCTGCGCCATCCGTGCTCCAGGAACTCCGGTTCGGCGAAGTACCAGACATTGGCCGCCAGGATGCCCAGCAGGGCCAACGCCCGAAGGGCGTCCACCTCACACAGACGCCGCATGGATCAGGCGGCCGCCGGTGTCGGCGCCGCCGGGGTGCCGCGGCGTCCGCGGGAGATGGTCTGCAGGATGACGGCAACCGCCATCAGGGCCAACCCGCCCCCAGAGATCATCGGCTCCGGGTAGATCAGCAGGACGCCGGCGATCATCAGCAGCGCACGCTCCCACCAGTTCGCCCGGGTCAGCAGATATCCGGCCAGGCCGGAGGCCATGGAGACCAGTCCCACTATCAACGTGCCCAGGGCCAGCAGCAGCTCAGTCACCGTGCCCTGCAGCAGCAGGGCCGGCTCCAGGATGAAGGCGTAGGGGATCAGGAACCCCGCGAAGGCGATCTTCAGAGCCGCCACACCGGCAGCCATCGGATTCGCGTTTGCGATACCAGCGCCCGCATAGGCGGCCAGACAGACCGGCGGTGTGATGTCTGCCAGGATGCCGAAGAAGAACACGAACATATGAGCCGCGATCAGCGGCACATCGAAGTTCGTGTAGAGGATCGGCGCTGCGACAGTCGCGGTGACCACGTAGTTGGCCGTGGTGGGCAGACCCATGCCCAGCACGATGCAGGCGATCATCACGAAGAACAGCAGCAGCAGGAAGTTGCCTCCGGCCAGATTCATCAGACCGCTTCCCAGCTGTCCGCCGAGACCGGTGGAGGTGACCGTGCCGGCCACGATGCCTGCACTGGCACAGGCCGCGATCACCGGCAGAGCGGTGCGCGCACCGGCGATGAACATCTCGATCACCGCGTGGATCAGAGCCAGCAGCAGCTTGCCGGTCTCCACCCAAGGACTCTTTCCCTCGGCCACGCCTTGGCGGATCACCGGGAGAAAGTGCTCGAAGATCGCGCGGATGAGGCTGATCGCGAGCGCGGTGCCGATGCCGAACAGGGCTGCGCGCATGGCGCTCATCCCGGAGAGCAGAGTGGACATGATGACCACCAGCGGCAGCAGCATGTCGATGCGTGTCAGCAGGGAGCGCCAGGCGGGCAGAGCCTCCGGGGACATGCCCTTGAGGCCGTTGCGCTTGGCCTCGAAATGGACGCTGAGCATGGCTCCCAGGAAGTAGAGCCCGGCAGGGACGATCGCGATGACGATCAGCTCGTTGTACTCCAGCTCAGGAATGTTCTGGGCCATGATGAAGGCCGCCGCACCCATGATGGGTGGCATCATCTGCCCTCCGGTGGAGGCGGTGGCCTCGGTGGCCGCTGCGATGTGCGGCTTGAAGCCGGCCCTCTTCATGATCGGGATGGTGAAGGAGCCGGAGGCCACGGTGTTGGCCACCGAGGAGCCGGAGATCATGCCCTGCAGACCGGATGCGGCGATGGCCGCCTTGGCCGGTCCTCCTGTGAAGCGGCCCGCAGCACGGAAGGCGAGATCGTTGAAGAACTGGCCGATGTTGGTGCGGATGAGCACCACCGCGAAGAAGAGGAACAGAAAGATGAAGTTCGCGGAGACCTGGATCGGCGTGCCGAAGATGCCGGAGCCGGAGGACAAGAAGGTATTGGTGGCGAACTCGCCCCAGTCCTGCCCGCGGTGGGAGAAGATCGGGGAGTTGTCGCCGTAGACGGCGTAGAGGATGGCAAGGCCCGCGATGATCACGATGGGCAGGCCCACACAGCGGCGGGTGGCCTCGAGGATCAGGGCGACGCCGACCAGCGCGACGATGATGTCCCAGTCGTCATAGCCGAGCATCTGGACCCGGTTTGAGACAAGATGCTCGTAGTTGAAGAAGATGTAGGTGCTGCAGTAGATCGCGGCGGCTGCGAGCAACACGTCGTACCAGGCCACCCCGCGATGGCGGCCGGAGAGCAGGTTCCGCAGGGTGCTGCTCTCCGGGCCCGCCGAGCGCAGAAGGCCCCGGGAGGCGGGGTAGAGCAGGAAGATCAGGGAGGCGGCTCCTGCCACGTGCAGGGAGCCGTGCATCCACGTGTTGTACGGGCGGTAGAACGCCGAGAACAGGTGGTAGGCGGTGAAGGCGACCGCGAGTCCCCCCACGAGCCACCCCCACCAGCCCAGTTCCGTGCGGAACCGGCTGGAGATGTCGTGCTCGCGGAGGATCTCGTCGGCCTTCTCCTCAGAGGCTGCCCCGGGCTTCACGTCTTCCGGGAAGGCGTTGGCCCGGGACTGCTCTATAGGAGACGTGCTCACGGAATTTCGATGTCCTGCTCTTCGAAGTAGCGCTCAGCACCGGGGTGCAGCGGGATGTCGCCGATGCCGTACAGAGCCTCTTCGATGTCGATGGAGGCACCCTGGTCCACGGTGATCTGGTCGACGTTGTCGAACAGCGCAGAAGTGATCTCGTAGGCGAGATCCTCAGAGACCTCATCGGTGGAGGCGATCAGAGCGGCGAAGACCGACAGGGTGGTGACGTCCTCCTCAAGGAAGTCATAGGCATCGGACTCGATGGTGTAGGCCTCGTAGAAGCCCTCCTCAGCCATCTCCTCAGCGTCGCCCTCGTCCACGGACAGCAGGGAGACGTCGGTGGACTGGGCCAGCTCGGTCAGGGACGCCACCGGCACACCCACCACGAACAGAGAGGCGTCGATCTGTCCGTCGGCCAGCATCTCGGTGGAGTCGCCGAACTCGGTCTCCTCCGCGGTGTAGTCGACGTCGTAGTAGTCGAGGATGGCATCGGAGATGGCACGGGTGCCGGATCCCACGTCGCCCACGGCGATGGTGGCCCCGTCGAGATCCTCGATGGACTCGATGCCTGCATCGTCGCGGACCACGATGTGCATGGCCTCGGGGTAGAGGTTGGCGATCCAGCCGAAGTTGTCGATAGCCTCGCCGTCGAGATCGTCGACGTCGCCGTTCATCGCATCAGCAGCGGTGTCGTTCTGGCTCAGGCCCAACTGTGCCTGGCCCTGGTGGATCTGGCCGAGGTTCTCGGCGGAACCGCCGGTCTCGACGTAGTTCACGGACGCCTCGGTCTCGCTCTCGAAGATGGTGGAGAGCTCGCCGCCCAGCGGATAGTAAGCGCCCCCGGTGCCGCCGGTGGCGAAGGTCAGGTCATCGGTGTATTCGGCGTCGCCGTTGCCACCCTCTCCATCACCATTGCCGCATGCGGCCAGTGCCAGCAGCGCGGCGGTGGCCGCTGCGGCAGTCGCAGTCTGTCGGATCCTCATGGTCGTCTCCTCTTCAGGTGGAGTTCCCCGGCCGGTGGTGTCCAGCCGGCGAGTGTGACTGAAATCCTACACAACTGCCTCATAACACAGAGGTTACAATCCTCCCCTCCTCTCCTCAGGGCGCGACTCAGGGACGTCGGCGCGCACCACATCGCGTTCAGGCCGCCGGATGTCCAGGATCACCTGGAGCATGATGTATCCGGTGGCGGCGAACTGGGCGATCACCGCCGCCATGAAGATCCCCTCCCCCAGCGTGTGCTGCGGGACGGCCTCGGGCTGCTGACCCAGGAAGTACATCCAGATCGCCCAGAAGTGCAGAACCTGGAACACCTGCCAGATGAGTGCGTCCCGCCAGCGCGGGCATGCCAGGGCGATCAGCGGGACCAGCCAGATCATGAACTGTGGCGAATAGACCTTGTTGAAGATCATGAACGCCGCCACGATCAGCAGCAGCAGCTGAACCATGCGGGGCTCCTCCGGGGCACACAGGCCCAGGGCGAGCACGGCCAGGCAGCAGAGCAGGAACAGGGTGAAGCTCCAGAAGGAGACCTGATCTGCGGTGAGACCCTGTCCGTCGGCCAGCAGCCAGACATGCCAGACCGACGAGTTCCCGGCACCACGCTGGGCCGAGTAGGCGTAGAACTGCTGCCAGGAGTCCCAACTGGCGAGCATGGCCGGCAGGTTGATGATCAGCCAGCTGCCGGCGGCACCAGCGGCGGTCAGGCCGAGCTCACGCAGTCCCACCCGCCCGCTGGAGCTGCGCCCGCCCAGCAGTCCGCGCCGGACAAGCTCATGCCGCAGCGCGAGGACCAGGACGGCCCCCAGCAGGAACAGCGGAAAGATCTTGAAGGAGACCCCGACGCCGACCATCACCCCCGCGCCCAGGTGGCGGCCGCGCACGTGGAAGAGGATGGCCAGGGCCAGAGCGCCAGTGGCCCAGAGGTCCCAGTTGATGCCGGCGCCGAAGAGGATGGCGGGAGACAGGGCCACGATGGCCGCATCCCAGGGCCTGGGCCGGGAGGAGGGCCCGGCGTCGCGTCCGGCGGTACGCATCACGGTGAGGACCAGCAGGATCCAGACCCCGGCCATGAGCAGGAAGCTGATGTCCCAGTGGAGCAGCTCGGTGCGTGCGCCCCAGTAACCCACTGAGAGGGCGTCCAGCACGTGGGTGAACACTGCAGAGATGGCGGCCACCAGGCCGGTGAGCACCGGGTATTCGAACCAGTGCTCCCCGGAGAAGGGCGCCCAGGGGTTCTGGTCCAGTTCGCGGGCGGAGTAGAGGGCGGCGATGTCGGAGTAGCAGCCGTAGAGGTTCATGCCGTCGCCGGCCCAGCCGTTGACCCGGCACCACTGCATGGACAGAGCGGAGAGCAGGATCATGCCCACGGTCATGGCGACCAGGACCCGGGGGACGCTCCAGAAGCGTGCGGACGTGCCGGCGCCGGGACGTCTCAGCCGGCGCCCGGCCGGACCACCGGCGCGCTCACTGAGGTGCGCGAGGAGTGGATCGTCCTGGGTGGGCGCGACGTACTCATCTCGCGATATGGTCCTCGTCACCATCCTGGGGTCTCCTCGATTAGAGTGAGCCTCATCCGAACGCCTCCTACCTAGACTCTGAGGAGAGATGAGCTTGGCCTCAAACCCTATCCGTGTCGCGATCGTAGGTGTGGGAAACTGCGCCTCCTCCCTCATCCAGGGAGTGGAGTACTACAAGGACGCCCCTGACGATCAGCAGGTCCCCGGACTGATGCATGTCCGCTTTGGGGATCACCACATCGCCGACATCGAGTTCGTGACCGCCTTCGACGTCGACGCCGCCAAAGTCGGCCTGGATCTCTCGAAGGCCATCGAGGTCTCGGAGAACAACACCGTCCGGATCGCCGATGTCCCGCCCACCGGCGTGGAGGTGCTGCGCGGCCCCACCCTGGACGGACTGGGCCGCTACTACCGGGAGATGATCGACGAGTCCCCAGCAGAGGCTGTGGACGTCGCCGCCGTCCTGCGGGACGCCGCCGTCGACGTCCTGGTCTGCTACCTGCCGGTGGGCTCCGAGGAGGCGGCCAAGTTCTATGCGCAGGCCGCCCTGGACGCCGGCGTCGCCTTCGTCAATGCGCTTCCTGTGTTCATCGCAGGGGTGCCCGAATGGGCCGAGAAGTTCGAGCAGGCAGGAGTCCCGATCGTCGGAGATGACATCAAGTCCCAGATCGGGGCGACGATCACCCACCGGGAGTTGGCGCACCTGTTCGAGCGGCGCGGCGTCATCCTGGACCGCACGTATCAGCTCAACGTCGGCGGCAACATGGACTTCAAGAACATGTTGGAACGCGACCGGCTGGAGTCCAAGAAGGTCTCCAAGACCCAGGCCGTCACCTCCAACACCTCGGCTGACCTTCAGGACAGGGACGTGCACATCGGCCCCTCCGACTATGTTCAGTGGCTCGATGACCGCAAATGGGCCTACGTACGCCTGGAAGGCCGCAACTTCGGCGACGCCCCGGTATCCATCGAATACAAGCTGGAGGTCTGGGACTCCCCGAACTCCGCCGGGGTCATCATCGACGCCGTCCGGGCGGCGAAGATCGGACTGGACCGCGGCATCGGCGGCCCGCTGACCTCCGCCTCGAGCTGCTTCATGAAGTCCCCGCCGGAGCAGCTCCACGACGCCGAGGCCCACGAGGCGGTGGAGGCCTTCATCCGCGGCGAGCTCAAACGGTAGGACCCGAGCCCACTCCGGCTCAGTCCTGTTCCGCCCACCACTGCTTGAGCAGGGCCACTGCTTCCTCCTCCTGAACCGGACCGTTCTCCATACGGTGCTCGAGCAGGTACTGGTAGGCCTTGCCCACTGTGGGGCCGGGCGAGATCTCCAGGATGGACATGATCTGCTGACCGTCCAGATGAGGCCGGATCCTGTCCAGCTCCTCCTGCTCGCGCAGGGCGGCGATCCGGTCCTCCAGATCGTCATAGGCGTGGTCCAGACGGGCGGCCTTCTTCCGGTTCCGGGTGGTGACATCGGAACGGGTCAGCCGGTGCAGGCGCTCCAGCTGGTCACCGGCATCGGTGACATAGCGGCGCACGGCGGAGTCGGTCCAGCCCTGATCTCCGTAGCCGTAGAAGCGCATATGCAGCTCCACCAACGTGGTGACCGCCCTGATGGTGTCCTTGTCGAAGCGCAGGGCCTGCATGCGCTTGCGCGTGAGCTTGGCGCCGACCACGTCATGATGGCGGAAGCTCACCCCGCCGCGGGCCTCGAAGCGACGGGTCTTGGGCTTGCCCACATCGTGCATCAGAGCGGCGAAGCGCAGGATGAAGTCCGGGCCAGGGACCGGGCCGTCGGCGTCGGTCTCCAGGTCAGCGGCCTGCTCCAGCACCTTCAGCGAATGCTGATAGACGTCCTTATGCCGGTTGTGCTCGTCATCCAGACGCTTCAGCGCAGGGACCTCCGGCAGCACGATCTCAGCCAGGCCGGTCTCCACCAGCAGGTCGACGCCGGCGCGCGGATGATCACCGATGATCAGCTTCACCAGCTCCTCGCGCACCCGCTCGGCGGAGACGATGGAGATCCGATCGGCCATCGCGGTCATCGCCGCACGCACTCTCTCAGCCACGTCCAGTCCCAGCTGGGAGGCGAAGCGAGCTGCCCGCATCATGCGCAGCGGGTCATCGGAGAAGGACTCCTCCGGAGTGGCGGGGGTGCGCAGCTGGCCGGCGGAGAGGTCGCGGACGCCACCATGCGGGTCCACCAGCTCGAAGCTGGGGAGCCTCAGGGCCATGGCGTTGACGGTGAAGTCTCGACGGACCAGGTCATCTCCCAGGTCGCGGCCGAAGCGCACCTCGGGCTTGCGGGACTCAGGATCATAGGCCTCGGCCCGGTAGGTGGTCACCTCGATGGTGTCATCGCCCTTGCGGATGCCGATGGTGCCGAAGTCCCGGCCGATGTCCCAGTGGGTATCGGCCCAGCCGGAGACTGCGGAGATGATCTCGTCCGGCGTCGCGTCCGTGGTGAAGTCCAAGTCCGGAGAGGTGCGGCGCAGGAAGAGGTCACGCACCGGTCCGCCGACCAGCGACAGCTCGAATCCTGCGGCGGCGAAGACCTCGCCGAGCTCGACGACGACATCCGGCAGCCACGCGCCGTCGGGGAAACCAGAGGGAAGGTAAGGCATAGCCCTCTCAGTTTCCCACACACCGGCACCATGGCAGCCCTCAGGGAGCCGAGGCCGCCTTCGAGCAGAAGGAGTCGGCACTGGTCAGAACGGATCATGGAACAACAGCGTTGCCCACGCCGATTAGAGTAGTGGGTATGACCAGTTCGGGAACCGAGGGTGAACGGCAGACGCCCCTGACGGCGTCGATCGGTGCTGCCCGTACGCCGTCGCGCTCCTCCCGCCGTCCTCCGGTGCCTCACCCTCCGCGCAGCCGCGGTGTGCTCCCCACTGTGGAGGAGGTCAGCGCCGGCGGTGTGGTCATCCGTCCGGCCCCTCAGGGCTTCGACGCCGCCATCATCGCCCGGTACAACCGCGGCGGCCGTCTGGAATGGTGCCTGCCCAAGGGTCACCCCGAGGGCGAGGAGAACCATGAGGAGGCCGCCGTCCGCGAGGTGGCCGAGGAGACCGGCATCGAGGGCTCCATCCTGACCAGCCTGGGCAGCATCGAATACTGGTTCACCGTCCCCACCCACCGGGTGCATAAGACGGTCCATCACTTCCTGCTGGAGGCTGTGGGCGGAGAGCTCACCACGGAGAACGATCCCGACCATGAGGCCGTGGACGTGGCCTGGGTGAATCTGGACGAGCTGGAGCGCATCCTCTCCTTCCCGAATGAGCGCCGGATCGTGAGCCTCGCCCAACAGGTCATCCAGGACTCGCTCTGACGGCTCCGCTATAGTCCTCCCCGATGACACAGACTTCCCCCGCAGACCGGACGGCCGCGGATCAGCAGGATTCCGACGCCGGCCGGTCCCCCCACGCCGAGGCCACAGCCAACCCGAACTCCCACCTGCCCAAGGACGGCATGGCCAAGGCCAGCGCCGTCATGGCAGCAGGTACGCTGCTCTCCCGCGTGCTGGGATTCGTCCGGACGGCTCTGCTGGCCGTGGCCATCGGTCAGACCACGCTGATCGCGGATGTCTTCGAGAAGGCCAACACCATCCCGAACGTGATCTACCTGCTGCTGGCAGGCGGCATGTTCAACGTGGTGCTGGTCCCCCAGCTCATCAAGGCCGCCAAACGCCCGGACCGCGGGGCCGACTACACCTCCCGGCTGCTGACTCTGACCACGGTCATCCTGGCGGCCTTCACCCTGCTGCTGACGGCCATGGCCTATCCGATCGTCATGGCGCTGACCCGAGGATGGTCCGAGCCCATGCTGGTCCTCGGTGCCGCCTTCGCCGCCTGGACCCTCCCCCAGATCTTCTTCTACGGGTTCTACGCCGTGGTGGGCCAGATCCTCAACGCCAACGCCAAATTCGGCTGGTACATGTGGGCCCCGGTGCTGAACAACATGATCGCGATCACCGTGATCATCAGTTTCATCGTCACCTTCGGCAGCTACTCCGCCGCCGATGACCAGATGGTCGAATGGACCACCCAACAGACCGTCTGGCTGGCCGCCGGGCACACCGCCGGCATCATCGCCCAGGCGCTGCTGCTGCTCTGGCCGCTGTCCAAGCTGGGCATGAAGATCCGGCCCAAGTTCGGCATACGCGGCATGGGACTGAAGACCACCGGAAAGATCGCCGCCTGGACGCTGGTGGCCATGATCATCGGCAATGTCGCCAATCTGCTCTACTTCCGGCTGATCTCAGGGGCCACCGCCGGCCGTGAGGAGGTCGAGGCCCAGGGCATCTCGCCGGCCTCCATCCCGGGCGAGACCTCGGCGAACATCGCCGAGCTGATGGTGATCCTGCCGCATTCGGTGTTCGTGCTCTCCATCGCCACCGTGCTGTTCAACCAGCTCTCCCGCTCCATGGACCTGGGCCATATGGACCGGGCCCGTGAACTCGTCAACGAAGGCCTACGGATCTTCGCCATCCCGGTGATGTTCTTCATGATCGCCATCCTGGTGCTGGCGGGCCCGCTGGGCCGCATCTTCGGCGGCTCGGCCGCCGATGCCCATCTGGCCGGCGCCGCCGTCGGACAGCTGCTGGTCCTGCACGCCCTAGGCATGCCGTTCCGCTCGGCGAACTTCTACCTGCTGCGCGTCTTCTACGCGGCCGAGGACGCCAA
Source organism: Nesterenkonia cremea (assembly GCF_014642675.1). Taxonomy (GTDB): domain Bacteria; phylum Actinomycetota; class Actinomycetes; order Actinomycetales; family Micrococcaceae; genus Nesterenkonia; species Nesterenkonia cremea. The sequence continues at coordinate 69,169 of NZ_BMIS01000001.1, forward strand.
GACCCCCATGTTCATCTACGCCGCCATCGCGGCGGTGGGCCTGACGGTCACCCACGTCTCGGCACAGTTCCTGCCGAACTATCAGGTTCCCTTCGTGGTGGTGGGCATGTTCAGCGTGCTGCACATGCTCCAATATGTGATCTGTCACGTGCTGGTGGTCCGCCGCTGGGGCGGATTCAGCTTCGGCTCGGTGCTGGCCGCCTACTCGCGCTCGGGTGCCGCAGCCGTGGTGGCCGGCGTCGCCGGTGCCGGTGTGCTGTGGCTGCTGGGCGGCTACACCTGGGGCTTCGCCTGGGGTTCGATCGGCAGCGCGCTGGTGACCTGCGCTGTGGTCGGCGTCGTGATGGCCGTGGTCTTCGTGGTGGTGCTGCGCAGCCTGAAGGTCCGCGAGTTTGACGATTTCATCCAGCCGCTCGCCCGGCGTATCCCAGCTCTGGGCAGGCTCAGCCGGTAGGCTGTGACCTGATATCCCACAGATCTCCAGGAGGACAAGTGGCGCAGCCGTTCGGCGTCGGCGATGTAGTGGGTGGGCGATACCGCATCACCCACCATGTGGTGACCTCGGCGGATCAGGACATCGTCTTCCAGGCCACAGACGAGGTCCTGGACCGCGAGGTCAGCATCCTGCTCGCCTCCAGATCCAATGCCAAGCAGGTCGCGACCTCCGCCAAGGAGCTCGCCACCGGTGAGCGCGATTCTGCCGTGCAGGTCCTGGACCTGGGCCTGGCCGATGAGCGCACCTACCTGATCTCCGACCAGACGGATCCCAACCTCCTGCTGGACCTGGTGGTGCCCGACGCCGCCCCCTATGTGGAGCCCTTCTTCACCGACTCCCTCGGTCAGGAGATCTTCGGCCAGTCCCGCGTGATGGAGCCGGAGACCTACGAGGACGACGTCGAGTACTACGCCCGCCTGCACGACGGCCTGGGCGAGGACACCGGCACCCAGCCCCTGGAGGACGAGGACGGCAAGCCCCGACGCCGTCGCCCCGCCTTCCTGGACAAGGTCTCGGACTCGCTGAACAAGCGTCTGGGCACAGACCGCGACGCCGACCGCATCCCGCCGGCCGGTGCCGCCGCACAGCAGGTGGACGCCTCTCAGACGGCCGCTGTGGCCGCCGGCGCACCCGGCGCCCTGACCCTGCAGTCGGATATGGAGCTCGTGGAGATCGGCCCGGAGGCTGACAGCCAGGAGACCTTCGAGGCCAGCACGGATCCCTCGGCGCCCTTCTCGGCGCGGGATGGTGCTGGCGCGGCTGCTGGTGCCGCTGAGACTGAGGCGCCGAGCGCCGAGGAGCAGGACGGCGAAGTGGTCGAGGTGATGCCCTCGGTCCCCATGGACACTGTGGCCGCACAGGCCGCCGCCCCAGCTTCCGAGCCGGCCAGCGCGGAGGACTTCCTGGCCGAGGGCGAGGAAGTCGTCGACGATCCGCCGCAGGAACCGGTGGCCGAATACGATCAGCGCCCCGCGCCCGCCCCAGCACCGGCCGATGCCGCCGGGCTCTCCGGCGAGCGTGAGTCGGAGGCCCTGGCCGGGCTGAAGGCCATGGACCCGGAGAACAGCAACGAGGACGCCGGCCGCGAGGGCGGTCAGGGATCGCTGGGCACCAAGGAGGGTGCGAGCAGCTTCACCGGGGTGATCAGTGCTGTCCCGCCGCAGGCCCGTTCTTCCTTTCCCTCGTCCTCCGGCGCGGAGGACGCCCCGGAGGACGAGCAGCTGAGCTCCGCTGCCGGCTCAGGCGCCGGAGCAGGTGCTGACGGGGACACCGGCTTCCAGGACGAGAAGCCCACCCCGCGCCGCTGGCTGGGCGTGATCAGCCTGGCCGCGATCATCGCAGTCATCGCCGTGTCCGCCTTCTTCGCCCTGACCGGCGGAGAGCCCGACGAGACGGCTCAGGAGGCCCCTGCAGAGGACGAGGACGCCGCTGAGGGTGCCGATGAGGGCGAAGGCCAAGCCGAAGGCGAGGAAGGCGCCCAGCAGGGCGAGGAGCAGGCTGAGCAGGACACTCCCGCTCCCTCGGTCACCGAGATCACCCGCTCAGTGCCGGACTCCACCGACCTGGGCTCCGACAATGACGTGAACTTGGGCAATATCCACGACGGCGACACCGGCACCACCTGGAGCCCCGGCTCCTATGGTTCGGCCGCCTTCGGCGGATTCGCATCCACCATGTACCTGGTGGTGGAGCTGGAGGAGTCCGCACCGGTCTCCGCTGTGACGGTCAACCAGGACGGTGAGACCTCCGGCGGCACCTTCGACGTGCTGGTCAACGATCAGCCCAGCACCGAGGGCGCTGAGACCGTGGGCGACGGCAGCTTCGAGTGGTCGGAGACCACTGTGGAGCTGGAGGAGGGCGCTGAGGGCCAGTACGTGCTCATCGCCATCGACGAGCTGCCTCAACACACTCCGCCGCCGGTCGCAGGGCTGCCCTACACGTTGAACCTGGCACAGATCACCGTGGAGTGAGTCTCCCGGTCCCATACCTTTCCGCGGAGAGGCAGACCTCCTGCGGAATAGCTGCATCCTCTTGGTAGTTTCAGTGTGCAGAACTCACACGGAGACGAGGCTGCAGCCCCCTCCCCCGACGACACCCCAAAGGACTCAGACGTGACCGACCAGCTGCCCGATCAGGTCCATGACGTGGTCATCGTAGGATCCGGCCCCGCCGGATACACCGCCGCCGTGTACACCGCCCGCGCCAACCTCAAACCCGTGGTGCTGGCCGGCTCCGTGACCGCCGGCGGCGAGCTGATGAACACCACCGACGTCGAGAACTTCCCCGGCTTCCCCGAGGGCATCATGGGCCCGGAGCTGATGGTGAACATGGAGCAGCAGGCCCGCCGCTTCGGCGCTGACATCCGTCATGAGGATGCCACTGAGGTCAAGTTGGACCTGCCGGTCAAGGAGATCACCATCGCCTCCGGGGAGGTCCTCCACGCCCGCACGGTCATCCTTGCCACCGGCTCCGCCTACCGCGAGCTGGGGGTGCCCGGCGAGAAGGAGCTCTCCGGCCACGGTGTCAGCTGGTGCGCCACCTGCGACGGATTCTTCTTCCGTGAGCAGAACATCGCTGTGGTCGGCGGCGGCGACTCCGCCATGGAGGAGGCCCTCTTCCTGACCAAGTTCGCCTCCAAGGTCACGGTGATCCACCGCCGCGACGAGCTGCGCGCCTCCCAGATCATGGCTGACCGTGCCAAGGCCAACGAGAAGATCGAATTCGTGTGGAACACTGCGGTCACCGCAGTGGAGGGCGATGGCAAGCTCAGCCAGCTCAAGCTGCAGAACCTGGTGGACGGCACAGAGTCGAGCCTGGATGTGACAGGACTGTTCGTTGCCATCGGTCATGACCCGCGCGTCTCTCTGTTCGAGGATCAGCTGCAGCTGACCCAGGACGGCACCCTCTGGGTGGAGGGCCGAACCTCCAAGACTTCCCTGCCCGGCGTCTTCGCCTCCGGCGATGTACTGGACCCCACCTACCGTCAGGCCGTCACCGCCGCCGGATCCGGCTGTGTGGCAGCTCTCGACGTCGAACACTACTTGGCTGCGAACACCGCGACTGACGCAGCAGAGACTTCAGTACTCACCTCCTGAACGAAAGGAAAGTCACCATGGCAGAGATCAAGAGTGTCACTGACGCAAGCTTCGAAGAAGATGTCCTCAAGGCCGATAAGCCCGTGATCGTGGACTTCTGGGCAGAGTGGTGCGGTCCCTGCCGCATGCTCACCCCCATCCTGGAGGAGCTGGCCACTGAGAACCCCGACAAGATCGAGGTCGTGAAGGTCAACGTGGATGAGAACCCCGCCATTGCGGCGAAGTTCGGCATCACCTCCATTCCCGCCGTCTACGGCTTCCAGGACGGGGAGCACGTGAAGTCCTCCATCGGTGCCAAGCCCAAGCAGGCGCTGGAGCAGGAGTTCGCAGACTTCCTGGCCTGAGATCTTCCTCGGGTCGTGAAAAGGCGCTGAGCAGACCCCCTCCCTCTTCGCAAAGCGCGCCCCGCTGGCGGGCGTCGCGAAACCCTTCGCTCAGAAGGGTCCCTAGGGGGTTTGCTCAGCGCCTTTTCTGTGTCCGGAGAGAGGGACAGAGGCCCAAGTCCGGGGGTCTGGTGGGCTCCTGGCTCTTATCTGCTGCCGATGAGGTCCATGAGGCGGTGGAGGTCGTCCATGGAAGCGAAGTCGATGGAGATCCGACCCTTCTTGGCACCCAGGCTGATCTTCACCTGGGTGTCCAGGCGATCGATGAGGGCGTCGGAGAGCTCGGAGAGCTGCTGCTGACGGGCACTCTGCGGGGTGTCCTGAGACCCCCGGGAGGCCTTCTGCTTCTTCTCCCCCTGGTTGATGAGGGTGACCGCCTCTTCTGTGGCGCGCACGGAGAGTCCCTCGGCCACGATACGGGCTGCCATCTCCTCGATCCGCTCGTCGTCCTGCAGGCCCAACAGGGCACGTGCGTGGCCCGAGGAGAGCACTCCTGCGGCAACACGGCGCTGGACAGCAGGGGGAAGCTTCATGAGGCGCAGAGTGTTGGAGATCTGCGGGCGGGAGCGGCCGATCCGTGCAGACAGCTCATCCTGGGTGCAGCTGAAGTCGTCCAGCAGCTGGCGGTAGGCAGCGGCCTCTTCCAACGGGTTCAGCTGGGAACGGTGGATGTTCTCCAGGAGAGCGTCGCGCAGCAGGTCATCGTCCTTGGTGCTGCGCACGATAGCCGGGATGCTCTCCCGCTCAGCGGCCTTGGAGGCTCGCCAGCGGCGCTCACCCATGACCAGCTCGTACTGGTCAGCGCCCAGTGGACGGACCACGATGGGCTGAAGGACGCCGATCTCCCGGACGGAGTGAACCAGCTCCTCCATGTGTTCCTCGTCGAACTCAGTACGAGGCTGACGGGGATTGGGCTGGATGCTGGCCACGGGGATGGAGCGAAACTCGGCGCCGTCCACTGCGCCCCCGGTTTCACGTGAAACTGCGTCGGTCCAGGAGTTGTCCTCCGGCTGGGGCCGATCTGCCTCCTCAGCGAGCTCCTGAGGGGCTCCGGAGACGACGGCGTCGTCAGCAGTGCGGGCAGGCATGGCCTGCTCCGCAGAGCCTGCTGAGGGGGCGTTGGTGCGGCGCTGGCCGAGGACATCGGGCATCTCGGCACGCTTTCCTTTGGCGACTGCGCGGGTCCGGGGCACCGTGGAGCTCTTCGATGCTGCGGCACGGGTCTCCCGGGAGATCCTCTGAGTGCCGATATTCGACTTGGCGGAGAAGAAGACGTCGATGGGACGCCCGCCTGCTGCTCCTGTGCTGGTGACGGTGTCAGCTGCAGGGGCCTCGGCTCCTTCTGCAACGACCTCCTTCTGGCGGGCCGACTGCTTGGTTTCACGTGGAACGGAAGCGTTCTTCTGGCGGTTGGACCCACCCTTGGCGCGCTCCTCAAGAGCCGCTGCTGACTCCACCATCTGATCGGTGGCGGTCTGCTCAGACTCTGCAGCAACCTGGGCGGCCGCGCCGGCGATCTCACCCTCTTCGGCATCGGTATTGATCAGTGCACCGAGGCCCCGACCAAGACCACGCCGCTTCCGCTCTGCCATGACATCTCCCCACTTCCACACACGCAACATCGACTGCAGGACGAACAGATCCGATTCTACGTAGTCTCTCTGGAAGTAGAAGCCCCCTGATTCATCCTGTACGTGAGACTCCCGGTCACTTCATCACAGCACAGGGAGACGCTATGAAGACGCTGAGCAGTCCGGCGCTCCCGCGCATCCGTTCTTTCAGCGCCAGTGATACTCCACTTTCTACCCATGCGGCACATAGGCCGACCGGTATTGAGCATCTGATGACACCATAAATGCCACTTTCTCCGCGGCCGCTCCTCCCTAGAGCGTGTCTGATAAATGTTTGGTCCAGGCAGTGACTCCGTGCAGTAGCGCTGCTGCTCGGTATGTGGTGGCCAGCTTGTCGTAGCGGGTGGCGATGCCGCGCCATTGCTTCAGGTGGCAGAACCCGCGTTCGATGATGTTGCGGCCCTTGTATCGCTGGGCGTTGAACTTCGGGGGCCTGCCGCCCTTGGTGCCGCGGTTTCTGCGGTGTCGTTTCTGATCGTCAGGCTCTGCGATGGTGGCGGTGATCCCGCGTTCCTGCAGGTAGGTGCGGATCGCGCGGGAGGAGTAGGCCTTATCGCCTAGCAGCTCATCAGGTCGGGTACGGGCCCTGCCGGGTCCCAGGCGCGGGACTCTGATCTGTTCGACCAGCGGGGTCAGCACCGGGGCGTCGTTGGCCTGTCCGGGTGAGATGATCGTTGCCAGTGGCAGCCCGTGGCCTTCAACAAGCTGATGGACCTTCGAGGTCAGCCCGCCCCGAGAGCGGCCGACAGCGTGATCAGGCGGCTCTGCGCTGGGATTCGTGCAATTCGATGAAGCCCCCTGTGTGGCCGGTGATGTTGGTGGCGTGCTGATGAGCACGCGCTGCGGTGGAGTCCACCGAGGCCGTCCAGTCGATCAGCCCCTCGGCATCAGCTTGGGCTCTCAGCTGGGCCAGGATCTTCTCCCAGGTCTCCTCGGCTGCCAGTCGGCGGTGCCAAGTCCACACTGTCTGCCAGGGCCCGAAGACCTCGGGCAGGTCCCGCCAGGCAATCCCGCACCGATACCGGTAGATGATCCCTTCAACCATCAGGCGAGCATCAGCGAAGGGACGCCCTTTGCGCCCGGTGGGCTTGGGCAGCTGATCAGCGATCAGCTCCCACTGAGCATCAGAAAGAACCTGGAGACGAGACATGTCTCCAGGCTTCCAGGCCACCCCTCACATAATTCTCAGACACGCTCTAGTCCGAATCACTGCAGAACCCGCGCGCCCTGTTCCACGTGAAACGAGGTCTCTTCATGTGCCGAGGGAACTCAGGCAAGACACAACCAGGCAATCCCGCTCCTTCCCCTCACACCACTATCGCGCTGCACGTGAAACCAGAGGAGCGCAACTGTTCACGGGATCGCCGCGGCCTCGGGGCACAGTCCAGGGCGGCCCCTCCAGGATAAAACCGTCAGCCCGCCACCACTCTCGCAACAACAGTCCCTGTTTCACGTGGAACGGCACCCACGCCTTCAGGACGCTCCACCTGTCGGTTCGCACCATCCACGGGCTGCGTCATCCGGCGGCCCATCCGTAGCCGCTGTTCCACGTGAAACACGAAGAGTTGGCTACGGACGCAGCTGGCCCCACGAGCACACCTCCCGCGAATGACACAGAACCGGATCGGGCGGGGTCAAGCCCCTCTGGAAGCCTGGCGGTGACGGTCTATGGGCCATCCACCGGCCCAGGGTCCGACACCTCCTCACGCCGGGATTCTACCGGGCCACCGGCGACTGCCAGTCGGCCGAGCGACCTGTGCAGAGGTGTCTCCGAGTCTGTCCACGGTCATCAGGCCAGCACCGAACTGCTTCGGGGCCTCACTCATCTACGTTCCACGTGAAACTCCTGCTCGCTCACACGCCGCCAAGTCCCTCCTTCGATACCAAAGCAACAGATGTCCGGGGCTACCCACGTAGTCTGCCCGACCAATCAGCTCAGTCACACGTGGAACGCGCGGCTTCCAGACGCCCCCCGGACGATCAATGAGGTCGCGGGCACTGCCCCCTAGTGGGTTCCACACCAGACCGCGGACGGTGCCTCAGGCCCACTGTGCCTTGGGCGACTCTTGACCGCCTTCATCCTCAGCCGGAACTCTCCCACGCCAAGGATGGCCCGGCGAAGGACTTCGCCGAACCGCTCCCTAGAGAAGCTTTCCCGGTCCCCACGAGCACAGCGTTCCACGTAAAACGAGCTGCCAAATCCGTCTTTTGCCCCACTTTGCCGCACTGGGTGGACGCTGCGAACCCGGTACAGCACGCTCTGGACACAGCCTCCGTTTCACGTGGAAAGGCTCACCAGTCCCTGCAGAACACGCGAACACCGCGCCCATCTATAGCGATAGTCTCTTTCTGCTCATCCGGCGGGAGCTGGAGGCGAAGCCGAGCCAGGTATACCGACCGTTCCACCAGCATCACCCACGTTCGGGCGCACGCCTATGTTCAGAGCCCCCGCGACCGGTGGCATTCGAGATCCATAGCGCCTGGGTCTGTGAGTAGAACCCCCTCGCCTTCCCCGTAGGCACCCCAAATCTCATCGAGAAGAGGTTCCGGTCCAACAACACGGAAAGCTGCAGTCCCCACTGCACCCTTCTGTCACCGTGAACAGTGCCCTGCCCTGCGCACCCATTCCCTAACGCCCAGGCGAGCATCCTCTACAACCAACCGAATTCGCCGCCGCCTGTTTCACGTGGAACAGAAACAGACCCAGCCACTCAGCTTCCCTGCCTCTCCATGCATAAGCTCCCTCTCAGAGCCAAGCTCCAGGCCCAACGATCATTCTGTGCCACCGCTGGACGTGAGACGGTGAGGATCCATCACCAGACAGACAGTCCGGAAGCATTCCTTGCAGTAACAGATTCATCATGCGGCCGAGGCAAGCGAGCGTTCCGCTACAGCCGAGCAGATCTCTCTACGAACTTCACCCAGGATCTATCGATGAGGAGATAGCGGCGATATACGTCAACCCGCCCCTCCTCGATTTCCTCCGCTGGTGGGAGAACAGCTGGATCAACAACTTCCTCGCTGGAGAGAATCAGTACGTCAACAACGAGCGCGCCGCACTCCTCCGGGGAGCCTTTGAGAAACTTGTCCCCTTGCTCGAGGTCTCCACCCCAGTCTGGATCAGCGTCGATCCTCAGTATCCCGATGACATCACCTCAGCAGACGCCTGGCCCTGAAGCCTCCCGACACAACAGCCACAGTTCCACGTGAAACCACTCCACGGAGGACAACCAGCACCAGACGTTCTGCTCAGGAGAACTTCAGCGCAGCCACTTCAATGGGACGCATGAACTCAGAGAAAGGGAGCTGAACCGACGAAGGGGCTCCGTCTCGGCGACGCCCTTCGCCGGCACGGTGGGCTTCCTCGGCGTGACGTGCTTCGCGCGGACGAGAAGGAAGGTCGGTTCAGGCCCGACCACCAACAGCAGGTAATCCCCGCAAAGGACCCCATCCGAGAAGAATTCAACCGCGCTGAACGATCTCCGCCGCTGCTTCGAGATACGCCAGGGCACCGGTGGATCCCCGATCATAGGTGATGACGCTCTGCTGATAGGAGGGCGCCTCAGAGATACGCACGTTCCGCGGGATCATCGCGTTGAGCACAGCCTCGGGGAAGTGCTCGCGGACTTCCTCTGCCACCTGGGATGCCAGGTTGGTGCGGCCGTCGTACATGGTGAGCAGGATAGTGGACACCTGCAACGGCGGATTCAGGTGCTTCTGAATCATGTTGATGTTGTTGAGCAGCTGGCTCAGGCCTTCCAGGGCGTAGTACTCACACTGGATGGGGATGAGCACTTCCTTGGCCGCCACTAAGGCATTCACCGTCAGCAGGCCCAGGCTGGGCGGGCAGTCGATGAAGACGAAGTCCAGGCGCTCCTGGCCGTTCTCCTCGCGGTACTGGTGGTACTGGTCCAGTGCGCGCTGCAGGCGCTGCTCACGGGCCACCAGGGAGACCAGCTCGATCTCTGCGCCGGCCAGATGGATCGTGGCAGGGATGACCTGCAGGCGATCCAAATCCGGGCAGTCGGCCACGACATCAGCAAAGCTCAGATCGTCGATGAGCACATCGTAGATGGAATCGGTCTCTGCGGAGTGAGGCACTCCCAGGCCGGTAGAGGCATTGCCCTGAGGATCGATGTCCACCACCAGAACGTTGAATCCCTGGTCTGCCAGAGCGGCGGCGATGTTCACCGTGGACGTAGTCTTGCCGACTCCGCCCTTCTGGTTGGAGACGGTCAGCACGCGGGCATGTTCAGGTCGCTCCAGGTCAGCGGCTTCCAGAGCCTTACGGCGCCGGGATTCGTCAGCCAGCTGCGCTCCCAGAGGCGATGAGGCCATGACAGTGTCGATCACCGAGGTGTTCTCAGCGGTCTCCGCCGCCTGCTTGGCCGCTTCAGCAGCACCGCTGGTTTCGCGTGAAACGTCGTCCGCTGACACTGAACTTCCCTCCGTGGAGTCTGATGGCGCACCTGGAAGCTACCAGGCACTGTGCAGTCTAGTACCCGCAGGTGACAGGTCACCGACGCCGGCAGCGAACCACCGTGGTCGGCTCCTCGAGAAGACCCTCTCCCAGCTGCAGAACCTCCGGGCGCTGCAACTTATGCTTGCTGATCGCCTTGGAGGCGGCGTCGATCTCAGCCTCCGCACTGCGGCCCTTCAGCAGCATGAGCTCACCCTCATCAGCGAGCAGCGGAACTGTCAGGGGAATAAGCTTCTTCAGTGCTGACACAGCCCGGGCGGTGACCACATCCGCCATGACCTCATCCACAGCTTCCTCAGCGCGGGCGCGGATCAGCCGGACGTTGTCCAGGCCCAGGTCTTTGGTCACCGTGTCCATCCACTGCACACGGCGCTCCATGGGCTCGATGAGCATGACGTCCACATCGGGACGGGCGATCGCCAGTGCGATGCCCGGCAGTCCTGCGCCGGAGCCGACGTCGGCCACCTCTGCGTCAGCGGGCAGCTCGGGACCCAGCACAGCGCAGTTGAGCACATGGCGGGACCACATGCGCGGGACCTCCCGCGGGCCCAGCAGCCCGTGCTCGATGCCGGTGCTGCACAGGTGATCCACGAACTTCTCAGCCATCTCCAGGCGGTCGCCGAAGAGCTTCTCGGCCGCCGCGCGCTCAGCGGGCGTCAACTCGGGGCGCTGCTGCTGGGGACCGTCGCCACCCAGGCCCGGCTCATCCGCATGAGCCTCCTCGGCTTGGAGAGCCTGCTCCTCGGCACGGTCCTCCCGGAGCGACTCCGCGTCAGTGCGGCCCTCCTTATCCTCCACGTCAGGGTTCTGCTCGGCGGCCTTGGCGGCGTCGAGAGTACCCCCGGCATGCGGGAAGGGCGAGTTCTGCTCCGGCTGATCAGTCATGAGATCTATTCTCTGCTCAGTCCGCGCTGACCACAACGTGACGGCGCTTGCCCTCACCTTCGGATTCGCTGACCAGACCGGCCTCGGCCACGAAGTCATGGACGATCTTGCGCTCATAGGCGCTCATCGGCTCCAGGTGGACCACATTGCCGTGCTCCTTGACCTCAGCGACGGCGTCGTCGGCCTGCCGCTTCAGCTGGGACTGACGCTGCTCGCGGTGCCCGGCAACGTCCAGCACCAGGCGGGTGCGGCTCCCAGTGGCGGTCAGCACGGCCAGTCGGGTCAGCTCCTGGAGCGCGTCCAGGACCTCTCCCTTGCGGCCGACCAGGTTGTCCAGCTCATCGCCGCCCTCATCGGCCACGATGGAGATGAAGGTGCGTTCCCCGCGGACCTCGATGTCGAGGTCGCCGTCGAGGTCCGCGATGTCCAGGAGCTCCTCGAGATAGTCGGCAGCGATGTCACCCTCGTCGGCTGCGTCGCCGCCCTCATCCTCAGTGTTCTCCTCGGCGGTGTCCTCCTGCTGCTCCTCGGCCTGCTCAGCCGCTTGGTCCTCAGCGGCCTCCGGGGCCTCGGTCTCCTCGGACTCGAGGATCTCCTGCGTCTGGTTCTCGCTCATGACTACTTCTTCTTCCTCTTCTTCTTGGAGGGCTGCGCCTGCTGGCCGAGGTGCTTGCCTGTGGGCTTGGGCTTGTCATCCTTGGCCTTGGCGGTCTTGTCCTCGTTGATCGGAGGCAGACCCTTGGCGGCGCGCCGAAGGTTCAGCTCCTTCTCAGCCAGCGAGCCCGGCGTCGGGTTGTTGCGGATGACCCACCACTGCTGACCCAGGGTCCAGAAGTTGGTCGCGGTCCAGTAGATGAGCACACCCACCGGGAAGTTCACGCCACCGATGACGAAGACCAGCGGCAGCATGTAGAGCATGATCTTCTGCGTCTGGGCGAACTGTCCCTGCATCGCAGCCTCGGACATGTTCTTCGACATCAGCTGCTTCTGGGTGAAGAACTGGCTGCCCACCATGCAGATGATCAGGATGATGGCCAGGAAGACGACGTTCCACTGAGTGGGGTCTGCCTGGAAGGAGGGCAGGAAGATGTCCGACATCTGCACGCCGAAGATCGAGGAGCCGTCGAAGCTCTGGACCTCCTGCGGGGACAGTGCGCCATAACCATCCTGCTGGTACTGCTCCTGCCGCATGCGGTTGAGCATCCAGAACAGCGCGAAGAAGATCGGCATCTGCGCCAGGATGGGCAGGCAGGTCATGAAGGGGTTGACCTTGTGCTTCTTGAAGAGCGCCTGCTGCTCCTGGGCCATCGCCTGGCGGGAGACCGGGTCCTTCTTGCCCTTGTACTTGGCCTGAAGCTTCTGGATCTCCGGCTGGATGATCTGCATGCCACGCTGCGACTTGATCTGCCGCACGAACAGCGGGATCAGGATCACGCGGATCAGGATCACCAGCAGGATGATGGAGATGGTCCAGTTCCATCCCGATTCCGAGTCCATGCCCAGCGCGCTGAGCAGGCTGTGGAACATGCTCAGGATGAACGAGACCGCCCAGGTGAAGGGCGCCATGATCGTGTCGAAAAAGCCCATGTATCTCTCTAGTGAGTGTCGACCGGACGGCCACTGCGTCAATGCATGTCCGGCCCAAGGACACAGCCGCTCCTAGGGAGCAATCTGCCCTGTGTCTCCGGGGATTGGTGGATGGTTTGTCTCTATGATCGTGGGTACTGCACCCTGCGGCCAAATCCGCTCAGCCTGCGGAACAGGGTCCACACCGCCGCCGCTGAACGGGTTGCATCGGAGGATCCTCCAGCCGGTCAGCGCCGACCCCTTGAAGACCCCGTGGACCGTCACAGCCTCCAGACCATAGGCCGAGCAGCTCGGGTAGAAGCTGCACACCTGACCATAGAGCGGGGAGATCACTTTCCGGTACCCCTTGAGGAACAGGGCCAGCAGTGCGGCGGGCGCCCCACGGAACCTCCCCCAGTGCTGACGGCGCAGTTCCTGCTCATCAGGCGGGGATCCGGGAGCTCCGGGGGTCTGCTCGGGGCCCACATAGAAATCCCGATGCCGAATCCACACCTGGTCACGCATCGGTGCGCTCCAGATGGCGCCGGGCCTTCTTCACCGCGCGCCGGATCCCGGAGCGGACCTCCCCCAGCAGCTCCTCGTGGCTGGTCTCAGGTACCTGTTGCAGGGCACGGACCACCACGTCGACGCCGACCCCTTCCGGGATCAGCCCCGGTTCGGCCATCAGCTCAGCAAGGATATGCCGCAGCCGGCGCTGGGTCCGGTGCCGGACCACGGCGTTGCCCACCGCTTTGGAGACGATGAGGCCGCCGCGCCACGGTGCGGGTTCGGCGTCGCGTTCAGTGTCCGGCTCCGTCTGGCGGAACAGCACGGTGACCACCACAGCGGAACCGCCGGCGCGGGCACCGCGGCGCATCACGGCGCCGAAGTCGCGCGAGGCGGTCAGACGGTGGTCACGGGGCAGCACGATGCTCCTGTCTCAGCTGGTTCCTGACGGAAGCCGTGGTCCGTCAGCCGATACAGAGACGGCCCGCCTCCCCAAAAGGGCGCGGGCCGTCGTGAAAGGTCAGCCGGTGGCCGGTATCAGGCCGAGAGCTTCTTGCGTCCGCTGCTGCGGCGGGCCGAGATGATGGAACGGCCGGCGCGAGTGCGCATACGGGAACGGAAGCCGTGCTTGCGGCTGCGACGGCGGTTGCTCGGCTGGAAAGTCCGCTTGCTCACTGTGTACTCCCAAAATGGATGGTTCGAAGTCAATAGGCGGTACTGAACGAGCGTGCGCGGGCACGCTTATACCGCAGGGCGACCTGTCAACACTAGGGGGTAACACGGCGAGTCGTCAACTCGGGGCGCCCTGAGGGCCCTGTCACGGAGCCGGAGCGCATGCTGTGCATCCACCAGTTAACACCTGTGCAGAACTCTGTGCATAACTGCCCACGGATCAGCACTCGGGCGATTTCCCCAGCTGTGGAATACTTGTCGGCACATTGGACGTGACCATCGACGAGGGGAGCAGCGTGCCTGCTGAGTCAGAGCTCAACGTGCTGCAGAATTGGCAGCAGGTGCAGACCGAACTGCGTGACCGTCACGGTGTGAACGGACTCAAGCTCACCGACGTAGGACGGACCGTTCCGCAGGGCGATCAGCTCATCGGCGACACCCTTCTGCTGGCCGTCCCCAGCGAGCGGGTCCGCCAGACGATGCAGTCCACACTTCAGCACCAGCTCAGCGAGGCGCTGCGTTCGGTCTTCGGCCGAGACATCCTCTGCGCGTATGTGATCGACCCCGATCTGGCGGAGAAGCAGCAGGCCAACACCGAGCAGCCGGTCTCCTCCCCCGCGGCCACCGCACCCTCGGCCACCTCCGCCTCATCCACTGCAGTGGATGATGTGTATCCGGGCCCGACGCCGCATGAGGCACCCGCTCCGGCACCGGCCCGTCCCGAGCCGGTCCGGCAGAAGCCTGTGCAGGAGGACTACAGCGCCCGGTTCAACCGCGAGGAGATACGGCCGCGTCCCACTGCTCCGGATGCCATCGAGGGTGAGGGTCCCGGGCTCTCGGAGACTTCGCGGCTGAATCCGCGCTATACCTTCGAGACCTTCGTGATCGGTTCCTCCAACCGCTTCGCCCACGCTGCGGCCAACGCTGTGGCCGAGGCTCCGGCCAAAGCCTATAACCCCCTGTTCATCTATGGGGACTCCGGGCTGGGCAAGACTCACCTGCTCCACGCCATCGGGCACTATGCGCAGCGCCTCTACAGCGGGATCCGCGTGCGGTACGTGAACTCTGAGGAGTTCACCAACGACTTCATCAACTCCATCCGCGACGACGAGGGCGCCAGCTTCAAGTCCCTGTACCGGAATGTGGATGTGCTGCTGCTGGATGACATCCAGTTCCTGGCGGATAAGGAGCGGACCGTGGAGGAGTTCTTCCACACGTTCAACACGCTCTACAACAACAATAAGCAGGTCGTGATCACCTCGGATCTGCCGCCCAAGCAGCTCTCCGGCTTCGAGGAACGACTGCGCTCCCGCTTCGAATGGGGCCTGATCACCGACATCCAACCGCCGGACCTCGAGACGCGTATCGCGATCCTCCGGAAGAAGGCCACAGCGGAGAACTTCTCCTGCCCAGACGATGTGCTGGAGTACATCGCCTCCAAGATCTCCACCAACATCCGCGAGCTGGAGGGCGCGCTGATCCGCGTGACCGCCTATGCCTCGCTGAATAAGCAGGATGTGGATCTGCAGCTGGCCGAGCAGGTCATGCGCGATCTGATCTCCGATGACAACGCCCAGGAGATCACGGCGGACCAGATCATCGACGCCACTGCGGAGTACTACAACTTCACCGTGGACGACCTGATGTCCAAGTCCCGCAACCGTACGCTTGTCACCGCACGTCAGATCGCCATGTACCTGCTGCGCGAGCTCACGGAGATGTCCCTGCCGAAGATCGGGCAGGCACTGGGCGGCCGCGACCACACCACCGTCATCTACGCCGAGCGCAAGATCCGCGAGCTCATGGCGGAGCGCCGAGCCGTGTTCAACCAGGTCACGGAGCTGACGAACAAGATCAAGCAGCAGCGATAGTCAGCAGAAGCCCTGGTCAGCAGCGCTCACCCAACTCTTCTGGGCCCCGCACCGCCGGAAGGCGATGCGGGGCCTCTTCATCTCTGACGGCGCTGAGAGCGCTGAGGGCACCAGGCGAAACCCACTGGCCCCGAGATACGACCTGCGTGACCGCCAGCACACCCACAGCGCTGACTGAGGGATTAGGAATACAGGCTGGGGTCAGCGCCGTGCAAGCTCGTCGCTGACAGCTGTGGAAAACTCATTCCCCCACAACTCACACAGGTGTAGTTCCCCGGCATCAGCAGGATGTGGAACTGCGCTGAACATCGTATTCCACAGTTTTTCCCACATTTCCACAAGTGGCGGTGAAGTTTTTCCACGTCCCTGTTAACACCTGTGGACAACTCGGTGGAGAAAGCGGTGGACAGAGCGGCGCAGCTTGGGGAGAACTGAGCGGAATCTGAGGAATCCGCGAAATGACGGGGTTCTCTCTCCACGGATGGCCCACAGCCCACACCGGAACACTTCACTTAAGACTGCACAGCCAGAATCCCGGGATCCGCGCCCGGGAGCCGGTTATCCACAGAATCCACAGCACTTGTTAACACTTCTGCCTACTTCTCCTTCACACATTCGACAGATAACAAGAATCCACGCGCCCCGACCGAGCTCCACCGGCCTACCCCCAGATATTCCGCCCGGATCGGCATCCGGAGGCACATCTGGTGCCCAACCTCGAGCGCTCCTTGAACGATCAGCTCGCATCGTGTGTGCTCCACCGGTAGGCTCGGGTCTCGACACGACGCCTCAGAAGCTTGACTTTCAACAGGGATCACCTAGCAGGCACTATGGGCTACGCCGGAGAAAGGGAGATCAGTGAAGTTCACTGTGGATCGCGATATTCTGTCCGAGGCCGTCTCCTGGACAGCACGATCTCTCTCCCCCCGTCCCCCGGCCCCGGTGCTCTCCGGTCTGCTGATCAAGGCTGAGCAGCAGACCGTCACCATCTCCAGCTTCGATCACGAGATCTCTGCTCAGCTGCACATCGAGGCCGATATCGAGCTCGAAGGAACCGTTCTGGTCTCCGGCCGGCTGCTGAACGACATCGTCAAGGCTCTGCCCGCAGCTCCTGTCACGGTGGAGGTCGATGACTCCAAGGCAGTGGTCACCTGTAAGTCATCCCGCTTCACGCTCTCCACCATGCCGGTGGATGAGTACCCGGAGCTGCCCTCCATGCCTGAGCTGGCCGGCACCGTGGACGGCTCCGCCTTCGCCAAGGCCGTCAGCCAGGTCATCACTGCGGCGTCCAAAGACGACACCCTCCCGATCCTCACCGGCGTGAAGGTCGAGTTCGAGGGTGACACCATCACCTTCCTGGCCACTGACCGCTACCGGCTTGCCATGCGTGAGATCACCTGGTCTCCGGCAGACCCGAACATCTCCACCTCCGCGCTCATCAAGGCCAAGACCCTCAACGATGTCGCCAAGCAGCTGGGCGGCGGCGGTGAGCTCAACATCGCGCTCACCGAGTCCGCTGAGCTGGTCGGCTTCTCCTCCGGCGGCCGCCGCACCACCTCGGTGCTGGTGGACGGGGACTACCCCAAGATCCGCCAACTCTTCCCCGAGGAGACCCCCATCCACGCCGTGGTCAACACCGCTGAGCTGATCGAGGCCGCCCGCCGCGTCTCCCTGGTCTCCGAGCGCAACGGCCACGTACGCCTGCAGTTCACCGAGGAGGGCCAGGTCATCCTCGACGCCGGCGCCGACGACGCAGCAGCAGCCTCCGAGGTCATCTCCGCAGACCTCACCGGCGAACCGATCACCGTAGGCTTCAACCCGGCCTACCTCAACGAGGGCCTCAGCGTGATCGACAGCGAGTACCTGCGCTTCTCGTTCGTCTCCGCTCCCAAACCGGCCATGATCACTGGCCAGCAGACCCCCGACGGCGAGAACAGCACCGATTTCCGGTACCTGCTGATGCCGGTCCGGCTCATCAACCAGTAGTCCCAGACCTGCGCCTATGCGGCTGTCCCAGCTCACCCTGAACAACTACCGCAGCTATGCGGAGTCCCAGTTTGAGCTGCATCCGGGCCCCAACGTCCTGCTGGGTCTCAACGGTGTCGGCAAGACCAACATCGCTGAGGCCGTCGGGTACCTCTCCACGCTGGGCTCCCATCGGGTCACCTATGACCAGCCCCTGGTCCGCCACGGAGAATCCCAGGCGATCATCCGAGCCCATGCGCACCGTGGCACCCAGGAGGCCTTCCTGGAGGTGGAGATCAACCCAGGGCGCAGCAACCGGGCCCGCATCAACCGCGGCAATCCCGTCCGCGCCACCGACATCCTGGGAATCCTGCGCACAGTGCTCTTCGCCCCCGAGGATCTGGAGCTGATCAAGGGCTCCCCCGGCGTGCGGCGTCGTCTCTTCGATGATCTGGCCGTGCAGCTGCGTCCGGCGTTGGCGCGGGTGCGGCAGGACTACGAGAAGGTCCTCAAGCAGCGAAACGCCTTGCTGAAGTCCATCCGGCATGAGGGTTTCACCGAGACCCACGAGTCCACGCTGACCGTCTGGGACCACCAGCTCTCCGAGGCCGGCTCCCGGCTGCTGCGGGCTCGACTGGAGATGGTCGCAGCACTGCGGCCGCATGTGGAGAAGGCCTATCAGCAGCTCTCCGGCAGCGTGCGCACTGCTCGGATGGTGTACGAGAGCTCCTTCGAGCAGCAGCCGCCCACCGGCCAGAAGGAGCTGGCCGAGCTGATGCTCACCCAGCTGCAGGCTGCGCGGAAGCAGGAGCGGGAGCGGGCCATCACGCTGGTGGGACCCCACCGCGACGACATCCTCTTCAGCCTGGATGATGTGCCGGTGAAGGGCTACGCCTCCCACGGGGAGACCTGGTCCTATGCGCTCTCCCTGCGCCTGGGCGCCTACCGGGTCATGGTGGACGACGATCCCAACGAGGGCGCCCAGCCCATCCTGATCCTGGACGATGTGTTCGCGGAGCTGGACGCCCGGCGTCGGCGTCGTCTGGCGGAGCTCGCCGGTGAGGCGGAGCAGCTCATCGTCACCGCTGCGGTGGATGACGATGTCCCCGAATCCCTGCTGGCCAACGCCTGGCGGGTGGAGTCGGTGGAGCAGATCAGCCGGGTCAGCCCGCTGGAGTCCGACGTCGATTCCCCGGCCCCCAGCGCAGACTCCCTCAGTACGCCTTCCCCCACCTCGCAGGATGACGATGCGTCCTGAGGTCGAGCCCAGTCCCGACGGCGTCTCCGTACGAGAGAGCGAGGATGCCGCCGCGATCCTGCTCGCCCGGATGCGCAAGGCTGCCGAGGGCCGCGGTGAGCACCGCCTGCGCAACATGCCCAAGGGTTCCTCGCTGGCCGGGAATCCGCGCGCCCAGCAGAGCGATGCTCAGAAGCGGCAGAGCGCCGCCGGCCAGCGCTCCCAGCAGAACCGCCGCGACCCGAGCCTGCTGGGCAATGTGGTCGGTGGGCTGATCACCACCCGCGGGTGGACCTCCCCGGTGGCAGTAGGCTCGGTCATGGCGCGCTGGGACCAGCTGGTAGGCGCCCAGGTGGCTGAGCACTGCCGGCCGGAGCGCTTCGAGAACGGCGTGGTCGACGTCGCCTGCGACTCCACCGCCTGGGCCACCAACCTGAAGCTCATGCAGAGCCAGCTCATGGAGATGTTCACCCGCGAGCTGGGCAAGGGCATCGTCACCGGGCTCACTATCCGTGGACCGCAGCAGCCCAGCTGGAAGAAGGGCCGGTACCACGTGCGCGGACGGGGTCCCCGGGACACCTACGGGTGAGTGGAGGGCGACGCGGAGCCCGACGCCGAGATCCCTGCGCCGCTGTCCGCTCATCTGCCGCGATAGGCCCCCTTGGGTGGAACCCAGCCTCATCCGATGTGGCCTGAGCGGCTCCCAGGTGGCTTCTCAGCCCTCCCAGAGGCATTTCCGGGGTCTCACACCGCTCGAAAATGCAGGATTCCGGGGATTTCGCGGTAGGATGAACCAATGACCTCGGACAGCGAGAACCAGCAGAATCAGGGCGGCTACGGCGCCTCGGACATCACCGTTCTGGAAGGTCTGGAAGCCGTCCGGAAACGTCCGGGCATGTATATCGGCTCCACCGGTGAGCGCGGCCTGCACCACTTGGTCTACGAGGTCGTGGACAACTCCGTGGATGAGGCGCTTGCCGGCTACTGCTCGCACATCCAGATCACGCTGCAGAACGACGGCGGCGTGCGCGTGGAGGACGACGGCCGCGGCATCCCGGTGGATATGCACCCCACCGAGGGCAAACCCACTGTTGAGGTCGTCATGACCGTGCTGCACGCCGGCGGCAAGTTCGGCGGCGGCGGCTACGCGGTCTCCGGCGGTCTGCACGGTGTGGGCATCTCCGTGGTCAACGCCCTCTCCAGCACGGTGGACACCACTGTGCACCGTCAGGGCTACGAGTGGAACATCTCCTTCGCCCAGGGCGGCAAGGTCACCCAGGAGCTGTCCCAGGGTGCCGCCACCGCAGCCACCGGCACCACCCAGGTCTTCTACCCGGACCCGGAGATCTTCGAGTCCACCGTCTTCGACTTCGAGACCCTGCGTGCCCGTTTCCAACAGATGGCCTTCCTCAACAAGGGCCTACGCATCACGCTGCGCGATGACCGCGAGATCGAGGAGAACGTGGTCATCAGCGACGAGGTCGCCGAGGAGTCCGAGTCCGAGGGCGGCGAGCCCGAGGAGAAGAAGGGTCGCGAGGTCGTCTACCAGTACGACCACGGTCTGCTGGACTATGTGAACCACCTGAACTCCGCCAAGCGCGCTGAGCACGTCCACGAGGACGTCATCGCCTTCGAGTCCGAGGACGATGAGCGCGGCATCACCGCGGAGCTGGCGCTGCAGTGGACCATGACCTACTCCGAGTCGGTCCACACCTACGCCAACACGATCAACACCCACGAAGGCGGGACCCACGAGGAGGGCTTCCGCGCGGCGATGACCGCCCTGGTCAACCGCTACGCCCGGGAGAAGAGCCTGCTGCGGGAGAAGGATGACAACCTCACCGGTGAGGACATCCGCGAGGGGCTGACCGCGGTGATCTCGGTGAAGCTCTCCGAGCCGCAGTTCGAGGGTCAGACCAAGACCAAGCTGGGCAACACCGAGGCGCGGGCCTTCGTGCACAAGGTCGTCAACGAGAACCTAGGGGACTGGCTCGAGCGCAATCCCGCTGCCGCCCGCGACATCGTCCGGAAGGCGCAGTCGGCCGCCCAGGCCCGGATGGCTGCGCGCAAGGCCCGCGAGAATGCTCGCCGGAAGTCCCCGCTGGAGACGATGGGCATGCCCGGCAAGCTCTCGGACTGCTCGTCGAAGGATCCCTCACGCTGCGAGGTCTACATCGTGGAGGGCGACTCCGCAGGAGGTTCGGCCAAGCGCGGCCGCGACCCGGAGACCCAGGCGATCCTGCCGCTGCGCGGCAAGATCCTCAACGTGGAGCGGGCCCGCCTGGACAAGGCGCTGTCCAACAGTGAGGTCCAGGCGATGATCACCGCCTTCGGCACCGGCATCGGTGAGGAGTTCGACGCCTCCAAGCTGCGGTATCACAAGATCGTGCTGATGGCCGACGCCGACGTCGACGGCCAGCACATCTCCACCCTGCTGCTGACCCTGCTCTTCCGCTACATGCGCCCGCTCATCGAACACGGCCACGTCTACCTGGCGCAGCCGCCGCTGTACAAGATCAAGTGGTCCGGCGGAGAGCCTGACTACGTCTTCACCGACGCCGAGCGCGACGTGGCCCTGACTCGCGGTCGTGAGGCCGGGCGCAAGCTCCCCAAAGAGCTGGGCATCCAGCGGTACAAGGGTCTGGGCGAGATGGACTATTCGGAGCTGTGGGAGACCACGATGGACCCGGACAACCGCACACTCATGCAGGTGACCATGGAGGATGCGGCGGCCGCCGACGAGATCTTCTCCATCCTGATGGGCGAGGACGTCGAGTCCCGCCGCGGCTTCATCCAGCAGAACGCCAAAGACGTCCGCTTCCTCGACATCTGATCTTCAGGAGATCCCTACGTGACTGAGAACAACGAGAACCAGGACCTGCCTGTCAAAGGGACCGTCGAGGCCCCCCTGCGCGACCGGATCAGCCAGGTCGATCTGCAGACCGAGATGAAGCGGTCCTACCTGGACTACGCGATGGCCGTGATCGTGGGCCGTGCGCTGCCGGATGTCCGCGACGGCCTGAAGCCGGTGCACCGTCGTGTGCTCTACGCGATGTACGACGGCGGCTACCGCCCGGAGCGCTCCTTCAACAAGTGTGCTCGTGTGGTCGGCGACGTGATGGGCAACTATCACCCGCACGGCGACTCGGCGATCTATGATGCCCTGGCCCGCCTCATCCAGGACTGGGTCATGCGCTATCCGCTGGCCGCCGGTCAGGGCAACTTCGGCAACCCCGGCGACGACGGCCCCGCAGCCCCGCGATACACCGAGACCAAGATGGCCCCGCTGGCCATGGAGATGGTCCGGGACATCAACGAGAACACCGTCGACTTCCAGGACAACTACGACGGCAAGCAGCAGGAGCCCGTCGTGCTTCCGGCCCGCTTCCCCAACCTGCTGGTCAACGGAAGCTCCGGCATCGCCGTCGGCATGGCCACCAACATCCCACCGCACAACCTGCGCGAGGTCGCCGACGGCGTCCAGTGGTACCTGAAGAACCCGCAGGCCAGCCGCGAGGAGCTGCTGGAGGCGCTGCTCGAGCGGATCAAGGGGCCCGACTTCCCCACCGGTGCGCAGATCCTGGGCACCAAGGGCATCGAGGAGGCCTACCGCACCGGCCGCGGCTCCATCACCATGCGCGCCGTGGTCAACGTGGAGGAGATCCAGGGCCGCACCTGCCTGGTGGTCACCGAGCTGCCGTACCACGCCAACCCGGACCGTCTGGCGGTCAAGATCGCCGAGCTGGTCAAGGACGGCAAGGTCAGCGGGATCGCAGATCTGCGCGATGAGTCCTCCGGCCGCACCGGTCAGCGCCTGGTGATCATCCTCAAGCGCGACGCCGTCGCGAAGGTGGTGCTGAACAACCTCTATAAGCACACCCAGCTGCAGGAGAACTTCTCCGCGAACATGCTGGCCCTGGTGGACGGGGTGCCCCGCACGCTGTCCCTGGACGCCTTCATCCACCACTGGGTGATGCACCAGATCGATGTGATCGTCCGGCGCACCCAGTTCCGCCTGGAGAAGGCCGAGCGCGAGGCGCACATCAAGGTGGGTCTGCTCAAGGCTCTGGATGACCTGGACCGCGTGATCTCCACGATCCGAGAATCCTCCACTGTGGAGGTGGCCCGGCAGAACCTGAAGGAGCTGCTGGACATCGATGATGACCAGGCTCAGGCCATCCTCGACATGCAGCTGCGCAAGCTCGCCGCCCTGGAGCGCCAGAAGCTCCAGGAGGAGTACGACGAGCTGATGCGCATGATCGCCGGATTCAAGGAGATCCTCGCCTCTGAGGATCGTCAGCGCGAGATCATCGGCGAGGAGCTTGACGGCATCGTCGAGAAGCACGGCGATGAGCGCCGCACCCATATCGTGCGCGGTTACGACGGGGACATGTCCATGGAGGACCTCATCCCCGAGGAGGACGTGGTCGTCTCCATCACCCGCGACGGCTACGTCAAGCGCACCAAGATCGATAACTACCGGGCCCAGGGACGCGGTGGCAAGGGAGTGCGCGGCGCGCAGCTGCGCGCCGACGACGTCGTCGAGCACTTCTTCGTGACCACCACGCACCACTGGATCCTGTTCTTCACCAACCTGGGACGGGTCTACCGGACCAAGTGCTACGACCTGATGGAGTCCGGGCGCGACTCCAAGGGTCAGCATGTGGCCAACATCGTGGCCTTCCAGCCCGATGAGCACATCGCCGGCGTGCTGCCGCTGCGGACCTATGAGTCTGCGCCGTACCTGGTGCTGGCCACCAAGTCCGGTCTGGTGAAGAAGACCAAGCTCACCGACTACGACACTCCCCGTCAGGCCGGCGTCATCGCTATCAACCTGCGCGAGGAGGACGAGCTGGTCTCGGCCAAGCTGGTCTCCGCCGAGGACGACCTCATGCTGGTCTCACGCAAGGGCCAGTCCCTGCGCTTCACCGCCAGCGATGAGGCGCTGCGCCCGATGGGGCGCGCCACCTCAGGTGTCACCGGCATGAAGTTCCGCGAGGACGATGAGCTGCTGACCGCCGATGTGGTCACCGAGAACTCCTATGTCTTCGTGGTGACCGAGGGCGGCTACGCCAAGCGCTCCCATGTGGATGAGTACCGCGTGCAGGGCCGCGGCGGCCTGGGCATCAAGGTCGGTAAGCTCGTCGAGGACCGCGGCGATCTGATCGGCGCCATGGTGGTCGAGGACGACGACGAGGTCCTGGTGGTCATGCAGTCGGGCAATGTGGTCCGTTCCGCTGTGGAGGGCGTACCCTCGAAGGGCCGCGACACGATGGGCGTGATCTTCGCCAAGCCGCGGAAGAAGGACCGCATCATCAAGGTGGCCCGCAGCTCGGGCGCCGCCCTTGCTGCGACCGGCGAGAACCAGGATGAGGACGGTTCCGAAGAGGGTAACGATGCGGTGACGGCTGATGCCGCGCCCAGTGAATCTGAGGGCGCTGATCAGACTGATGCAGTAGCGTTGGACTCTGATCAAGCCAGCACGGAGCAGGCTCCTGAGTCGGAAGAGTCTGATGGAGGTCATCAGTGAGCGCGAAGAACGGCGCAGAGAACACCGAGGGTAAGTCCTCCGGAACCGGTCAGAAGAACCGTTTTCCGGCACCTCGGCCGCGCGCGCAGGGAGGTCAGGCTCCCGCTCCGGCCAAGGGCAGGGAGGACACGATCTCCGCGAGCAGGTCTTCCGCAGGTGCGGATACGTCTGACCAGGGTGGACAGCCTCCGCGTCCGCGTCCCAAAGCCAGCCGTCCCGCCGGCGCCCCGCGTCCGCAGGGCGGCGGTGCACGCCCCGGCGGCCGTCCCCAGCAGGGACTGGTGCGCCCGACGCCGAAGGCGAAGGTCCGCAAGGCCCGCCTGCTGGTCTCCAAGGTGGACCCCTGGTCCGTCCTGAAGATGAGCTTCCTGCTCTCGGTGGCGCTGGGCATCATGACGGTGGTCTGCGCCGTGATGGTCTGGTCCATCATGGATCTGACCGGCATCTTCAACCAGATCAACGATCTGCTCAGCCAGATCCTCGGCGATGAGGGTGATGGGGGCTTCCAGGTCGAAGAGATGGTGACGCTGGGACAGATCGCCTCCTTCGCCACCATCATCGCGGTGATCAACGTGGTGCTGCTGACCGTGCTCTCCATACTTGGGGCAGTGCTGTACAACCTCTCGGCTTCCCTGGTGGGCGGCATCGGAGTAACCCTGACCGATGACTGAGCCGTTCATATCGCTCAATTTGCTGAGCGAAGAACAGCTGGTGTAATGTTTAGGGGTCGCGTTGAGGCGCGGCACTCCTTGAAGAGGTTTGGGGCGTATAGCTCAGGCGGTTAGAGCGCATCGCTGATAACGATGAGGTCCGAGGTTCAAGTCCTCGTACGCCCACGACCGACAGAGAGATCATGGAGGGAGACGCATGAAGCGACTCGCCGTGGCTGCTCTGACAGTCGCCGGAGTTCTGGCCTACCGCGAATGGCGGAAGGCGGAAGAGACCCGAGGCATTTGGGCTCAGGCGACTGACACGGTCTAAACTGGATACCCCAAGGGGCCTTAGCTCAGTTGGTAGAGCGCCTGCTTTGCAAGCAGGATGTCAGGAGTTCGAGTCTCCTAGGCTCCACAGAGAAGAGAAGGGCCTGCTCCCCACGGAGCAGGTCCTTCTTTGTGTCTGGCCCCTCTTTTTCTCGACCCTGGCTGTCGATTGGGCGAAGAGTTGCCGTCTCGGCCGGACCAGAGGCCCAGCAGGCGGGCGCCGTTGTGCCAGAGGACGGCGCGCAGCCACTTCTCCCCAGTGTGCTGGGAGATGGGCGCCGCTTGCCCAGCTTCTCCACATAGCTTTCCGGCACCGGAAAGAACTGCTCGGCAAAGCGGGTGAAGGCCAGTGTGGTCTCCAGATGGACTCCGGGATACCGCTCAGCCAGTTCCGCGAACTGGTGATACTCCGGCATCCCCATATGGGTGATGACCAGCACCAGGTCCGGGTGCCGGGCCAGCCGTCGCTCGATCAGCTCTGCGCCGGTGTATGAGCCTCTCAGCGGCGCTGACCTTGTGTGGACGACCCCCATACCCGGCTTATGCGGATACGTCAGCGCCGGGTTCCCCCGCAGCCTGACGCCGCGCAGGAACTCCAGTCTGTCCTCCTCCGCTCAGTGGTACCGGATGGGCCAGGAGGTCCCGTAGGTCTCGTGGGCGCGGCCGAAATAGGCCCACACCGTCTCCAGGACGTTCTGCGGCAGGAAGTGGATGTGGTGGATATCCGCCAGTTCGGGCAAACTCAGGCCGCACCAGAGGGCAGGGATGTCCTCATCGCGCAGCTGGGTAGGCGGTGGGTACACACAGATGAGTATAGGACTGGGCCTCTGTGCACAAGCCCCACAGTTGTGCACACCCTGTTATCCCCAGAACCCCCACAACTCCACAGCTACTTGTGGATATCGTGCTGACCTGGGGAAACACACATGTGTTGTTTATCCACACTGTGGATAAACCCTGGGGAAAACGGTGGAGCTCTCCTGTGGAACCACAGTGAGGGTGGCCCTGTGGGGCCGCGGCTGTGCATGAGGTGTTGGCGGGTGAGGGGAATCCAGTGGGGTGTGATCAGATACGCGCGTTATTCACGCGGATCCGAGCGGAATAACGCGCGTATCTGATCACACCTGTGGCGCCAGAGACCCAGGACGGCGGGGAAGAGGCGTCCCGGGGTCAGTCTTCAGCCCAGGCCGGCCGGGATCAGCCCGGCTCAGGAGCCGTAGACGTTCACCATGGGGATCCCGACGGCGGTCAGCACCAGCAGGAGCAGGAAGATCGCGCCCAGCCCCGCCCACTGCACCCGGGCGCGGTTCTTGCCGCGCGGGACCTTGGAGATGGCCAGTGCGCAGAGCAGGCCGACCACCAGGCCGCCCAGATGTCCCTGCCAGGAGATGTTGGGCACGGTGAAGCTGACCAGCATGTTGATGCCCACCAGGACGATCACGCCGCCGCTCTGACCTCCGGAGGCGCGCAACAGGATGAACAGGGCGCCGAAGAGGCCGAAGACTGCACCGGAGGCGCCCAGAGTGGGGACGGTGGGGTCGCTCAGGTAGAGCACCGCCACGGAGCCGCCCAGGGCGGAGAGCACCAGCAGGGCGAGATGGCGCAGCCTGCCGATGGCCGGTTCGAGCACTCGGCCGATGAACCACAGCGCCACCATGTTGAAGAGCAGGTGCACGGCGTTGAACGGCGAATGCACCAGCGCGGAGGTCAGCATCCTCCAGGGCTCCAGCGGATAGAGTGGGGACTCCGAAGTGTAGAGCGGCGCGTAGGCGAAGTACTGGGTCAGATCGGGCACCCACGCACCGGCGGCGCCCAGATACTGGGGGAGGACCTGCAGGCCATAGAGCACCACGCAGATCCCGATCACGGTCCATGTGACCACCGGTCGCTCATCGGCGCGGACCGGTGCGCCGAACTGTGTGCGCTGGGTGGGCCGGCGTCGTCGGGCCTCCTCCACGCACTGGGGGCAGTGGAAGCCCACTGCGGCCTGCCGCTGACACTGCGGACAGACCGGCCGATCACAGCGTTGGCACTGGATGTAGGCCGGTCTGTCCGGGTGGTTGACGCAGGGGTACAACGGAGGCTGTGTCAGAGCTCGGTGATCTCGATGGTCGAGATGACCACGTCCTCGGCGGGACGGTCGCGCATATCGGTCTTGACCGAGTTCAGTGCGTCCACGACCTTCGCGGACTCCTCATCCTTCACCGCGCCGAAGATGGTGTGCTTACCCTGCAGCCAGGTGGTGGGTACAGAGGTGATGAAGAACTGGGAGCCGTTGGTGCCCGGGCCGGCGTTGGCCATGGCCAGCTTATGCGGCTCGGTGAAGCCCAGCTCGGGGTGGATCTCGTCGCCGAACTCGTAGCCGGGACCGCCCACGCCCAAGCCCAGCGGATCGCCGCCCTGGATCATGAAGTCCTTGATGATGCGGTGGAAGACGGTGCCGTCGTAGAGGGGAGTGTCGACCTTCTCCTCGCCGGTCTCCGGGTGCTTCCAGGTGATGGAGCCGGTGGCCAGGCCCACGAAGTTCTCCACAGTCTTGGGAGTGTGGTTGCCGTAGAGCTCCACGACGATGTCGCCCTGGTTGGTCCTGATGTTTGCCTGATGCGTTGCGATAGCAGTCATAGCCGCCATTCTTCCACTTTCCTGAGATCCCATCGATCGCGGCAGGATCATGACGGCCCGACTCCGGTGCCACAGTGCGCTCACAGGCCCGCCCGACGCCGGTCAGGGACGGTCTCATCAGGGGCTCCATCACGGCCGGTCCAGAGGTCCGATGCAATATGGCTCGGCGTGCCATAGCAGGTGAGGGGGCATAAGACGTAGGCTAAGGAGAGCAAACGATCCTGATTCGGAGGACACGCATGTTCGGTAAGAAGAAGAAACCGAGCCACAGTTGGGAGCACAAAGTGCTTGCCGGCGTCGACACCGTCCGCGACTGGACTGCCCCCAAGCTGGGCGCGGCCGCCGACTGCGCGGAAGGCGCCTACCGCACGAATGCTCCGAAGGTTCAGGATGCCTCTTCCCGTGCCTTCGGTGCGGTGAGCGACGGCGCATCTGTGGCTGGTCAGAAGATCAAGCAGCTCTCCTCCCTGGCCGGCGACGGCGTGGCAGCTCAGTACGACAAGCTGCCCAAGGGTGCCAAAGCTGAGGTGGAGAAGGCTCGCAAGAAGTACGAGAAGACTCAGAAGCGGGTCAAGAACGAGGTCGTCCCGGCTGCCGGTGCCAAGCTCAGCGGCTACGCGGACAAGACCGCCAAGCTGATCCACAAGGCTGAGGTCGACCCTCGTGTGGAGAAGGCCCTGATCAAGGCCACCGGCGATAAGAAGATCGTCAAGAAGCTGCGCAAGCAGTCCGAGCAGTACGCCAAGGACGCATCCAAGGCCCTGAAGAAGCAGCAGAAGTCCAGGGCCCGCAAGAAGGGTCTGCTGATCTTCGGTCTGGTCGCCGCAGGCGTGACTGCCGGTGTCGCCGCATGGCGCGCTTCGCAGCCGGTGGAGGACCCGTGGAAGAAGCCCGAGCCGGTCTCCGCACCGACTCCGGCGAAGTCCACCGAGGCCAAGCCCGCTGAGAAGACCTCCGCAGAGCCCACGAACGGCACTGAGAACGTCAACGCTCAGCCGGCCGACGAGGCCAAGAGCAAGAACGTCCCGGAGCCCAAGCCGGCCACCTGAGAGGTCGCTCTTGCTTGAGAGGAAAGGACCCGCGAAATGCGGGTCCTTTTCTTCTGCCCTCAGAGGCCTGCGATACCGTTGATCCCATGCTTTCGGTACTGATCGGCAAGGTCGCGCGCGGAGTCAGCAGGATCCGCGGCGGAGGAGGCTCCGCCTTCCCGGGCCTGGTGGTGGAGAAGCTCGACAAGAACTTCCTGGCGCGCACGCTCAAGCGGCTGCCGCGCGGGGTCATCGTGGTCAGCGGGACCAACGGCAAGACCACGACCACCAAGATGGTGGTGGAGCTGTTGGAGGGCCAGGGGTTGAAGGTCTTCACCAACCGCTCGGGCAGCAACTTCACCCGCGGTGTGGTCGCCTCCATCCTGGGTGAGGTGAATCTGACCGGGAGGCTCGACGCCGACATCGCGGTCCTCGAGCTGGACGAGGCCCACGCCGTGCACTTTGTGAAGGCGGTGCGGCCCAACTACTCGTTGCTGCTCAACGTCATGCGCGACCAGCTGGACCGCTTCGGCGAGATCGACACCACCGCCGCTCTGCTGCGCACCATCGCCCAGCACACCGCTGACGGGGTGACGCTGAACCGTGAGGACGCCCGCGTCCGGGCCATCGCCGACTCCCTGGAGGGTCAGGAGGTCAGCTTCTTCGGCCTGAGCGAGCAGCTGCGCAGCCATTTCCCCAGCGACGATGATCTCCACCGGGGCGCGGCCAACCAGGCCACGGATCTGCCGGAGGCCGGCGTCGTGCTGGAGGAGCTCACCGAGGGTGGGGGAACCTACCGGATCGGTGGGGAGCAGGTCAGCACCCAGCTGACCGTCAACGGCGCCTACAACACCTTCAACTCGGCGGCCGCGCTGGCCGTGGTGCGCCAGGCGCTGGGGGAGAGCGTGGACCAGGTGGCGTTGATCGATGCGCTGAGCCGGGTCTCGCCGGCTTTCGGCCGAGGTGAGAGCCTGGAGGTCAACGGCCAGCCTCTGGACCTGGTGTTGGTGAAGAACCCCAGCGGCTTCCGTCTGGGGCTCAGCTCCTTCAGCGCTGAAGGCGTCTCCACGATGATCGCCATCAATGACAACTACGCCGATGGGCGCGACATGTCCTGGCTGTGGGACGTCTCCTTCGAGAGCCTGCGGGCTCAGGGGGTGAAGCGGGTGACCGGCGTACGCGCCTATGACATGGCGCTTCGGCTGAAGTACGACGCCGTCCCCTTCGACGCCGTGGAACCCGACCTGAAGAAGGCGCTGGATGAGTTCATCGCGGCGGAGCCTGAAAGGCCCAAGCGCGTCTTCTGCACGTACACCGCCATGCTCGCCCTGCGGAAGCACCTGAGCGAATACACTGAAGTGGAGGCCTTCGCATGAGCGCCCAGAACTCAGCTGCGCAGAATCCCGACGCCGGCGGCCAGAGCGGGGATCGCCAGGTCCACATCCTGCAGCTCTACCCGCGGGACATGAACATCTACGGCGACTTCGGCAACGCCCTGGTGGTCCAGCGGCGCTTGGAGTGGCTGGGCTATGAGCCGGTCATGCACACGTACGATCCGGGCGATGAGTTCCCTAAGCAGGTGGACATCGTCATCGGCGGCGGCGGGCAGGACAGCGGTCAGGACAAGATCCATGCCGACCTGCTGCAGCAGGGGGAGCGGCTGCGCTCCATGGTGGAGGACGAAGTCCCCATGCTGATGATCTGCGGGCTGTACCAGCTGTTCGGACACTGCTTTGAGACTCGCGAGGGGCAACGTATCGAGGGCATCGGCGCGATCGATGTGACCACCCGCGGCACCGACAGCCGGCTGATCGGCAATGTGGTGGCCCGCTCCGAGGAGTTCGGGGAGATCATCGGCTACGAGAACCACTCCGGCCAGACCTACCTGGGATCGGGCGTGCTCCCGCTGGGCACCGTCATCAAGGGTGAGGGCAACAACGAGCAGGACGATCACGAGGGCGCCCGGTACAAGAACGTGGTGGGCAGCTACCTCCACGGCTCCATGCTGCCGAAGAACCCGGCCGTGGCTGACTTCCTGATCAGCAACGCCCTGCAGCGCCGCTTCGGTGAGGAGCTCTCGGCCGAGACCGTGGCGGAGCGGATCGATGACACCCTCACCGACCAAGCACGCACGACGGCGGTCAAGCGCCCCCGGTAGTCCGCTGGGGCTCGGGTCTGGTCACGGTGTGGTGAGTACGGCCCGGCCGAAGTTCCACAGCTCGTGCAGAGTTCCACGGTCCTATCGTCTGTGGAAGACGGACAAAGTGGTGGGACTCAGGCGGGCATGCCGGAGAAGCCGGTGGGAGTGACCCACATAGAGGTGGCGACCTCCTCTCGGCCCACGGAGCGGGCGTTGTTCAGCGAGGGCAGATTGTCCGCGTGGACAGTTCCCCAGAGGATGTCTCCCGCTGCGGCGACCTCACCGAGCTTCCGGCACAGATGGTGCAGCGACGCCGTGCCCAGGCCGCGCCCGCAGAACTCCTCATCGACTGTGATCTCTTGGACGCAGAAGCCGGTCATCCCATAGGAGTCATCACGCTTGGCAGCGACGACGCCGATGGGCTCAGCTGTCCGCACGGTGAAGAGCAGCCCTTCCTCCTCCGGCTGGTGGAGCTCCTCCACCCGGCCGGCGAGGAAGCGTTGGTCGATGGCCAGGCCCAGATCCGGCGTCGAGGATGCCGGGTCAAAGGGCCCTGAAGGCCCCCGGGTGCCAGCACGCGGAAGCAGAGCGGGCTGAAGGCCTCATAGACAGGCATGACGCACTCGGCCAGCCGGTGCAGCGACTCCGCCGTCGGGACCGATGTTCTGCCGCGTCCCCTCCTCCCCGTACCAACGGGTCAGGGCAGGGGAGACCCACTGCACCTGGGCTGCGGTGATGTCCTCGGCGGTCGGTTTCACAGAGGACATCGGGCAGCTTCTCCTGACTTCTCGGGGCCGCGGCTCAGCGGATGGGGTTCAGATCGGCGGCCTTCTCCGCTGCGCCCTTCTGGCCCAGCGACTCCAGCCAGTTGCCCAGCATCCGGTAGCCGCCTTCGGTGAGCACCGACTCCGGGTGGTACTGCATGCCCCACAGCGGCGCGGTCCGGTGCGCCAGGCCCATGATGACGCCGTCGGCGGTCTTCGCGGTGACCTCCAGGACCTCCGGGACGGTCTCCGGGTCCACGGTCAGCGAGTGGTAGCGGGTGGCCACGAAGGTCTCAGGCAGTCCGGCGAAGGACTCGTGACCGGTGTGGGTCACCTCAGAGGTCTTGCCGTGCATGAGCTGCTCCGCATGGGTGACCGTGGCTCCGAAGGCCTCTCCGAGCCCCTGGTGGCCCAGGCAGACGCCCAGCATCGGCTCCCTGGCCTCCGCGCACCACGTGGTCAGCGCCACGGAGACGCCGGCCTCATGAGGCGCGCCGGGACCGGGGGAGATGAGGACGCCGTCGTGCTGCTGTGCGAGCTGCACCGCCTCGTCGACCGTGTGGTCGTCATTGCGGATGACCGTGGTCTCAGCGCCCAGCTCCCGCAGATACCCGACCAGCGTGTAGACGAAGCTGTCGTAGTTGTCGATCACCAGGATGCGTGCGGTCATGGTCTCTCTCAGGTCCCTTCGAGGGTGGAGTCGTTGAACGGGCTGAATTGGCTCAGCCACGGGAAGGCGAACTCCATCAGCAGAAATACGATACCGGCCGCCAGGAGCAGCGCCAGAATGATCCGGAACCACAGCGGCCCCGGCAGCACAGTGTTGAAGAACCAGGCGTACATCAGCGGGCTCCTGCCAGTGCGTCGGAATCGTCCAAGTGATGCGAGATGTCCTCAGGGACCTCTCCGCCCCAGGGCTGGAAGTCCACGATCTCCGCGTGGGTGATCAGCCGCTCGGCGTTGGAGTACATCGGGTGGCAGGTGGTCAGGGTCAGCTGCCCGGTCTCCGGCTCGGCCTCCGGCTCATTGGGCACCGGAGAGATCACCTCGGTCTGATGCGGATCCACTACATGGGACTCATAGATCTCATAGACATAGATCCCGTCCCCGGAGACCACATAGAGCGGATCGCCGTCTTCGAGCAGATGCTGATCACCCAGCATGTTGCCGTAGGTCTGACGGTGCCCGGCCAGCGCGAAGTTGCCCACCTCATCCACCATCTGGGTGTCCGGATAGTGCCCCACACCGCCGGTGTCGAGCTGTTGAGGCCCGACGCCGTGCCGGATCGGCGCAGCCCATTCGTCACCCAGCCGCGGGGCATAGAGCATCCCCATGACCTCGCCGGCCTCTGCGGCCGCCTCCATCTGCGGAGCACAGCCGATCTCGGTGCCGTCCTCCAAGGTGTAACAGACCTCGAAATCAGGGGCGGACCCGCCTCCGCCCTCCTGCGGGGCGGCTTGGATGTCGAGTCCGGAGTAGAAGTCCTCCTGCGCCTGTTGGCGCTCACGATCGGCACCCAGGCCTGTCCACCAGAGCTCCCAGGCGACGAACAGAAGTCCGAGGACGCCCAGAGTGATGAACATTTCGCCGATACCGCCGAGGATTCGGGAGGTGACGCTCTTCCCCCGCGGAGGACTGTTGCGGGTGGAACCGTTAGAATGGCGCACGAATCCAGGATACCGAACGGAACGAGTCAGCACTGTGCCAGAGTCCAAGAATCGTAGGAACCGCGGAAGCAATAAGCGCAGCCGGAAGGACCGTGCCTCCTCCCAGCAGGAGGAGAAGATCACGTCCCCGCTGAGCGACGCCGACCCGGTCAGCCTCGACGACCTCGAGCTCGAAGATGACGGTCTGCCCACGTGGTACCGCTTCACCATGTTCGGGCTTCTGCTGCTGGGCCTGCTGTGGATCTGCGTCTTCTACATCAGCAGCGGCCTCTTCCCGATCCGCGCCGTCGGCAACTGGAACGTGGCCATCGGCTTCGGCGTGGCCATGGTCGGCTTCTTCATGACGATGAGATGGAAATAGTCGCACCCTGACCTCGAGGCCGCAGCGCCTCCCATACAGCTGAGGGCCCGGAGGATGATTCCTCCGGGCCCTCAGCTGTATCCGGGCGGGTCAGCCTGCCGGGAGCGGGCGACGATCACTCGTCGTCGTTGTTGCCATTCCCGTTGCCGTTTCCGTTCCCATTTCCATTGCCGTTGCCGCCGTCCTCGTCATCCTGGTCGGCATCTTCGTCGTCACCGCCGTTGCCGCCGTCCTCGTCATCCTGGTCGGCATCTTCGTCGTCACCGCCGTTGCCGTCTTCGTCCTGATCGGCGTCCTCGTCCTCGTCGTTGCCGTCTTCGTCCTCATCCTCGTCCTCGTCGTCCTCTTCCTCCTCCGGCTCATAGGCCGCAGTGAGGACCACGACGGAGCCCTGAGGCACATCCACGCCGGCCTGGACGGAGGAGCCGTCCACGGACTGACCGATCACAGAGCCCGCAGTGTGCTGGGTGGTCTCCTGCCAGTCGATCTGGACGGTGAAGCCCAGTTCCTCCAGAGTGCCGGTGGCGTCGGTGTGCTGCTCGCCGTGGACTCCGGGGAAGGTCACCAGGCCGGTGGAGAGCACCAGGTCTACCTCGGAGCCCATCGGCACAGGGCTGCCGGCCTCCGGCTCCGTATTGATCAGCGAGCCCTCGGCCACCTCGGTGTGGTTCTCCTCGGAGATGTCACCGACCTCCAGGCCCACATCCTCCAGGGCCTGGCGCACCGACTCCTCGGTCTCGCCCTGCAGCCCGTCCGGCACAGCGACCTCATCGGGGCCCGCAGAGATCTGCAGGGTCACCTCGGAGTCCACCTCCACGGAGGTGCCGGCCTCCGGATCCGTGCCCACAGCGTAGTTCGCCTCGATCTCGTCATGGGTGACCTCAGCGATGTCGGCCTCGAGGTTCGCATCGGCGAGCTCGGAGACAGCGTCGCTGCGCTCCATGCCCTCCACATCCGGAACCTCCACCTCCTCGGTGCTGAGCATCTGCATCAGCGCCCAGGCGCCTCCGCCCAGCAGCACCAGGAGAAGAAGCAGCCAGAAGACCCACCCGAAGCCGCGACGTCGCCGCGGCTGCTCCTCATACTCCTCGAACTGATCATAGACATCCGGATCCTCCGGCGTGCGGGCCGACAGCGGGGTCCCGACGCCGGCCGCACCGGCCCCCACCACATCGTCGAACTCCCGGCCCGAGGCGGCACCTGCGCCCACGGCGGTGATGGTCCCGGTGGGAGCCTCGGCCGCATCCACCGCGATCCCGTGCAGAGCGTTCTGCAGGGCGCTGTCGAACTCCTCGGCGGACTGGAAGCGCCGCACCGGGTCCTTGGTCAGAGCCTTGTGGACCACTGACTCCATGGCCGGGGAGACCATCGGGTTCAGGTCCGAGACCTGCGGCGGCTCCTCACGGACATGCTGATACGCCACCGACACCGGGGACTCGCCGCGGAAGGGCGGACGGTTGGTCAGCAGCTCGAAGAGCACGCAGCCCGCGGAGTACAGGTCCGAGCGGTGATCCACCACTTCGCCGCGGGCCTGCTCGGGGGAGAGGTACTGGGCGGTGCCCACCACGGCAGAGGTCTGGGTCATGGTGGAGGCGGAGTCGGCCAGGGCCCGGGCGATCCCGAAGTCCATGACCTTGACCTCGCCGTCCTGGCTGACCATGACGTTGGAGGGTTTGATGTCCCGGTGCACGATGCCCTTGGCATGGCTGTACTGCAGCGCACCGAGGATCCCGGACATGTACTGGGCGGCATCCTGCTCGGAGACCGGACGGCCCAGGGCCTGATCGATCTTCTTCTGCAGCGGCTCGCCCACATCGGAGGCCGCACCGTGCTCGGCCTCCATCTGGCCGGTGTCGCCCAGCGCCAGCACATCGGAGTCATCCGGGTCCTCGCCGTTCTGCTCCTGCTCCCGGCGCTCACGCCGCGAGGGCGGAGGCGGAGGGGGCGGGGTCTCGGCGCTGCGCAGCTCGGCGTCCTGCTGCGGGGAGGAGACCACAGTCTCCTCGCCGTCGCCGTCGCCGGCGTCGTCGATGTCACCGGTGTCCTCGGAGCGCGGGGTGCCGTGGAGGATGTGGCGCAGCGTCACGCCGTCCACATACTCCATGACGATGTAGGGAGTCTTCACCTGGGAGTGGTGGGAGTCCTCCACATCCGCCCGGCCGGTGTCATAGACGCCCACGATGTTGCGGTGATTCAGCGAGGCCGAGGACTGCGCCTCACGGCGGAAGCGCCCCTGGAACTGGGGATCGCGGGCCAGATCGGGCCGCAGCATCTTCACCGCCACCTGGCGGTCCAGGGAGAGGTCATGACCGAGGTAGACGTCAGCCATCCCGCCGCGGCCGATCAGCGATTCGATCCGGTAGCGGCTGTTGAGGATGCGTTCTTCGGTGTCGGTCATCGTGTCATTCTCCCCTGCCAGCCTAATGCGCCGGCGGTGGGATCGTCAGTCGGCGTCGTGGTCGGTGTCGGGGAGCCGGCGGTCGGATCCTCTCCGTCGTCGTCCTCTCCCTGCCCATTGTTCCCGTTCTGGCCGCCGTCCTGTTCCTCATCGGGCGTGGGCGACGGCGTGTCGGGCGTGGGCGTGGGCGCGGGGGTCGGCGTCGGCGTGTCACCGTTCCCCTGCTGCGGCGTACCCTCCTGCTGATCAGGGGTTTCGGCCGGAGGCGGGCCCTGATCCTCCTCCTCGTCCTGCCCCTGGGTGGGCGCAGGATCCGGATCCAGAGCGGTGGTCCCGGTGGAGTAGGAGAGCGTCACCCGGCTGCCCTCCGGGATCTCCCCGGTGGGCGCCACAGAGAGCACGATGCCGGTGGGCTGGGTGGACTCGGCCTCTTCGGTCTCCACCACCAGATCCTGATCCTCCAGCTCCTCCTGGACCTCCTCCACAGGACGTCCCACCAGCTCAGCGGCCACCACGTTGACCATATCCGGCTCCGCGGTGAAGGTCTCGGTGACCGTGGGCGTGGGCTCCGGGGACTCGTCATCCCCGGAGGTGAGCATCGGCAGCACCCAAGAGCCCAGCAGGGCCAGCGCCACCAGGATGACCAGGGTCAGCAGCGGCCAGCGCCAGGCGGCGCCGGCACGCTTCTGCTCATCGTTTCCGGCGTCCTCGTCGGCGCCAGAGGCCTCGGATTTTCCCGTACCACCGCCCTTGCTCTCCTCATCGGAGGAGGAGTGGGCGGCGCGCTCCTCCTTGGGCTGCTCCGGCGTGCGCGCCGAGGGCGCGGCGGCAGCCGCAGAGCTGACGACGGCGGTCGGTGCGGTCCCGGCGGAGGGGATCGCCTGGGTGGCGTCCTCGTCCTGCTCCGCATCCGGACGGTCCAGGTGGTTCAGCAGTGCCGGCACAGCCTCGATGGCGGTGTCGGTGTCATGGCGCAGCAGCGCATCGGCGGCCTCGGCCAGCTTGGTGGCGTTGACCGGCCGCTGGCTGGGGTCCTTGGCCAGCATGGACATGATCAGTGCGCGCACCGGCTCTGGGACGGAGTCCGGCAGATCCGGCGGCGGATCGTTGACCTGCTTCAGGGCGATCGCGATCTGCGACTCCCCGGTGAAGGGGCGGTGCCCCACCATCGCCTCATAGCCGATGATCCCCAGCGCGTAGATGTCGCTGGAGCCGGTGGCGTGTTGGCCGGTGGCCTGTTCCGGGGAGAGGTACTGGACGGTGCCCATGACCTGACCGGTGGCGGTCAGCGGCACCTGATCGGCCAGACGCGCGATGCCGAAGTCGGTGATCTTCACCCGGCGAGTGGGGGTGATCAGCAGGTTGCCCGGCTTCACATCCCGGTGGACCAGGCCCTGATCGTGGGCGACCTGCAGCGCACGGCCGGTCTGGGCGATGATGCTCAGCGTCTTCTCCCAGGAGAGGGTCTTGTCCTTCTCCAGGATCACGCTGAGCGGACGCCCGGGCACCAGCTCCATGACCAGGTAGCCGGATCCCGCCTGCTCGCCGTAGTCGTAGATGTCGGCGATTCCGGGGTGGTTCAGCAGCGCCGTGTGGCGCGCCTCGGCGCGGAAGCGGCGCAGGAACGCCTCATCGCCGGTGTACTCCTCCTTGAGGATCTTGATGGCCACAGTGCGGCCCAGGACCTCGTCGTTGGCCTTCCAGACCTCACCCATGCCGCCGATGGCGATCCGCTCGGTCAGCTTGTACCGATCGCCCATCGTGATGCCCACAACTGGCCTCATGGCTCGATCACCGCCTCCAACATCTGCCGCATCTGGGGACCGGTCATGGAGTGGCCGGTTTCGTAGTCGATGTTCTCGTAGACCACTGTCACTGCGTACTGCGGGTCATCTGCGGGGGCGAATCCGGTGATCCAGGTGTGGACCTGCCCCTCGTTTCCGGTCTCCGCGGTGCCGGTCTTGGCGGCCACGTCGAAGGACTGGCTCTGCGCCGACTGGCCGGTGCCCTCGTCGACCACGGCCTCCATCATCTCGGTCATCTCCCCGGCGACCTCCTCAGAGGTGGCTTCGCCGAGGACCTGCGGCTCCGGCTGTTCCAGCAGCTGCAGGTCCGAACCGCGTATGGAGTCCACCAGGTTGGGGTGCATGACGGTGCCGCCGTTGGCGACGCCCTGGGAGACCATGTTGATCTGCAGCGGGGTGGCGGTGACGCTGCCCTGACCGATGGAGGAGTAGGCCAGATCCGCCTGAGAGGTGGTCTCCGGGAAGGCGGAGGCGGAGGTGGACAGCGGGATGTTCAGCTCCTGGTTCCAACCGAAGTCCTCAGCGGTGTCCCGCAGGGGCTCCTCACCCATATCCATGGCGGCCTCGCCGAAGGGCGTGTTGCAGGACTGGGCGACGATCCAGGTCAGATTCGACTCGGTCTGCTGGTGGCAGATGCCGGTGGTGAAGTTGGGCAGGGTCCGATCGCTGTCGGGCAGGTCCAGCTCGCTGGGGTTCTCCAGCACAGTGTCAGGGTCATAGTCCCCGGACTCCAGCATGGCCGCCAGGTCCACCAGCTTGAACACTGAGCCCGGCGCGATGGTGCTGTTGATCGGCCGGAAGTAGTAGGGGCTGACGTGCTCGGAGTCCTCCAGCTCGGCGATGTTGGCGTTGTACTCCTCGGTGGAGTGCGTGGCCAGATCATTGGTGTCGTAGCTGGGGCGGGAGGCCAAGGACACGATGTCTCCGGTGTCCACCTCCTGGACCACGATGGAGCCGCGCTGGCCCTCCGGGATCAGGTCATAGGCCTGACGCTGCAGCTCCGGGTCCAGGGTGAGCTCCACTTGGGCGCCTTCCATGGTCTCGCCGGTGAACATGGAGGTCATCCGGTCGAAGAACTGGCTGTCCGAGTGTCCGCTCAGATACTCGTTCAGCTCGCTCTCCAGGCCCGTGGGGTGGGCGGCGATCGGGAAGAAGCCGGTGATGCCGAAGTACAGCTCAGGGTCGTGGTAGACGCGCTGGTAGTCGAAGTTCGAGTTCTCAGCAGGCACCGACTCAGCGATCGGGGAACCGTCCACGGTGATGGCGCCACGGGGTGCGCCGCGGTCGTTGTAGATCTGCCGGGCGTTGTTGGGATCGCTGTTGAGGTCCTCGGTCAGGGCGACCTGAATGATGCTCAGCGCGGCGAAGAGCGTCACGAACATCGTCACGGAGACCACCCAGGTATGACGGATTGCGTTGTTCACCGGGCCGCCTCCTGAATCTGGGTCTCCTCGCCGCCGCTGCGGCCTGTGCTGCTGTCCTGCCTGGCGCCCCGGTCCTCAGCCGAGCCGCCGCGATCCTCGATGCCGGAGGTCTCGGCTCCGGAGGTGTTGACCATCGGGCCCACCACCACCGGACGGCGCGCGGAATGGGAGATCAGCAGCACGATCGCCACGATCAGCCAGTTCGCCAGGATCGCCGAACCGCCGGCCGCCAGGAACGGGCTGACCAGACCGGACATCGGGATGACCCGGGTGATGCCGCCGACCACCACGAACACCTGCAGCACCAGGATCACTGCCAGGCCGGTGGCCAGCAGCTTGCCGAAGTGGTCGCGGGTGCCGATGCCAGCTCGCATATAGCGGCTGAACAGCAGGAGGTAGAGGACCAGGATCGCCGAGAGGCCGATGAAGCCGAGTTCCTCGCCGAAGGCTGCGATGATCATATCCGAGTTCGCCAGGGCCGCCTGCGTGGGCATGCCGTTGCCGAATCCGGTGCCGGTCAGTCCGCCGTTGGCCAGGCCGAACATGCCCTGGACAACCTGGTGGGAGCCGCCGTAGGCACGCTCATAGATCTCCTGGTCGAAGGCGTTGAGCCAGATCTCCACACGCTCCCGGAAGTGGTTCACGAACTGGTACGCCAGAGCCGCTCCGATGGCGATGAACACGCCGCCGATCGCGATCCAGGAGAACCGCGAGGTGGCCACATAGATCACCGTGACGAACAGGCCGAAGAGCATGAGCGCGTTGCCCAGGTCGTTCTGCACGATCAGCACGCCCAGGGCCACCACCCAGGCCACGGCCATGGGAGCCAGGTCCTGCAGGCGCGGGAAGGTGAAGGGGCCCACCTTCTTGCCGGCCAACAGGATCAGATCGCGGTTGTTGGCCAGGTAGCCCGCGAAGAACACCGCCAGGGTGATCTTGGCGATCTCCGAGGGCTGGAAGGACATGCCGAAGATGGTGACCCACACGCGGGCGCCGAAGATCTCCTGACCGATGCCGGGCACCATGGGCAGGAAGAGCAGCAGCACGCTGACGATCAGTGAGACATAGGTGAGCTGGCGCAGTCGGCGGTGGTCCTTCAGGAACCACAGCAGGGCGATGGCCGCGCCGATGGAGACCACCGTCCAGACCAGCTGGCGGTCCGCGGCGCCGTCGAAGCTCGCGGTGAAGTCCAGCCGGTGGATCATCGCGATGCCCAGGCCGTTGAGCGTGACCACGATGGGCAGGATGAAGGGATCCGCGTAGCGTGCGCGGAAGCGCAGCGCCAGGTGGAAGGCCAGGGAGATGGTCGCGAAGACCGCACCCTCGATGTAGTAGTCCTGGGTGATCGGCTCGTCCATGGACACGGCCACCAGGAACTGGGCGCCGATGCCGATGATCAGGGCGACGAGCAGAAGCACCAGCTCGACGTTGCGGCGCGGCTTCGGGGCCGCCTGTGCGGTCTCATTCACTGTTCTCACCCGCCTGCTCGTCGTTCTGGTCCTGGTTCTGCTGCTCGCCGTCGTCGTCTCCGCCGCCGTTGTCCTCGTCCTGACCGCCGTTCTCGTCCGCGGAGCCCTCGCCGTTCTCCTCGGCCTCCTCGGCGGCCTCCTCCTCGACGGTCTCGCGCAGCTGCTCCACGATCGTCTCAGCATGGGCCCGGTCATCGGCAGGGATGCCGTTGGCCACGCGGCTGTGGTGGTACGGGGTCAGATCATCGGTGGCCAGCTCCATATGCTGGTCCACCTCGGAGAGGTGCAGCGGGCCCAGCTCCTGGGAGACGCCGTTGAAGATGGCGACCTCGCCGTCGTCCTCACCCACGTAGTACTGGGTCTGGGTCCAGATGTAGCCGATGGAGGCCACCACGGCGATCAGGATCGCCAGCAGGGTCACGAAGGTCGGCAGGAACCACGCCCGACGCCGACGGCGCGCCTCGATCGCCGCGCTCAGCTCGGCCATCTCCTCGTCGTCCCAGTCCTCCAGGTCCTCAGGATCCAGCTCCTCCGCCTCGGGATCCTCGGCGGGGGCGGGGGCCTCAGCGGCCTTCTCCTCATCGGTGCCGGGATCCTCCGGAGCGGACTCGGCCTCAGGGCGGGCGGCAGACTCCACCGTCTCCTGCTCGCCGGTCTCATTGGGGGACTCGCCCAGCAGCTCGGAGTAGGTGTGGCGCACCGGGCGCAGCGGCTGGCCGGTCAGCAGTGCGGCCATCGGATGCTCATCCACATTGCGCGGGACCATCGGGATCATGCCGGTCTCCGAGGCGGAGGCGGCGGCGCCCACCAGGCTGTGCGGCAGCACCTCCTGGTCCTGGCCCAGCATGGCGGCCGAGAGCGGGGAGAGCTCATCCTCATCCGGGGTCAGGCCGGAGAGCGCCTCCGGGTTGACCACCGGGACCAGGCGCATGGTGTCCTCCGGCGAGCCGGCGTGCTCAGCGGAGCTCTCGGCGTCGTCGTCGGGGGTCTCCGGCATGGCGCCGTAGCCGCCCGAGGCCGCGGCCACAGCCTTGCGGGAGAGCGGCAGGCCGCCGTCGTCGGGGGTCAGGTCCTGCTCATCGGCCTCCACCACCTCCATGCAGGTCACCGTCACGTTGTCCGGTGCCCCGCCCTCGATGGTGAGGTCCACCAGGTCGTCCACGATGGACTCCAGGGACTGGGTGGAGCGCAGCTTCTGCTCGATGAGCCGGTCCGAGACCACGGCGTTGAGCCCGTCGGAGCAGAGCAGCCAGCGCTCTCCGGCCTCCACGGGGAAGGAGGTGATGTCCAGCTCGGGTGAGGCGTCCACATCTCCGAGCACGCGCATCAGCACGTTCTTATGCGGGTGGTATTCGGCCTGGTCCGGGTCCAGGCGGCCCTCGTCCACCAGGCGCTGGACGAAGGTGTGGTCCTTGGAGACCTGACGGAAGCGGCTCTTCTTCAGCCGGTAGGCCCGCGAGTCGCCGATGTGGGCGAACTGCATACGGTCCTCGGTGATGAGGATCGCGGTGATGGTGGTGCCCATGCCGGCCAGCTTGGGGTTGGCCTCCACCAGCTTGGAGAGGAAGGCGTTGGCGGTCTGGATCTCATCCGGCAGGACGGTGTCCGGCTCGGCGAAGCCGCGGGTGTCCAGATGGGCCAGGTCCAGCACGGTGGAGGCGCTGGCGACGTCGCCGCCGGCGTGCCCGCCCATGCCGTCGGCCACGCAGGCGAAGAAGCGGCCTGCGTACCCGGAGTCGTCGTTCTTGGAACGGACGACTCCGGCATCGGACCGCGCGGCGAAGCGGAATACCAGGGCCATGGGCTAGGTCCTCAGCTCCAGGGCGGTCTTGCCGATGCGGATCTTCTCGCCCGGCTCCACCGTGGAAGCGCGGGTCAGCTGCTCCTCGCCCAGCCAGGTGCCGTTGGTGGATCCCAGGTCCTCGATGAACCAGCGGGACCCCTGCGGGAAGAGCCGTGCGTGTTTGCCGGAGGCGTAGTCGTCCTCCAGGACCAGAGTGCACTCCTGGGCGCGGCCGAGCATGATCGGGGCCGATCCCAGCTCCAGCTCGGTTCCGGCCAGCGGGCCCTCACTGATGACCAGGCGGCGGGCCCGGGGGCGCGGCATCTGGCCGGCCTGGTTCTGCGAGTCCTGGTGACCGCCGCTGCGGCCCCCGTTGGACTTGGGGGAGCCCGAGGCCCCGGCGCGGGTGCGGGACTTCTTGGAGACCATCAGATCGCGGCTCTGCGCGCCGATGATGGAGAGGATCAGGATCCACAGCAGCAGAAGCAGCCCGAACTGCAGGACGGTGACGGCAAGTTCACTCATGGGGTTCAGCGATCTCCGCCCTCGAGCAGGAAGCGCAGCCTGGCGCTGCCCAGCGCGATGATCGAGCCGTGCCGCAGCTGGGCCTCGTCATGCGCGCCGGAGAGCTGCTCGCCGTCCACTGAGGTGCCGTTGGTGGAGCCGAGATCGCGGGCGATGTGGCGACTGCCGCTGCGCACCACCTCCACATGCTTCCGGGAGATGCCGGTGTCCGGCAGGGTGATGTCCGCGGAGGCGGAGCGCCCGATGACGGTGCTGCCCTCAGCCAGGCTGTGGCGGGTGCCGTCCACCTCCAGGATCCCGACGCCGGCCGCTGCGGCAGGGCGCGGAGGTGCCGAGGTGGGACGCGGAGGTGCGGCGGCGGTGGCCGACGGACCTGCGGCGGGGGAGGAGGACGGGCGCGGTGCCGCGGAGTGGCCGGCGTCGGCGTCGCGGTCCGACTGGGACTCCACGCTGAGCTGGCCGCGCTTGAGCTCGGTGTTCTTCACGAAGGTCGCCTTGACCGGGCCCAGCAGGGTGTAGCCCTGGGATTCGGAGTGGCGGATGATCTCATCGCAGAGCTCCTCGGCGAGGGTGGAGCCGTAGCTCTTGGCCTGGGCGAAGTCGTCCTCGGAGAGGCGGATCTTATAGAGGTTGGGCACGACTATGCGGCCCTCTGACATGGTGGAGGACTCGCGGTCCATATGTCGGCGTACTGCAGTGGCGATTTCCACGGGGCCGAGGCTCCCTCCGCGTCCGGCGAAGGCGCCGCGGACGGCTTTTTCGATCCCGCGCTCCAAATTGTCGAGCAGGCCCACCGGCACCTCCTTCAAAGTTCACACTGCTGACCGGCGCATCCCTTGAGGAATGCAGGTGCAGTTTGGGCAGTCTCTCAGAGAGTCTAACTCGCTTATCGCCATGACACCTCGAGGAAGGGCCTGCCTGCCTGGAGGCATACTCCCCGGCACCTTCCCTCGGAGCCGGTGGTGAGGGGTGCCGGGTGGAGTGGTGAGTGCCATACTGGAGGAGCTGCTGCGGCGAGATGAGGCGCCGCCTGAGGTACGTTTCGGTCAATTCTTCGCAAACTGCTTCAGTTTTGAAATAAATGGGTGCACAATGAGTGTTGTACCCCGCGTCACGCACCGAGCGGCACGAACACTACGAAGGAGAATCGCTCCCATGGCAACTCTGACCCCCGGCACCTGGAACCTGGATGCAGCCCACTCTGAGATCGGCCTGACCGTGCGTCACGCCGGCATCTCCAAGGTGCGCGCCACCTTCCAGGAGGCCGAGTCCGCCCTGAAGGTCGCCGAAGACGGGACCGCTGACGTCGAGGCCAAGGTCAAGGCCGCGTCCTTCGACTCCAAGAACGCCGACCGCGACGCCCACGTCCGCGGCGAGGACTTCCTCGACTCCGAGACCCACCCCGAGCTGACCTTCGTGGCCACCGGCTTCAAGCCCGCAGGCTCCGAGTTCGAGCTCACCGGCGAGCTGACCATCCGCGGCGTGACCAAGGAGATCACCTTCGAGACCGAGTTCGGCGGCCAGGCTGTGGATCCCTTCGGTCTGACCCGCGCCGGCTTCTCCGCCTCCACGGCCATCTCCCGCAAGGAGTTCGGCCTGACCTGGAACGCCGCACTGGAGGCAGGCGGCGTCCTGGTGGGCGAC
The DNA here is from genome assembly GCF_014642675.1 of Nesterenkonia cremea. Taxonomy (GTDB): domain Bacteria; phylum Actinomycetota; class Actinomycetes; order Actinomycetales; family Micrococcaceae; genus Nesterenkonia; species Nesterenkonia cremea. The sequence goes on from NZ_BMIS01000001.1 coordinate 114,097, forward strand.
AAGGTCTCCATCGACCTCGAGGTGGCCTTCGTCCTCGACCAGGGCTGATCCCTCGTCCCCTCTCCCGCAGCGGCCCCGTGCCTGAGCTCCGCGCTCGGCCCGGGGCCGCTGTGCGTCCGGGTGAGGTGCGGGGTGACACCCTCGTTTTACCAAGCATTTGTCACATTACCCCTGCGGATCTGCAGGGGTGATGTGAGATCACCTTGGTAAAACGAGGGTGCTCGGGTGAGGTGCGGCGTCGGGATCGTCTGCCGCTGTAATGTGGGTTGCTGTGGAGACCCTCGCAACGATGGTGATCATCGGCGTCGCAGTCCTGGTGGGCACCATCCTGCAGCGCGTCTCCGGCAGCGGAGTGGGCCTGGTGGTCGCCCCCGTGCTCTCCCTGGTCATCGGCCCCGCCCTCGGCGTGTTGGTCACCAATATGACCACCACCGTCTCCGGCTTCCTGATCATGCTGGCCGTGTGGTCGCGCATCGAATGGCGCCGCTACTGGCTGGTGGGCCCGCTGGCGGTCATCGGCGCCATCCCCGGCGCCTGGCTGGTCTCTCAGCTCTCCGCGGGCTGGCTCTCCATCATCCTTGGCTCCATCGTGGTGCTGGCCCTGCTGCTGACCGTCTCGCTGCCCAAGCTGCCCAGCTGGGAGGGGCGGGTGCCCGGCTGGACCGCCGGTGTGATCGGCGGCTTCTTCAACACGACCTCCGGGGTGGCCGCTCCCGTCATGGTGATCTACTCGCGGGTCTCCAACTGGAATCAGCAGGGGTTCGCCGCAACTATGCAGCCTATCTTCATGACCATGGGTGCCGCCTCCGTGGCCGCCAAGCTGATCATGGACTCCGTGGGTGAGGTGGACGGTGCCGGCCTGGACCTGACTTGGCTCTTCGCCGGGATCGTGGCCGTGGTGCTGCTGGGCATCGTCCTGGGCGGCCTGACCGCGCGGGTGGTCTCCTCCCAGGCCGCCCGCACCCTGGCGATGACTCTGGCCGGGCTGGGCGCGGTGGGCGCCATCATCCGCGGAGTCCTCGACCTCACCGTCTGAGCCCGACGCCGGACGCCAGCACCCGACGCCAGACTGTCACCGAGTCATGTCAGACCCCCTCCCTAGGCTGTCAGCACGCCGCTGAAGCGGCGGCGGAGAGTTGGGTGCGAAGACGGTGACGGAAGAGGTGCAGCATGAGCGGCAGCGGAGCAGGACAGTGCGGAGCAACGGGCCAGGATCGGGCTGGCCGGGGCAGGGAGGCTCAACCTGCTGTGGTCTTCATGGACCGGTGGCGCAGCGCCGGCTCGGGACCAGACCCGGAGGGGGTGCCGGAGAGGCAGGCCACGATCGAGATGCGGCATCAGGAATCCCTGGACTGGGAGCATGAGGCCACCCACGACGGCGACCAGATCTGGCCGCTGCGCCAGGACGGCCTCCCCGAATGGTTCCCTGCGGAGGCCCCGGTGCTGCGCAATTCTGCGGTGCTGGTGCTCTTCCCGGAGGGGACGCTGCACCTGCGTGCGATGAGCAATGCGGGCACCCGCGCAGTGCAGCTGCTGGCCCAGTGGGGCTACAGCCTGGTGGTGGACTCCTATGCCGATGTCACCGTGGACACCGGTGTGCCCATCACCAGATACCGCGAGATCCGCTTCTCCGAGCCGATCAGCCCGGAGGAGGTGGCCGTGCTGGGCCGGAGGCTGCGGCTGGGCGGAGTGGTGGTCCACACCTATCTGGGCAGCTGCGACAGCCAGGGCCTGCGCTTCCGGCGCACCGGCGGGCTCAGCGCCTTCCCCGAGCTGCGGGTGCTGCACCGGACAGCCTTCGACGCCGCCTGCGGCCACCATTACTTCGGTCACCCGCGGCAGCTGCGGCTCTTTGCGCGGCTTCTGGAGGATACCGAGGCTGGGCAGGAGGGAACGGCTGCCCGGGGCGGCAAGGCCGGGCAGGGCGGGTCTGTGTTCGGCGGGCTCCACTCCTCGGACGGTCTGGGGTCGTTGGCCGTGGACTGCCCGGAGGCGACCCAGGAGGCTGAGGCCAGATACCAGAAGGAGTTCGGAGGCCTGGTGGTGGCCGACGCCTACACCTTCGGCGAGGACCCCGATGCGGCCACAGAGAGCTCGGCTCAGCGGGCGGCCTGAGACACCCGATGCTGGAGCCTCTCCCACTGACCTGCCGGATCCAGGGAAGCTGAGAGGGTGTGCAGCTCCACGGTGAGCTCCTCTCCCGGCAGGCTGCGCTGGATCATCGATCCTGGCATGAGGTTCATGAGCACCATGGCCAGCTGCCGGGCGTGGCCCTCAGGCAGCTGCACCGGTGCCGGGATCACCGCGGGTTGGATATCGGGCTGACGCGTCAGCGCGCGCCGGGCCACATCCACTCCGCCCACCACGGACTGGCCGAGGAACCAGAGGATCAGCACCAGGCTGAACCACAGGCGATGCGGCCACCGTGCGGGGCGGGGTGGGCCCTGCGGCGGGAGCAGCCCCAGGCTCAGCGCCACCGCGCAGACCACGGAGACTGCCCCATAGACCCAGTAGTCGGAATCTGCGCCGGAGAACGCCAGCCAGAGCAGGCTCAGCAGCAGGCCGCGCAGGGCCGCAGCAGCTGTCCGCCTCATGAGTCGAACCTCCTCATCCCCACCACCACATCAGGGCCGTGGCGGCCAGCACCATCAGCAGCACCAGTCCGGAGGTCTCCCAGGCCGAAAGCCGGGTCTCCGCACGGGTGGCCCAGGAACGGACCCGCCTGCCCGCGCTCAGCAGCGCTTCGGCGGCGGACCTGGACCGATCCTCCAGCCCGCGGTGCGCCGCCTCCACTCCGCGTACAGTGCCTGAGGCGGCCCGCACCGCCAGGGACTCCTCGGCCACGATCAGATCTCCCGGGGCGATCACCGTGCCATCTGCCCGGGAGGCCCAGTCCGGCAGCAGCCCGCGGGCCGCCAGGGCCCACACCGCCCCGCCGAGGGCCAGCCCGGCCAGAATGGGCCAGGCCGCATCCCAGAGCACAGAGGCCTCCCAGGTGGGCGGCTCGGCCGGCAGCTCCTCCTCCGGCATCCACTGGGCCCCGATCAGCCAGGGCACTGCGATGCCGGCCGCGCAGACCGCCAGCCAGGAAAGCAGCTCGCCGTCGGCCCGGCGCCGCGGAGCCCGCTCGGCCTGCCACATCACCCAGCCGAAGCGCAGCAGCAGGAGCGTGGAGCCCGTGGCCACCCACGGCAGGATGTCCTCCAGCCCGACGCCGAGCACGGTCACGCCCTCCACCGCCTCCTTGGAGACGTATTTGCCGAAGGCCCCCGAGGTGAACGGGGCACCGGCCACCGCCGCCCCGGCACCGGCCATGCCCAGCAGCACCAGCACCCCGGTTCGGCCATGCCCATAGTGTTTGACCACCGGAACGCCCAGGAACAGCGCCCCCTTGGCCAGCCCGTGGTGGACCGCATAGGCCACCGCCGCCCCCGCGGTCAGGGCGGCGAGCTCGGGCACCAGCAGCCCCACACCCACCAGGGCGGCGATGAAGCCCATCTGGGAGATCGTCGAATACGCCAGCACCACTTTGGGGTCCTTCTGCAGCACGCCCACCAGCACCGCCAGGAAGGCACCGGTCAGTGCTGCGGCCACCAGTGCCCAGGCGGCGATCTCCACGGCATCTCGGGCGCCGGCGTCGCCGTCCTCGCCCAGCGGCAGGAACCGCAGCCAGCCCACCAGGCCGGCCTTGACCATCGCCCCGGACAGCACTGCCGAGGCCGCCGGCGGGGCGGCCGGATGGGCCAGTGGAAGCCACACATGCAGCGGCACAGTCCCGGCCTTCACCCCGAAGCCCACCAGCAGCAGCCCCAGGATGAGTCCGGTGTGCGGAGAATCCATCACCGCGGCCGGAACATGCTCCAGCAGCAGAGACTCCTGGGCGTCCGGGGCGCCGCCGTCGTCGAACTCCGGATCCACCGCCTCCGAGGGGGCCAGCAGCGCCGAACCCAGCAGCACCACAGCCGCCAGGATCAGTGTCTCGGAGAACACCGAGAGGAACAGGTAGATCCGCGAGGCCCGCCGCGCGGCCGCATCCCGGTAGTGGATGACCAGGCCCACGGCGGCGAAGCTCATCACCGCGAAGGCCAGATAGAAGCTCACCAGATCCGCGGCCAGATAGGTGCCGATATTGCCGCAGAAGCACACCAGCAGCCAGGCCGAGAGCGCTCCGGAGCCGCGTTCGGCGTCGCGCAGCTTCAGCCAGGTGATCGAGGACAGGGCCGCCCCGTAGAGCAGCACGGCGATCATCAGCAGAGGGCGCCCGAGGGCGTCCACCGCCGCGGTGGAGCCCAGCATCAGCCAGGGCAGCTCCAGCTCGGCCTCGCCGGAGAGGGCCAGCAGGCCGGCCGGCAGCACCGCCGACGGGGCGAAGAGTCCGGCGCGGCGTCGTACTCGGTGAGCCGTGCTGGGGGAGAGCAGGCCGGCGCAGGCGATCGCTGCTGCGGCGCCGGCCGGCAGCAGGAAGGACAGGGCGAACAGCAGCTCGGTCATCGGAACACCGCCTCAGCGATGGCTTCGGCGACCTGCAGCGGCGCGAAGGACAGTGCGGCACCCAGCCCCACGGCCAGCGTGGCCACCGCGGTGATCACCGCCGGAACCACCAGAGCGCCGGGCTCCTTCTCACGCTGGGGCTCGCCCTCCGGCTGCGGCGCCTCATCAGAGGCACCCGCATCAGGCGCCTCACCAGACTCACCCTCGGGCTCCGCGAACCAGAGCATCCACACCACCGGCAGGAAGTAGGCGGCGTTGAGCACCGAGGAGCCCAGCAGCACCAGCACGACCCAGCCCTGTCCGGCGTCGAGGGCTCCCAGGCCCAGCTGCCATTTGGTGACGAAGCCCGCCGTGGGCGGCAGTCCGATCATCCCCAGGGCGCCCACGGTGAAGGCCGCCGAGGTCCAGGGCATGCGCCGCCCGGCCCCGCGCAGCTCGCCGATCGTATGGGCCCTGATGACCTCGGCGAAGAGCCCCGCGCAGAAGAACAGGGTGATCTTCATGATCCCCTGATGCACCAGGTGCACCACGCCGCCGGCCGTGGCCAGCGCGCTGACCATGGAGACCCCGACCACCACATAGCTGACCTGGGAGACCGTAGAGAAGGCGAGTCGCTTCTTCAGCTCCGTCTGGCGCATCGCCTGGTAGGAGCCGTAGAGCACGGTGAAGCAGGCCACCGCCAGCAGCGGCCCCAGCACGCCCAGCTCCTCAGCCACCTCGATGCCGAAGACATCGTCGATCACCCGCACGATCCCGAAGACGCCGGCCTTCACCACGGCCACCGCATGCAGCAGCGCGGAGACCGGGGCCGGAGCCACCATGGCTGACGGCAGCCAGCTGTGCAGCGGCACGAGCGCGGCCTTGACCCCCATACCGCCCACCAGGAGCACGAAGATCGTGACGGCGACGCCGGGAGATTCGGCGGCCAGCGCGGCCACCCCTTCGGCGCCGCCCTCCTCGGCGAAGTCCACCGGCCCGGCGTACATGGTCAGCCAGATGACGCCGATCAGCACGGCCACCCCGCCGCTGAGCGCATAGCGCATATACATCCGGGCGGCCCGCAGGGACTTCTCATCGCCCCAGTGAGCCACCAGCGGATAGGTCACCAGAGTGAGGATCTCGTAGAAGACCAGGAAGGTGATCAGGTTCCCGGAGAAGGAGATGCCCACAGTGGCGGTCACGCACAGGCTGAAGAACCCGAAGAACCGACTGCGGTCCGAGCCTCGCTCCAGGTAGCCGATCGCATAGATGGTGGTCAGCAGCCACAGCAGCGCAGAGAGTCCCGCGAAGAACAGCGCCAGCGGATCCACCCGCAGCACCAGATCGATGCTCTCCCCCTCGCCCAGCGGCAGGAAGGGCACGGAGAACTCCGGCCTGGTCCCCTCCGCCACCACGGCCGGGACCAGCAGGACCACCAGCAGCACCTTCGCGACGGCGGCGGAGAGGTTCACCCAGGAGCGCAGTCGGACTCGGCGCTCACCCATGGGGAAGATCGCGACGGCGGCCGCCAGGGAGAGCACCACCATCACCAGCGGGATCCAGGGCAGCACGGCTGAGGGGATCAGGTCGGTCACCACGGGGCGCCCACCCCCATCAGGGCATCGATCCCCACGGCCAGGAAGCCGGTCAGCACCGTCAGAAGCCCCAGGACGAAGGCGGGCACCTCGGCGAGCCGCTGCCGCCGCGGTGACTCAGCGGAAGCATCGGCGTCCTGTGCGGCGTCGTGCTCCTGGTCCTGCGGATCCTTCGCGTCCTGGAGCAGCAGCGGGGCGATGCCGCGCAGCAGGTACCCGGCGCTGAGCAGGGTGCCCAGGACCAGCACGGCGATGATCCACCAGTGCTCGGCGGCCACGGCCGAGGTGGCCAGATGCCATTTGCCGGTGAACCCCAGGGAGATCGGCAGCCCGATCAGCCCCACAGCGCACAGCCCCATGGAAAGGATCAGCAGCGGATGTCGGCGCCCGGCTCCGCGCAGGCTCTCGATCTCATCGGTGCCCCACAGCTCCTTGAGCAGCCCGGCCGCCAGGAACAGCCCCGCCTTGGCCACGCCGTGGCCCAGCGCCAGTGCCACCGATCCGCTCAGCGCTCCGGAGAGCACCGCATCCTCGGCCAGCGTGGTGCCGGGCTGGCCCTCCAGAGCGCCGGCCTCGGGGTCCAGCAGCAGCGGCAGGAAGAGGAACCAATAGCCCACCTGGGCCACCGTGGAATAGGCCACCAGCGGCTTGAGCCGGTCCTGGCGCAGTGCCATCACTGACCCCAGGATCACCGCCAGCGCACCGAAGCCGCCCAACGTCCAGGCCAGGGCGGTCAGCGCCGTGCTCAGCCCCTCGGCCAGGCCGGTCTCAGCCTCAGTGGTGGCATCCAACGGCATGACCCACAGCCACAGCCGCAGGATCACGAAGAGCGCGGCCTTGATCACCAGCGCCGAGAGCAGCGGGGAGACCGCCCCCGGAGCCCCCGCATGGGCTGGGATCAGCCAGCGGTGCATGGGCATCAGCGCGAGCTTCAGCACCAGGCCCACGCTCATCAGGCACAGCGCGAAGACCGCGGCGGCATGGGCCTCCGGGGTCTCGGCCAGCTGCTGGGCCGCCTGCTCCATATCCAGGGTCCCGGCGGCCGCGAGGATCAGCCCGACGCCGACCAGGAACAGCAGCGAGCCCAGCACTGCCACGAAGAGATAGCGCAGCGCCGGCATCCAGGAGTCGCGGCCGCCTAAGGCCACCAGTGCCACGGCGGTCAGTCCCACCAGCTCCAGGCCCACATAGGTGTTGAACAGGTCGCCGGAGACGAAGACCGCGTTCAGACCGGACCAGCAGCCCAGCCACAGCGGCCAGAACCCGGGGTGCCCTGCGCTCGCAGGCAGGATGGCGGCATGGGCGGAGACCACTGTGCCCACCACGGCGGAGAGGCAGAGGAAGAGCGCGGAGAGCCCATCGGCGCGCAGCCGGATCCCCAGCGGGGCCTCATAGCCGCCCAGGGCCAGCTCGGTGATGCCGCCGGCGGCCGTCTGGATCAGCACTGCCGTGCAGAGACCGCAGATCAGCAGGGCGGTCAGGATTCCGAGGACGGCACGGACGCGGCTGCCCAGCAGCACGGCCACGGCCGAGGCCAGCAGCGGCAGCAGCACGATCCCGGCCAGGGAGAACTCGGCGGTGGTCATGAGTCCCGGCCCCCTTCCGTGCTGCTGCTGTCCTGCTCAGAGCTGTTCTGGCCACTGCTGATCTGATCACCGTCAGCTGCCTGATCAGGCGCGTGTTCGGCGTCGTGGATACCCTCGATCCGACGGATCAGCACCGCGCCCAGGCCGGTGAAGGCCACGGTGATCACCAGTCCGGTGATGACCAGCGCCGAGAGCACCGGATCCGGGGCAGCGCTCTCGGCGCGGGCCCCCAGGGAGAGCAGGACCAGCAGGGAGCCGATCCCCACCACGTTCATCGCTACCAGCCGGGCCAGCAGGTCCCGGGCCAGCAGCAGCCGGACCGTTCCGGCCACAGCCACCAGGCTGCCCAGCAGCAGGTACCAGAGCGCTGCGCCCTCACCGGCGAAGACCTCCATCACTGCACCCCCTCGGGATTCTCGAGGGTCAGGTACATCAGGAACAGCCCGACGGCGATGCCGATGGTCAGCAGGATCTCCACGCTCAGCACGGCGGCGGTGGCCCACTGTGGCTGCCAGCTCAGCCAGGCCTCGGAGAGCAGCGGATCGGCCAGCAGCGGGCCCACCAGCCCGGCCAGGATGAAGACCACCACGCCGCCGATCAGCAGCGGGCGGATCCAGGGTTCGGTGCGCTCGCGGGAGGGCAGGGCGTGGGCAGTGCGCAGCAGGATCAGCAGGGAGCAGAGCACGGCGCCGGATTGGAAGGCGCCGCCGGAGTCGGAGCTGCCGGCGAAGAGCAGCCACAGTCCGGCCAGCAGCAGCACCGGGGCGCAGAGCCGCACCAGCCAGCGCAGCGCCGAAGGCACCTCGGGCTGGGGCAGGCTCAGCTGGTGGAGGCCGCCGTCGCGGCCCAGCGCCATGACCGCCACTCCGGCGAGCATCAGCACTGCAGACTCCAGCAGAGTGTCATAGGCGCGGAAGGCCAGCAGCACCCCGGTGATCTCATGGGTGACGCCGGTGGTCTCCATCTGCTCCTCCAGCGGCTCCGACCAGGCGGGCAGGGCATGCAACACCTGGAACCACACCAGGCACAGCCCGCCGCCGAGCACCGCCCCCGCTGCGCAGCCCAGCAGGGTGCGAGGGTTCAGGATGGGGCGCGAGGTCCGCCGGGTGCCTGAGGTCGGTTGGGTGGTTGAGATCGTCTCTGCCGAATCCGGGGCGGGGGAGTGGGGGCTGCGGATTGCCAGCCAGACCAGCAGCGCGCCCAGGATGCCGCCGCCCAGACCGGCCTCGGCCAGGCCCACATCCACGCTGTCCAGCCGCAGCCAGACCAGAGCGGTCAGGGCTCCCAGGCTCAGGAATCCCGCGGCCAGGGCCAGCCGGGACCGTGGGATCAGGGCGCAGCCGGCCGCAGTCAGAAGAGCAAGGCCCAGTGCGATGTCGGGGACGGCCAGGCTGACGTCCTCGGGGAGGAGGCCGCTCATGACTGCCGCCCTGTGGTGCCGCGGGCGCCGGGGTCGGCATCGGTGCCGGCATCGGAGGCCGGGCCGGCGTCGAGGTCATCGGTGTCAGTCTCGAGCTGGCGCACCTCGTTCTCCGCCAGCACATGGGCGGAGACGGAGGCGGCGCCCAGCCCCAGCAGCCAGGCCAGCAGCAGCACACCTGCGGCGGTCCAGGAGCCCAGCAGCAGCCCCGAGCCCAGCATGATCAGGCCCAGGCCCAGATTGTCGGCCTTGGTGAGCGCGTGAAGACGGTTGCGAACCCCAGGGAAGCGGATCAGCGCCAGGGTGCCGGCGGCGAAGAACAGGGCCCCGACGATGACCAGCAGCAGGCCCAGGGCGTCGCGGAGCAGCTCGATCATGCGCCCTCACCTGTCCGGTCCTGTTCAGCCGGCCGGGCGGCGTCGGGATCTGCGGGCCGGGTGGGGAGGCGCCGGCGTCGGGCACCTGCGCGCACTGCCGCGGTGACCGCGGCCGTCCCGGTGAGCACTGCTGCGATATCGGCGTAGCGCTCACCGTCGGAGGTCAGCACGCCGAAGATCCCGGCCAGGGCGGCGCCGCTGGTGCCGGCCAGCAGGATCACCAGCAGCCAGTGGTGGGCCAGGGAACGGCGGGAGAAGAAGATCAGCGCCGCCACCAGGTTCAGCAGCAGGAGGATGACCACAGCAGAGAGCACAGCCGTGATGATGTGCGACGGCACGGCGACACCCCCTGACTCTTCGCGTTCTGCACTCCTGGATCTGGTCCATTTCTATCAGGCCGGCTCGCTGCTGGAGTCGGTGTCATGGCTGAGAAGACTCCGCATCAGAACATCACCTTCCCGCTTCCCGACTCCGATGTGACCGATACCGGCCACGGCTACGTGGCGCTGCCGGCGTCGGGCTCCGGCCACGGCTACGTGGCGCTGCCGGCGTCGGGCTCCGGCCCCGGGGTCGTCGTGATCCAGGAGTGGTGGGGTCTGACCGACCACATCAAGGACGTCGCCGACCGCCTGGCCGAGCAGGGCTTCGTGGCCCTGGCACCCGACCTCTACGGCGGATGGATCACCCACGACGGCGAGGAGGCCGGGGGCATGATGTCCAAACTGCCGGCCCAGGAGGGCGCCCGCCAACTGGCCGGAGCCACCGACTTCCTGCTGGGACACGAGAAGGTCACCTCCTCCACGGTGGGTGCGATCGGCTTCTGCATGGGCGGCGGATTCGTGCTGTCCCTGGCCGCCCAGCAGGGCGAGAAGATCTCCGCCGCCGTGCCCTTCTGCGGCGTGGGCCAGGCCGTCCCGGAGGTCTACACCGGGGTCAAGGTCGCAGTGCAGAGCCACTACGCCGACCAGGACCAGATGTACCCGCCGGAGAAGGCTCAGCAGCAGAAGCAGCAGATCCGCGAGGAATCCGGTGCGCAGGTGGAGTTCTTCTCCTACGACGCCGAGCGGGCCAAGCTGGCCTGGGACCGCTCCGTCAGCTTCCTCCAGGAGAAGGTGGCCTGAGGGTCTTCATTCCTTCCCTGCGGAATCGCGTACCGGAACTGTGCGAATGAGCTGATTGCGTGCCTCATTGTCGACAACGGGGTACGCGATTCGGCGGGACTCTGACCTCCACGGCGCATGTCGGGTGGGAAAGATTGGGGTGACGGGCTCCCCTGGACAGAAGCTCCGTGTGGGCACAACACGAGCCGAAAAGCACGTAGGCTCAGGGGTGAAGGACGCACCAGAGAAGCCCTGATGGAAGGACTGCCCGATGCCGAACCACCGCTCCCGCACCGCGCGCACCGCCGCGATCACCGGACTGGCCGCCGGATCCGCCCTGCTGCTCACCGCCTGCAACTCGGTGCCCGGCGAGCCGATGAGCGCCGAGGAGCTGGAGACTGTGGTCCCCACCGGCGATCGCATCCCGGAGGGCTGGCAGGACGTGGAGGCGCCTTCGGCTGGTGAGACTGATGCCGGGGCAGAGAGCCTGCTCTTCCGCATGGGCATGATGTTCAGCGACATCGACACCGGCGATGAGTGTGAGGACCAGCTCGAGGAGTTTGAGGACAACCTCGAGGAGGTGGAGCTCGTCGCTCAGGGCGAGGCGCCCTATTCCGATGACGATGAGGAGGATTACTTCGTCGCCATTCCCTTCTCCACCGATGACGAGTCCGACGTCACCGATGAGGCTCTCGAGCTGATGCGCGTCTGCTACGAAAGCGCCGCCGAGGAGGACGAGGACATGGAGGGTGCTGAGCTCGGTGAGTTGGACACCACGCTGGACAGCGTTCTGGTCACCGTGCGGGACGCCGATGAGGAGGGCATCCTGTTGATCGGCGGCTACAGCTACGGCCAGAACCACCTGCTGGTCATGGGCTTCTCCGATGATCCGGATGCCGACTTCTCCCAGATCGCCGATGCCACTCACGAGGTCTTCGAAGAGGGCCCCGACGCCGACTGATCCTTCGGCTTGCCTCCTCATAGACTGAGGGGATGGAGGATGAGGGCCAGCAGGGCGGCGGCGAGAGCCCGCAGAGAGCCGCGCAGGACGGACTGAAGCTGGGGGCGATCCCAGGCGCCACTCCGGACAAATGGGCCTCGCGGTGGAGGGATCGCTACCCGCGCTTCCGTCTGAGCGTGGACCACTACGACGACGCCGGCCAGCTCGCCCGGCTGCAGGAGGGCACCGCCGACGTCGGCTACATCCGCCTGCGCGAGGGCGAGCCCGACCTGGACAAGGACCAGTTCTCCCGAGTGCTGCTCTACCGCGAGGAGCCGGTGGTCTGCGCCGCCCAGGACCATTGGGTGGCCGCCGCTGAAGAGTCGGTGACCTGGGAGGAGATCGCCGAGGAGTCCTTCCTGGATGTCGCGGAGATGGCCCCTGGCCAGGAGCCTGACCCCCATGAGCCGCTGGCCGGGGCCGAGCTGGCCCGTGCAGAGCGCATCGCGCTGGAGGTGGTCGCCTCCGGAGCGGGTCTGCTGATCCTGCCGAACTCCGTGGCCCGGATGCTCTCGCGCAAGGACGTGGTCATCCGCCGGGTGGAGGACATCCCCGGCTATGAGGTGGGCCTGGGTTGGCTGAAGGAGAAGGACAGCGACCTCATCCAGGAGTTCATCGGCGTGGCCCGCGGCCGCAAGCCAGGGAGTGGACGCAGCGCCATCACCCCCGCGGCCAAGGGTGCCGCCGAAGGCTCCGGCAAAGGGTCGTCCAAGGGTGTCAAGGGCGGCGCTGAGAGCGGCTCGGCCCAGAAGAAGTCGCGCGGAAAGTCTTCCGGTCCCGCGCGCTCGGGGCGCCGCCCCTCCTCACCGAAAGCACGGAGGCGGCGCTGAGTCGACGGTCAGGAACGGGTCAGGAAAGCCCGGTAGAGTCCGTCGGCGATGTCTGCTTACCCGCACCCGCGCCCGACCTCTTCCCGTCCCGCCGGCGCCACGGCAGCAGCTGCCCTGGCCGCCCTGGCCCTGACCGCCTGCGCCGGGGACTCCGACTCCGGGACCACTGAGCACCAGCAGACCTACGCCCAGCACCCGGTGGACGAGGACGTGGAGATGGACCTGGCCGGCGCCGGGCTCACCGAGGTCGCCCAGGCTCTTGAGGAGGGGGAGGTCAGCTCTGAGGCGCTGGTCGAGGCCTATACCGAGCGGATCGAGGGGCTGGATCAGAGCGGGCCGGCGCTGAACTCGGTGCGTATGCTCAACTCCGACGCCGAGGAGGAGGCCGAGGCCCTCGACGCCGAGCGCGAGGACGGCGAGCTGCGCGGCCCGCTGCACGGGGTGCCGGTGCTGATCAAGGACAACATCGACGTCGGAGGTCTGCCCACCACCGCCGGATCCACCGCCCTGGCTGACTCCGTGCCGGAGGAGGACGCCGCCCTGGTGGAGGCCCTGCGGGAGTCCGGGGCGATCGTGCTGGGCAAGACCAATCTGAGCGAGTTCGCCTACTTCATGACCTCGGATGCCCCGGCCGGCTACAGCTCGTTGGGCGGGCAGACGCTCAACCCCTATGACGTGACCGAGTCGCCCAGCGGCTCCAGCTCCGGCTCCGGTGTGGCCGCCTCCGCAGGGCTGGCGGCCGCCACTGTGGGTACCGAGACCTCCGGCTCCATCCTGTTGCCGGCCGAATCGAACTCCGTGGTGGGCCATAAGCCCACGGTGGGCCTGATCAGTCAGGAGGGCATGCTGCCGGTCTCCACCACCCAGGACACGGCCGGGCCGATGGCCCGCAGTGTGGAGGATGCCGCCGTGCTCTCGGCCGCCATGACGGATCCCGGCGCCGAGGTGGATCCTGAGGAGCTGGCCGAGGCCGTGGACGGGGCCTCCCTGGAGGGCGTGCGGCTGGGATACCTGCCCTCCCAGCATGAGCCTGACGAGGAGGAGCAGAACGGCGAGCCGTCCGGCGTCGCGGCCTATGAGGAGTCCCTGGAGGTGCTCGAGGAGCAGGGCGCTGAGCTGGTGGAGGTGGATCCGTTGGGCGCCACGGAGGCTGATGACATCCTGCTGGACGAGTTCGGCCGAGACCTGGATGAGTACCTCGCGCAGCTGCCTGATGACGCGCCGATGGGTTCGCTGGAGGAGATCATCGCCTATAACGAGGAGAACTCCGACGCCGCCCTGAAGTTCGGTCAGGGTCTGCTGGAGGAGGCCGCCGGGATCGATCTGGACGATCCTGCCGACAGTGCCGCCTATGAGGAGGACCTGGAGAGCGGCTTGGAGCAGAGCCGCTCGGCCATCGATGACACCCTTGAGGAGGATGACCTGGACGCCATCGTCTCCGACGGCTCCACTGTGGGCATCGGAGCGCGGGCGACCTACCCCACGGTGAGTGTGCCCAGCGGGTACATGGACCCCGGCGAGCATCCCACCGCCCTGATGTTCCTGGGCACCGAATGGTCCGACGCCGAGCTGCTGGGCTACGCCCACGCCTTCGAGCAGGCGGCCGATGTCTGGCAGTCCCCGGCGGAGGTCAACCCCAGCCTGTTCCGCTGCACGATGGCTGCCGTGGACAGCCTGCCGGGCGACTGCCCCTGAGGCAGCCCCGGCAGTCCCGGCAGTCCCCGCGCAGACGCCCTTGTCCCAGGACTCCCGAGACCAGTATCATCGGCCGGACCAGTGACCCAGGCCAGAAAGTCAGCTGAGGAGAGATCGCCAGTGGCAGATGCCAGACGTGCGATGGTGACCACCAGCCCCCTGCGCCTCTGGGCAGGTGTGGCACTGATGCTGGCAGGAGTGGTCGTGGTGATCGTGGGTTCCTGGCCCGCCGTCGGCGACATTTCGCCCGGGAGCTCGGTCTTCGCCACGGCGCTGAACATCGCCGGCCTGCTCACCATCATCAGCAGCCGGGCCAAGATGCCCCAGGACATCCCGGCCGAGCCCCAGCACTGACCCTGCGCTCAGTTGTCCCGGCGCGACTCCCGCGCGTTGACCACCACAGTCGACGCCGCCCGGTCATGCCAGCCCTGCCGGCGCGGCTGCTGCGTGATGGCCACGACCAGCGCGCCCACCACCGCCAGGCCCAGCAGGTGGAACGGATCCGGCAGTGCCCACAGCGGCAGCCCGAAGAGCACCAGCAGCACTGTGCGCATAATGGCCTTGTCCATCGTCGGGACCTGACCGGTGTCTACGCGCAGCACCTTCAGCCCTACGATCATCTTGCCCACAGTGGCGCCCCGCCAGCGCAGCAGCAACGGATCATAGAGCAGCACCGGCACCAGCAGCAGCCATATGGGCAGATTCAGCGACGCCGCCTCCGGATCCTCCGCCGAGACCTGCGCGGCGATCACCAGCGGCATCAGCAGGGCGACGAGCAGCACACCGTCCAGAAGGCGCGCGAAGAAGCGCTCGCCGGCACCGGCGAGCAGCTGCTCACCGGCGTCGGGAAGCCTGATGAAGGGGCGGCTGGGCGGACCCTGAGGGTCCGAGTCACGGGAGGGTTTCGGCATCGTGGTGCTCCTTCTCTCTGCCCCTTGCTTACCATGCGCTGTTCCTGGAAGAAGACGCGGGGCTCACGTGTTGGCCACGGGTGAAAGGTCACACTCCCATCGAGAAGGAGCACATCATGGCTGATCAGAACATCGCAGGAAAGACCATCGCACTGCTGGTGACCGACGGCGTGGAGCAGCCTGAGCTGACCGAGCCGCTGGCCGCCATCCAGGCCGCCGGCGGGGCCGCCGAAGTGGTCTCCCCCAAGGAGTCCTCGCTGCAGGCGATGACCGGCGACTGGGTCCACGCCGACCACTTCGACGTCGACCACCAGCTGGGCAGCGTGAGCTCCGAGGACTTCGACGCCCTGGTGCTGCCCGGCGGCACCCTCAACGCAGATGCGCTGCGCGTGGACGAGAAGGCGCGCGAGTTCGTGAAGGGCTTCGTGGACACCGGCAAGCCCATCGCCGCCATCTGCCACGGCCCCTGGATCCTCACCGAGGTGGGCGGCATCGAGGGCCGCCGCGTCACCAGCTACCCCTCCCTGAAGACCGACCTGGTCAACGCCGGCGCCCAGTGGGTGGACGAGTCCGCCGTGGTCAGCAACGGCCTGATCACCTCGCGCACCCCGGACGACCTGGAGGACTTCAACCGTTCCTTCCTCCAGGTGGTCGCTCAGGCCTGATCAGCGGCGGGCAGCCGCCGATCACTTCAGCTGACACGTGTGCCCGCTCCGGATGCTCTCCGGGGCGGGCACACGTCTGCGCGCGGCCTCCCCGCGGGGGAGGGTCAGCCTGCCAGACCCTGAGCGGGCGGAGTCTGGGCGAAGCTGCGTGCCGGAAGCCAGGCGGCGAGGAGAGCTGCACCTGCGGCTGCGCACCAGATGAGAGCCAGTCTGCCCCAGGGCATTGCGACGCCGATGCTCACCTCCTCGAGCGCGATCAGGGAGCTGACCCCGGCCCAGCCGAAGAAGGTGCCCAGTGCGGTGCCGATCAGCAGGGCCACGAGGGCGAGAAGCAGGGCTTCGATGCTGACCATCCGCCCCATCGTGCCGCGTGTGGAGCCGAGCGCTCGCAGCAGGGCCGCCTCCCTGCGACGCTCCATCACCGACAGAGCCATCGTGTTGGAGACTCCGATGATGGCCACCACGACGCTCACTGCGACCAGCAGAAGCACGACGGCGAGCACCTGGTCGATCATTCCCTGGTCGGAGAACTCTTCCTCCAGGAAGGCCTGTGTGGTGGCTGCACCGACGGTGAAGGTCACCACCAGGGTCACCCCCACCAGCAGCGCGGAGGCGGTGGCAGTGGTGCGGCCCGGGGACTGCCGGGCGGTTCGGCCGGCGAGGGGTGCTGAGGGACGCAGGCCGGTGACAGCGCCCACCAGACGCCCGAGCCGGTCCACCAGGACGGGGATCATCAGGCGGCCCAGCAGAAGCGTTCCGAAGAAGGTCAGCATGCCCCCAGCGATGCCCAGCAGCGGCATCGCCAAGCCCGTGACCGGGTCGCTGTAGTGCTCGGAGGCCGCTGCGTAGACGGTCAGTCCGAAGCCTGGGACTGCGAACAGCAGTCCGGCCAGGGTCCGCACCATGGGCACAGCGGCTCCACCCGAGCTGAGGTCCGCCGGTCGCAGCGCCTCCATCGGAGAGGTGCGTCCGGACCGAACAGCGGGCCAGGCAGAGGCGAAGACCGTCACACCCACCCCGATCAGCACACCGATGAGAGCCGGTGCTGGGGTGAGCTGGGCAGGCAGGAGATCGGCTCCGCCGCCGAAGAGGTCCGCTCGAGAGACGGTGAGGCCCCAGGCCGCCACCCATCCCAGCAGGATTCCGGCCACCGAGGCGGCAGCCCCCAGAAGAGCTCCTTCGCCCAATGCCGCACTGCGCAGCTGGGCGGAGCCCGCTCCCACCGCACGGAGCAGGCCGAGGGTCTTGCGCCGTGAGGCCACCACCACCTGGAACGTATTGGCGATCACGATCGCTGAGACGAACGCGGCGATCGCCCCGAATCCACCGAGCACGAACTGCAGAGCAGTCGCCCCTCCGGTCCGCAGCTCGATCCACTGGTCGATGTACTCCTGCTGGGTGAACAGGGCGGTGTCGTCGTCGATGAGTCCCTGGACCTCATCCCGGGCCTCCTGCGCCGCGTCCGGGTCTTCGCGGTGCTCCTCTTCGAGGATGAGCTGCAGGCTGGGGAAGCCTTCTCCCCGGATGTCCACCTCTGCCACAGAGTCGAGGGCCGTGAGGTCGCTGACCAGTTGATCGACTGCCTCTTCCCCTTCCTCATAGAGGGCGTAGGGCTCCAGCACGATATCGGCGCCGCCGATCTCTTCGGCCGCCTGAGCCTCGATGCCGCGTTGGAGTGAGTCGGCCAACAGCATGCCCGCCACGATGAAGGTGACTGAGATGGTGATCGCGGACGCGGCGGCCCAGAGGCGCCCGCCGGAGGAACGGATGTTCGTGCGCAATACGGCCGCGCGCATCAGTGCGCCGCCTCGATCATTCGTGCTGCGAGGTGCTCGGCGCTGGGCTTCTCCAGGGTCTCGGTGACGTGGCCGTCGGCGAGCATCACGGTTCGGTCCGCCTGCGCCGCCGCGGCGGCGTCATGGGTCACCATGACGACGGTCTGGGAGAACTCATCGACCGCAGTGCGCAGCAGGGCCATCACCTCGGCTCCGGTGCGGGAGTCGAGATTGCCGGTGGGCTCATCGGCGAAGATGACGGTGGGCCGGGAGACCAGCGCCCGGGCCACGGCGACCCGCTGCTGCTGGCCGCCGGAGAGTTCCGCAGGTCGGTGGTGGAGGCGATCGGTGAGTCCGAGCCGTCGGGTCACCGTGTGCAGGAGATTCCGGTCCACGCTGCGGCCACCCAGGCTCGCGGGCAGCAGGATGTTCTCCTCGGCCGTCATGGCAGGCACCAAGTTATAGGCCTGGAAGATGAAGCCGATGTGGTCGCGGCGTGCCGCAGTCAGCGTCTTGTCGCTGAGTCCGGTGAGCGCCACGGGCCCCTCGGCGGTATGGAGGATGACCTCCCCGGAGTCTGGTGCGTCGAGCCCGGCGAGCACATGCATCAGTGTGGACTTCCCTGATCCGGATGGTCCCATGATCGCGGTGAAGGAGGCGTTCGGGATCCGTAGGGAGAGGTCTCGGAGGGGTCTCACGGCGGCGTCCCCGGTCCCGTAGGTCTTGGAGAGGTGTTCAGCGGTCACCGCGTCGAGGGCGGCGACGGGAGTATGCGTCGTCATAGTTTCCACCGTACGAGCACTGATTCTGGGGCACATCGGGCTGGGGTCGGAATCTCATCTCATCCTGTGGTCTGAGTTCGGGATCCGGCGAAAGCTCTGGTCCAGCGGAAGATCATGGGACGACGACGCCGGCTTCGTAGGCGAAGACGACGGCTTGGACGCGATCACGGGCACCCAGCTTCGCGAGCACGTGACCCACGTGGGTCTTCACCGTGGCCTCCGAGACGTAGAGCTTCGCGGCGATCTCCGCGTTGGAGGCCCCGGTGGCCATCTCCTCCAGCATCTGGCGCTCCCGGCCGGTGAGGAGGGCGAGCCTCCTCTGCTGATCCGGACTGGGGGAGGGCGCGGCCCCGTCCCCCAGCAGCGCGGAGTTCAGCAGCCGACGGGTGGTCGTGGGGGCGATGACGGCTCCGCCCTGCATGACGGTGCGGATCGAGTCCAGCAGCACCTCCGGCTGAACATCTTTCAGAAGAAAGCCCGCAGCTCCGGCACGCAGCGCATGCAGAGCGTACTCATCGGTGTCGAAGGTGGTCAGCACGATGACCCGGGTATCGGCGAGTGTGGGATCCGCGGCGATCTTCTCCGTGGCCTCCAGGCCGTCCATCTCCGGCATGCGGATGTCCATGAGGAGGACGTCGGGCTGGTGGTCGCGGGCGGCTCTGAGGGCCTCGGCGCCCGTTCCGGCCTGACCGGTGACGGTCATATCCGGCTGGGAGTTGATGACCATGGCGAAGCCGGCGCGCAGCAGGGCCTGATCGTCGGCGAGGTGGACGGTGGTGGTCATCGAGGTGTTCCTTCCGCGCTGACGACGCGGTGCAGCGGGAACCGTGCACCCAGCACGAAACCGTCGCTGTGGGCTCGGGCCTCGACGTCGCCCCCATAGAGGCGGGCACGTTCGGTCATGCCGCGGATCCCGGAGCCTGCGCCGTCAGAGAGAGCGGCCGCTCCCTGTCCGGTGTCGCGGACCTCGAGCCTCAGCTCCTGCGCAGCGGAACTCTCGGCGCCGGGGGCCACGCTGAGACCTACGGTGGCGGAGGCTCGCTCGCCTCCATGCTTGAGTGTGTTGGTGAGCGCCTCCTGGATGATCCGGTAGACGGTCAGCCCGGCGCCCTCGGTCAGGGGCGGGAGATCCTCGGGGAGGGCCTCGAGGCAGACATCGAGTCCGGAGGCGCGGACGTCCTCGAGCAGCTGAGGAAGCCCGTCGAGATTCGGGGCCGGGCGCCGGGCGAGCTCCTCTGAGTCTTCGCGGAGCACACCGAGCATACGGCGCAGCTCGCTCAGGGTTTCCCTGCCGGTGGTGCCGATGGCCTGAAACGCCTCCTCAGCCTGGTGGGGGTTCTGGTGGACCACGTACCGGCCGCCGTCGGACTGGGCGATCATCACACTCATCGAATGGGAGACGACGTCGTGCATCTCCCGTGCGATCCGCATCCGCTCGGCATCCGCGGCGAGGCGGGCCTCCTGGTCACGCTCGACTTCGAGCAGACGGTTCTTCTCGCTGACGGCCGCCTGCTCGCGACGACGGCGCCCGCCCAGGTCCCCGATGGTCCACGCCCCCACGACGACGGCGGCGCAGAACCCGGCGACCAGCAGCATGACGACGATCAGGATCGGCAGTTCCGTCAGGGGATCCGGGCCGTAGAGGGTGGTTTCGTCCGGGTCATGCTGATACCACCGGATCAGGTAGCCGACCAGGATGGTCCCCCCGGCGAGGAGACCGCCCAGCAGGCCCCACCCCAGAGCCGTCAGGGAGATCCGCCGGGATCCGTACTTCGCCGCAGCATAGACCAGAAGAGGCACTGCGAGAGAGGACCATCCCGGGCCCTGCAGGGTGAGGATCTGGAGGGTGCAGGCGGTGCCGGACACGGCCACGGCCCAACCCGGCCGGATCCGGCTGATCGCCACCGGGACGATCGCCGCCAGGTCCAGCAGCAGCATGAGGGGCCACAGCACGTGGCCGCCCAGCATCCCCATGCTGGGTCGGTTGAGCCCCCACGCCGAGAAGGCCGCCACGGCCAGGGGCAGCGCCAGGAAGGACGACCCCAGCCATGGGCGAGCCTCGAAGAATCGGACCGCTCGCACATGCACAGGCGTGCGCGGGACAGACGAGGCAGGGGCGGCGGTCATGCATCAAGTCTAGGAGCCCCCTCCTTCTGCGGGCTTCAGACCTGGGGATGAGATCCGACGGCCCTGGGCTCCGACACTTCCTCCTCTGCTCCGATGTGCCGGCGCGGCGAAGACGGGATCGTGGAAGCTGTCGAAAGGAAGAGTGATGGGATCAGTCATCTGGGCCGTAGGCCTGACCAAGCAGTATGGAGATCAGTCAGCCGTCGACGGCATCAGCTTGGAGGTCAGTCAGGGCGAATCCGTGGCGATCATGGGCCCCTCAGGCTCCGGCAAGACTACTCTGATGCACCTGCTCTCCGGGATCCTCTCCCCGGACCAGGGCGAGGTGCGGCTGCGGGACGGGAGCGAGGACGGCGTCGTCGTCTCTGCCCTCAGCGCGGAGAGGCGGGCGCGGCTGCGGCGTGAGCGCGTCGGGTTCGTCTTTCAGGAAGGACTGCTGCTGCGGGAACTCACAGCCCGAGAGAACGTGGCCGTGCCGCTCATGCTCGCAGGTTCCGGCCGCCGGAGGGCTGAGGAGCACGCGGATCAGTGGCTCGCCGCACTGGGCCTTGCGGGTATGGAGTCCCGCCGCCCGGGCGAACTGTCCGGAGGTCAGCAGCAGCGGGTGGCCATCGCCCGGGCCCAGGCCGTGACCCCCGGAATAGTCTTCGCCGATGAACCGACCGGCGCACTGGACTCGGCGACGTCGACCCAGGTGCTCGACGCCCTGCTGAACTCCACCACCAGCCGCGGTGCTCCGCTGGTCATGGTCACCCACGACGCCGACGTCGCCGCTCGCTGCTCCCGGATCATCCGCTTGGAGGATGGTCGCGTCGTGCACGACTCCCGCGTGGAGGAGACCCGTGTGGAGGAGTCTCGATGATCCGCCTGATGCTCACCCGTCTGTTCGCCGAACGCTCCGTCTGGCTGCTCCCCACAGCAGGTTTCGCCCTGACCAGCGGGATCGGACTGATGGTCCTGGGCGGAGCGCTGCGGCTCTATTCCCTCGACCACCCAGAGTTCGGGATGCTCTACGGGCTGTTCGCCTCCATCGCCCTGGTCCTGCTGCTGATCCCCATGTTCGCCCTGATGAGCTCCGCTGCGCGCCTGCTGGCTCGGCGGCGGGACGAACGGCTCTCCACGCTTCGTCTGCTCGGCGCGGGTTCCGGTCAGCTCCGGGGACTGGTGGTCGCAGAGGCGGCCGTCCTCGCCGCGGTGGGCACCCTGGCCGGCGTCGTCCTCTACCTCGCGCTGATGCCCGCCGTCGGGCTGATCCCTTTCGCCGGCCGGCGGATGGGGGCCGAAGGTCTGTGGGTGGGGTCCACAGTGCTGGCCGGTGTCTGTGCCGGGGTGCTGTTCTTCGCCGTCGTCGCATCCTTCCTGGGTCTGCAGCGGATCCGCGTGACTCCGCTGGGCATCAGGACCAGCCGCAGCGCTCAGCAGGTGTGGGGCGGACGTGCGGTGGTGGCGGGGATCGCCGTCGTCGCTGTGGTGGTCATCTACTACAGCGTGCCGCTGCAGAACCAGGCGCTGATCTTCGGAGTGCTCCTGGCTTTCCTGGCTGTGCCGCTGCTGGCTGTGCAGCTGATCGGACCGTGGGTGCTGCGGCTGGTCGCAGTGGTGCAGGTGAAGCGGGCGAAGACTGCGGAGAAGCTCATCGCGGCCCGCGGTGTGCTCGAGTCCCCGCAGCAGATGTGGCGGCAGGTGGGAGGCGCGGCCATCGCAGCCTTCACCGGGGTCATCGCAGGGTCCGGAGCCGCCCTGATGCAGGGTCTCGAGCAGGGGAACATCACC
Organism: Nesterenkonia cremea; assembly: GCF_014642675.1. Taxonomy (GTDB): domain Bacteria; phylum Actinomycetota; class Actinomycetes; order Actinomycetales; family Micrococcaceae; genus Nesterenkonia; species Nesterenkonia cremea. Next base: position 136,203 of record NZ_BMIS01000001.1, read on the forward strand.
GCGGCGGAGCAGGTGATGATCGGTGACATCCAGCGCGGCGTGATGGTCACCCTGGCTGTCACCTTCCTGATGACTGCCTGCTCCGTGGCCCTGAACCAGTCTGCGCAGATCGTGGATCGTCGAGACCTCTGCGCGGGGATGGTCCGCATGGGCTTCACCCTGGACCAGCTGCAGCGGGTGCGTCGACTCTCGGTGATGCGGAGCCTGACGGCGGTGCTGATCATCTCGGTAGGAGCCGCCTGCATCTTTGTGCTGCCCGTGCTGGGCTACGCCATCGTCGTCAGTCCGCTCGCCGTGGCGACTGTGGTTCTGGCGCTGATCGGCGGCGCCGGGCTCATCCGGCTGGGCATGCTGAGCACGCGCCCCGCCTTGCGCAGCGTCGCCCAGCTGCGGTGAAGGCGCAGCGGCGCAGTTCAGCGCTTCGGCGTGGAGGGGCGGCGGCCCCACACTGAGGCCAGCAGGCCTCCGGAGATGTTGTGCCAGACCGAGAAGATCGCCCCGGGCAGGGCGGCCTCCGGTGAGAAGTGGGTGCCGCCCAGCCCGGCGGCCAGCCCCGAATTCTGCATGCCCACCTCCACCGAGATCGCCCGGCGGGTGGGCACCGGCGCGCGGGTCAGCGCCGCCGCCAGATAGCCCAGCCCATAGCCGCACAGGTTGTGGATGACCACGCCCAGGATCAGCAGCACTCCGGCGGAGATCAGCTCATCGTGAGAGCCGGCCACCACGGCCAGGACCACATAGGTGATTCCCAGCACCGAGACCCAGGGCAGGGCCGGCTGCACCGCCTGGATGATCCGCGGCAGCAGCAGGCGCAGCAGGATGCCGCCCACCACGGGGATCAGCACGATCTGCACGATGCTCCAGGCCATCTCCCCCGCTGGAACCGGCAGGAAGTGCCCGGCCAGCCACAGGCACAGCGCCGGAGTCAGCAGCGGTGAGAGCAGCGTAGAGATGGAGGTCATCGTCACTGAGAGCGCGACGTCGCCGCGGGCCAGATAGGTGACCACATTCGAGGAGGTGCCGCCCGGCACACAGCCCACCAGGATCAGACCTGCCGCCAGCGCCGGCGGCAGCTGCAGCACCCAGGCGATGCCGAAGGCGATCAGCGGCATCAGGCCGTATTGGAACGCGACGCCGGCGATCACCGGCGTCGGGCGCTTCAGCACCAGTGCGAAGTCAGGCAGGGTCAGCGTCAGGCCCATGCCGAACATGATGATCATCAGTGCATAGGTGACGCCGGCGCCCAGCGGGGCGAAGGTGCTCGGCAGCAGCAGGGCCAGCGCGGCGCCGCCGATGATCAGCAGCGGAAAGACGGTGACGGCCAGCTTGGCGCTGCGTGGGCTCTGATCCGCGGGCGCGCGCGTGGGCGCCGGCCCGGTGGGTGACGAGTGAGACATGCTTCACATCGTCGGCTCACAGAGCGACGCCGTCAACGGTGGCTCAGCCGCATCCCAGAGTGTGGGATTGCTCCCGGGAGTAGGCTGGGGGCATGACGGATACGACGGCCACCACCCCGGATCCCAGCCACCTCGGACAGCTGCGCCGCGAGCGTCTGCTCGCCTCACGGCTCTACATCTGCACCGACCTCCAGCGGTTCATCGCCCGCCCCGAGGCCGGCCCCGTGGAGGAACTGGACTTCGAGGCCCTGCGCGGCTTCCTCTCCGAGGCCTACGCCGGGGGAGTGGATATCATCCAGATCCGCGATAAGCAGGTCTCCGCGCAGACCGAGCTCGCCGCCCTCTCCCTGCTCAAGCAGGTCGCCGATGAGCACGGGGGGCTCTCCGCCGCCAACGACCGTGCCGATCTCGCGCTGCTGGCCGGCGTCGACGTCTTCCACGTGGGTCAGGACGACCTCTCCACGGAGCAGACTCGCTTCATTCTGGGCGACGATGTGGTCATCGGGCGCTCCTGCCGGACCTTCGAGCAGGTCAGGGAGGCCGACGGTGACATCGGCCTGGACTACTTCTGCACCGGCCCGGTCTGGGAGACCCCTACCAAACCCGGCCGCGCCGCCGTCGGGGTGGAGCTGCCCCGGCAGGCCGCAGGGCTGGAGTCCTCCAAGCCCTTCTTCGCCATCGGCGGGATCGACGCTCAGAACATCGGCGAGGTCACCGCAGTGGGCACCGACCGTGTGGTCGTGGTGCGCGCCGTGACCCAGGCCGAGGATGCCCGCGCGGCCGCCGCGGCGCTGCGCGGGCGGCTCCCGGCCTGAGCGGTCGGCTGAGCCGGCCCGCGGTGCCGGACCACCTCAGGGAGCCGACCTCAACAGCCAGTCTCAGAGGATTTGGCTGACCTCGTCGAACTGGAGCCGTGCCCCGCGCGGCCGCTGAGCGTTCTGCTGAGAGGCGTCTGCGCCGTGGCCCACGTTCACCACCGCCAGGGTCTTCCAGCTGTTCTCGGTGTGCAGCACGGAGTCGATACCTTCAGCCTTGATGCCGGTCATCGGCCCGACCTCCAGGCCGTGGGCGCGCAGTGAGAGCAGCAGGTAGCCCAGCTGCAGGAAGGCGTTGTCCCGGCCCATCGCCAGGCGTGCCTCCTCCTTGCCGTCGAAGTTCTCGCGCAGCCCGGGCACATGCGGGAAGAGCGTCTCCATATGCTCGTGCCAGTTGGGGTCCATCGCAGCCACGATGGTCAGCGGGGCGGCCTGAGTCTTGGCCTGGTTGTTCTCCAGCATGTGTTCCACCACGGCCTCGCGCGCCGGGCCCTGCTGCAGCACGCTGATCCGCAGTGGCTGGATGTTCATGGAGGTGGGGGCCCACCGCGCATCCTCGTAGGACTCGCGCACCAGCGCCGGATCCACCGGGGTGTCGGTGAAGAAGTTGGTGGTGTGACGTTCGGAGAACAGTGCGTCCAGCGCCTTGTTGTCGAGGGTGGGGACGGTAGTGGCGCTCATGGGTGGCAGGCTCCTTCGGTAGACGGCATCTGACCATGTCGAACGCCGCTGGCCGCTCAGCACTTCCGTTGGGTGAGGTATCCCACATTGCGCTGTGGCTCATCGGCGGCCCGCGCCCCGGCCTGCCCCACACCCACCCACACCCTCGTTTTACCAAGCGGAATCCGTGTTACCTGGCCGTATACGGTTGGGTAATCCTAGAAGTGCTTGGTAAAACGAGGGTGGCAGGTGCTTGGGGGAGTACTGGGTGCCTAAGGTGGAGGCATGAGTTCTTCCAGTGATGAGCCTGCCCGCCCTGAAGCTCCGGCCGTCGCCCCCTCCCGTGCCGAGACGAGGGCCAGTCGGCGTGTTGCGCGCGAGGGTGCTGCCGGTGCCTCAGGCTGGAGCGCAGCTTCCCAGGCGGCTGTGGTCGGGGGCCTCAGCCTCATCCCCGCCCGGAAGTATCCGGGGTGGATCAGGCAGGGCCTGACCTGGGGCAGCACTGGGCTGGTCATGGCCGTTGCGCTGAGTCCAGGCGCAACGAGCGGGTTGCTCAAGGCCCTGGGCGCCAAGTACGGAGACGCCGAGCAGCGGAAAGGCGCTGAGCGGCAGGAAGAAGCTTCTCAGCGGCAGCAACAGTCTGAACAAGGGGAATCGGCGTCGTCGGGTTCCTCCGCAGGAGCGCGCGAGGACGCGGAGTGTCCGCAGGTCAGCTGGATGAGTCGCACTGCGGCGGCGCTCGTCGTCGGTGGATTCGCCTACGGGACATGGCGTTTCGCCTGGTGGGCTGATGACGCTGCGGAGCGGGCGCTGCAGCGTATGCGCGTCCCTGCGCCGCGGGTGGTCATGGCCGCGGCTGCAGCGGCACTGACCTATCGTGAGGCTCGCCAGGATCAGGAGGCTCGGAGTCAGGTTCAGGGCCAGCTGGCCCAGCACCGGACCCAAGGTTGAATTCTGGGTTGAAGGGTGGACGCCGGCCGCCTCGGCTGAAAGGCTAGAATGGTCAGCACGCCGTCTGTGGTGTCATCGCTCGCACACGGACGGCGGCCAAGCGGGCGTAGCTTAATGGCAAAGCTTCTGCTTCCCAAGCAGACGACGCGGGTTCGATTCCCGTCGCCCGCTCCGCAGCACGAAGGCCGGGCACCTCAGGAAGGTGTCCGGCCTTCGGCGTCTCTGAGCTCTGGTCGGCGCAGCGTCCCGCGCCCCTGCCGAATATGCTCACCGATCATGGCGATGCCCACCCAACGTAGGCGTGACATGGCCACGACCCCTGGGCATAGACGCTCCCGGCAGAGGGATGGCCGCTGCGCTACGGGTCAGGCCGGCGTCTGCGTCCGCCGGGCGATGATGTCCCACCGGTGCCAATGCTTGGGCCCGCGTCCGCTTCTGCCGTCGTATTCCTCTTCCTGGCGTTCCACGACATCCAGGCCGTCCAGCAGCTGGTCCGTCTGCGCGCGGGTGTGGAAGGTCATGCCCTCTACAGTCTGGTTGCCCGAGGCCCAGGAGTCCCGATCCCCGAGCAGGTTCACGGCCAGCACGGCACCTGGCCGCAACGCCGCGCGGAGCCGGTCCCAGACGGCGTCGAGCTCCTGAGGCGGCAGAAAGGGGAGCGTCATGCAGGAGAGGATGAGGTCCGACGCCGGCGGCGCGAACTCTGCAAGGTCAACGGTCTGCGTGCTCAGCCGCGGATGGTCCCCGGGGCGTTGGCTGACCCAGTCGATGGAGGCCGGCTCGCGGTCCACGGCGGTGACCTGCCAGCCCTGATCGAGCAGATGCAGGGTCTCAGTGCCGTCCCCGCAGCCCAGGTCCAGGGCCTCGCCCGGCTGCTGGAAGAGTGCCGCGGCGCGGACGGCGAGCTCTCGTGGTGCGCGGCCCTCCATGGAGCGGTAGTACGCGGCCCAATCTGCATCTGCCGTGGAAGCCATACCTTCGATCCTATGGGCCCGCAGCCGACGTCTGTGTATAGGCCTTCTGCCGATGCATGCCCTGATGTGTCCATACATCCGCAGAAGCACTATGCATCCGCGGCCGTTCAACCCTTCGGTATCCTGCAGGGGTGGATTCCGCCGCTGACACTCCTGCTGACACTCCCGCCGAGGCCCCTGCGCCCCGCTCCGTCCCCGAGACCCCCGCTGACCTGCTGGCCCTGGCCGCGCGCCACGGGCTGGGCCTGACCGAGGAGTCCGTGGAGTTCGTCGATTTTGGGCTGGACTATCAGGTGGCCCTCGCCGACGACGACGCCGGCCAGCGCTGGGTTCTGCGGATCCCACGCCGCCCCTCCGTGGTGGAGACCATGGCCGCCGAAGTCGCCATCCTGGACCTGGTCGGCGCCCACCTGGAGGCGGCTGTCCCGGACTGGCGGATCCGCTCCGAGGACCTCATCGCCTACCCCGCCGTGCCCGGGACCCCCGGTATGACGCTGAAGGACGGCGAGCAGCACTGGACCCTGGATCCGGCTTCCGAGGACTACGCGCGGCGCTTCGGCACGCTGCTCGCCCAGCTGCACAGCATCGACGCCGAGAAGGCCCGCGACGCCGGCGTCGAGGTCCGCGAGCCCGAGCAGGTCCGCCAGCAGTGGCGCGAGGACATCGAGAAGGTCACCGCCCACTTCGACGTCCACCCTCAGCGCACCGCCAGCTGGCAGTACTGGCTGGCCGAGGACGCCTACTGGCCCCAGCGCACCGTCATGACCCACGGCGAGATCTACCCCGGCCACGTCCTGGTGGACGAGAACGACGGCATCACCGGCGTCATCGACTGGACCACCGCCCGGGTGGACGACCCCGCCCGCGACCTCCTATTCTCCTATGCCATCGGCGGCGAGGAGGCCTTCACCGTCACTCTGGAGGCTTATGCCGAGGCCGGTGGTCAGCCCCGCGAGCATCTGCTGGAGCACTGCCGCATCTTCTGGTCCGCCGGAGCCGTGGGCTACGGGCTCTACGCGCTGGAGACCGGGGAGCAGGCCCACCACGACGCCGCCGCGGCCCAACTCGCCTCCGACCCCGACGGCGGTGACCCCGTATGACAGGAACCGCGCCTGAGCAGGGCACCGCACCCACCGCCAGCACCTCACCCCACCCCCGGACCGCGGTGATCGGGGCCGGCGTCGTCGGGCTGCTCTCGGCCTGGCAGCTGCGGCTGAGCGGGCATGCGGTGACCATCATCGCTCCCGACGCCGGCCAGGACGCCTCCTATGCGGCCGCCGGCATGCTCGCCCCGGTCAGCGAGGTCCAATACGGCCAGGATGAGCTGTGGCCGCTGATGACCGCCTCCCGAGCCGAGTACCCTGCCTTCCTGGCCGCACTGGCCCGCGCTGGGGACACCCCCACCGGCTACCGCGAGAACGGCACCATCCTGCTGGCCGCCGACCGCTCCGATCGCGACGCCGTCGCCGATCTGGTCAGCGTCCAGCAGGCCCACGGCATGGAGGTTGAGCCGCTGACCTCGCGTGAGCTGCGCAGCCGCGAACCCTCATTGGCCCCCGGTCTGGCCAAGGCCTGGGATGTGCCCTCGGACCACCAGGTGGATCCCCGTCAGCTGGTCCGCTGCGCCGTGGATGCGTTGAACGCGCCGTTGGACACCCCGGAGTTCGCCGCAGAGTTTCCCGACGCCGGCCCGCCCGCCACCTGGGTGCAGGCCCGCGCCGCCCGCGTGGACGCCGCCTCCGGCAGCACCCCCACAGCGTCCGGAAGCACCACGCCCGCCAGCACCAGTGACCCCAACTCCAGCCAGCCCTACACCGTCACCCTCGAGGACGGCGCCACCCTCTCCACCCAGAAGGTCCTGATCGTCCCTGGCCTGGGCTGTCCGGAGATCGCCGGTCTGCCCGAGGCCGCTCCTCTGCAGCTGCGCCCGGTCCACGGCGATGTCCTGCGTCTGCGCGGCGCCCCGGACACGGTCCGTGCTACCGTCCGGGCCACGGTCCGCGGTCGCTCGGTCTACCTGGTCCCGCGCGGCCCGGAGAGCACTGACGGCGAGGGCGGCCTGGTGGTCGGCGCCTCCTCCCGCGAGGACGGGCTCACCGGGACCCACGCCGGCTCGGTCCAGGAGCTGCTCGACGATGCCGTCGCCGTGCTGCCGGGGGTCAAAGACATGGAGCTGGCCGAGATCACCACCCGCGCCCGTCCCGGCACCCCCGATGAGCGGCCCTATCTGGGAGCGCTGGCGGAGCATCCCGACGTCGTGGTCTCCACCGGCTACTCCCGCCACGGCATCCTGCTGGCCCCGCTGGCCGCCCGGCTCTCGGCCGCGCTGCTCAACAGTGAGAAACTGGGGGAGCGGGACAGCGCCATGCTGAAGTCGATGGCCCTGGACCGCCTGGAACATACACGGCCCAGCAGACGTTCCCCCTAGAGCCCCCTTCAGATCCGAGCGGAGAAGAATGCTCACTGTCAGTATCAATGAGGAAGACGTGAAGCTGCCCGAGGGCGCCACGCTCGTCGACGCCGTCGCGCATCTGACCGGACGCGAGCTCAACGCCGACGGGACCCCGGTGGACGGCGGCCGGCTCGGCGTGGCCGTCGCGGTCGGCTCTGCCGTGGTCCCGCGCAGCCGCTGGGCCGCCACGGAGCTCACCGGCGGCGAGGAGCTGGAGATCGTCACAGCAGTCCAGGGAGGCTGAGTCATGACCACTGAGACCATCACGCAGGACATCCCTGCCCTCCAAGTGGGCGGATACACCCTTCAGAACCGCCTGATCATGGGCACCGGCGGCATCACTGATCTGGAGGCCCTGGAGAAGGCGCTCGTCGCCTCCGGCACCACGCTGACCACTGTGGCCATGCGCCGCTACAGCCCGGACACCAAGACCAGCGTGTTCTCCATGCTGGAGCGCCTGGGCATCGACATCCTGCCCAACACCGCCGGATGCTATACGGTCAAGGACACGGTCCTGACCGCCGAGCTGGCCCGCGAGGCGCTGGAGACCGACCTCATCAAAGTGGAGGTCATCGCCGATGAGCACACCCTGCTGCCGGATGTGATCGAGACCCTCGAGGCCACCGAGCAGCTGGCCGACCGCGGCTTCATCCCCATGGTCTACACCATCGACGACCCTGCCACTGCGCTGCGCCTGGAGAACGCCGGGGCGGCCGCGGTCATGCCGCTGGGCGCCCCCATCGGCACCGGCCTGGGCATCCTGAACCCGCACAACATCGAGCTCATCGCCTCCCGCGCGAATGTGCCGGTGGTGCTCGACGCCGGCATCGGCGCGGCCTCCGAGGCCGCCCAGGCCATGGAGCTGGGCTGCGACGCCGTGCTGGTCGCCTCCGCGGTCACCCGCGCCCAGAAGCCCACTGCCATGGCCCAGGCCACCCGCCGCGCCGTGGAGGCCGGCTACCTCTCCCGCAGCGCAGGCCGGATCCCACGCCGCGAGCACGCCCAGGCCTCCTCCGCCTTCGAAGGGCTGATCAACCCCGTCGAAGAGCTCACCTGATGACCGATATCTCCCAGTATTCGCAGAGCCAGCTGGAGCGCTTCCAGCGGCACCTCTCGTTGATCGGCTTCGGCCCGCAGGCTCAGGTCAGGCTGCTGCAGGCCCGCGTGCTGGTGGTCGGGGCCGGCGGGCTCGGCTCGCCCATCCTGACCTACCTGGCCGCGGCCGGAGTGGGCAGCATCGACGTGATCGACCACGACGTGGTGGACCGCTCCAACCTGCACCGTCAGGTCATCCACTCCGAGGAGGCCATCGGCCGGCCCAAGACCGAATCCGCGGCCGAGGTCATGCGCGGACTCCATCCGGAGGTGCAGATCCGCGAGATCCGCGAGCCCATCACCCCGCAGAACGCCCTGGAGCTGGTGGAGCCCGCCGACATCGTGGTGGACGGCAGCGATAACTTCGCCACCCGCTACGTGGTCTCCGATGCCTGCGAGATCTCCGGGAAGCCTCTGGTCAGCGGCTCCATCCTGCGCTTCGACGGGCAGGTCAGCCTGTTCTGGTCGGCTCCCACCCAGGAGCACTGGCCCGAGGGCGGCCGCGGCCCCACCTACCGGGACCTCTACCCGGAGGCCCCCGACGCCGGCGAGGTCCCCACCTGCGCCGAGGCCGGAGTCCTCGGGGTGCTCCCAGGGGTGATCGGCACGCTCATGGCGACCGAGACCATCAAGTTCCTGGCCGGCGTCGGGAAGCCTCTGCTGGGCCGGGTGCTCAGCTACGATGCCTTGGCCGCGAGCTTCCGAGAGATCACGCTGAAGCCGGATCCGGAGCGTGAGCCGGTCACCGAGATCGGTGCCGATGTGAGTGGGCTCGGCGGGTTCAGCCCCGCCCCGGAGCATCCCGCTGCGGAGCAGTCCCCAGCAGCCCAGACAGAGCAGAGAGAAGAGCACGTGGCAGACCCGCCCGACATCCCGGTGACCCCGGGTGATATCGATCCCTTCGTGGGCGTCCCCTATGACCAGCACGACATCAGCCCCGGGGAGCTGCTGCGCCGCGTCCAGGAGGATCAGGCCCTGGTGGTCGACGTCCGCGAGCCCTGGGAGTACGCCATGGGGCACGTCGAGGGTGCGGTGAACATCCCGCTGGACCAGCTGGTCCACCCCGGGGTGGAGATACCGGGTGCCGAGGAGGCCACTGAGGAGCGGCCGCTGGTGCTCTACTGCAAGATCGGGGCGCGCTCGCGGCAGGGCCTGGACCTGCTGCGCAGCCGGCACCCGGAGCTGCCCCTGCGTAACCTGGTGGGCGGGTTCAGCGAGTTCCAGAACCATGGCCGGGTCAGCCGCTGAATGTGAGGTAGTTTAGAGGCGTGAGTTCATACCTGGCAGTCATCGGCGAATGCTTGGTGGATGTCGTCCACTCGGAGACGTCTGCCCCCAAGGCGCACGTCGGCGGTAGCCCGTTCAACGTGGCTGTGGGCCTTTCGCGCCTGGACCATGAGGTGGTCTTCGCCGGTCGGCGCGGGGATGACGAATACGGCCGGATGATCGCGCGCAGCCTGCGCGCCCAGGGCATCACCCCGCTGCTGGAGGCAGACTCCGCTCCCACCTCGGTGGCCAAGGCCACGCTGGATCCCACCGGCCAGGCCACCTACGAGTTCAGCCTGGACTGGACCCTGCCCTCGGCCGAAGAGGTGGAGGCCAAATACTGCCAGCTGGTGCGGGAGCGCGACGCCGACACCGACGCACTCGAGCTGCTCCACACCGGTTCCATCGGGGCGATGATGCAGCCGGGCGCAGAGACGGTCAAAGGCGTGCTGCACCGCGCCCGGGAGACCGCCACGATCTCCTATGACCCCAACTACCGGCCCTCCATCATCCCCAACCGGGAGGAGGCCCGTGCCCAGGTGGAGGAGATGTTGGCGCTGACCGACGTGGTCCAGGCCTCCACCGATGACATCGACCTCCTCTACCCCGAGCGCAGCCACCAGGACACCATGCACGCCTGGCTGGAGCTGGGTCCCGCGCTGATCACTGTGACCCGCGGCGCCTCCGGGGCCATGGCCCTGGCCCGCTCCGGCTTCGCCGAGCAGCCTGCCTTCCCCATCGAGGTGGCGGACACGGTGGGCGCCGGGGACTCCTTCATGGCCGCCACACTCTCCACGCTGCGGGATATGGGTCTGCTGGGTGCTGAACAGCGCCGGGCCCTGCACGATCTGAGCCTGGACCAGGTCAGGACGGTGCTGCGCACGGCTGCCCGTGCCGCGGCGATCACCTCCTCGCGCTTCGGCGCACAGCCCCCGACGGCGGCCGAGCTGAGCGCCGCTGTGGAGGCCGACCGTGCAGCCGGCACCGCCCCGCAGAGCTGATCATGGCTGGTATGGACGGGCGGAACCTGCGGCTCATCGCCAGTGACATCGACGGCACCATTCTGAGCTACCGCTCGGCGGTCTCCGGATCGGTCAGCAGTCGGACGGTGGCGGCCTTCCACGCGGCTCGCGAGGCCGGAGTGAAGATCGTGCTGGTCACCGGACGCCCGGTGCGCTGGCTCAAGCCGGTCAGTGACGCCCTGGGCGCCATCGGCCCGGTGATCTGCTCCAACGGCGCCGTGACCTATGACCTGGCCGAGGACCGGCTGCTGCGGGAGGACCCGCTGGAGGCCGAGATGCTCTTCGAGGCCAAGGACCTGATCCTGGACATCGACCCGCAGGCCTCCTTTGCGGCCGAGACCCTGGAGCATCTGCACTCCGAGCCGGAGTTCCTGAAGGATTCGCTGTTCTTCGAGGAGGACCGGCGCCGGGCCGCAGGGATCACCGAGGAGACCCTGCGGTTGGGCCCGCTGGACGAGACCCTGGAGCGTGACGCCCTGGGTGCTGCGCGCACACCGGGCGGGGAGGTCGGCGTCGGGCATGCCGCTGACCGCGTGGTGAAGCTGCTGGTCAAGACCACAGTCATGGATGCCGACCTGTTTCTGGAGAAGGTCCATGAGCGGGTGGGTCACCTGCTCAGCGTGACCCATTCGGCCCCGGGTGTGAGCCTGCTGGAGCTCTCCGCGCAAGGGGTCAACAAGGCCTCAGCCCTGAAGCGTGTCAGTGCTGAGTTCGGTGTGGATGCTGGCGGCGTCGTGGCCTTCGGGGATATGCCCAACGACATCGAGATGCTGCAGTGGGCCGGCACCTCATGGGCCGTGGGATCGGCTCATCCCATGGCCCAGTCCGCCGCCCACTACGTGACCGCAGACTGCGACGACGACGGCGTCGCCCAGGTGATCGAGCGGCTGCTGGAGGGCGCGCGTGTCCTACCGTGAGCATCCCTATAGGGACGTTCCCTACCTGCTGAACTCACGGCCCGGTGCCCCCGGAACGGTGGATCTGCACCACTCGCCCCTGGCCTTCGTCCACCGCGGGGGAGACCCGGCGCGGGAGAACACGATGGCCGCCTTCGAGGATGCCGTGGCCATGGGCTACCGCTACATGGAGATCGACGTGCGCACCTCCTCCGACGGGGTGCTGGTGGTCTTCCACGACGAATCCCTGGACCGCATCACCGACGGCGCCGGACGGCTGAGCGAGAAGACCTGGGAGGAGCTCTCCGCCCTGCGGCTGCGTGCCAGCGGCGAGCCTCTGCTGCGCTTCGAGGAGCTGCTGACCCGCTGGGAGGACGTCCACCTCAACGTGGATCTGAAGGACGAGGCCTCCGTGGAGGAGTTCGCCCGCCTGGTGGAGGCCCACGGAGCTCATGACCGGGTGCTGGCGGCGAGTTTCAACGACGCTCGCCGGCATCGGGTGCGGAGGGCACTGAGCCGCCGGACCGCCGCTTCGGGCGGCTGGGTGGTCACAGCGCTGATCGTGCTGCTGGGGCCGCTGGGTCTGATGAGGCGGTCGGGCCGCCGCGCCGCCGAGATCGACTGCCTACAGGTCCCCATCAGCCAGGGCCGCATCCGCGTGGTCACCCGCGGGTTCATCCGCCGTTGCCACCAGGCCGGGCTGCAGGTCCACGTCTGGGTGGTGGACGAGCCCGCGGAGATGCACCGTCTGCTGGACATGGGCGTGGACGGGCTGATGACCGACGATGCCGCAGCCCTGGCGAAGGTCATGACTGAGCGCGACGGCGCCGTCTGGCCCCAGCGCTGACTGTTTCCTTCCGTTCTCTTGGCGCGCAGGTGTCGGAATGGCAGCGATTTCGCGCTGAGAGCGACACCTGCGCGCCAACCGAACCTTCCGTGAGCCCGACGCCGGCTCCTACGCTGGGCCTATGGAGATCCTGTCGGCAACCCTCGCGTTGGGTACGGCGCAGCTGAGCGTCCTCGGCCTGGAGTCAGGCGAGCCGATCCCGTGGTGGCTGCGGGTGGGCGGCATCGCCGCCTTCGGGCTGATCGTGGCCGCCTTCATGGTGCTCATCCAGACTTCTCACACGGGCGGTCAGAAGATGGCCTGGGCCGCCGTCGTGCTGTTCCTGCCGATCATCGGCCCACTGATCTATCTGATCAGTGAGACCATCCGGCACCGCCGCAACAACCCCCGGCCCACCAAGGGCCGGGCCGAGAGGATGCCTCCGGAGGAGTACCGATAGGTCTACTTCACCGCACCCATGGACAGTCCGCGGACCAGCTGCTTCTGGGCGATCCAGCCGGCGATGACCACCGGCAGCGAGGCCAGTACCGAGGCCGCAGAGAGCTGGGCCAGGAAGAGCCCCTCGGAGGTCATGGTGCTCATCAGGTAGATCGGTACAGTGGCTGCCTCGGCCGCGGTGAGGTTCAGAGCGAAGAAGAACTCGTTCCAGGCGAAGATCACGCAGATCAGCGCCGTGGCGGCGATCCCGGGAGCGACCATCGGGATGAGGACCCTGCGCATGGTCATCAGCAGGGGGGCTCCGTCCACCGAGGCCGCCTCAAGCACCTCCCCGGGAACCTCCAGGAAGAAGGAGCGCATCATCCAGATCGCGATCGGCAGGTTCATCGCCGTATAGAGGATGATCAGCAGCGCCAGATTGTCCAGCATCCGGATGTTGCCGGCGATGACGTAGATCGGCATGATCACCGCGACGATCGGCAGCATCTTGGTGGAGATGAAGAAGAACAGCGCGTCCTGGGTCCGCTTCACCGGCCGGATGCTCAGCGCGTAGGCTGCCGGGATCGCGAGCACCAGCACCAGCAGCGTGGAGACCGTGGTCGCGATGAACGAGTTCAGGAAGTGGCTGCCGGCCTCCGAGCTGAAGATGGCCCGGTACTGGTCCAGCGTCGGCTCGAAGAAGAAGGTCGGGGGCGAGGACGCCGCCTCGGCCTCCTGCTTGAAGCTGGTCATCACCATCCACAGCACCGGGGCGAAGAAGATGAACGCGGCGAACCACGCCAGGGTGGTCAGAATCTTGCTCATGACTGCACCTTTTCGTTGATGCTGCGGAAGATCAGCCGCAGGGCCAGCAGGGAGATGGCGATGGTGGCGACCACGGTGACCACGCCCATCGCGGCGGACTGCCCGATGTCGAAGCCGAGGAAGGCCCGCTGGTAGATGTAGTAGGGCAGGTTCGCCGACTCGGTGCCGGGTCCGCCGGCGGTCATCAGGTAGATGTGATCGAAGGTGTTGACCACGTAGATCGCGCCCAGCAGCACTGCCAGCTCCATGTAGAAGCGCATATGCGGCAGAGTCACGTAGCGGAAGGTCTTCCACCAGCCGGCGCCGTCCATCTGCGCGGCCTCCAGCACGTCCTTCTGCTGGGACTGCAGGCCCGCCAGGAGCAGCAGCATCATGAAAGGCGTCCACTGCCACACCAGGGCAACGATGATCGAGAGCACCGGGTACTGGGAGGTCCAGTCGACGGGATCGAATCCGACGAGCCCGATCAGCCAGTTCACCAGACCGTAGGTGGGGTTGAACATGGAGATGGACCACAGCATCGCCCCGGCGACCGGCATGATCAGAAACGGGGTGATCAGCAGGGTGCGGGCCACGCCGCGTCCGGGGAACTTCCGGTCCAGCAGCAGCGCGAGGATCAGCCCGAGGATGAGGGCGGCGAACACGCAGCCGAGGGTGATGATGATCGAGTTCAGCGCGGCGGTGCGGAAGGTGGAGTCGACGAAGATGTCCGCGAAGTTCTGCAGACCCACGAACTCCTCACCCTCGGGCCGGAGCAGGTTGCGGGATCGCAGCGAGTACCAGATGGTCAGCAGGAAGGGGATCTGCGTGCAGACGATCACGAAGAGCAGTGCGGGCAGCAGCGGCGCCCGGCGGCTCCACCCCTCGGCGCGCTCCCGCCGCTTGGCCGCCGCGGCGGCAGCGGTCCGGGACTCTCTGCGCGAGGTCTCGGCACGGTCCTGAACGGTCGGCGTCGTCATCTCAGGCCTCCCATCCGTAGGTGCGGGCGACGGCCTCGGCGAAGGTCTGCGCCTGGTCCAGTGCCTCTTCGACCGTCTGCGATCCGGCGATCGCCGCGGAGAGCTGCTGTCCCACTCGGGTGCCCAGGTCCTGGAACTCGGGGATGCCCACGAACTGCAGCCCCGGGTAGGGGACCTCGTGGACCATGCTGTTCTCCTGGGTGGCGTTCTCCATGGAGTTCAGCGTGGGCTCGGCGTAGTTGGCCGCGATCTCGGCGTATTCGGGAATCTCGTAGGTGGACTGCCGGGAGCCTGGGGGCAGGGCTTCCCAGGAGACCTCCTCGCCCACCAGTCGGAAGTAGTCCGGGTGGGTCATCCAGGTGATGAAGTCCCAGGCGGCCTGCTTGTGCTCGGAGGTCTCCGGGATGGCCAGGGACCAGGCGTAGAGCCAGCCGGCGTAGTCGGTCTCCATGACCGGGGCGAGCGCGTAGTTGGTGCTGCCGACCACAGTGGAGGAGCGCGGATCCTCGATCCCGGACACCATGGCGGAGGCGTCGTACCACATGGCGGCGTTGCCCTGGTTGAACTGGGTCATGCATTCGCCGTAGCCGGAGGTGGCCGCGCCGGGCTGTCCCCAGGTGCGCACGGTGTCCACGTAGGTGTTGACCGCGTCGACCACTCCGGGGGAGTTCAGCATCGGTTCCCAGTCGGGAGTGAACCAGCGGCCGCCGAAGGTGTTGATCACGGTGTTCATGGGGGCGAGGTTCTCTCCCCAGCCGGCCAGCCCGCGCAGCGCGATCCCTGCCATCCCGGTGTCCGGGTCGTGCAGGGTCTCGGCGAACTCGCGGATCTGGTCCCAGGTGGGCTGCTCGGGCATCTCCAGGCCGGCTTCTTCGAAGAGGTCCTCGCGGTAGACCAGGAAGGAGCTCTCCCCGTAGAACGGGACTGCGTGCTGGCGGCCCTCGTAGGAGAGCGCGTCTCGGATAGTGGGGATGAAGTCGTCGGGGTCATAGCCCTCGGTCTCGGAGATGTAGGGTTCGAGGTCGGCCAGCCAGCCGTTCTCTGCCCACATCGGAGTCTCATAGTTGGAGATCATCACGACGTCGAACTCTCCGCCGCCCGAGGCGACGGAGGCGGTGATCTTGGCGCGCGCCTCGTTCTCCGGGAGAGAGACGAAGCGGACGTCGATGTCCGGGTGGTCGGCCCGGAAGTGGTCGATCAGCCCGATGGCGTCCTGCATCTGCGGGTTGGACACGATGGCGACGACGATCGTCTCCCTTCCGCCGGAGCCTGCGTTGCCTCCGCAGCCGGTGAGGCTGAGCGCGGCGGCGCCCATACCCAGTCCTGCTCCTGCGCCCAGCAGGGTGCGGCGTCTGAGCGGCCTGCCGGTCAGACTGTCCAGCCGGTGTTCGAATCCGGTCATAGAGGCATCCGTTCTGTGATCACGGTGTGATGTCGGACCTGGAGTCCGCTCATCTGTGAGTGATGTAGATCTCATCTGATAAGTGACCCTAATCATATATTCTCGATTGGGCAAGACGTCGGGAAGCGCCGGAGCTTCCCTGAGGAGGGATACATGCCGGAGGACAGCGACCTCT
The DNA here is from genome assembly GCF_014642675.1 of Nesterenkonia cremea. Lineage (GTDB taxonomy): Bacteria > Actinomycetota > Actinomycetes > Actinomycetales > Micrococcaceae > Nesterenkonia > Nesterenkonia cremea. The sequence goes on from NZ_BMIS01000001.1 coordinate 152,356, forward strand.
CGCTCATGGCCGCGCTGGCCGGTGAGCATTATCTGGACGGCCGCTCCAAGGTGGAGCTCGCGCGGACGCATGGCCTCTCCCGGTTCCAGGTGGCGCGCCTGCTGGACCAGGCTCGCGATGAGGGCATCGTGCGGATCACCATCGTGGATCCCACGCAGGCGGGCCAGGGCCGGGGCGATCTCGCAGCCCGGCTCGGCATCAACTCGGTGACCGTGGTTCCGCAGCGCTCAGATGAGACCATGCGCTCGGCGCTGGCCCGGCAGGTCGCCCAGATCCTGCCGCAGCGGGTCCACGACGGCGGACGGCTCGGTGTGGCCTGGTCGCGCACTCTGATGCATCTCCCCGAACATCTCGACGCTCTGCCGCGGGTGGACATCGTCCAGCTGGTCGGCCCGCTGAGCGCCCCGGGATCCTCGACGGCGGCCTCTTCGACTCTGATCCACACCCTCGGTTCCTACTCGGGCGGCCAGGTCTGGCCGCTGCCCACCCCGCTGATCGTCGACTCCCCGGAGGTGGCCGCAGCGCTGCGCCCGCTGGAGGAGGTCAGTGCCGCGCTGGAGGCTGCGGCCTCCCTGGACGTGGCCGTGGTGGCCATCGGCGGCTGGGGTCCGGGTGCCTCCACGCTGTGGGGCCGCATGGGCGAGCAGGAGCAGGAGCGCGCCCGCGCCGCCGGAGTGGTCTCCGAGTGCTCGGGCATCCTGATGGACATCGAGGGCAATGTGGCCGAATCCGGCATGGAGGACCGGGTGATCGGTGTGCGCCCCGAGCAGCTCAAGCGCGCTCATGTGATCGCGGTGGCCGCCGCCGTGGAGCATCCGGAGGCCGTGCTGGCCGCCGTCCGTGCCGGCGTCGTGGATGATCTGGTGCTCTCCGCGGAGCTGGCCGACCGGCTCTCCCAGGAGCTTGACGGCTGATCAGGTGATCATATGAGTGCAGTCATGCGCTCATTTGATAATGTGATCTGCATGACTTCGCTCTCAGCTTCCACTCTGCCGGAGATCGCAGCGGCCAACGGTGAGGCCCTCTCCGTGCCCGGCTACCCGCTCGAGGACCGGGAGATCGGCATTGTCCACTTCGGTGTGGGCGGCTTCCACCGCGCCCACCAGGCCTACTATCTGAACCGGCTGTTCAACGCCGGCCACTCCACCGAGTGGGCGGTGTGCGGCGTCGGGCTCATGCCCGGTGATGTGGTCATGCGCGATGCGCTGACCTCGCAGGATGGGCTCTACACCTTCGCGGCGAAGTTCCCCGACGGCAACCGAGAGGCCAGCGTCATCGGTTCCATCGCGGAATACCTCTTCGCCCCCGATGCCCCGGAGCAGGTCCTGGCGCGGATGACCGATCCGGCCGTGCGGATCGTCTCGCTGACGGTCACCGAGGGCGGCTACAACTACAACCCCTCCACCGGCGAGTTCCAGTACGAGACCCCGGCCATCGCCGCGGACCTGGACGCGGTCTTCGGCGACGGCGAGACGTCTCCCCAGACGATGTTCGGCTTTGTGGTGGAGGCGCTTCGCCGCCGTCGGGAAGCCGGTGTGCAGCCCTTCACCGTGCTCTCCTGCGACAACGTGCGCGGCAACGGGCACCTGGCCAAGGAGATGGTCCTGGCCTATACGCGGCGCCGGGACGAGCAGACCCATGCCGAGCCGCTGGCGGACTGGATCGAGCAGAACGTGGCCTTCCCCAACTGCATGGTGGACCGCATCACCCCGGTCACCGCGGATGAGGACCGCGCGATGATCGCCGAGGACTACGGCATCGAGGACGCCTGGCCCGTGGTCTCCGAGGACTTCATCCAGTGGGTGCTGGAGGACGATTTCCCCACCGGCCGCCCGGCCTTCGAGGAGGTCGGCGTGCAGATGGTTCAGAATGTGGAGCCCTATGAGCTGATGAAGCTGCGCCTGCTCAACTGCAGCCATCAGGCCATCGCCTACTTCGGACTGCTGCTGGGCCACACCTACGCCCACGAGGCCTGCACCGATCCGGAGCTGACCTCCTTCACCCGCGTCCTCTACATGGACGACGAGGGTACCCCCACTGTGCCGGAAGTGCCGGGCATCGACCTGGACGCCTATAAGGACCAGCTGATCGCGCGGTTCGCCAACGAGCATGTGAAGGACACGCTGGCCCGACTGGCCGCCGAGTCCTCCGACCGCATCCCCACCTGGATGATGCCGGTCATCCGAGAGAACCTCGACGCCGGCCGCGACGTCACCATCTGTGCGGCCATCGTCGCCTCCTGGGCGCGGTACGCCGAGGGCACCGGGGAGAACGGCGAGCAGTGGCCGGTGGTGGACCGGCTGCGCGACCGCGTCATGGCGGCCGCCGCCCAGCACGATCAGGACCCGCTGGCCTTCCTCCGCGATGAGGAGCTCTTCGGCGACCTGGTCCAGCACGAGGCCTTCACCCGCCCCTACCTGGAGGCGCTGGAGGCCCTGCGCACCGACGGCGCCCGCGCCCTGCTGCAGAGGCTCACCGCGCAGCGGCTCAACGGCCGGGGCTGAGCCGGGGGCTCAGTCCCGCAATGAGCCGGGGGCTCAGTAGAACAGGTGCGCCAGCCCGATGATGATCGGCAGGCTGATCAGGGTCCGCAGCAGGAAGATCGCCACCAGGTGGTGGAACTTCACCGGGATGCGGGAGGCCAGCAGCATGCCGCCGGTCTCGGACATGAAGATCAGCTGGCTGACCGAGAGCGCACCGATGATGAATCGGGTCATCTCAGGCTCGATCCCGCTGCCGATGATCGCCGGCAGCAGCATGTCGGCAAACCCGATCAGCAGTGTCTCGGAGGCGGCCTGGGCCTCGGGGACCTGCATGAGCTCCAGCACGGGCACGAACGGATAGCCCAGCCAGGTGAACAGGTCGGTGCCCTCGGCGATCATCACCGCCACGGTGCCCACCGCCAGGATGATCGGGATGACCGCCAGCCACATCTCCAGGGCGTTGGATCCGCCGCTGCGGGCCACATCGCTCAGCCTGACCGAGCCGCCCCGGCGTCGGGCGCTGTCCCAGGCCGAGGCCAGCAGGGACTGCTGGCTCTGCTGGGGCTCCACCACCTCGACGGCGGCGGTGCGCGGATCCTCGGTGACGCCTTCGGCGAACTCATCCGGGAACCGGGACAGCGGAGGGATGCGCGGCATGATGATCGCCGCGGCCAGGCCGGCCAGGATGATGGTCAGGTAGAAGGGCCCGAACATGTGCTCCAGGTCCAGGTAGCCCAGGATCACCACGATGAACGTCACTGAGACGATGTTGAACGTAGTTCCCAGCACGGCCGCCTCACGCTTGGTGTAATGGCCTTGGGTGTACTGCTGGTTGGTCATCAGCACGCCGATGGTGCCGTCGCCCAGCCAGGAGGTCAGGCCCACCACCGAGGAGCGGCCCGGGACCTTGAACAGCGGGCGCATGACCTTGGTCATCAGCGTGCCCGCCAGGTCCAGCAGCCCGAAGTTCAGCAGCAGCGGCAGCAGCAGTCCGGCCAGGGCGAAGACCACGATCAGCATCGAAGCCAGGTCCACGATCAGCCCGCCGGTGTCCTCACCCCAGATCCACTCCGGGCCCAGCTCGAAGAGGATCGCGACGCCGAAGGCGAGCCCCAGCACGCGGATGATCAGCCAGAACAGGGAGGTCTTGAACAGGGTCCTGCCCAGCTCGTTCTGAAGGAAGGCCGGTTTGGCCAGGGAGTAGGTCAGGGTGCCCAGTGCGGAGATCGCCACCAGGGTCAGCAGGAACCAGGGGATCTGATCCTCGAGCAGGACCTCCAGCTCACCGGCCATCCAGGCGATGGGGATGGTGACCGATCCCTCGCCGTCGGGCACCGGCACCATGAAGATGAAGATGCCCAGCAGGGAGGGCAGGAGGAACCACAGCGTGCTGGTGCTGCGGTGCTGGGGCTGTGCCGTGGTCATGGTCATCGGTCCTTCGGTGCGTCGAGTTTCACTGGTGCCAGATCTTGCCACAGGTCGCCTGGGCCCTGGTTGGCGGCGTCGGTGCCTCCGCCCAGGTGGTCCATCACGCCCCAGACGGCGTTGAGCGCGGTGGTGACCGCACCCTCGGCCCACCCGGCGGTGAAGGAGATGTCATCGCCGGCCAGGAAGATGCCGCGCTGGTGCTCGGGCAGATCCTTCTGGATGAAGTGGCCGAAGAGCCGCTCCTGGTAGCGGTAGTGGCCGGGGAGGTTGTTCTTAAAGGCGCCCATGAAGTTGGGGTCGGCCTCCCAGGAGACGGTGATCGGCTCGCCCACGATATGCGATCCGATGTCCAGGCCCGGGTAGATCTTGTGCAGCGAGTGCAGCATCAGTCGGGTCCGCTCGGAGGCGTCCAGGGCCAGCCATTTCAGGGCGTCGTCGTTCCAGGTGTAGCTCAGCAGGATCGAGGCCGGCTTATCCGGGCCCTCGTCCAGCAGGTAGGTGGCCCGCGGCAGGCGATCGGTCAGCGTCATCGACATCACCGGCTTGCCCGTCTGCGGGTCGATGTCCCGCCAGAACGGGCGGTCCACCATCACGAAGGTCTTGGAGGAGAGCATGTAGTGGCTCTTCTCGATGGCGGTCCACATATTTGGGGTGAACAGCTCCTCCTGGGTATCGATCCGGGAGGAGAGCAGCCAGGACTGGCAGGTCACCACGGCGGCGGCGAACTCCTGGGTGCGCCCCCACTTCTCGGTGATCGCGATCCCGCCGGCGGGCAGATCCGGGTTGCCGCCGCGGCGGATGGCCGAGACTGCGCCGCGGGGCGCCCCGCCGTGCAGCGACTCCAGGCTGTTGCCCGCGGGCCAGTGCAGGATGTCCTCCGGGACGTGGCGCCAGAGCTCCACGGGCAGACGCTGGGCGCCGCCGACGATGCTGCGGTGCTGGTCATCGGCGTCGGTGAACACCACGCGCAGCACCTCCAGGATGGAGTTGGTGAAGTCGGTGTCCCAGCCGCCGGAGCCGAAGCCGACCTGCCCGAAGGTCTCCAGGTGCTCATAGCTGAGCTCGCGGAAGGCTCGGGAGGAGGTCAGGAAGCCGTAGAAGGACTCATCGTCATAGCGCTCCACCAGCTCGTTCCACAGCCGCTTCAGTGTGGTGACGTCGCGGGCGCGGATGGCCTGCTGGATGGCCTCCAGCTCGGCCTCTTCGGTGAGCGCCTGCTTCCAGGCCTCGGCCACTTCGCGGTAGAACTCCGGCAGGTCCTCGGCCGTATCGGCCTGGATGCGCTGATCCTTCAGCTCGATGACGGTGGACGGCGTGGCCGGGGCCAGCGGGTTGGGGAACTCGCGGGTCTGAAGGCCCAGCAGATCCACGTAGTGGTAGAAGGCCCGGCCGGAGATGGGGAAGCGCATACCGCCCAGATCGGCCACCACATCCGGGGCGGGCTCGAAGGACTGGGTCTTCAGCCGTCCACCGATGGCGCCTGCCTCATAGATGACCGGCTTCAGCCCCATCTTCATCAGTTCATAGGCGGCGACGACGCCGGCCAGTCCCGCACCGATGACCGCCACCTCGGTGCCCCGGGCGGCCTGCGGGACAGAGCCCAGTCCGGCAGGGTGCTGGAGGTGGTGTTCGTAGCTGAACGGGAAGTCCGGGCTGAACATGGTCAGCGGCGGCTCAGCGGATGAGCCGGCGTCGTGCTCATCGTGGTGGTGCGAGGAGGCGAGCGTCATCGGGGCCTTTCGTCGGGGCGTCTCAGCTCAGCTGGCGGTTCTGCTGGGGGCGGGTGAGGTGTGGATGTGATCTGCGGCTCACCCGGCATTGGTGTGAACCTACTGTCAGCAGGTGCCCCTGGCAATGTTGGCATGTTTTGCGCTGAAGGTCTGCACTGCGGATCTGTTGCTCGGCGGCAGGGGGTGAGCGACAGGCTGTGGCAGAAGGAGTGTCTTGGGTGCGGTTATGGGTGTGGAGCGCCCCATATGCGCGGAATCGGCGGGTGCGGTGTCGTGCGGGTGTGGGGCTGGGCGGGCGCTGTGGTGCGGACGGGTGCGCGCGGGTGGGGACATACTGGTGGGATGAAGATCGCATTGATGCAGGACACCGCTCAGCCGCTGGACGTGGCCGGGAATCTGGCGATGATCGAGGCGGCCGCGGGCCGATCTCGGGAGCAGGGGGCGGAGCTGCTGCTCACCCCGGAGCTCTTCCCGGTGGGCTATGCCCCCGCGCAGATCCGCGCTGAGCTCAGCGCCGAGCAGGTGGCCCAGACCAGGGCGGAGACGGCGGCGATCGCGCAGCGCAGCGGGATTGCGATGGTGGTGAGTCTGCCCGGTGTTGGGGGGCCTGAGGAGCGGGGCATCACGGCCGTGCTCTTCAGCCCCGACGGCGAGGTTCTGGGGGAACACCAGAAGGTGCAGCTCTTCGGGCCGGAGGAGAAGGAGTCCTTCCGTCCGGGCAGCGAGGCCCCGGCAGTGATCCGCCTGGGCGGCCTGAACCTTGGGATGGTGATCTGCTACGACATCGAGTTCCCGGAGATGGCCCGTGCCGCCGCGGCCGCCGGAGTGGAGGTGCTGCTGGTGCCCACTGCGCTCGCCGAGGAGCCGCGGGTGCCCCAGCTGCTGGTGCCGGCCCGGGCCCTGGAGAATCAGATGACCGTGGCCTATGCCAACCACTGCGGGCTGGAGGACGGGCTGAGCTTCGACGGGCTCAGCGTGGTGGCCGGCCCGCGCGGCGAGATCCTCGGTGAGCTGGGGGCCGAGCCGGGACTGCTGCTGGCCGAGGTGGGGCCGCGGCCGGCGTCGGGGGAGGCAGGCCCCTGGTACCTGGAGGACCGCCGCACCGAGCTCCACCGTCAGTGGATCTGAGCCCGCTGCTGCCCCACCCTCGTTTTACCAAGGCGATCTCAAAATACCCCTGCGGATTCGCAGGGGTATTTTGAGAAGTGCTTGGTAAAACGCGCTTTGGGGACTGGAGCGCAGGCAGCAGAAAGCCGGGCCGGCCCGATGAGCTGATGCTCTCTCGGGCCGGCCCGGCTTCTCCGGTCTGACTCCTGCGAGGTCTCCCTCAGAGGATGATGATCAGGATGACGATCAGCAGGATCGTGGTGAGGCTGATCGGGATGACAACGCGTCCACCCATTGTTCTTTCACCTTCTCTTCCGTTGAGACCGTCTCTCGGTGGTCCACCACCCTAAACGCGCTGACCTGAATGATCACTTGATGCTGGCCGAGGATTCGGTGAAGGCGGGGTGGGCGGGAGGTCACTCCTCCTCGTCCTGCAGGGCCTCCACATCGGCGAGCTGCGCCTCCGGGGTGGTGTCCGGGATATCGCCGTTGAGGCGCAGGCCGGTCTCGGAGTCGAAGAGGTGGACGTGGTCGATGTTCGGGCGGATGCGCACGGTCTCGCCCTTCATGGGAGGACGGCGGCCGTCCACGCGCACGATCACCGGCTGGAAGGTGGAGATGCCCTTCGGGGTGCCGAAGATGTAGGCGTCGGCGCCGAGCTCCTCCACCAGGTCCACGGTCATCTCCAGGCCGCTGCTGGCGTCGCTGACCAGCTCCATGTCCTCCGGTCGCACGCCCAGGGTGACCTTGTCACCGTGGGCTTTGGCCAGGTGGCCGCCCGGGATCGCGAAGGTCTCGGTGCCCAGCAGGATGTTCTCGCCGTCGATCGGCACCTGGAAGAGATTCATGGCGGGGGAGCCGATGAAACCGGCCACGAAGACGTTGGCGGGGGCGTCGTAGAGGTTCCGCGGGGAGTCGACCTGCTGCAGGATGCCGTCCTTGAGCACGGCCACGCGGTCGCCCATGGTCATCGCCTCGACCTGGTCGTGGGTGACGTAGACGGTGGTGGTCTTCAGGTCACGGGTCAGCGCGGCGATCTGCGTACGGGTCTGGACACGCAGCTTGGCGTCCAGGTTGGAGAGCGGCTCATCCATCAGGAAGACCTTGGGGGAGCGGACGATGGCGCGGCCCATGGCCACACGCTGACGCTGACCGCCGGAGAGGGCCTTCGGCTTGCGGTCCAGGTACTGCTCCAGGTCCAGGATCTTGGCGGCCTCCTGGACGCGCTGGGCGCGCTCCTCCTTGGAGACGCCGGCGATCTTCAGAGCGAAGCCCATGTTCTCAGCGACGCTCATATGCGGGTACAGCGCGTAGTTCTGGAAGACCATCGCGATGTCGCGATCCTTGGGGGAGACGTTGGAGACGTCGTCGCCGCCGATGAGGATGCGGCCGTCGTTGACCTCTTCGAGGCCGGCCAGCATGCGCAGTGCGGTGGACTTGCCGCAGCCGGAGGGTCCCACGAGGACCAGGAATTCGCCGTCGGCGATCTCCAGGTGCAGGTTGTTGATGGCGGGGCGAGCGCCCGGGGTGTAGATCCGGCTGGCCGAATCATAGGTCACTGAGGCCATGATGAATATGTCCCTTTCACGGGCAGGTACGTGCCCGACGATCCGTAGTGAAAAGTGGTTATGGTGATCCCCATCCGAGATGCAGATCAATGTGAACAGTATCACGTTCGGCCTCATTGGGTAGATTGAGGTCAGATCACAGGTGTCCCGGACAGCGGAAGGAGGGCGGGGTGCAGACTCAGCTGATCGCGGCCCGCCGCGCCCTGACCCCGGACGGGCGCCTGGCCCCGTACTGGGTGGAGATCGCCGCAGGTCAGAGCGGCACTGCCGCTGCTGAGACTCCCGACGCCGGCGTCGGGCGCATCCTCGCCGCCGGCGAGGGTCCGCCGCCGCGCACCCCGGACCTTGAGGTCCGCGGCATCCTGTCTCCCGGCTTCGTCGACGTCCACTGCCACGGCGGCGGAGGACATTCATTCGCCGAGGGCCCGCAGCAGGCTCGCCAGGCCGCCGCTGCGCACCGAGCTCAGGGCACCACAACGCTGCTGGCCTCACTGGTCACCGATCCGCTCCCGGCCCTGCGTGAGAGCCTCCAGAGCCTCGCGCCCCTGGTGGAGGCCGGGGAGCTGGCGGGCATCCACCTGGAGGGGCCGTGGCTGAGTCCGCAGCACAAGGGTGCGCACAGCGAAGTGTTCCTGCAGCCGCCGCGGCCCGAGGATGTCGCCGATCTGCTCTCCACCGGCACAGTGGCCATGGTGACGCTTGCTCCGGAGCTCCCCGGAGGTCTCGACGCCGTCCGCCAGATGGTCTCCCATGGTGCCGTGGCCGCCGTCGGGCATACCGATGCCACCTATCAGCAGGTCAGCCAGGCGCTCGACGCCGGCGCCTCCGCGGGCACTCACCTGTTCAACGCGATGCGCGGACTGCACCACCGCGAGCCCGGTCCTGCCGGGGCTCTGCTGGAGCACGGCTCGGCCTTCCTGGAGCTGATCGCCGACGGCATCCACCTTCACCCGGCCATGCTGCGGCTGATCTTCGCTCAGCATGCCGAGCGCGCGGTGCTGGTCTCCGATGCCATGGCCGCCGCTGCGGCTGAGGACGGGGACTACAGGCTGGGCAGTCTTCTCGTGCGGGTCAGCGGCGGTGAGGCGCGCGTGGTGGCGGCGGACGGCACGGCTGGGGCCATCGCAGGGTCCACGCTCACCGTGGGTGCTGCCGTGCGGTTCGCAGTGCAGGAGGCGGGGATCCCCGCCGAGCAGGCGCTGACCGCGGCCACCGCCAACCCCGCCGCCATGCTGGGCCTGGACGAGGTGGGCTCCCTGGCAGAAGGCGGCCGGGCAGACTTGGTGGTGCTGGACGAGGAGTTCCGCGTCGAACGGGTCATGCAGGCCAGCGCCTGGGTGGGGTGAATAAGGTCTGGGGCGAGCTCATTCTGAGCTGAGAACGTCGTTCAACGACCGTCGGCCAGTCGTGCCAGCGCGCGGCGCGCGGGAGCGAAGCGGCCGATGCTCGTCTCCAGGCCGCCCGGGCGTGAGGAGAGCAGCCAGACGCGCTGTTGGTCGGCCAGGAGAGCATCCATCCGGTCCACCAGCCGCTGCGCCTCTCGCTGAGCATCCTGTCCCTCGGACGGCCCTCCGGTGAGAAGTCCCGAGATGAAGAGATCTGCGGCGAAGAGTGACCAGCGCATCGCCTGAGCGATCTCCTCGACTGCGATGCTTCCCTCGGCGCTCGCCGGCCGAGCCTCAGCAAGCCGCTCCGCCGCTGAGATCAGGATCCGGCGGGCTTCTTCCACACTGTCTGGGGAGGGGATGTGGTGGGCTTCCAGCTCGCCGACCTGTTGGATGATGCGGAACAGCGGACTGGAGTTGGGGATCTTCGCGTCCAAGACATCGGTGACGCGCCCGACGTCCACCAGGACCCGCCCGATGATCTCGCTCTCATCGTCGAAGACGTGCCGATTCAGGATGTCCGCCAGAGAGTCCTCCAGTGCCGCACTGCTGTCAGCCGACCAGCTGATGCCCCCTCCGAAGATGATCGGTGCATAGGAGATCACCAGGGGGTCATAGTGGCCGAAGTCGCCCCAGCAGGTCAGCAGAAAGCCTTCGGAGCCGTGGCTGATTCCGGTGCGGGCGGCGTCGAGGATATTGCTGATCGCGTTGTCGAGCCGACCCGTGAAGGAGAGCCAGGACCCGGCGCCGGGAGCCACCCAGAAGGGGACACCGGCCTCGATCAATGACTGGGCGCGTGAGGAGAAGTCGCGCAGCTGCTCAGTCTCCACGCCGTGGGCCTCGTTGAACGCGCGCTCACGCGGAGACATCCTCTCGAGGGCGGTGGCCATGTGTTCCGGAGCGTCGTAGAGCCATACCACTGGAACGCTCCCCTCAGGGACGCGGTCCATCAGTTCGGGGTGGCTGCCGAGGATGTCTGCCCAGAACTCCACGGCGTATCCCTGTGCGATCCACGGCTCCGCCACCTGCTCCACGTAGTCCATGAAGACTGCGCCCAGCCCTTCCTGCTCGGCACGGCGGCGGCTCACTCCGGTGCCCAGCTCCCAGGTCTCATCGGCGCCGATGTTGATCCTGTGGGAGCGGACGTGCGCGGTCAGCTCTTCGATCAGTCCGGTGACGAACTCGGCGTTCTCCGGGGTGGGTGCCAGAGTGGAGGGCGGTCGCAGGACGCCGGCGAACTCCTGGGGCTCGGCGTTCTCAGCCCGGGGCAGATAGGTGTCCAGCGCCAGCCAGCGCTCCCAGTGACCGAAGGTGTTCTGGTTGGGGACCAGTTCGATCCCGTGGCCGGCGCAGAGGTCGTCGAGCCATCGGAGGTCCTCAGCGGTGATCGGGGAGGCGTCCTGCCAGAGTTCCTGGTGATCGGCATAGGCGAAGGTGTGCTCGATGTAGAGCTCCAGCTGGTTGTACCGGGCCAGGGCCAGGAGGTCCACCAGCCGCCGGAGTCCGGCTCGCGTGGGGACGCGGTCGCGGCTGATGTCCAGCATGAAGGCCCTCCGGGGGAAGTCGGGCCAGTCTTCGATGGTCACCGCTCGCTGCTGGGCCAGCGGCAGGGCTCGCAGCTGGTCCAGGGTCTGCTGTCCGTAGCGCAGGCCTGCGGCGTCGGCGTACTCCATCCGGATGGTCTCCGCATAGGTCAGCAGGTACCCCTGCTGTGGAAGCTCCGGGTTGTGCGAGACGATCACCTCCGCCTGGGTCTTCGGCGGGACTCCGCTGAGCTCCGCCAGTCGACGAGGCATCGGAAAGAGGGGGAGTGACATGGAGATCAACCTTTCACTGCTCCGGCCACCATGCCGGAGGCCATGCGTTTCTGGACGATGGTGAAGAGGATGAGCACCGGTACGGCGATCAGGGCGGAGCCGGCCATGACTCCGGCCCAATCGGTGCCGGTCTGACCTTCCTGGAAGCTCTGCAGCCACACCGGCAGCGTGACGTTCCCGCCGGAGGAGAGGATGACCAGTGCCAGAGTGAACTCGTTCCACGAGACCAGGAAGCCGAAGACGCCGGTGGCCACCAGTCCTGGACCCAGCAGGGGGAAGGTCACGCGGAAGAAGGCTCCGGTCCGTGAGCAGCCCTCCACCATGGCGGACTCCTCGAGGTCGGCTGGGATGCTGTCGACGAAGCCCTTGAGCATCCAGACGATGAAGGGCATGACGGTACCCACGTAGAGCAGGGAGAGGCCGAGGACTGTATTGACCAGATCCCAGCCTGAGAGCATCCGGTACTGGGAGATGAACAGCGCCTCGGCGGGGATCATCTGCACGATCAGCACTGTCACCACCATTGCCGCGCGCCCTCTGAACCGGAAGCGGCTCAGTGCCACCGCCGCCAGCGTGGCGGAGAACAGGGCGACGCCTACGGCGAGCAGGCTCACGCGCAGACTCATCTGCAGCGAGTTCCAGAACGAGCTGTCCTGCAGGACGCCGAGGTAGGCGTCCGGGGTGAAGTCGAAGGGCAGTGCCGTGATGCCGGAGATGTGGATGGCTCCGCTGGGCTGCAGCGAGACGTTGATCATCCAGAAGATGGGGAACAGCCATATCCCTGCGATGCCCAGCGCGAGCAGGTTGGGGAGGAGTCGGCGTCGGCGGGCTCCGGCAGCGATGCTCATGTCAGATCCCCCTGCCGGGAGAGGATGCGGACATATCGCCAGGTCAGGATGATCAGCAGGAGCAGCATGATCATGGCCAGCGCGGAGGCCATCCCATAGGATCCGCCGCCGACGCCGGTGTGGTAGATGTAGGTGCCCAGCAGGTTGGTCTCCGAGGTGCTCCCCGCGCCCTGCTGCAGGGAGTAGATCTGCGGGAAGACGCGCAGGTCCCAGATGACCTGCAGGATGGCCAACAGGATCAGCACCGGCTTGATGATCGGCAGCACCACATGCCACAGCGTTCGGGCCAGATCCGCGCCGTCGAGCTGTGCCGCCTCCAGCACCTCATCGTCCACCTGTGTGAGGGCGGCGTAGGTGGCCAGGGCCACCAGTGGGGTCGAAGCCCAGATCACGACGACTGCGCCCACCAGCAGGAAGGTGAAGGTGTTGGCCTGGAGCCAGTGGAACCCTTGGAATCCACTGAGCCCGATCCCGGCGAGGACGTCGTTGACCACACCATGTCTGTGGTCCACCATCAGTCGCCAGATGGCTACGGCGGCGATCACCGGAGTGGCCCAGGCGAAGATCAGCGTCAGCTGCAGGGTCACCCGAACCGCACTGCTGACCCTCTGCATCAGCACAGCGAGCCCGACGCCGATGATCATGGTGGCCCCCGCGGCTCCTGCGGTGAAGATCAGGGTCCGCCCGGTCACCACCCAGAAGTAGGAGTCGGAGAGGATGCTGAGGTAGTTGTCCAGCCCCACCCATTCCGGCGGCTGGCCGAACTGCTGGGCCATTCCGAATTCCTGGAAGGACATCACCAGCTGGCGCGCCATGGGGTACCCGAGCGCCAGGATCACCAGCGCGCAGGGCAGAAGAAGCAGCGCATAGGGCGTGACCCGCTGGCGGATCCGGGAGGCCCGGGCCGGAGTGGGAGGGGCGGGAGCGTACATCAGTCGTTGAGGATCTCTTCGAGCTCGGCGTCGATCTCTGCTGCGACCTCTTCGACGTCCTCGCCGTTGCCGATCCGGGTCCAGATCTCTGCGGGAAGCATGGCGCTGTCGGCCACGCCCCAATCGGGAGTGTTGGGAGTGAGCTGGGAGGCTTCCACAGCGATCTCATGCGCCTCTGAGGTGGGGCCCTCCAGCCCTCCGGCATAGTCGAGGTTGCCGGGAGCCCAGCCCTCTTCGGCCAACATGGTCTGGAACTCTTCGCTGTAGATCAGGCGCATGACCTCCTGGGACATCTCCTGATGCTCCGAGGCTGCGGAGATCGCCATGGAGGAGCCGCCGGCGAAGGTGACCCCTGGTTCTCCCTCTTCCAGGCCCGGCAGCGGCATGACACCGACCTGATCGTCCTCCCAGAGCTCTTCGTCGATATCGTGTTCGGCGAAGGCCAGGTGGGAGTAGAAGCCGATGTTCCCTGCGTTGAAGAGTTCGCTGGCGGCCTGAACCGCTTCATTGGAGTCTTGGACGTATTCCGAGCCCTCCTCCATCAGCCGCTGGGCCGCCTCGAGGGCTTCGATGGATTCGGGGCTCGACAGGTTCCCCTTCCAGGTCCCGTCCTCATTCTGTGTGGCGTAGTCCCCTCCGTAGGTGAACAGCCATCCCTCGAGGGTCTTGGGGTCGGCGGCCGGGAGGTAGATGCCGGTGAATCCGTCTGAGTCCTCCGGGTTGGCCTCGTTGAGCTCGATGGCCGCCTCCTCGAGCTCTCCGATCGTGGTCGGTACCTCGATCCCGGCCTCCTCCAGCAGGTCCTGCCGATAGAAGAGGATGCGGGAACCGGAATAGAGCGGCGGAGCGAAGACCTCCCCCTCCCAGCTGCCGGCTTCGAGGCCGGATTCCACCAGGGAGTCTCCTCCGAGATCCTCCAGGATGTCGTCTACGGGGCTGAAGGCGCCCACTGAGGTGAACGTCGCAGCCTGGGTATTGCCCACTTCGACGAGGTCGGGCGTCTGCCCGGCGTCGGGGAGCGATGTCTGGAGCAGCTCGACGATGCCGGGCCACGGCTGGACCTGGATGTTCAGGCTCGCGCCGTCGTGCTGGGATTCGAATTCCTCGACCAGCCAGTCCATGGCTTCGCCGGGGACTGAGTTCTCCATGAACCAGACGGTCAGGTCCGCTGATTCGGAATCCTCGGCGTCGCTGCCGCAGGCGCTCAGCGACAGGACCAGGGCGGAGGTGATGGTGAGCTGTGGGAGGCGTCTCATGGCTTGTCCTCATCTCTTCTCAGGCGGAGAGTTCAGTAAGACTGTGATGGCTCTCACGCTCACGTCATGCTGAACCTATGGAAAAAGTATGGGGGCTTAACTAACAAAAGTGAAGAGGTGCTCGACAAGTTTCCTGGATGTTGCAAGATCCCCTCGATAGTGAGGGAAATGTGGAGACGCTGGTTCTTATCCTGCTTTGTAAGGCATACTTACAAACATGCCTCGAATAGCTTCTCCGAGCAGTGCTCGGACGCGGGAGCGCGTACTGCCGGAGCATGCGCGACTCCACAATCTCGTGCTGGTCCTGCGTTCGCTCTTCCACGGTGGTGCGATGAGCAGAGCAGACCTGGCGCGTGCCACGGGCCTGACCCGTGTGACGACGTCTGGACTGATCGCTGAGCTGATCGGCGAGGGGATCGTCGTGGAGAAGGGCACCCGAGCCTCGGCCGGGCCGGGAAAGCCGGCGGTGCTCGTGGACTTGGATCGCGTCGGGCTGCAGGTGGTGGCGCTGGACCTCTCCGGCGCCGATGAGTACCACGGTGCGCTGATGGACCTCAGGGGTGCTGTGATCGCCCGTCGCAGAGTGCGCCGGGAGTCGGAGGAGAGCAGCAGCCAGGCTCAGGCGGCTGTGGTCGGGTTGGCCCGGGATCTGGTGCAGGCCGCAGACAGCAGGCTCCTCGGGGTCGGAGTGGGATCACCCGGTGTGATCTCTGAGGACGGAGTGGTGCTGGAAGCGCCCAATATCGGCTGGGAGGGCGTGCCCCTTCGACAGCTCCTCCAGGATGAGCTGGGGGTGCCGGTGGTCGTGGGCAATGACGCCAATGCTGCGGCCCAGGCTGAGTACACCTTGGGGGAGACCGAGCCTGACCTGCTGCTGATCCGAGTCGGTCGCGGCGTGGGTGCAGGACTCCTCATCCGCGGCATGCTCGTGACCGGAACCCATCATGCCGCGGGGGAGATCGGGCATGTTCCGGTGGGGGAGGACGCTCCGGACGCACCGTCCTGCGCCTGCGGAAACATCGGCTGTCTGGAGGCCTGGATCTCAGTACCGCGGCTCACGGCCGCGCTCCATCGTGAAGGGGCTGACCGGGAGGCGATCCTCAGAGGGGCCGGAGCTCGGCTGGGCACCGTTCTGGCACCGGTGGTGAGCATGCTCAACCTCTCCGACGTCGTCGTGGCGGCATCGCCCACCCTCTTCGGCGACATCTTCCTGGATGCTGCCGGGGAAAACCTGCGCAGCCACACGCTGGGACGCTCTCATGCAGAGGTTCGGATGAGGGTTCCTGCCGAGAGTGAGGAGATCGTGCTGCGCGGAGCGCTGGTCATGGTCCTCTCCTCAGAGCTGGGAATCTCATGAGCGGCGGAATCTCGGTCGGTCTGGACCTCGGCGGCACAAAGACTGATGCGGTGGCACTCGACGCCTCGGGTCAGGTCCGAGGCCACCTGCGGCTGAGCACTCGGCCCGGCACCGATGGGGTGTTGGCCACCATCCGTCAGGCGATGTCACAGCTGCAGGAGAGCACTGGGGATGACCTCGCCTCCATCGGTGTGGGCATCCCCGGGCAGATCAGCGCGGACGGCTCAGAGGTCCGTTACGCGGTGAACCTCGGACTGAGCTCCTTGGATCTGGGTGGCCGGTTGGCCCGGGAGTTCTCAGTTCCGGTGCGCGTGGAGAACGATGTCAAAGCTGCTGCCCGCGGCGTCGCCGCCCTGCGCGGCGGCAGCACGGAGACGCTGGCCTACCTGAATCTGGGCACCGGAGTGGCCGCCGGGATCGTGGTCGAGGGGACGCTCTGGCGCGGAGCCGGAGGGGTGGCCGGCGAGATCGGGCACCTCTCCATCGACCCGAGCGGGCCCGAGTGCCGGTGCGGGCAGCGCGGGTGCATCGAAGCCTTCGCCGGCGGAGGTTCTCTGGCGCGCAGGTGGGGAGCAGCGGCTCCATCCGCCGTCCGAGGGATCATCACAGCCGCAGAGGATGGGGATGAGCTGGCACAGCGGCTGCGCTCGGATCTGGCCTTCGGAACGGCGGCAGCCGTGCGTCTGCTGGTGCTCGCCGCCGATGTCCCCACCGTGGTGCTGGGAGGCGGGGTATCGCATATCGGCGAATCCCTGGTCCACGATGTTCGGAGCGCGCTCCGGGCCGCGGCTGAATCCTCGCAGTTCCTTCGGTCGCTGGAGCTGCAGGACCGGGTGGAGCTGCTGGGGGCCGGATCCCCGGCGGCATCTCTGGGGGCGGCATTGGTAGGCATGCCGGAGGGGCGCGACGAAGAGGCCGTGGTCGGCGTCGCCGCCGGGCCGCTGAGAGAGGACGATCGATGATCATCGCAGGTCTGATGACCGGAACATCTGCCGATGCTCTGGACGTCGTGCTGGTGGAGTTTCAGCATGAGCCGGGCGCAGAGCTGGAGATGGGTCTGCTCGGGTTCCGGGAGGTGGCCTTCGCGGAGGACCTGGAACGGGACATCAGACGGCTGCTGTGTCCTGAGCCGGTGCCGCTGGATCTGGTCAGCAGTGTGGACGCACGGCTGGGGCAAGCTTCTGCCGAGGCGGTGAGCGCCCTGTGCGCAGAGCACCTGGCGGAGGGCAGGATCCCCGATCTGGTGGTCTCCCACGGCCAGACTGTCCGCCATGACGTCAGTCGGGGCCATGTCACCTCCACTCTGCAGATCGGCCAGCCGGCCTGGATCGCCCAGGGAGTGGGAAGCCCAGTGCTCTCCGACGTGCGGGCCCGCGATGTGGCCGCCGGAGGGCAGGGCGCACCCCTGGCCGGCATCCTGGATCATCTGCTGCTCAGTGGGGCAGGGGAGCCGACTGCGGCGCTGAACCTGGGAGGGATCGCCAACATCACAGTGGTGGCGGAGGAGACGCTCGCTTTCGACACCGGGCCGGCCAACGCCCTGATCGACCTCATGGCAGAACGCATCAGCGACGGCGCTCTGACCTATGACAGAGACGGAGCGCTGGCCGCCCAGGGAACAGTGGATTCGGCCCTTCTGCAGGATCTCCTGGCGGAGCCCTACTATGCGCTTCCCGCTCCGAAGTCCACGGGGAAGGAGCTGTTCCACGCGGAGTACCTCGATCGGCACCTGGGCGCCCATCCGGAGGTGACTGCGCTGGATGTCATGGCCACGCTCACGGAGCTGACCGCGCAGACCGTCGCCGAGGCATGCCGTGCCCACCAGGTCACCCAGGTGATCGCTTCCGGCGGCGGGGTGCGGAATCCGACCCTGATGGCCGCGTCGGAACGTCGTCTGGGCGGCATCAGGCTCAGGAGCAGCGACGCCGCACTCGGCCTTCCCGCCGAGGCCAAGGAGGCCTGCCTGATGGCGTTGCTGGGTTGGCTCAGCTGGCACGGACTGCCGGGAACGCAGCCCGGGATCACTGGAGCGTCGACGCCGACCATCGCCGGCCGGCTGACCCCTGGGAAGGAGCCGCTGAGGCTTCCCGAACCGCTGGAGCACCTGCCCAAGGGACTCCATCTGATGAAGGAGGACTGATATGCAGACTCTCGATCTTCTGGTGATCGTGGTCTACCTGGCCGCGATGGCGTGGCTGGGGCTGAAGCTGAGCGGACGCCAAGCCGGGCTCAGAGACTACTTCCTCGGCGGGAGGAGGCTGCCATGGTGGGCGGTCTGCCTCTCCGTGGTCGCCACTGAGACCAGCGCCCTGACCGTGATCGGCATCCCGGTCATGAGCTACCTGGGCGACATCAGTTACCTGCAGCTGGCCCTGGGTTACATCATCGGCCGTGTGTTCGTGGCCTTCTTCATGCTGCCTCGGTACTACGACGGGGAGATGGTGACCGCCTATGCCTACCTGGGCAAGAGGTTCGGGCAGAGCACCCAGACCACTGCCGGAGTGACCTTTCTGTTCACCCGGCTGCTGGCCGACGGCATCCGCGTCCTCGCCGCTGCCATCCCGCTCAGCGTGATCCTCAGCGGTCTGGGCATTGAGACGAACTACTTCACCATCATCGTGGTGTTGGCACTGGTGACCATCCTCTACACCTTCATCGGCGGAATCCGGGCTGTGGTGTGGGTGGACGTCATCCAGATGGGCCTCTATGTGGGCGGCGGCATCCTGGCGATCATCGTCATCTCCGCGGCCACCGGTGGAGGCTGGCTCACCGAGGCGGCAGAGGCCGGCAAGTTCAGCATGTTCGTCTTCGAGGGGAACCCCATCTCCGCTGACAGCTCCTTCGTGGCCTCGCTGATCGGCGGCGCCGTTTTCGCCATGGCATCCCACGGCTCCGACCAGCTGGTCGTCCAGCGCCTCCTGGCCTGCAGGACCAAGGGGGAGGCTCAGAAGGCCCTCATCTGGTCCGGCATCGTGGTCTTCTTCCAGTTCGGCATCTTCCTGCTGGTGGGCATGGCGCTGTGGAGCTACTACGAGCACGCCTCCCCGGAGGCTCTGGGGCTGGGCCGAGACGACGAGATCTTCCCGCTGTTCATCATCGAAGGACTGCCCCAGGGCATCTCTGGGCTTCTCCTGGCAGGGATCCTCGCCGCTGCGATGTCCACCCTCTCCTCCTCTCTCTCGGCACTCTCCTCCTCCACCGTCACCGACGTCTACGCCAAGCTGAAGAAGACGCCCCTGACCGATGAGCAGGGACTGCGCGCCGGACGGTGGGCCACGATCGGATGGGGGATCGCCTTCATCGCCCCGGCCACGTTCTTCCAAAGCGACGAGGGAAACATCGTGGTGCTGGCGCTGGGCGTCGCCGGGATCACCTATGGTGGGCTGCTCGGCGCCTTCATCTTCGGGATCGTCAACCGGCGGGCCCGGGCCGCCGACGCCAACATCGCCTTCGTGGCGGCCGTGGTGGTCAACGCGTTCTTCTTCGGCATGGAGAACTACGTGACCGGGGAGGTCTGGGTGGCGTGGCAGTGGTACCCGCTGCTGGGTGTGATCGTCACCTTCGTGATCGGCGGTCTCCTCTCCCTGCGGCACAGTCAGCCAGCTCCTCAGCCCAGTTCCGAGACCATCCCAGGAGGTTCCTCCGATGACCGCTGATCCTCAGCAGTCCAGCCCCTACCTTCCCCCTACTGAGCGGAGGAACCCGCGCAGCACCGAGCTGGATGAGCTGAGCACTGTGGAGGTCCTCCGACTGCTCAACCAGGAGGACCGGGCGGCGGTCGACGCCGTCTCCGAAGTCCTCGAGGAGCTGGCTCCTCTGGTGGAGAGGGCGGCGGACCGTCTGCGTGAGGGCGGCACAGTGCATTACTTCGGCGCCGGAACCTCCGGGCGATTGGGCGTGCTGGACGCCAGCGAGCTGCGGCCCACCTTCAACCTGGAGCCGGGCAGGGTCGTCGGCCATATCGCCGGGGGCCAGAGGGCTCTGGTCGAGGCGGTGGAGAACGCTGAGGATTCCGAGCAGGAGGGTCGCGAGGCCGCAGCAGATCTGGGGCCGGCTGATATCGCCATCGGTGTGGCCGCCAGCGGTTCCACACCGTTCGTGGGTGGAGCCCTGCAGGCCGCAGGCCGGGCGGGTGTCCACACTGTGCTGATCTCGAACAATCCGAAGGCTCCGCTGGCACAGCATGCTGCGGAGCATCTGATCTTGGACACCGGTCCGGAGGTCGTCACCGGGTCCACGCGGATGAAGGCCGGAACCTCTCAGAAGCTGGTGCTCAACAGCTTCTCGACTGCGCTGATGATCGCCATCGGAAGGACCTGGCAGAACCTGATGGTCTCTGTGGTGGCCACCAACGCGAAGCTGCGTGAGCGGACGGTCCGCATCCTGCGAGAGGCCGTGGAGCTGGAGGACCCGGCTGCCCGTGAGCTTTTGGAACAGACCGGTGGGGACCTCAAAGCCGCGATCGTCTCCTCGCTCGGTGAGGTGTCCCCGGCCCGCGCGGCTGAGCTGTTGGAGGCTCAGGACGGGTCAGTGCGGGATGCGATCGCAGCCGTGCACGGAGCGAGCCGCGGGGACCTCGCGTGAGCCGGAGCATGAGCAGCTCCGCACCGGAGGGGCAGGCGGACCCTCGCCGTCAGCCTGCGCTGCTGGGCGTCGACATCGGAGGTTCAGGGAGCCGGATCGCGCTGATCGGAGCCGACGGCGGACCATGCCGACAGGCCCGTGGGCCGAGGGTCAGCATCGGTTCCCAGGGCAGCAGTGTTCCGCAGCTGGTGGGGGAGCTGCTGGAGCTGGCCGGACGCACCTGGCCTGAGACGCTGAGTGAGGGGGTGCATGCCCCGGGCGGCGTCGGCGTGGGGGCGACCGGCCTGGCCTCCCTGGTGTCGGATCCCGACGTCGTCGTCTCGGAGGTGGCGCGGCAGGCCGGGGCGCCGGCGGTGCTGGCCATCGATGCTGTGACGGCACACCTGGGAGCCCTGGACGGAGCAGGCGGGGCCGTGGTCGCCCTGGGGACAGGCGCCATCGCCGTCGGGCACCCGGGAGCAGCGCGGAATGGGAATCTCCCCCCGCAGTGGCGGCGCGTGGACGGTTGGGGGCACCTGCTCGGTGATCGGGGCGGGGGCGCATGGCTCGGACGCTGTGGGCTGGAGCTGGCTCTGCGGACCGATGACGGCTTGGACGCCGCAGGCGAGGCTCTGCTGCAGGCAGGGCGGACGCGATTCGGTGAGCCGTCCACCTGGCCGGGCCAGCTCTATACGAGGCCAGATCGTGCCGGCGTTCTGGCTGAGTTCGCCCGGGACGTCGTGCAGGTGGCCGACGCCGGTGATCCGGCTGCCCAGGAGCTTGTTGACCGGGCCGGCCGAGAGGCTGCCTCGAGTGCCGCAGCGGCTCTCGGCCGGGCTGGGGCTGACGGTGACCAGGACGCTGATGCTGTGCAGTCCACGGGGCCGGCGTCGGCCGTGATCACCGGTGGTCTGGCGGCGGCCTCCTCGCGGCTGGTGGAGGCCTTCGCTCAGGAGGTCGTCTCCCTGCGCCCGGATGCGACAGTGGTCGAGGCGCGGGGCGAACCTCTGAAGGGGGCCCTGTTCCTCGCTCGTGCAGCTGCCGAAGGTAGGGCTGAGTCCCAGAAAGGATTCCTATGGAAGTCGTGATCGCAGAGCAGCGGGAGCTGACCGGCCTGGCGGCCGACGCGGTGGAGCGGCTGGTGAGGGAGGAGCCCTCAGCGGTGCTCGGCCTGGCCACCGGGTCCACTCCGATGCCCGTCTACGACGAGCTGGTGCGCCGGCATCGGGAGGAAGGGCTCTCCTTCGCAGGCGCCCGAGGCTTTCTGCTCGATGAGTATGTCGGTCTCAGCCGCGACCACCCGCAGAGGTACCGGCGGGTGATCAGTCAGGAGATTGTGGAGCGCGTGGACTGGCCTGAGGAGCAGGTGCTGGGGCCCGACGGGCTGGCCGAAGACCTGCCGGAGGCCTGTGCCTGCTACGAGCAGTCGATCGCGGAGGCCGGAGGGATCGACCTACAGCTGTTGGGGATCGGTGCCGATGGGCATGTCGCCTTCAACGAGCCGGGGTCCTCCCTGGCCTCACGTACGCGGGTCAAGTCCCTCACTGCTCAGACGCGTGAGGACAACGCCAGGTTCTTCGACAGCCCGGAGGAGGTTCCGGTCCACTGTCTGACCCAGGGCTTGGGCACCATCTCCGAGGCGCGCCATCTGGTGCTGCTGGCCACCGGGGAGCATAAGGCTCCTGCTGTGCGTCAGCTGGTGGAAGGGGCGATCTCAGCGCGCTGGCCCGCCACTGTCCTGCAGCTGCACCCTCACGTCACCGTGCTGGTGGATGAGGCGGCGGCGTCGGGACTGGAGCTCGCCGACTACTACAGACAGGCCTATGCCTCGAAGCCGGAGTGGCAGGGGATCTGAGCGTATTCGGCTTCCCTCTCCAACACCGGTCCACACATGAAGAAGGCCCGCCCGGGAATCCCGGACGGGCCTTCTTCATGTGTGAGTGTCTATCAGTCTTCCTCGATGATCAGGGGATAGACGCCCACTCCGGCCTTGCCCCACCCAGCAAGCTGCGCGGGGCCCCTGGCCGTCGCTTACACGATGGTGTCTATCAGTCTTCCTCGATGATCAGGGGATAGACGCCATCTGCGTCGTGGACCTCGCGGCCGGTGACCGGCGGGTTGAAGACGCAGACCATGCGCATCTCCTCCTCCACGGACACGTGGTGCTTCTCGTGGCCGTCGAGCAGATAGAGGAACCCGTCGGTGATCGGGTACTCCTTGCCGGTCTCCTTATCGGTCAGCGTGCCCTTGCCGCCCACGCAGTAGACCGCCTCCACATGGTTGGCGTACCAGAAGTCGTTCTCGGTGCCGGCGCGCAGGGTGGTCTCGTGCAGGGAGAAGCCCACCTTCTCCTGGGCCAGGATCATCCGGCGGGAGCGCCAGTTGGGCTCGTCGATGTCGCGGTCGGTGCCGTTGAGGTCGTCGATGTGCAGGGTGTACATATCAGGCTCCTAAGAAGATTCTTCGATGAGGGGGCTGGGCCGCGGTCAGCGGCAGGGTCTCTCCGCTCAGTGCGGGGGACGCAGGCGGCTCGGCTCGCCCATCTGACCGGTGGCGGCCAGCACGGCCTCCTCCAGGATCTTCAGGCCCTTCTGCAGGTCCTCAGGCTCCACGGTCAGTGCCGGCATCAGCTTCACGACTTCGTCCTCGGGGCCGGAGGTCTCCACCAGCAGGTTGCGCTTATAGGCCTCGGCGGCCACCTTGCCGGCGGTGTCCGGGTCCGGGAAGGACATGCCGGTGAGGAAGCCGCGGCCCTTCACGTAGGCGCCGTTGACGTGCTCGACGATCTTCTCCATGCCCACGTGCAGCTCCTCGATCTTGCCGCTGAGCTCCTTCTGGAAGGATTCGTCGGACCAGAAGATCTCCAGCGCCTTGGCCGCGGTGACGAAGGCGAGGTTGTTGCCGCGGAAGGTGCCGTTGTGCTCGCCGGGCTCCCAGACGTCCAGCTCAGGCTTGAACAGGGTCAGCGCCATGGCCAGGCCGTAGCCGGAGATGGACTTGGAGACGCAGACGATGTCCGGGTGGATGCCGGCCTCTTCGAAGGAGAAGAAGGAGCCGGTGCGGCCGCAGCCGGCCTGCACATCGTCGACGATCAGCAGGATCTTGTGGCGGCGCAGCAGGTCGCTCAGCGCCTTCAGCCACTCCATGCGGGCGGCGTTGAGGCCGCCCTCGCCCTGGACGGTCTCCACGATGACGGCCGCCGGCTTGTCCACACCGGAGCCGGAGTCCTCCAGGACCTTCTCCAGCCACAGGAAGTCCGGGATGTCGCCGTCGAAGTAGTCGTCGTAGGGGATCTTCGAGGAGTTGGTCAGCGGGATGCCTGCGCCGCGCCGCTTCATCGAGTTGCCGGTGACCGAGAGCGAGCCCAGGGTCATGCCGTGGAAGGCGTTGGTGAAGCTGAGGATGTGCTGACGGCCGGTGACCTTGCGCGCCAGCTTCAGCGCGGCCTCCACGGTGTTGGTGCCCGTCGGGCCGGGGAACATGACCTTGTAGTCCAGGTTCCGCGGCTCCAGGATGACCCGCTCGAAGGTCTCCAGGAAGCGGCGCTTGGCCGGGGTCTTCATGTCCATGGAGTGGGTGACGCCGTCGTTGGCCACGTAGTCCACCACGGCGTCTCGCAGCTCGGGGTGGTTGTGGCCGTAGTTCAGGGCGCCTGCGCCGGAGAAGAAGTCCAGGTACTTGGAGCCGCTCTCGGTGTACTGGTAGGAGCCGGAGGCCTTCTCGAAGGTGGCCGGCCAGTTCATGCAGTAGCTGCGGACCTGCGACTCGCGAGTCTCAAAGATGTCAGTGGGCATATCTACTTCCTTCAGTGGCGTACGAAAAATGAAAAGTCTGTGTGCAGGACGCGTCAGCGCTTGAGCGGCTCGACGGTGTAGAGGTCCTCGGCGGCATGGTGTTCACCGGACTCCTCCTGGGGAGGGAAGAGGTCCTCGGTGAAGAGGTCCTGCTTGGTGATCTCGGTGCCGTGGTCGCGGGCCAGACCGGTGAACAGGGCGATGGAGGCCGCATTGTCCGAGGTGATGGTGGTCTCCAGGCGTCCGGCGCCGGAGTTGGCCACCACCTGAGCCAGCACGCGGGAGGCCAGCCGGCGGCCGCGGAATCGGGAGTCCACCGCCACCTGCCAGATGAACAGAGTGCTGGGATCGGTGGGCTTGAGGTACCCGGAGATGAACCCTGCAGCCTCGCCGTCCACCGTGGCGATGACTGAGGTCTCCGCGAAGTCGCGGGCCCAGAGCAGGTAGGCGTACGGGGTGTTCACATCCAACACCCCCGTCCCTTCAGCGATGCGCCAGAGGTCCGCTCCGTCGGTCAGAGACGGGGTGCGGATCTCGATCGTTTCCGAATTATGGGCAGGGCTATCTGCGGAGTTCGACATCGCTTCCACACTAGTAAGGCTCAGCATGGAATCAACTGCAGTTCCCGTGAAAACTGGGTGAAATCGCCTCTCTGGGGCTTCCGCTGAGTTTCTCCTCAGAAATACCGACGCCGCTGAATCCCTTCTGCGCATAGGGCTGCGCTCACGCTGGAGAGTTTTCCGCCGAAGAAACTGCAGAGCGTTATCATGATGTGATCAAAGATTCCTCGGTCATGCCCCTGACACGGGGTCCCGACGCCGGTCCACACCCATGTCGGCGCCGGTCCCGCACCGGCAGGCCGGGGCGATAGGCTGAGCTTTCGTGACCACGCGCAACAAGACCCTGATCCCCGGGCTCGGATGGAGCCTCCACGGCGACGGACGGACCATCCGCCCCGGCGATGTCGTCGCCCCCGATGAGCGGCTCAGCTGGGGCCGCAGCATCGGCATCGGGATGCAGCATGTGGTGGCCATGTTCGGTGCCACCTTCCTGGTTCCGCTGATCACCGGCTTCCCGCCCTCGACCACACTGCTGTTCTCCGGAATCGGTACGCTCCTCTTCCTGATCATCACCGCCGGGCGGGTGCCCTCCTATCTGGGCTCCTCCTTCGCCTTCATCGCCCCGGTCACCGCAGCCATGGGCAGCTACGGCATGGGCGGCGCCCTGGGCGGCATCCTGGCCACCGGTGCGCTGCTGTTCCTGGTCGGCGTCGTGGTCCATTGTGCGGGCGCCCGCTGGATCCAGCTGCTGATGCCGCCGGTGGTGACCGGCTCCATCGTGGCGCTGATCGGCCTGAACCTGGCTCCGGCCGCCTGGGACAACGTCGACGCCGCCCCGCTCACCGCCACGATCACCATCGTCGCGATGCTGCTGGCCGGTGTGTTCTTCCGCGGCATGCTGGGCAGGCTCTCCATCCTGCTCGGCGTCGTGGTGGGCTATGCGGTGGCGCTGCTGCGCGGTGAGGTGGACTTCTCTTCGGTGGATCCTGCGCTGCGTGCCGCGGCCGGCGGTGACCTGAGCTCGCTGCTGCAGGTCCAGTGGTTCGCCTGGCCCGAGTTCTCCTCCCCGGAGTTCCACATCGGTGTGCTGGGACTGTTCCTGCCGGTGGTGCTGGTCCTGGTGGCCGAGAACGTGGGGCATGTGAAGTCTGTGGCGCTGATGACCAAGCGCGATCTGGACCCGGTGACCGGACGGGCGCTGATGGCCGACGGCGTGGCCACGATGTTCGCCGGCTCCGGCGGCGGCTCGGGCACCACCACCTATGCCGAGAACATCGGTGTGATGGCCTCCTCCAGGGTCTACTCCACCGCCGCCTACTGGGTGGCCGGCACAGGGGCCATCCTGCTGGCGCTGATCTCCCCGGTGGGCCAGCTGATCGCCACCGTGCCTGAGGGAGTGCTCGGCGGTGCCGGCACCGTCCTCTACGGCATGATCGGCATCCTGGGCGTGCGCATCTGGGTGCAGAACCGGGTGGACTTCTCCAACCCGATCAACCTGGCGGTGGCCGGCGTGCCGCTGATCATCGCCATCGCCAACTTCACCATGGTCTTCGGCGAGGTGGTCTTCGAGGGCATCGCGCTGGGCAGCTTCGCCGCGCTGGCCATCCACCACGGCATGAGTGCGGTGGCCCGGTGGCGCGGCACCGACGTCGGGCATGAGGACGAGGACGACGCCGCGCTGGCCACTCCGGTGAATCTGGAGGACCTCGAGGACCGCGGCTGAGGCCGCCGGCCGGGCGCGGACTCCACAGTTCGGCGTCGTGCGCTGAATATTCACTGTGAATTTCGGTGGAACTGGTGACGTCGGCGGGCCGGCTCGGTATCTTGGCGGGACAGGGAGGAGGCGGACCGCTCGGCTTCACCGAGAAGTCGCCGTCGTCCTTCGCTGGCAACCCCGTTGCACGAGTGAGAGGAGTTCAGCATGGGACTCGGAGATAAGCTCAACAACAAGGCAGAGGAAGCGTCCGGCGCAGCCAAGGAAGGTCTCGGCAAGGCGACCGGAGACAAGGAAGCACAGGCTGAAGGCACCGGCGAGAAGCTGCAGGCCAAGGCCAAGGACGCAGCCAACGACGCGAAGGACTCGGTGAAGGGATTCGCCGACGGTCTGAAGAAGGACAACTGATCGCCTGAACGGCCATCACGGCGAGGGGCGGAGTCTTCGGGCTCCGCCCCTCTCGTGTGTGCAGGGGCTCCGGCGTCGTCAGGTCCTGCGCTCGCAGACCGGATCGCCCTGGTGCTGTTCTGAGAATCGGCTCAGATCGCGGAATCTCATGAAGAAGGCGGAGTGATGATCAGCCTCTGCCCGCCTCCGTGGAAGCTGACGCCGGCGGGCCATGCCGCAGCCGGCGTGTTCTACGATCGAGGCATGAGTCGAACCCAGGCCCATGATGCCCCGTGCGTACTGATCGTCGAGGACGAGGAGCCGCTGGTCCGGCTGATCGGGGACTACCTCCGCCGGGACGGATTCGCGGTCCAGGCTTCGGGGGACGGCGCGGAGGCGGTGGACCTCGCCGGTGCGCATGACCCTACGGTGGTGATCCTCGATCTGGGCCTTCCCGGGATGGACGGGGTGGAGGTCTGCCGTCGTCTGAGGACCTTCAGCGATTGTTACATCATCATGCTCACCGCCCGAGCCGACGAGGTCGACCGGCTGATCGGGCTCTCGGTGGGGGCTGATGACTATGTGACCAAACCGTTCAGTCCCAGGGAGCTGGTGCTGCGCGTCAAGGCGATGCTGCGCCGTCCGCGGCTTCCGTTGGACCAGGCCCGCAGGCAGCACGCGGTGGGGGAGCTGACCCTGGACCGGACCGCACGAGAGGTGCGGCTGGCCGATGAGCCGGTGGAGCTGACCCGCACGGAGTTCGACCTGCTCGCCGCCATGATGACTGATCCCGGGGCGGCCCTGTCCCGCCGCGAGCTGATCGACCGGGTCTGGGGCGAAGACTGGGTGGGCGATGAGCACCTGGTCGATGTCCACGTCGGGAATCTGCGCCGGAAGCTCGGTGACAGCGGCGGCGACTCCGGCTATATCCGCACCGTCCGCGGCGTCGGGTATAAGACGGGGCCGGGAAGATGACGGCGAGGCGGCCGACCCGGCGCACCCGGCTGGGGACCCGACTCGGGACCCGACTGCTGCTCGGCGTCGCACTGGCCCTCGGGGCCGGTGCGGTGGCCGCGTGGCTCATCGCCCTTCTGGTGGGCCCTGCCATCTTCCATGAGCATATGCTGATGGTGGAGACGCACCATCCGGATCCTGAGGTGGTGGCCCACGCGGAGGACGCGTTCGACCATACGTGGCAGCTCTCCCTCAGCCTGGCGCTGTTCGTCGCCGGTATGACGTCGATCCTGGTGAGCGCCTTCCTGGCACGCAGCATCACCAGCACTCTGACCAGGGTTCGCCATGCGGCTTCCCGTGTGGCTGACGGCGACTATGGGGTGCAGGTCCCCGAGGCCGGCATGGGCGCGGAGCTGGAGGATATGGCCTCGGCGTTCAACCGGATGTCCGATGAGCTGGCGGAGACCGAGCTGACGCGACGGCGCCTGCTCTCCGACCTGTCCCACGAGATGCGCACCCCGGTGGCTACTGTGGACGCGTACTTGGAGGGAATGGCCGACGGCGTCGTCGAGGCCGACGCGGCGACGGTGACGATGCTGCGCGAACAGACCGAGCGTCTGCGCCGCCTGGCTGAGGACATATCCTTGGTCAGCTCGGCCGAAGAGCACCGCCTGAGCATCCAGCCCGAGCAGGTGTCGCTGACTGAGCTGATGGACGGAGCGGCCGCGCAGGCCCGAGCATCCTTCGCGGCCGCAGGCGTGGCACTGGAGACGGAGGACTCCTCCGCAGGAGCGCAGGTCACCGGTGACCGGGACCGCCTCTCCCAGGCTCTGACCAATCTGCTGGACAACGCGCTGCGCCACACGGCTGAGGGGGACAGGGTGATCCTGCGTGCGGCCGGGGCGCAGGAGGTCGCCGTGCTCGAGGTCGAGGACACCGGGGACGGGGTCGATCAGCAGCACATCCCGCATCTGTTCGAACGCTTCTACCGCGTCGACGCTGCCCGGGACAGGGCTCATGGGGGCTCGGGCATCGGCCTGGCGATTGTCCGCTCCATCGTCGAGGCTCATCAGGGCAGTGTCAGGGTCACGAGTCCCGGACCGGGGCAGGGCGCTTCCTTCGTCATCGAACTTCCGCTGAGCCGGCCCCGCTGAGATCGAACCGGGCAGGGCCCGGCGCGGATGTCGGGCAGCTGTCCGCACCAGGCCGAAGAAGGTCAGGATTCGATCAAGGAGTTCTCAAGACGCCGCCTGTGGCGTGACACTGCCCCTGTTCGTCCAGTTGACTGGGATCTCCCCGATGCGAAGGAGATCCACTGTGAGAAGGAACGCCCCCGCTGTCACGTTGGTCGGACTGTTCGTCTCCGCCCTGGCGCTGACCGCCTGCGGAGCATCCGACCCTGCCGACGATGATCCCGGCGCTCAGCAGGATGATGCGGCGACCGCTCCGCAGGAGCAGTTCAACGAGGCCGACGTCGAGTATGTGTCGGGCATGATCCTCCATCATGAGCAGGCAGTGGAGATGTCGGAGATCCTGGCGGAGAAGGACCGCGTGGACGCCGACGTCGATGCGCTGGCTCAGGAGATCCGGACCGCCCAGCAGTCGGAGGTCCAGGAGATGGAGTCCTGGCTGGAGGCGTGGGGGCACGCCGATCATGATGAGCACGCCGAGCACGGCGAGGACCACGGCGACCACGCCGGGATGATGAGTGAGCAGGACCTGGAGGACCTGGCGGATGCCGAGGGGCCGGAGGCTTCCCGACTGTTCCTGGAGCAGATGATCGTCCACCACGAGGGTGCCGTCACCTCGGCGCAGGAGCACCTGGAGGCCGGAGAGAATCCGGAGGCCCTGGCGCTCTCGGAGGACGTCATCGACGATCAGAGCGCAGAGATCGAGGAGATGGAGCAGATGCTCACCGATCTCTAGCGCCCGGTCTCCCGGCTCGTGCCCCGCCCGTCCGGCAGGGCACGGGTGCGGGTCCTGAGCCTCGCCGACGCCCCACCGAACAGGAGAACCATGACGCAGAACCTCACCGCGCGACGCCGCGCGGCCGTGGCCGGGCTGATGGGAGCGGGGATGCTCCTGACGGCATGCGCCGCCGATGGCCCGCCCGACCCCTCCGGCGACGATCCCGGCGTGCTGGAGTCCCATGGGCTGGATGGGCTCACCGGCCGCGAGCTCGCCGAGGAGCTCGACGCCGCCCCGGTGGAGGAGCGGCCCACAGACCTCATCGCCTCGGTGGAGCCCGACGCCGTCGTGGTGACCGATGAGCAGGGTCAGGAGGAATCGGTGCCGCTGCCCGAGGACGAGTTCTACGTCTCCGTCGCCCCGTACATCGATCAGACCCATGACTGCTTCTACCACAGCCTGACCACCTGCCTCGGTGAGCTGGACAACCAGGAGGTCGACGTCACCGTCACCGAGGAGGGCACGGGCGAGGTCCTCGTCGATGAGACGCTTGAGACCTATGACAACGGGTTCTTCGGACTGTGGCTCCCGCGCGACATCGACGCCGAGATGACCATCGAGCACGAGGGCCTCTCCTCCACCACCTCCCTCTCCACAGGGGAGGGTGATCCCACCTGCCTGACCACCTCACAGCTGAGCTGAATCAGGTCCGGGCGCCGCCGACGCCGCCCTCACATCTCCCGGCGCAGCACCGCCGCCAGGGCGAGCAGCATCTCCTCAGAACCGGTGGGCCCGATGATCTGGACCGACCAGCTCAGCCCGGC
This sequence comes from Nesterenkonia cremea, assembly GCF_014642675.1. Classification (GTDB taxonomy): domain Bacteria; phylum Actinomycetota; class Actinomycetes; order Actinomycetales; family Micrococcaceae; genus Nesterenkonia; species Nesterenkonia cremea. The sequence continues at coordinate 182,971 of NZ_BMIS01000001.1, forward strand.
TGCGTCGGTGTGGGTGGGCACGTTGATCGCCGGCAGCCCCAGCACGTTGACCACGGAGCTGTACGGGGTGAACCGGCACTGTTGGATGTAGTTCTCCTCGGGGCTCAGCCCGGCGAACCAGCCGACCTTCGGCGGAGCCCAGGCGAGCATGGGGGTCAGCAGCACGTCCCAGGGCCCGAAGATCTCGTCGGCGGAATCTGCGAAGTCCTGCATCCGGGTGACGGCCTCGGCCGTCTCAGCCCCGGGACGGTTCCTGGCCAGCTCCAGGAAGTACCGGGTCAGCGGTTCGAGCTTCTCCTCCTGCTCCGGCGGGAACTCCATGGAGCCCATCCGGGCGGTCCACAGGGCGCGGAACAGCCGGTGATAGTCCTCCGGCCAGAAGCGGTCCGAGCCGGTGCAGTGGGAGGTGCCTTGGACGATGTGCCCGGCCTGCTCGAGTCCGCCGATCCCCTTCTCCAGGGCCGTCACCGCGCCCTCCTGAAGGGTGACCTCCAGCTCCGGAGAGAACGGCGACTCCGTGGTAACCCCGATGTTCAGCGGCGCCAGTCCGGTCTCCAGAGCCTGGCGCACCCCCCGCATGGCGGGGCCTTCGGCCAGCACGACGCCGGCTCCTCCCGGCCCGTTCCGGCTGCCAGAACCCGTGACCTCCGGAACGCGGAAGGAGTGCCCGGCCATGACGTCGAAGAGCAGTGCGGCGTCCTCCACGGTGTCGGCGATGGGCCCGGAGACCGGGAGATTGGTTGCGGCGGGGGAGCGGTCATCGTCGGGAAGTCGGGTGCGCCCGGGCTTCAGCCCCACCAGGCCGCAGGCGGCCGCGGGGATCCGCACCGACCCGCCGCCGTCGGTCCCTGGAGCCAGGGGCAGCATGCCGGAGGCTACGGCCGCAGCCCCGCCTCCGGTGGAGCCGCCGGAGGTCCGGTCCGGGTCCAGCGGGTTCCGGGAGGGCTCGGCGATCTGGTTCTCCGAATAGCAGGGCAGGCCGAACTCGGGCACCTGGGTCTTGCCCACGCTGATCGCCCCGGCGCCGTGCAGCCGGCGGGCCAGCCCGTGGTCCTTGGCCGCTACGGCTGGAGGCAGCGCGGCGGTGCCCCGGGTCGTGGGCATCCCGGCCACATCCACCAGGTCCTTGAACGCAGTGGGCAGACCCAGCAGCGGGGAGCGGGTGGAGAGCCGGCTCAGTGCGGCGTCCCGGTCCTCGCCGGAGGAGGCGCCGACCATCGTGGTGCGCACGGCGTCGGTCTCTGCGGCGCGGGCCAGCGCGTAGTCGGCGTCGAGGTGGAGGAAGGCACCCAAGGAGGAGTGGGCGGAGGCCGCGGTCAGCGCCGTGGTGGCCAGCTCCACAGCGGTGACGTCTCCCTCGAGGAAGGCCGTGCGCCAATGGGCGGCGGTGGCGGCGCGGAAATCGGTGAGCGTGGTGTCGGTGGTGTGATCCGGGTCCGGGGCGGGTGCATCGGCGAACGGCTCCATATGCCAACCCTATGCAGGCGCGCGCGGACAAGCGATAGTCTTGATCCGCAGAGTCGGATTCTCCGTGAGATGCAGGAGGTGCTGGATGTCGGACTTCGAGACGGTCCGCGCGGCGGCGGTGCCTGAGAGCGCCCAGCTGCTGGACGTCCGTGAGGACTACGAGTTCACCGAGGGCCATGCCCCCGGTGCGCTGCACATCCCGGTGGAGGAGATCCCCACACGTTTTGAGGACGAGCTGGACCCGGACGAGGACTACTACGTCATCTGCCGCACCGGCGGCCGCGCCGTCCAGATCACTCAGTGGCTGACCGGTCAGGGCTATTCCGCGGTCTTCGTGGGAGACGGTATGGACGGCTGGCTTGAGGCCGGCCGCCCGCTGGAGTCCTCCACCGGCCAGGAGCCCAAAGTCATATGACCCGCTATTCCTTCCTGGGCCCCTCGGGCACCTTCACTGAGGCTGCCCTGCTGCAGCTCCCTGGGGCCGAAGAGGCCGAGCGGGTGCCCGCGTCCTCGGTGCTCTCCGCGCTGACCATGGTGGAGGAGGGTTCGGTGGACGGTGCCATGGTGCCCATCGAGAACTCGGTGGAGGGCGGGGTCACCGCCACCCTCGACGCCGTCTCCGTGGCCCACAACCTGCACATCGTGGGCGAATCTCTGGTGCCGATCACCTTTGTGGTGGCCTCCCGGGAGCCGATGCCGCTGAGCGCGATCAGCTCGCTGGCCACCCATTCTCACGCCTGGGCGCAGGTGCGCCGTTGGGCTGAGGTGACGGTCCCACATGCCGAGTACATCCCCGCCTCCTCCACGGCGGCCGGGGCGCAGGGGTTGCTGGCCGAGAACCCGGTGGCGGACGCCGCGATCTCTTCGCCGCTGGTGGCTGAGCAGCTGGGCCTGCACGTGATCGCCTCCGGGATCGAGGATGTCTCCGGGGCGGTGACGCGTTTCGTGCTGGTCACCAAGCCCGGGCCCACACCGGAGATGACCGAGGCGGATAAGACCACGGTGATGGTCCCTCTGCCGGAGGACCGCCCGGGTGCGCTCATGGAGATCCTGGAGCACTTCTCCACCCGCGGGGTGAACATCTGCCGCATCGAGTCCCGGCCCACGGGCAACGGGATGGGCGACTACTTCTTCTCCATGGACCTGGAGGGCCACATCAAGGAGTCCCGCGTAGCCGATGCCTTGACCGGCATTCACCGGGTCTCCCCGAAGATCCGCTTCCTCGGCTCCTACCCGCGCGCCGACCGCAAGCCCCAGCAGGTCACCCAGGACGTCAGCGACGCCGCCTTCTCGGCGGCCCGCGCGTGGATTGAGTCGCTGCGGCGCTGAGGCCTGTGGCCGGCAGCCGGCGTCGGGCGGGTTCAGTCCTCGGTGACGGTGAGGACGGCGCCCTGGCTGGCGTGGGTGGTGCTGACCCCGTTGACCACCAAGGACGCCGGCCGCACGGTGGTGCTCACGCGCACCACCTTCCCGACGGCGTCGCCGTCGATCTGGAAGGGCATGGGCTCCGCCATGCTGACCACGGTCTGCTCCGCCTGACGAACCTTCATGACCGGGATCTCGGCCTTGAACCGGGCGATGGTCTTGGTGATGATCTTTGCCCAGTCCACCACGTGGCGGGGGCTGAAGAGGACGGCGTCGAGCTTGCCGTCGTCGAACCGGGCTGAGGGCACCAGCACCATCCCAGCCTGCAGTGATCCGCAGTTGGCCATCAGCACCGAGCGGACCCGGTAGGTCTCCGGGCTGCCGTCGTCCAGGGTCACGGTGATGCTGCGCGGTTTGCCGGTGACGTGGCGCAGTCCGGCCTCCCCGTAGGCCAGCCAGCCGGCGCGCTGCTTCAGGGCCTCGCGGGTGTCGCCCATGACCTCGGCGTCGAGGCCTCCGCCGGCGATGACCAGGGAGGTCTCCTCATCGCTGGTGCCGTCGGCGCGGTCCAGGATGAGGTCCAGCGTGTCCACGCGGTGGCCCATGCCGTGGATGGCCTCATCCACGCAGGTCTCCAGCTGCGAGTAGGGCAGTCCGATGTTCCGTGCGAAGAGGTTGCCGGTGCCCAGCGGCAGCACGCCCAGGGCGGTGTCGGTGCCGGCCAGCTCGGCGGCCACGGCACGCACGGTCCCGTCTCCGCCGGCGGCGATGACGACGTCGGCGCCCTGTTCCAGTGCGCGCCGGGTCATCACATAGCCGGGATCCTCGGCGGAGCTGGCCATGACCACCGGGGCGGGCATGCCTGCGCGGGAGCAGGCGGAGTGGATCAGTCGGACCGCCTCATCGGCGTCGTCCTTGGTCACATTGATGACCACAGCGATCAGCCGCTGATGGGGAGGCTTGGCGTGACCGGCCACGGAGGTCTCGACCTCCAGGGCGTGGTTGAGCTCTGCGGCTTCGGCGCGGAGGCGCCGGGAGACGGTCGAGCTGCGCAGAACGAGGACGATCAGCAGCACATTCACTGCTGCGGAGAGCCCCAGTACCCAGGTCAGCGTGGTCGTATCCATCCCGGTCAGTCTATCCAGCTCTGCCTGGGGCGCACCTGTATGCAGTGGGTGAGCGAGAGAGTGCGCGTTCGCCGCGCTGACCTGAACCTTCTTCTGGGCGTGATCCTTGACACTCTTCGCTGAACTTTTTAGTCTTGCGGGAAGACAAAATGTATGACGCAGATCACATCGAGTCGCACCCTGAGGAGAGTCATGTCATTCCCCCGCCGTTCTCGCGCTGCCGCTGCCTTGGGTGTCGGAGCCCTGCTGCTGGTCAGCTGCGCCGGAGAAGAGGCCGACGCAGAGGCCGATGAGCAGCCTGAAGACCAGGCGGGCGAGGAGGTCGAAGCTTCGGAGCCGACCTGCCAGTTCGCCCCGGATGAGCAGGTCGACCACGAGTACGCTCGCGACTCGCTGGGCCACTTCGCCCAGGAGGCTGATCTGAAGGTCGGCAACGTCGCGGCCGGCGGCGGTCACCATGAGGATGAGGAGTACCCGGACCCGTTCCCGGATGACGAAGAGTACCGCGAGCATCTGGCCGAGGAGTTCACCTCGCTCACCCACGAGAACTATATGAAGTGGGAGTTCATCCACCCCGATGAGTGGGGAGACTTCCACTTCGAGGAGACCGACGCCGTCGTCGAGTTCGCCCAGGAGCACGGTATGAACATGCGTGGCCACGCGCTGTTCTGGCACTCGCAGAACCCGGAATGGCTCGAGGAGTCCGTGGAAGCCGGCGAGTACACCCAGGAGGAGCTGCGCGACATGCTCGAGGAGCACGTGCGCACCGTGGTCTCCCGCTACGCCGGCTGCATCCAGCAGTGGGACGTGGTCAACGAGGTCTTCGACGATGAGGAGGAGCCGCAGCTTCGCGACGGCTCCTATGAGGAGAGCGGAAACCTGTGGATCCGCGAACTCGGGCCAGAGATCCTCGACGACGTCTTCGAATGGGCCCATGAGGAGGACCCGGACGCGCTGCTGTTCTACAACGACTACGCCGTGGACGGCACCAACGCGAAGTCCGACGCCTACTACGAGCTGATCCAGGAGCAGTCGGACCGCGGCGTTCCGGTCCACGGCTTCGGCAGCCAGACCCACCTGTCCATGCAGTACGACTTCGACCCGGAGGACTATCAGGCGAACCTGCAGCGCTTCGAGGACCTAGGCCTGGAGACCGCAGTGACCGAGATCGACGTCCGCGGCGAGCTCACCGAGGAAGGCCGGATGTCAGATGAGGACCGTGCCGGCGCCGCCGAGCGCTACGGCGCAGTGCTGGAGTCCTGCCTGGAACTGGCCTCCTGCAACTCCTACACCATCTGGGGCAGCCTCGATGAGCACAGCTGGATCCCCGGCACCTTCGAGGGCGAGGGCGATGCCGCGCTCTACGAGGGCGACTATGAGCGCAAGCCCCACTACTGCATCAACCAGCAGGTCCTCGTGGAGCACACCGAAGGCGAGGACGTCTGGGCCGACGACGAGGCCTTCGAGGAGTGCCGCGGCATCCTGGAGGAGTACGGCGTCGGAGTCTGAGGAGCTGACGCTGAACCTCGGATGCTGAGGTGACCACGGCGGTGGTGCCGGCCTGGAGATCAGGCGGCGCCGCCGCCGTCGTGCTGAGTTGGTGCACGGGCGTTCGGGCCAGAAGCGGGATAGGCTGGTGCCCGTGATCGACATCAAGGACCTCATCGAGAACCCCGAGAAGTACAAGGCCAGCCAGCGCGCCCGGCAGGCGGATGAATCGCTGGTGGATCAGGTGATCTCCGCTCAGGAGTCTCGCAGTGCGGCGATCACCCGCTTCGAGACGCTGCGCGCCGAGCAGAAGGCCTTCGGGAAGAAGGTGGCCCAGGCCCAGGGTGACGAGAAGCAGAAGCTCCTCGACGAGGTGAAGGACCTGGCCAACCAGGTCAAGGAGGCCGAGGCCGCCTCCAACGAGGCCGAGGAGCAGCTCCGCTCCCTGCAGCGGCGCATCCCCAACCCCATCCATGAGGGCGTTCCCTCCGGCGGCGAAGACGACTTCGTCGTGCTGCGGGAGGAGGGATCCCCGCGGGACTTCTCCGCTGAGGGTTTCGAGCCCAAGGATCATCTGGAGCTGGCTGAGTCGCTCGGTGCTGTGGACATGGAGCGCGGGGCCAAGGTCTCCGGCGCCCGGTTCTACTTCCTCAAGGGTGTGGGCGCTCGCCTGGAGCTGGCGATGATGCAGATGGGCATGGACCAGGCGCTGCAGGCCGGATTCACCCCGATGATCACCCCGACGCTGGTCCGTCCGGAGACGATGCAGGGCACCGGCTTCGACGTCGAGCACGACGACGAGATCTACCGCCTCGAGCGCGACGACCTGTACCTGGTGGGTACCTCTGAGGTGGCCATCGCCGGGTACCACTCTGATGAGATCGTGGACCTCGGTGAGCGCGCAGAGCGCATAGCGGGCTGGTCCACCTGCTACCGCCGTGAGGCCGGCTCCCACGGCAAGGACACCCGCGGAATCCTGCGCGTCCACCAGTTCAACAAGCTCGAGATGTTCGTCTACTGCTCCCAGGAGGACTCGGCCGCTGAGCACGAGAAGCTCCTGGCCTGGGAGGAGGAGATGCTCAGGAAGATGGAGCTGCCCTACCGGGTGGTGGACATCGCGGCCGGCGACCTCGGCATGAGCGCGGCCCGAAAGTTCGACTGCGAAGGTTGGGTGCCCTCGCAGGACACCTACCGCGAGCTGACCTCCACCTCAGACTGCACCACGTTCCAGGCCCGGCGCCTGAACATCCGTGAGCGCACCGTGAAGGAGGACGGCTCCAAGGGGCCGACCCGCCCGGTGGCCACGCTCAACGGAACCTTGGCGACCACCCGCTGGCTGGTGGCGATCCTGGAGAACCACCAGCAGGCCGACGGCTCGGTGCGCGTGCCCGAGGCGCTGCGCCCCTACATGGGCGGCCTGGAGGTCCTCGAGCCTCTCGCCTGAAGTTTTCTGATGCGATTCGAGCGGGGTTTTGGCCCTTATGGGCGGATTTTCACCGTCATAAAGGCTAAAACCCCGCTCGAATCACCTGTGGGGGAGGGTTCAGAGCATCAGAGGAGGCCCGCCTGGCCGAGCTCGAACCGCGCACGACGGCGGATGAGCGGGAATCCTTGACGCTGATCCACGGCATTGGTGTGCAGCACTGTCCATTCGTCCCGGCGGAAGGCGTGGTCCCGCTGGCCGTCGGACGCCTGCTGCGTGGCGTCGAAATGGTGCGCCCCTTCGTATTGGATCACCAGCTTGATCTGCTCCCACCCCATGTCACCGCTCCAGGGGCTTCCCGGCGACGGGGCCAGTTGGAGCTGGGGTTCCGGAAGTCCTTCATCCAGCAGGGCTAGGCGCAGCGCAGTCTCCGGAGGGGAGTCGGCTCCGTCTCGGATCAGGTCGAGAGCCTCGCGGGCGGCCACGATCCCGTCGGTCGAGGGGTGCCGTCTCACCACTGCGGTCAGGGATTCGATGCTCTCCCACGGCTGAGTTCTCAGACTCAAGCCCTGCTGAGGCGTGCGGATGAGCTGATCACCGAGAGCGACCAGCTCATTGCGTCTCAGCTGAGGCATCAGATCGATCAGTACCCTGCCGGGTCGGCTGATCGGAAGCCCGAGCACACTCCCCGTCTCCTCTATCCCCGGCGTCGCGCGGTGACACCTCAGGCCCCGCAGCCGTTCAGCGGAGGTCATACGAGGTCGGCTGATCTCGATCTCTCCGGCCTTGACCCTGCGCTGCAGCCGCGGGGGAAGGGGGAGGCCGAGCCGCTGTGCCGCCGTGCCGTGGCTGAAGCGGGCGCCGTCGTCGAGCTGTGATCTCAGGGCTGTGAGCAGTGCGAGCCGATCGTGGGTGAGTCCCGGAGGCGGTGAGTAGTGAGTCTCCAGGTTCGGTCCGGAGTAGAAGGGCGTCAGCAGCGCGCCGGCGTCGGGGCTGTGGCTTCCTGCGGTGAGGGGGACGTGCTGATGAAGTCCCCAGCCGATGCTCCGGATGTCCCGAGCGCGAAGCCGCTTAGGTGGGATGCCGAACTCCCGGGCCTGGGCCGAGCTGAAGACGCGGCCGTGCAGCTGAGGCGGCAGGGGAGCGGGAGTCTTCATGAGACCACCCTGCCGGTTCCTCGGAAGACCTGCAGAGGTTATCCACAGCTCCGGGATTCGAGCGGGGTTTTGGCCCTTTTGACGGGGAAATTCCGCTCATAAAGGCCAAAACCCCGCTCGAATCGCCTTTCAAGGGATCACACGATGGTGAAGCCGCCGTCCACACGGAGGTCGGCGCCGTTGACCATTGCGGCCTCCTTCGAGGCGAGGAACACCGCCGTCGCGGCGATCTCCTCCGGTTCGGCGAAGCGCCGCGCAGGGATCTCAGCCTTATGAGCATCGCCGTGCGGGTCGGCCCAGGCCTTCTTGCCCAGCTCAGTCATCACCACAGTGGGTGAGATCGTGTTGGCCGTGACCCCGTAGGGCCCCAGCTCCCGGGCCAGCGAGGTGGTCAGGCCGAACAGCCCTGACTTGGAGGCGCTGTAGGCCGCATGGTGCTCCAGGGCCACATGCGCGGCCTGCGAGGCGATGTTGATGATCCGCCCGTGCTGCTGCGCCTTCATCTGCGCACCGGCGGCGCGGCACACCGCGAAGGTCCCGCTGAGGTTGATCTCCAGCGTCCGGTCCCATGCCTCATCGGGCAGCTGCTCCACCGGATCCAGCGCCACGACGCCGGCCGAGTTCACCAGGATGTCCAGGCAGCCCTGGTCCTCCGCAACGCCGGTCACGGCGCGGTCCACGCCGCCCCGGTCAGTGACATCCAGCTCCACAGTGCTGACCTGAGCACCGGCCTGCTGAAGGTCCGCGGAGACCTTCTGCAGCCGGTCGGCGTCGCGGTCTGCCAGCACCACGGCGGCCCCCTGCTGGGCCAGGCCATGCGCGATGGCCTCGCCCAGCCCGGAGGCCCCGCCGGTGATCATCGCGACGCGGCCGCTCAGGTCGAACATGCCGGCCCCGCCGTTCATCAGCAGCTGCCGGTCTGCTCGTACTTGGTGATCGCGGCGACCTTCTCAGCTGAGGCGCTGGAGGTGTCGAACTCGTGGCTGAGCCACTCGCCCACCAGTTTGCGCGCCAGCTCGAGGCCGATCACGCGCTGGCCCATGCACAGCACCTGGGCGTCGTTGGACAGGATGGAGCGCTCCACCGAGTAGGCGTCGTGAGCGGTGACCGCCCGCACGCCCTCGACCTTGTTGGCGGAGATCGCCACACCCAGGCCGGTGCCGCAGATCAGCAGTGCGCGGTCGGCCTCGCCGGCCGCCACCTTCTCCGCGGCGGCCACGGCCACATTGGGGTAGGCGGTGTCATCCGCAGCATCGCCGACGCCGACGTCGGTCACCGACTCCACGCGGTCATCGGCCTGCAGGTCTTCCTTCAGCGCTTCCTTGTACCCGTAGCCGGCCTCGTCGCCGCCGACCACGATGCGGAGCTTGCTCATATGCTCTCCTTCGAATTCAGGGATGGGTGCTGGGGCCTATGCGGCCAGGTTGTTCGCCGTGCCATCGGGGATGGGGCCGTTGGGCAGGATGGAGACCTTCACGGAGCCTCCGGAGGAGTCGCCCACCAGGTCGAGGGCCTCTTGGAAGCGCTCCAGCGGGAACTGGTGGGTGCAGACTTCGTCCATCGGCAGTTTGCCGTCCTCGATCAGCTTGATCGCCGCGGGCCAGCAGTGCGGACCCAGGTGGGCGCCCAGGACGTCGAGCTCCTTGTCATCGGAGATGATCGACCAGTCCACCGAGGCCTTGTCCTTGAACACGGAGTACTCTACGAACCGGCCGAGCTTGCGCAGCAGGTTCAGGCCCTGCTGGACGGCCGAGGGGTGGCCGGTGGCCTCGATGTAGACATCGGCGCCGTAGCCGCCGGTCAGCTCCTTGATCTTGGCCTCGGCGTTCTCCTCGGCGATGTTGATGGTGATGTCCGCGCCGCAGGCCTTGGCCAGCTCCAGCTTCTCGTCCACCATGTCCAGGGCGATCACGCGCAGGGGGTTCTTCTGGCGCACGCCTGCGATGGCGGACAGACCGATCGGTCCGGCGCCGGCGATGACCACCGTGTCCTCGAACTGGATGTTCCCGCGCTCCACGGCGTGCAGGGCGCAGGAGAGCGGCTCGGAGAATGCGGCGTGCTGGCCGGGCAGCTCGGGGGAGACCAGGTGGGTCAGGGCGCGCTCGGGCACCAGCACGTACTCGGCCATGGCGCCGTCGAAGCCTTTGAAGCCGAACATGTCGTGAGGCTCGCACATCCAGTAGCCGCCGCGGCTGCAGTACAGGCAGTCCCAGCAGGGAACGATCTGCTCGCATGCCAGGCGCTGGCCCAGCTCCGCGCCGCGGGCCTGCAGAGCGCCCTCGCCGGCGGCGACGATGGTGCCGACGAACTCATGGCCAGGGATGCGGTTCTTCTCCGCCCAGGCCTCATTATACTCGCCGCCCCAGAACTTCTCGGCACCGTGGTAGCACTTCAGGTCTGAGGCGCAGACGCCGACGGCGTCGGTGCGCAGCAGCAGCTCGCCGGGGCCCGGGGTGGGAACTGGCCGCTCTTCGAGTCGGTAGTCCTCGGGGCCGTGGACGACGACGGCCCGCATAGTGCTCGGCAGCTCTGCCGATGTCTGTGCGTCGGTGGTGGTCATGGGGCTCTCCTCTGATCGGACCGGCCGCGCCCTCATCGGCTCGGCCGAGACGTCCCTGTGGTAGGCATCTGAGCAGGTGCAGTGGGCTCATATGGGGTACGTCACGCGTTTCCATGCTAGCTCGAGCAGAACGTGTGTCAATGCACAGATGTGCACCGGCTGATCCGGTGGAGATGCACCTGGGGCCCGACGCCGTCAGTGTCGGCGTCGGGCCCCAGGTGCGGTGGATCAGGCGAAGTGGATCAGCGGATGCTCAGCGCTCCAGGTGGGAACGGATGAACCACTGGAAGAGCTCGAGCTCCTTGACCTGTCCGATCAGCAGGTCCTCAGTGATCGGGTCGATCTGGCCGACCTTGCTGAGCACGTCGCGGTGATCCTCCACGACGCCGGTGTAGACCTTCTCCAGCTCGGCCAGGTGCTCCTGCACTCCGGCCTTGTGCAACGGGTAGTCCTCCCAGCTGCGCGCGGAGACCAGCTCGCCGGTCAGTCCGCTGGGGCTGCCGCCCAGAGTGGCGATCCGCTCGGCCAGTTCGTCGACGAGGCCGCGGACGGTCTCAGTCTGGGGGTCGAGCATCTCGTGGACCGCGATGAAGTTGGGGCCCACCACGTTCCAGTGCACGTGCTTGAGCACCAGCTGGAGGTCGTTGAGTGCGTGGAGGCGGCCTTGGAGCAGGCCGGCGATCTCGTGGCCGTTCTCCTGGCCGATGCCGGGGACGGTGTATTCGGAGTACTTCTGAGCCATGACGAACACTCCTTCATGTGAACGGATGCTGGCGTATGCCAACAGTCCAGATCTTAGTAACTCAGAACAAGTCGCGCCAGGAAGATGAGGCTGACCTCAGGTCGCTGTGATGGCGGTGCTCAGGCTCCGGTCGATGGCACGGGCCGTGGCCTCATCGGTCACCAGCGTGTTGAACCAGCGGGTCCGCGCGGCGGCGATGATGCTCGGCGCCTTATGCGGTCCCACGGCGGCGGCGATCCGCAGCGGCACAGCGCGCAGTGTCCCCCCGGGGATGCGCACCATGCGGTCGTTGCCGGGGAAGGTCACCTCATCGCCGGCGTCGTCGTAGAAGGCCAGGCAGACATCACCCACCGCCTTGGCCAGATTGGGGTGATCGCGCGGCACCGACCGCGCGATGGACTGGCGGGACAGCGGCGGAGCCCCGACGCCGACCAGCGCCACCTTCGCGGCGTTCCAGTCATCGACGATCTGTCGATAGCCCGGATCGTCCTGCAGCGCGGACAGCAGCGCGTCCGAGGGCATGGAGGGGGCGAAGAGGTAGTGCGGATAGCCGCCGGAGGTGGCGGCGAAGGCGCGGACCACCTCATTGGTCTGGTGCCAGGCGTCCGGTTCGGCCTGCCCGCCCACCGTGGGGGCGACGACGACTCCTGAGAAGTCACCCAGACGCTGCTGGGCCAGTGCGTAGGTGGTCTCCCCGGAGGCGAGCAGCAGGACGTCGCCGGCATTGAGCTCAGCTGCGGCCAGTGCTTGGCGAGTCAGTGCGGCCAGCCCCATGCCGGCCCGCTGGGACTGATCGCCCGGGGCCAGGTGCACGGCGCTGAGCTGGAGCTTGTCCTGGATGCGGTCGCGCAGTTCGTCCATGCCGCTCGAGGCCGGGCGGTGCACACGGATCTCCACAATCCCTTGGGCCCGGGCCTCGGAGAGCATGCGACTGATGGAGGGGCGCGAGACCTGCAGCTGTTCGGCGACCTCAGCCTGGGTGGCTCCCTGCTCGTAGTAGAGCTGCGCGGCGCGGTAGAGCCGCTCGAGTTCGGTGGAGCCGGTGGCCTCTGTGGCCTCGTCGGTTCTGTCCATCGTGTCGCCTGCCTCCATCGGGCCATCGTATCCGGGGCCTGTGCCCCTGGCGTGGCCTATGCTCGCCGTTGAGTGGTGCTGATCACTCATTCTGCCTTAGGCTAAGCTCAGCACAAATGTCACAGCACATACGTGCGGTGAGTCGCCGCCCGTAGTCACAACGTCGACGAGGACAGCAATGACCTACCTGATCAATTCCGCATCCGACTTCGCTCATGAGGCCGTCCAGGGTTTCGCGGCCGCCAACCCCCAGTATGTGACTGCTGTCCACGGCGGCGTCGTACGCTCCACTGAGACGCCGAAGGGTCAGCCTGCGCTGGTCATCGGCGGCGGCTCCGGGCACTACCCGGCCTTCGCCGGATGGGTGGGGCCGGGCATGGGCCACGGCGCCCCCTGCGGCAACATCTTCTCCTCGCCCTCGGCCTCCCAGGTCTATTCGGTGGCTAAGAGCGCTGAGAACGGTGGTGGCGTGGTCATGGGCTTCGGCAACTACGCCGGCGACGTCCTGCACTTCGGGGCGGCCGCCGAGAAGCTGCGCGCCGAAGGCATCGACGTCCGCATCATCAAGGTCAGCGACGATATCGCTTCCAACTCCCTGGAGGACCACCGTGACCGCCGCGGCATCGCCGGTGACCTCCCGGTGTTCAAGATCGCCGGTGCGGCCATCGAGGCCGGCGCGGACATCGAAGACGCCGAACGCGTGGCCTGGAAGGCCAACGACGCCACCCGCTCCTTCGGCCTCGCCTTCGACGGCTGCACCCTGCCCGGCGCAGAGGAGCCGCTCTTCCACGTGGAGGAGGGCACCATGGGGGTGGGCCTGGGAATCCACGGCGAGCCCGGAGTGAAGGACCTGCCGATGGGCACCGCCTCCCAGGTGGCCGATCTGCTCTTCGACGGCATCGCCGAGGAGATCCCCGAGTCCCACCGCAGCGGCGGCCGTGTGGCCGTGCTGCTCAACGGTCTCGGGACGGTGAAGTACGAGGAGCTCTTCGTGGTCTACGGCCGCCTGGCCGAGCGCCTGGAGGGCTCTGGCCTGACCCCGGTGCAGCCGGAGGTGGGCGAGTTCGTCACCAGCCTGGACATGGCTGGTCTCTCTCTGACCTTGGTCTTCCTGGATGAGGAGCTGGAGAGCCACTGGACCGCTCCGGTAGACACTCCGGCCTACCGCCGGGGCGACTTCTCCGGGCTGACTCCGCTGAAGGAGATCCCCGCCCGCGCCGAGCTCTTCACTCCCGGGGAGGAGTCCGTTCCGGCCGCCCAACAGGAGTCTGAGAAGCTGGCCGCAGATCTGCAGGGCGTGCTGGAGCTCTTCGAGGGAGTCATCGCTGAGCATGAGGCTGAGCTGGGTCGAATCGATGCCATCGCAGGCGACGGGGACCACGGTCAGGGTATGGCCCTGGGCAGTCGCGGTGCTGTGGAGGCCGGGCGCAGGGCGCTGGAGCGCGGTGCTGGGGCTCGGACCCTGCTGGTCCACGCTGGAACCGCCTGGGCCGAATCCGCCGGCGGAACCTCCGGCGCCCTCTGGGGTGCGGCACTCACTGCGGCAGGCCGAGCGCTCTCCGACGACTCTGCCGCAGACGATCCGGCCAAGATGCAGGCCCTGCTCAACGCTGTGGATGCGGTCCGCCGTCTGGGCGGCGCCGAGCCGGGAGATAAGACCATGATCGATGCCGCCGTGCCCTTCTCGCAGGCGCTGGAGGCACGCTTCGGCGAGTCCCAGGACCTGGCTGCCGCCGTCACCTCCGCCGCCGTCGAGGCTCAGCAGGCCGCGGAGAAGACGGCGGATCTGACCGCACGCCTGGGCCGTTCCCGCGTGTTGGGCGAGAAGTCCCTGGGCACCCCGGACCCCGGCGCGATCTCCTTCTCCCTGCTCATGGAGGCGCTCGGTCAGCGCCTCGGGCAGAAGAGCTGACCGTCCGAGCAGGCAAGGAAGAGCCCGTCATGCGGTGGATCGGCACCAGCTGGAAGATGAACAAGACCCTGGCCGAGGCCCGGGAGTACGCCTCCGGGCTGGCCGCTGCGCTGGAGAAGAACACGCGGCTGAGCACCGCCGGCGCCGGTGAGGGCGGGGTCCAGCCCTTCGTGATCCCCCCGTATACCGCGTTGGCCGCCGTGGCTCAGGAGCTCGGCAAGAACGCCAACAGCGAGGGCGGCGTGCAGCTGGGCGCTCAGAACGCCCACTGGGAGGACGCGGGCGCCTGGACCGGAGAGATCTCGGTGCCCCAGGCCATGGATGCTGGAGCCACCATGATCGAGATCGGCCACTCCGAGCGGCGTGAGCACTTCGCTGAGAGTGACCGCACGGTGCGGCTGAAGGTGGAGGCCGCGCTGCGCCACGGCGCTATGCCCCTGCTGTGCGTGGGGGAGCCTGCTGAAGTGCGCGACGCCGGCGGATCGGCTGAGCACATCCTGGCTCAGGCCCGTGCGGCCCTGGAGGGGCTCGCCGACAGTCAGCGAGCCCGCGTGCTGGTGGCCTATGAGCCCATCTGGGCCATCGGCGCCTCCGGGCGGCCGGCCGAGATCCACGAGCTCGAAGAGCCCTTTGCGGCGCTGCGGGCTGAGTTCGGCGGATCGACCGCTCGAGGTGCCGGCAGTGGTGGTGCGGGCAGCGTCGCGGGTCTGCTCTACGGCGGCTCGGTGAACGTGGACAACGCGGCCGATCTGTTGGCCATGCAGGATGTGGACGGGCTCTTTGTGGGCCGCACGGCCTGGGATCTGGCGGGCTTCCTCACCCTCCTGGAGATCGCGACGGCCTGACCTCGTCTCTGCCGTTCGGACGGCGCTCCTCTTGCGTGGCATCCGGCTCCGGAGCTCATCTCCGGATGCCCAGTCATGCCTGAAGAGGCACCCTCGCCAGGCCCTGAACATATGTGCTTGACACGTGTGCACGACTCCGCTCTAATGTGAGGTGAATCACCAGACATCACTCACAGCTCGGAGGGGACATGGGACCCACGGTCATCAGGCGACTCGTTGTGGCGGCGGGACTGGCGGTGCTCGGCATCGCCATGGTGCTGAGCACCAAATTCCTCACGCCGGAGGAGGTGGAAGCCATGCGACCCGATCAGTTCGACCCCCAAAAGACGGCTGAGGAGCTCCACTCTCAGGCTCGGACTGAACTCATCGCTGACGCACAGGAACTTCCGGAAGTGGCCGAGGCGATCCTCGAGGACCCCGAGGCCGCGGCAGAGGAGTTCGACGCCGCCTCGCCCAGCGAGGACGTCGCTGCGTATTCCGTGGAGGCCTCCGGCGAGGTCCGCGAGGCTGGCGAGGACACTCTCATCCTCGATGTCGATGGCTTGGAAGGGCGCGACGTCGTCATCCCACTGGGGGCGGCCCTGGACGGCAACCTGATCCGCGATCTCACGGGCTTCCAGTTCGGAGACGCACCCGGACAGACTGGATACCAGCAGGTCGGCACAGATCTCAGCACACTGCTGCGTGAGGGCGCCGTTGAGGGACTCGGGGGAGACCCCGCCGCTCTGGAGGGTGAGCAGGTCACCGTCCGGGGCGTGCTGAGCCAGACCGACACCGGCGGCTCTCCTTCTGCCGATGCTCCGCTCTCCGTGCAGCCCCTCGAGCTGGAGGTCGCAGGATGAGCGAGGAGCGCACTGATCACCAGGAGCTTTCCCCGACGCAGAACCACGACGGCGCCGACGTCGTCCTGCGGGCCGTCGGCATCAGCAAGACCTACGGGGTCACCCGAGCGCTGAAGGGCGTCAACTTCGAAGTGCGCGCCGGAGAGGTCACCGTCCTCTTCGGAGAGAACGGTGCGGGCAAGTCCACCCTGATGAAGATCCTCTCGGGTGTGGAGACTCCCACAGCCGGGCACCTGGAGCTCGACGGCGAGCAGGTCACCTTGGCCTCCACCTCTGCGGCGGTCGATCGCGGCATCTCCATCATTCATCAGGAGCTGAACCTGAACCCCAATCTCAAGGTGCGGGACAACATCTTCCTAGGACGGGAGAAGAATTCTTGGCGGGGCATCGACTACGCCGAGCAGTCCCGCATCACCGCTGAGGTCATGGAGCGGCTCGAGGAACCGATCTCGCCTGACACCTACGTGCAGGATCTGCGGGTGGGTCAGCAGCAGATCATCGAGATCGCCCGGGCGCTGTCCACCGATGCTCGGATCCTGATCATGGATGAGCCCACCTCTGCGCTCAGCACAGCTGAGGTCACGGTGCTCTTCAAGATCATCCGCGAACTCAAGCGTCAAGGTGTGGCCATCGTCTATATCTCTCATCACCTGGAGGAGGCCATCGAGATCGCTGACCGCGCCGTGGTCTTCCGGGACGGTGAGCTGGTGGCTGCCGAGGATGCTGCAGACATCGATCTGCTCTGGGTGGTGCGCACCATGGTCGGGCGCGACGCCGACTACGACTTCCGCGAGGAGCCGCGCGAACACGGCGGCGTGGCTCTGAGCATCCGCGATGTCAGTGTGGCGGACCCGATCAGCGGAAAGTTCCCGGTGGATCACGTCTCGCTGGATGTGCACCAGGGTGAGATCGTCTGCCTCTACGGGCTGATGGGTGCCGGTCGCACCGAGCTCATGGAGGCGTTGGCCGGCCGTGACCAGCTCGCCGGTGGGCAGGTGCTGCTGGGTGAGAAGGACCTGCGGGGGACGGGCGTGGCCCGGCGGATCGAGCTGGGCGTAGGACTGGTCCCGGAGGACCGTCAGCGCGATGGTCTGATCCAGATGCAGAGTGTGGGCAAGAACCTCTCTCTGGCCAGTCTCAGCTCCTGGGTGGGCGGCGGCCTGCTGCGTCGGGGAGCGGAGACTCGCGCGGTCTCCGGCCAGATCAGCGGCATCGGGGTCAAGACGGCTGGTCCGGAAGCGCCGATCAGCTCCCTCTCCGGCGGCAACGCCCAGAAGGTGGTCATCGGAAAGATGCTGCTGACCGACCCGACGGTTCTGCTCCTCGATGAACCCACCCGCGGCGTGGACGTCGGGGCCAAGGGAGAGATCTTCTCCCTGCTGTTTCAGCAGGCCCAGAAGGGGTTGGCGGTGCTGTTCGCCACCTCCGACGTCGGAGAGGCGCTCACCGCCTCCCACCGGATCGTGGTGATGAGCCGCGGGCGCACCGTCCGATCCTTCGACCCCCGCACCGCCACCCGTGAAGAAGTGATGGCCGCGGCAGAGGACAGCACAGGCGCCTCGCCCGGCGCCCCTGAAGCATTGAGCACCACCGGCAGTACGAACGGAGCACAAGGATGAGCACGACGGCGACCGCTGCGTCCGAGGAGAAGAGCCCTCGGTTCCGGATCAATATCGGAGCGATCCTGATGGAGGGCCGCGCCCTGGTGGCGCTGCTGCTGATCATCGTCATCTTCGCCTCGATGAACGACAACTACCTGGCGGCCGGCAATCTGGCCACGATCGCCAAGGACGTAGCCTTCAACGCGATCATCGCGCTGGGAATGCTCCTGGTGATCCTCAAGGGAGGCATCGACCTCTCCGTGGGCTCCACCGTGGGACTCACCGGCGCCGTGGCGGGCAACCTCTTCGCCGGGGTCTCGCTGCCGCTGACCGATGCGGTCATGTACCCCTCGCTGTGGGTGATCGTGGTGATCGCCGTCGCCGTCGGGATGCTGGTGGGCTGGATCAACGGTCTGCTGATCTCGCGGCTGAATCTGGCTCCGTTCATCGTCACTCTGGGCATGCTCTATGTGGGCCGTGGGCTCACCCAGGTGCTGCTCGGCGGAACCAACATCACCAATGAGCTGCGCGGCGAGCCGGGGCTGAACAACGAAGGCCTCTTCAGCATCTTCGCCAGCTACCCGCTGGGCGTCCCGATCTCGGCCTGGGTCATGATCGCCCTGGCGGTCATCTTCTCTCTGCTGCTGACCCGCACGCCCTTCGGCCGCTGGCTCTACGCAACCGGCAGCAACGAGCGCGCCGCCGAACTCTCCGGAGTTCCGGTCCGACGGGTCAAGACCCGGGTCTACGTCTTCACCGGCATGTGCGCCGGCATCGTCGGCATCCTGCAGATCGCCAACATCCGCTCGGCCACGGCCGACCTGGGCAACCTCTATGAGCTCAATGCGATCGCGGCAGTGGTCATCGGCGGTGCGGCGCTCTCCGGCGGTCGCGGCACGGTGCGGGGCACCATCATCGGCGCCTTCGTCATCGGCTTCCTGACCAACGGGCTTGTGATCGTGGGGGTCTCACCGTTCTGGCAGACCGTCATCACCGGTGCGGTCATCATCCTGGCGGTGGCCACTGACCAGATTCAGCAGATCGTCCAGCGCCGCCGCGCCCACGCTCGTGCGGTGGCTCAGGCACAGAAGGACTCGGCACGCCGAGGATCACTCGAGAGTAAGGAGACATCATGAGAAGGAAGATTCTGGCCACAGGGATGATGGTGGGTCTGCTGGGAGCCGCGGCCTGCGGCGGCGACTCGGAGGCCGGCGACGGCGGGGGAGAGGGTGGAGGCGAGATCGCGATCATCACGGTGGACGCCTCCAACCCCTATTGGGCGGCCGAGGTCGCCACTGCTGAGGCCCTCGCCGAGGAGCTGGGCTACAGCTACACCACCGGAGCCCACGGCAACGACCCCGATGAGCAGACCCGGCTCATGGAGACCGCGATCAACAATGATGTCGACGGCATCCTGCTGGACCCGGCGGGAGCGGATGAGTCGGTGGCCGTCGTCGAACAGGCTGTGGACGCCGGAATCCCGGTCTCCCTGGTCAACGCAGAGATTTCGGAGACCGGTCTGGCTGAGGCGCAGATCGTCTCCAACAACGCCCAGGGCGCGGCGTTGGGAGCTGAGACGTGGGCGGAGGCCATGGACTATGAGGGAACCTATGTGGAGCTCTATGGCGAACCCAGCGACAACAACGCTCCTGTGCGCTCGGACGGCTACGAGCAGGTGCTCAGTCAGTATCCGGACCTGGAGAAGGTGGGTGAGGAGGTCGCCAACTGGGACCGGCAGGAGGGCCAGACCTCGATGGAGCAGCTGCTCTCCCGCTACCCGGACATCGACGGTGTGATCTCCGGAAATGACGAGATGGCCCTGGGTGCCATCAATGCGTTGGAGGAGGCCGGACGCCTGGATGAGGTCCAGGTGCTGGGCTTCGACGGTAGCAACGACGCCGCCGAGGCAGTGGCCGACGGCAGCATGGTCGCCACAGTGCTGCAGCCGATCACCGATGGAACCACCCAGGCGATCGAAATCCTGGACGAAGTCATCCGCACCGGAGACAGTTCGGTGGAGGATGAGAAGATCGCCTTGGACTGCATCCTGGTCACTGAGGAGAACGCTGACCAGCTCGCTGACTTCGAACTCAGCGAGTAGGAGCCTGACTCTCTTCTCATCGGCGTCCCCGCTTCAGGGATATCCGCCCCCGGACATCGCCTCCGGAGGGCCTGACTATCCCTGGAGGGGGGACGCCGATTCTCCGTCTCCGGGCTGCTCGGCCCGCAGGGCGCTCCAGGTCCGCACCAGCTGGCTGAACTCTTGGACCTGGACCAGCACGTGGTCGCGTGCGGCGTTCTCCGCCGTCTCGGCGTCTCCGCCGGAGACCGCTTCCAGGATGGTGCGATGCTCGGAGAGGGAGCGCCGCATCCGGTCCGGAACGCGCAGCTGCAGCCGCCGGTAGGGCTGCAGGACGCGGCGCAGGTGGTGGGCCTGCTCGCGCAGATACTCATTGCCGCAGGAGTCGTAGATGGTGCCGTGGAACCAGGCGTTGGCGTAGTAGTAGCCGTCAGCGTCGCCGGCGGCCTCTCGGCGCTCGCAGTCCTCCACCGCCTGCTGCAGCTGATGCAGCGCCTCTCGCTCGATCCGTCGCGAGGCCAGGCGCGCCGCCATGCCCTCCAGCTCGGCCATGACCTCGAACCGTTCCGCCAGCTCAGAGAGGCTCAGCGCAGTCACGTAGGTGCCCTGCTTGGATCTGATCTGCACCAGCCCTGAGCGTTCCAGGGCCTGCAGCGCCTCGCGGATGGGGGTCCGGGAGCAGCCGAACTCCTCCTGGAGCTGCACCGGATCGAGCTTCTCCCCGGGCCTATAGCGCCCGTCCACGATGGTGTCCTCCAGCGCGTCCCGGATGCGCTGAGATTCGGGGATGCGTGCCATGTGCCCTCCTGTCCTGTTCAGAAGCATAGTCCCTGCCTGTCGTCCGGCGGTCTGAACCCCAGGTCAGCGCCCGACTCTCACGGTCTGCGAAAAATTCCCCAGAAAAGTGTGGCCCAGCTCACATCTATCCTCTATTCTAGCTGTTATATACATCACACGCTTTCATGTACACACAGGAGGGTCGATGGGTCACGGCGAAATCTGGCTTCTGGGCGATCTCTTCCGGATGCTCGGCATCCGCCGCAGCACGCAGACGCCCCAGGAGCCGCCCCAGGTGCCCCCGCTGCAGGAGCTGCGGGCGGCCTGTTCCGTATTGATGGGCGGCATCGGTGAGGCTTCCCGCCGGGCCGTGGCGGTCCGCGTGCTCAGCGCCTATGAACAGCTCGACGACGCCGGCCGCACTGAGTTCTTCCGGCACCTGCTCCAGGAGTACGGAGTGGATGCCGAGGTCCTGACCGCCGCCTTCCAGGCATGGCGCACTGCCCCCGGCCACAGCCAGGAGGCCGAGCTCTTCACAGCGGCGGAGCCCTCCCGCCAGGAGCTGCTGCGCCGGATCAACCACGCTCCGGGAGCCACGCCCTCTCTGGTGGAGATGCGCGCCGACCTGCGCCGCCTGATGCGGGAGGACCCGGAGCTGCGCCCGCTGGATCAGGATTTCCACCACCTGCTCTCCTCCTGGTTCAATCGCGGTTTCCTGCGGCTGGAAGAGATCACGTGGGACTCGCCGCGGCAGATCCACCGGCATATGCTGCGCTTCGAGAAGGTCCACCCCATGGCCGACCGTCATGAGCTCAAGCGCCGTCTCGCCCCCAAGGACCGCCGCTGCTACGCCTTCTTCCATCCGGCCACCGGAGACGTCCCGCTCATCTTCGTCGAGGTGGCGCTGGTCCAGGGCATCCCCTCCGAGATCGGCCCCATCCTCCGCGCCGAGGGGGCCATCAGCCCTTCCAAGGCAGACACGGCGGCCCTCTACTCCATCAACAACGCCTTGGTGGGCCTGGCCGGGATCTCCTTCGGGAATTTCCTGATCAAGCAGGTCATCGAGCAGGTCCGCGCCGAGCTGCCCCACCTGGAGAACTTCGTGACCCTCTCACCCATCCCTGGCTTCCGCCGCTGGTGGGAGCAGCGCGGCGAGGCCCCGCAGGACCCCGGTCCCGACGCCGACCATGCCGCCATCGAGCCCCAGGTGATCCTCCCGGCCCTGGCACGCTACATCGCTGAGGAGAAGCGCGCCGACGGCAGGCCGCTGGATTCCGTCGCCCGCTTCCACCTGGGCAACGGGGCCTCCGCCTGGCAGCTGCACTGGCCCGCCGACACCTCTCCGGCCTCCTGGGGCAGCGCCTACGGGGCGATGATCACCTACCGCTACGAGCCGGAGAAGGTCGAACAGCGTCACGAAGCCTTCGTGCGTCAGCGGGCCGTCGCGGTCGGGCCTCAGCTGGAGCGGCTCCTGGAGCGCGCTGCGCCCGAAGCCTCCGCCGGCTCCGACCACCAGAACTCTCAGAACCACAGCTCAGCCGAATCCGGCACATCCCAGAAGGAGAGGATCTCCATGACCGAGCGCACCATCCACCAGGCCTTCCTCGACCAGGCGCAGCGGCGGCCGGACAAGATCCTGTTCGACCTGCCCGGAGGCCGGAAGGTCACCTATGACCAGACGCTGCAGACCTCCCAGCGGATAGCGGCCAAGCTGGTCGGCGACGGCGTCCGGCCCGGCGACCGCGTGGCTATGCAGGTGGAGAAGTCTCCGGAGGCCGTGGCCCTCTATCTGGCCACGCTGCAGATCGGCGGCATCTTCCTGCCGCTGAACACCGCCTACACCGGCGCTGAGATGGACTACTTCGTCGACGACGCCGCACCCAAGGTGCTGGTCTGCGACCCCTCTGCGGCTGCTCAGCACACCCATCGCAGCTCCACCGGGCTGATGGTCGAGACCCTCGGCACCGAGCAGGACGGAACGCTGCTGCAGGCTGACGCCCCGCACGCCGAGGTCCACCCGGCACAGCCGGATGAGCCGGCGTCGATCCTCTACACCTCCGGCACCACCGGGCGCTCCAAGGGTGCAGTGCTCACCCACCGGAATCTGGCCTCCAACTGCCGGGCGCTGCTGGAGACCTGGCAGTACACCTCGGAGGATCGGCTCATCCACGCCCTGCCGATCTTCCACATCCACGGACTCTTCGTGGCCGTGAATATGACCCTGACCGCCGGAGCCTCCATGTACTGGCTGTCCACGTTCGACGCCGACGCCATCCTCGATCTGCTGCCGCAGTCCACCGTGCTGATGGGTGTTCCCACCTTCTATACGCGGCTGCTGAAGAGCGACCGGCTCACCCGTGAGGTCTGCTCCGGGGTGCGCCTGTTCGTCTCCGGCTCGGCCCCGCTGCTGGCCGCCGACCACGAGACCTTCGCCGAGCGCACCGGCCACTCCATCCTCGAACGCTATGGCATGACCGAGACAGGGATGAACACCACTAACCCCTATGTGGAGGACCCCGACGCCGGCGGAGGACTGCGTAAGCCCGGAACGGTGGGTAGGCCCTTCCCAGGCGTGGAGGTCCGAGTGGTCTCCCGGGAGGGCGGCGAAGAGGTCCCCCAGGGCGAGGTCGGCATCGTGGAGGTGCGCGGCCCCAACGTCTTCAGCGGCTACTGGCAGATGCCTGAGAAGACCGCCGAGGAGTTCCGCGAGGACGGCTTCTTCATCACCGGAGACCTCGGGCGCATCGACGAGGACGGCTACCTGTGCATCGTCGGACGCGATAAGGACCTGATCATCTCCGGTGGTTACAACGTCTACCCCAAGGAGGTCGAAGAGGTCATCGACGACCACCCCGCGGTCCTGGAGAGTGCGGTGGTCGGAGTGCCCCACCCGGACTTCGGTGAGACCGTCCTGGCCGCCGTCGTGCCGCGGGACGCCTCTGATTCAGAGGGTCTCGCCGAGGAGTTGGGGACCCTGGTGGGGGAGCGGCTGGCCCGATTCAAGCAGCCGCGGGCCTACCGGATCATCGAGGCGCTGCCACGCAACGTCATGGGCAAGGTCCAGAAGGCGCAGCTGCGCAAGCAGTACGCCGAGACCTTCGCCGCAGCCCAGGTCTGATCGGGCCGGGCTGAGATCACAGTCAGGAGAAGACAATGGTGCTCTACGGAACAGCCGCACTGGCGCTGTGCATGCTGGTCGGCATGCTCATCGGCGAGGTGCTCGGCGTCCTGCTGGGGGTGGACGCCAATGTGGGCGGCGTCGGCTTCGCGATGATCATGCTCGTGCTGGTGGCCGACTGGCTCCGGAGGAAGGAGCTGCTGCCCAAGCCCACGGAGCAGGGCATGCTCTTCTGGGGCGCGATGTACATCCCCATCGTGATCGCCATGGCCAGCACCCAGAACGTGGCCGAGGCCGTGGACGGCGGTCCGATGGCGATCGCCGCCGGACTCGCCGCACTGCTGGCCGGCGCCGCCCTGGTCCCTGTCCTCTCGCGCATCGGAGGGCAGTCTGAGCCGCTGCCTGCGATGACCGAAGAAGAGAAGCAGGAGGCCTGAGCCATGGAACTCGTCGCTGACATCCTTGAGCGCAACGGTCTGGTCTTCGCCTTCGTCGTGGTCGGAGCGATGATGATGATCTCCGGCTTCCTCTCCCGGAAGCTCACCCGCGGACGCCTGCAGGGCTCCGCCATCGCCATCATGCTCGGGCTGGTCCTGGCCTATGTGGGCGGAGTGAACACCGGCGGAGAGTCCGGGCTCGCCGACATCGCGATCTTCAGCGGGCTGGGACTGATGGGCGGCGCCATGCTGCGCGACCTGGCCATCGTGGCCACCGCCTATGGCGTGGACCTCCAGGAGATCAAGAAGTCCGGAGCGGCCGGCGGTCTGTCCCTGCTGCTGGGCGTGATCGTCTCCTTCATCGTCGGTGCGCTGGTGGCCGCGGCCTTCGGCTACACCGACCCCGCCTCCCTGGCCACCATCGGCTCCGGTGCGGCCACCTACATCGTGGGGCCGGTGACCGGCACGGCAGTGGGTGCCGGCTCCGATGTGATCGCGCTGTCCGTGGCGGCCGGGCTGGTCAAAGCCGTCGTGGTCATGGTCGGCACCCCGATGATCGCTCCGCTGATCGGGCTGAACAACCCGAAGTCGGCCATGGCCTTCGGCGGTCTGATGGGCACCACCTCCGGCGTGGCGGGCGGTCTGGCCGCCACCGATAAGCGCCTGGTCCCCTACGGGGCGATGACGGCCACCTTCTACACCGGGCTGGCCTGTCTGCTGGGTCCTTCGATCTTCTACTTCATGCTGCGCATGATGCTCGGCTGACCCACCACACCTGTGAACATATGTGCTTGACACGTGTGCATCCGTCAGCTCTAATGTGTTTCAGCCCACGTGGGTTGCCTCACATGAGAACGGAAGGACAGGATGTTCACTGCAGAGACCTGGCCGATCGCCGGCAATATGCTCGCCTTCGGGGCCACCACCCCTGACGGGACTCCCACCTGGGAGGCGTCTGCCGACTACTGGGCCGACTGCCTGCGCCAGATGCGCGATCTGGGCTTCGACCACATCGACCCCACCGACGCCTGGCTGCCCCTGCAGCGCCTGAGTCCGGAGCGCCTGGAGGAGTTCAAGGAGGTCCTCGCCGCCGAGGGCCTGGGCATCTCCTCGATCTCGATGACCCGGAACTCCGTGGTTGATGCACAGAACGGTGAGCGCAACCTGGCAGACGCCCACCGGCTGATCGACATCGCCCCCGAGTTCGGCGTCACCATCGTCAACACCGGCTTCATGCAGGCGCTGACCCCGGCCCAGCAGAAGGCCACCTGGTTCTGGCTGGAGGAGGGCCACCACGATGACCCGGCCCTGCGCCCGCTGGCCGTCGAGCGCATCCGCGAGCTGGGCGACCACGCCCGCGCCAACGGCATCCAGCTGAGCCTGGAGATGTACGAGGACACCTTCATCGGCACCGCCGACGCCGCCGTGGAGTTCATCGAGGAGGTGGACCACGACGCCGTCGGGCTCAACCCAGACCTGGGCAACTTCGTGCGCCTGCACCGCCCGCTGTCCACGCTGGGCGGCACTCCGGATGAGATGTACGAGAAGGTCCTGCCCTACACGAACTTCTGGCACATCAAGAACTACAGCCGCGACGAGGACCCGCAGACGGGCAGCTTCTCCTCGGATCCGATGCCGCTGAAGTACGGCTATGTGAACTACCGCCGGATCATCCGTCGCGCCGTGGAGCTCGGCTTCACCGGACCCTTCTGCTGCGAGCACTACGGCTCCGACTCCATCGGCGTCTGCGCAGAGAACCGCGACTACGTCCGCCAGGTGCTCCGCTCTGCCCAGAACAGCCCGCTGCTGGGTGAGCGCTTCGGCTCCTGACCGCCTCAGATCCCGACCTCAACAACCGAAGGACCTCGAAACATGGCACGCACCATCAACACCGTCACCGTCGTCGGCGCAGGCTACATGGGCGGCGGCATCGCTCAGTCCCTGGCGCTGGCGGGCTTCACCGTGGAGATCGTCGACGTCGACGTCGACGCCTCCCTCAAGGGCCTGGAGCGCCTGCTCGCCGAGGCTCAGCAGTTCGAAGACCAGGGCCTCTACGCCGCAGGCTCCACCCAGACCATCAAGGGCAATCTGACGGCCGGCCGCACTTTGGAGGAGGCGGTGGCCGACGTCGACTTCATCGAGGAAGCCGTCTTCGAGTCACCGGAGGTCAAGCGCGAAGTCCTCGGCAGGATCTCCGAGCACGCCCGTGCCGACGCCATAATCGGCACCAACACCTCCACCATCCCGGTGCACACGCTGGTCTCCGCGGTGGAGAACCCGGAGCGCTTCCTGACCGTCCACTTCTCCAATCCGGCGCCCTTCATCCCGGGCGTGGAGCTGGTCTCCGGCGAGGCCACCACGCCCGACGTCGTCGACGCCGTCAAGGACCTGCTGGCACGCGCCGGTCGCGAGGGCGCCGAAGTCGCCGACACCCCCGGAATGGTCCTCAACCGCCTGCAGTACGCACTGCTGAAGGAGGCCACCTCCGTGGTGGAGGAGGGCGTGGCCACTCCTGAGGACGTGGACACCATCGTGCGCACCACCTTCGGCTTCCGCCTGGGCTTCTTCGGTCCTTTCGCCATCGCGGACCAGGCCGGCCTGGACGTCTACGCCCTGGGCTTCGAGACCCTCCAGGACGCCTACGGCGACCGCCTGGCCCCGCCCCAGGTGCTCACCGAGAACGTCGAGGCCGGGCGCCACGGCGTGAAGAACTCCAAGGGCTGGACCGGTGACTTCGACGAAGACACCAAGGCCGATCTCATCGCCTACCGGAACAAGGCCTACGCACGGATGGGTGAGCTGCTCAAGGAGCTCGGCCCCGCACCGCGCGGGACCAGATGAAGGTGGGATCACTCATGGATGCAACGGCGCTCTCCCCCCATATCCCCCTGCTGAACACTGAGGTCAGCCGAGCCTTCGAGCTCTCCACCGGGCCGCTGATGGCCGTGGCCGTGAGCTCGATCGTGGTCCTGCTGATCCTGATCATCAAGTTCAAGCTCCACGCGTTCTTCGCGCTGGTGATCATCTCCGTCCTGACCGCTCTTGCCGCCGGCATCGCGGTGGAAGAGGTGGTCGACGTCGTCGTCGCAGGCTTCGGGAACACCGTCGGCAATGTGGCGCTGCTCGTCGGCTTCGGCGCGGTGCTCGGACGCCTGGTGGAGGTCTCCGGCGGTGCGCAGGTGCTGGCGGACAAGATGCTGAACACCTTCGGTGAGAAGAAGGCTCCGCTGGCTCTGGGCATCGCATCGATCTTCTACGCCTTCCCGATCTTCCTGGATGCCGGGTTCATCGTGATGCTGCCGATCATCTACACGGTGGCACGGCGGCTCCAGGGAGGCTTCATGATCTATGTGCTGCCTTCCATCGGTGCGTTCCTGATGATGCACGCGCTCACCCCGCCCCACCCCGGTCCGACGGCGGCCGCCACAGTGATGGGCGCCGACGTCGGCCTCGTGCTGGTCGTGGCACTGCTGGTCGGCATCCCCACGTGGTACCTCTGTGGCTACCGCCTCGGCCTGCTGATCGCCAAGCAGTACCCGAACATGCCGGTCCCGAGCCTGCTGGGCGAGCCGGACATCCGGGATGAGAGCGAGCGCCCGGGCTTGGGCACCGTGCTGTTCTGTCTGCTCTTCCCGCTGCTGCTCATCTTCTACAACACCCTGTTCTCCACCCTGGAGGCCAACGGGACGGTCGGCGCCGACAATGCGGCGTTCATCCTCTCCCGCCTGATCGGCCCGACGCCGATCGCGCTGCTGCTGGCGACCTTGGTGGCCATGTACCTGCTGTACCTGAAACCTCGCCGCGGCACCCGCGGCCTGGGTGATGCCATCGCTGATCTGGTGGACAACGCCCTGGCGCCGGTCTGCTCGATCATCCTGATCACCGGCGCCGGCGGCGCCTTCGGTGCCGTGCTCACCGAGACCGGCATCGGCCAGGAGATCGCCGAGGGCCTGGACGGCATGGGGCTGCCCGTCATCCTGGCAGGCTTCCTCGTGGCCATCGCCATCCGTGTGGCCCAGGGCTCCGCGACCGTGGCGGCTACTGTGGCCGGCGGCATCATGGCCCCCGCTGTGGCCGAGCTGGACTTGGGCGGCCTCGCTCTGGCAGCGATCGTGGTGGCCATCGTGGCCGGTGCGATCACCTTCTCCCACGTGAACGACTCCGGGTTCTGGCTGGTGGGCCGCTTCTGCGGGTTCGACACCGTCACCACTTTCAAGACCTGGACCGTGATCGGAACCGCCATCGGGTTCATGTCCTTCATCCTCTCCTGGGGCGTCTACGCGATCGCAGTCTGACTGCCGCCATGCTCGGACTCAGTGGATGCGCCGACCTTTCAGCTCTCCTGGGACCGGGTGAGAGTCGCCCTGATCTGGGGAGATGCATGGCCGGTTGAACGCCGTGTGTGGCGTTTGACACAGTGATGGGGGCTATTTAGTATTTCGGGGAGACGAAATCCAGATCACAGTCTGGGGCTTATGCGTGTCACGGTGGCCCGCATCGATGAGAAAGGACTTCGCGATGGCGCGAACCTCGCCTTCCTGCTCCCGTGCCGCATCCCGACGCCGGCGCCTCGGCCGACGCCGCTCGGCGCTCACCGCTCCGATCGCGGGCCTGGCGGCGGCCTCCCTGCTGGGCCTCTCCGCCTGCGGCGGAGGGGGCGGTACCAGTGATCAGGCCAACGCCTGGGTTCTCAACGGGGGTGTCTGGCCCGTGGTGGAGCAGGACTTCGAGTCCTGGAACGAGGAGAACCCCGAGCAGAGCTTCACTGTGGACAGCTTCGCCAACGATGTCTACAAGGAGCGCATCCGCACAGCAGTGGGCTCCGGTGAGGCGCCCACGCTGATCGTCGGATGGACCGGTGGAACCTTGCTGGAGTACATCGAGCATGACTACGTCGTCGACATCACCGAAGAGACGGCCGAGCTGCAGGATCAGCTGATCAGCTCGGTGGCCGACAACGGAATCGTGGACGGCGATGTCTACGCCGTGCCGATGAACAACGTCCAGCCCGTGTTCCTCTACTTCAACCAGGAGCTCTTCGACCAGGCCGGAGCGGAGGTGCCCACCACCTGGGAGGAGCTGCTGGATGTGGTGGAGCAGTTCGACGAGCAGGACATCTATCCCTTGGCGCTGGCCGGGGGGTCCCGCTGGCCCATGCTGATGTGGGCCTCCTATCTGACCGACCGCATCGGGGGCCCGGAGGCCTTCCAGGGTGTGGTCGAGGGCGACCCCGACGGCTGGAGCGATCCTGCGATCCTCGAGGCGCTCGAGCGCTGCCAGGAGCTGGTGGACGCCGGGGCCTTCGACCCCAACTTCGCTTCTGTGGATGCGGATCAGAATGAGGATGCCCGGATGCTCGCCGATGGCCAGGCGGCCATGGTGCTGCAGGGCTCCTGGACCTACTCGCGCATGCTGGAGGACCACCCCGACTTCGCGGAGTCCGGAGATTTCGGCTTCACCACCTTCCCGGCCGTCGAGGGCGGTCAGGGCGATCCGGCCAATCTGGTGGGCAATCCTGCGAATTTCTGGTCCGTCTCTGAGAGCGCATCGGAGGAGTCCCAGGAGACAGCCACCGACTATCTCTCCGAGCGGCTCTTCAATGATGAGTACGTGGATCAGATGCTCGC
Organism: Nesterenkonia cremea; assembly: GCF_014642675.1. GTDB lineage: Bacteria > Actinomycetota > Actinomycetes > Actinomycetales > Micrococcaceae > Nesterenkonia > Nesterenkonia cremea. The sequence continues at coordinate 212,613 of NZ_BMIS01000001.1, forward strand.
CACCGGCAACCTGCCGCCCCTGGAGGGCCTGGATGAGCAGATTGCGGAGACCGAGGATGAGGAGTTCCTGGGCTTCGCCTATGACGTGGTCCGCGAGGCGCCGAACTTCCAGCTCTCCTGGGATCAGGCCATCGATCCGAGCCAGGAGCAGGCTCTCCTGGAGAACCTCGAACTGGTCTTCCTGGGGCAGATCACCCCTGAGGAGTTCGCGGAGAACATGAACGCCACCCAGGGCGGGTGAGCGCGCGGCCCCCGCTGAGCCCTGAGCACCCCACCGAGGGCTGAGCTGGAGTGAGTCGCACCCGCCCCCTTCGCCGATTGTGGTCCTTGACACACCCGCAGGGACTATTTAGTCTTTCGATAATACGAAATCCAGATCACACCCTGGGATTCAAGCGTGTCGCTCAGACTCGCACCGATGAGAAAGGAATGCGCGATGTCGCATCGAACCATCACCAACAAGGCCGCCGCAGGAGTGGCCGCCGCAGCACTGCTGTCCCTGACGGCCTGCGGCGGCGGCAACGGCGGAGGCGGAGCCAACGCATGGGTGCTCACCGGTGGAGGTTGGCCTGCTGTGGAGGCCGACTTCGAGAGCTGGAACGAGCAGAACGAAGACCAGCAGATCTCGGTGGAGTCCTTCGAGAACGATGCCTATAAGGAACGCATCCGCACGGTGGTCGGCTCCGGTGAGGCACCCACGCTGGTCATGAGCTGGACCGGCGGTGCGCTGCTGGACTACGTCGAGGGCGATCGCGTCGTCGACATGACGGAGGAGACTGAGGAGCTCCGCGACAGCATGCACGAGTCGGTCTGGCAGAACGGCGAGGTGGACGGCTCTGTCTACGCCGTGCCGATGAACGATGTGCAGCCCGTGGTCCTCTACTTCAACCAGGAGGTCTTCGACGAGGTCGGCGTCGAGGTGCCGCAGACCTGGTCCGATGTGGAGGACGCCATCGAGGCCTTCGAGGCCGAGGGCGTCACGCCCTTCTCCCTGGCCGGCGGCTCCGTCTGGCCGGCCCTGATGTGGCTGCAGTACCTCACCGATCGCCACGGCGGCGAGGGCGCCTTCGCCTCGGTCGTCGAGGGTGAGGAGGACGCCTGGTCGAACGAGTCCATCCTCTTCGCCCTGGAACAGATTCAGTGGCTGGCGGACAACGGCGGCTTCGACGAGACCTTCACCTCGGTGACCGCAGATCAGAACGAGGACGCCCGGCTGCTGGCCGAGGGCGAGGCCGCGATGCTGCTGCAGGGCTCCTGGGTGTACGCCACCGTCCATGAGGACTTCCCAGACTTCGCAGAGTCCGGCGACTTCGGCTTCACCGAGTTCCCGGCGTTGGAGGACGGACAGGGCGACCCGAGCAACATCGTGGGCAACCCGGCCAACTTCTGGTCCATCTCCGCCGACGCTTCGGAGGAGGACCAGGACGCCGCCATGAACTACCTCACCGAGCATCTCTTCAACGAGGAGACGGTGGAGACCATGCTCGAGCAGGGTTCCCTGCCGCCGCTGGAGGGCATCGAGGACCAGATCGCAGAGACCGAGGACGCTGACTTCCTCGAGTTCTCCAACCAGCTGGTCTCCGATGCCAATCACTTCCAGCTCTCCTGGGATCAGGCCGTGGCGCCGGACCAGGAGCAGCCGCTGATGGAGAACCTCGAGAACATCCTGCTGGGGTCCATCACCCCGGAGGAGTTCGCCGAGAACATGAACGCGCTGCAGAACTGACCCGGCGAGGACCACACCACTGATGACACAGACCGTTGCACAGTCCGCGGAGGAGATCTCCGACGGCGCCCCACAGGTGCAGAGGGACGGCGCCATGCGGCAGAGCCGTCAGGGACCCAGCTTCCTGATGGCTCTGCCGGCCGTGCTGTTCTTCGGCATCTTCGCCCTGATCCCCCTGCTGGGGGTCCTCGTCCTGTCCTTCATGAGCTGGGACGGACTCGGAAGCCCGGAGTTCATCGGCCTGGACAACTGGGTGCGGATGTTCGAACGCGACCAGACGATGAGCTCGCTGTGGCTCACCTTCGTCTTCGTGGTCATCTGCTTCGTCTTCCAGGCCCCGGTGGCGCTGCTGCTCGGCGTCTTCATGGCAGGAGCCCAGCGCTACCGCGCACTGCTCTCCGTGCTGTTCTTCCTGCCGCTGCTGTTCTCCTCGGTGGCCGTGGGCATCACCTTCCAGCAGCTGTTCTCCCCGAACTACGGGATCAGCTCCGCACTGCCCTTCGACTGGCTGCCCAGCCAGTGGCTCGGCAACCCGGACATCGCGCTCTACGTGGTGGTCTTCGTGGTGGGCTGGTGCTTCGTGCCCTTCCACTCGCTGCTCTACCAGGCCGGCGTGCGCCAGATCCCGGTCTCGCTCTATGAGGCGGCGACCATCGACGGCGCCGGCCGGGTCCGGCAGTTCTTCTCCATCACGCTGCCCCAGCTGCGCTACACCGCCATCACCTCCTCCACGCTGATGCTGGTGGGCTCGCTGACCTACTTCGACCTGGTCTTCGTGCTGACCCAGGGCGGACCGGGCAGCGCGACCCGCATCCTCCCGCTGGACATGTACATCAGCGGCTTCCGCAACTACGACATGGGCGGAGCCTCCGTGCTCGCCGTGATCCTGGTGGCCGTCGGACTCACCCTCTCCCTCCTGCTGAACAAGATCTCCGGATCCAGCAAGATGGAGAGCGATAAGGCAGGTATGTGATGCTGCAGACCAAGAAGCCCACTGAGCGCCCCAACATCCTGGGCGGCCTGGGCGGCTGGCTCTGGCTGGCCGCGATCATCCTGCCGATCTACTTCATCGTCATCACCGCCTTCCGGGACCGGGTGGACCTCAACCAGTCCAACCCGCTGGTCCCGCCGGCGGAGCCGACGCTGGCGAACTTCGTCCGGGTCATCGAGAACGACTTCTTCCACTTCTTCTTCAACTCCGTGGTGGTCACCGCGGCCACCGTCGCAGTGGTGCTGATCGTCAGCCTCATGGCCTCCTACTACATCGCCCGTTCGATGAGCGGGGGCGGGCAGCGGCTGTTCAGCCTGATCTTGCTGGGCATCGCCATCCCGGTGCAGGCCACGATCATCCCCGTCTACTACCTGATCCGTTCGCTGGGGCTCTATGACACCCTGTGGGCGCTGATCCTGCCGCAGATCGCCTTCGCGATCCCGCTGAGCGTGCTGATCATCGTCAACTTCGTCCGCGACATCCCCAATGAGCTCTTCGAGTCCATGCGGGTGGACGGCGCCGGAGAGTGGCGGATCCTGACCTCCCTGGTGCTACCCATGGCCAAGCCGGCCCTGATGACAGTGGGCATCTACCAGGCGCTGCAGGTCTGGAACGGCTTCCTCTTCCCGCTGATCCTGACCCAGAGCCGTGAGGTCCGCGTGCTCCCGCTCTCACTGTGGGAGTACCAGGGCGAGTTTGCCGCGGACATTCCGGCCACCCTGGCCGCCGTCGTGCTCTCGGCGGTGCCGCTGCTGGTGGCCTACATCCTGGGCCGCCGCTACATCGTCGCCGGCCTGACCGCAGGCTTCGGCAAGTGACCCTGAAGCAACGAGACCTCTGAGACAGGAGTGGAATGACTGAACGGATCACCGGCCCGTGGAACGATCCCTCGCTGAGCCCTGACGAGCGCGCCGAGGCCCTGCTGAGCCGGATGACCCTTGAGGAGAAGGTCTCCCAACTGGGCTCCCACTGGGAGATGCGCCAGGACGAGGAGGCCCAGGGCGAGGTGGCTCCCATGGAGGACGCCATGTCCTCGGGCAAGCTTCCCTTCGCCCAGGAGATCCGCGACGGAGAAGGCCACCTGACCCGCACCTACGGGACGGTGGCCCTCTCCGTGGCAGAGGGTGCCGATGATCTGCGCAAGCGTCAGGCCGCCGTGGTGGAGAACAATCGCTTCGGCATCCCGGCCGTCGCCCATGAGGAGTGCCTGACCGGCTACACCGCCTATCAGGCCACGGTCTACCCCACCTCCCTGGCCTGGGGGGCGACCTTCGACCCCGAGCTGATCGAAGAGGTCGCCGCCGCCATCGGGCGCGATATGGCCGCCACCGGCGTCCAGCAGGGGCTCTCCCCGGTTCTGGACGTGGTCCGCGATGCCCGCTGGGGCCGCGTGGAGGAGACCATCGGCGAGGACCCCTACCTCATCGGGACCATCGCCACCGGCTATGTGAAGGGGCTGCAGAGTGCGGGTGTGATCGCCACGCTGAAGCACTTCGCCGGCTACTCGGCCTCCAAGGCTGGACGCAACCACGCCCCGGTGCATATGGGCCGCCGCGAGCTGATCGACCAGATCCTCTACCCCTTCGAGCTGGCCGTGCGCGACGGGAAGGTCGGCTCGGTGATGAACTCCTACGCCGACATCGACGGCGAGGCCCCCGCCGCCTCCAGCTGGCTGCTCACCGAGGTGCTGCGCGACCAGTGGGGCTTCGAGGGCACTGTGGTGGCCGACTACTGGTCGGTGGCCTTCCTGGAGAAGATGCATCACGTGGCCGCCGATCAGGCTGAGGCCGCCCGTCTGGCCGTCAGCGCCGGACTCGACGTCGAGCTGCCCCACACCGGCGGCTACCGCACCCTGCCCCAGCAGGTCCGCGACGGCCTGCTGGATGAGGACATCATCGACCGCTCGGTGCGCCGGGTGCTGCGCCAGAAGGCGGAGCTCGGCCTGCTGGACCGGCCCGGCTTCGAACCCGACGGCGACGCCGGCGAGGACTGGCAGCCCCGGATCGACGAGTCGGTGGAGCTGGACTCCGCCTCCAACCGAGCGCTGGCCCGCAAGGCCGCCCAGAAGTCCCTGGTGCTGCTGAAGAACGACGGCGTCCTCCCGGCCCCGGCCGAGCAGCTGGACGGTAAGAGGGTGGCCGTCGTCGGGCCCTCGGCCGACGAGCCGCGGACCATGATGGGCTGCTACTCCTTCGCCAACCACGTGCTGGCCAAGTACCCGGCCGAGACCTTCCCGCACCGCGGGATGGGCCTGCCCATGCCGACTGTGCTGGACGCGCTGCGCGAGGCCTATGCCGACTCCGAGGTCAGCTACCACGCCGGCACCCCGATCATGGGGGAGGCCGATCAGTCCGGAATCGCTCAGGCCGCCCAGGCCGCTGCCGCCTCCGATGTGGCCGTGGTGACCGTGGGCGACATCGCCGGCATGTTCGGCGCCGGCACCTCCGGTGAGGGCTGCGACGTTGAGGACCTGCGGCTGCCCGGAGGTCAGCACGAGCTGCTCGAGGCAGTGCTGGAGACCGGAACCCCCACCGTCCTGGTGGTCGTCTCCGGCCGCCCCTACGCCCTGGGCGAGGTGGCCGACCGGTGCGCCGCCATCGTCCAGGGCTTCTTCCCCGGAGAGGAGGGCGGCCCGGCCATCGCTGATCTTCTGACCGGTGCCATCGAGCCCTCCGGCCGCCTGCCCATCGGCATACCCGCGCTGCCCGGCGGCCAGCCCGCCGGCTACATCGCCGCCCCGCTGGGTCAGAACAGCCAGGGTGTCTCCAACCTGGACCCGACGCCGCTCTACCCCTTCGGACACGGGCTCAGCTACTCCAGCGTGGAGTATTCGCAGCTGGCCGTCTCCGTGGCCGAGGTGCCGGTGGATGGCAGCTTCGAGGTCTCTGCCAAGGTCACCAACACCGGCCAGCGTCCCGTAGACGAGCTGGTCCAGCTCTACTTCGGCGACCGCGTGGCTCAGGTGGCCCGCCCGGTGAAGCAGCTGCTGGGCTACGCCCGCGCCGACCTGGCACCGGGGGAGAGCGCACAGGTGAGCTTCGAAGTCCACGCTGATCGCCTCTCCTTCACCGGAGTGGACTACCGGCGGATCGTGGAGCCCGGGGAGATCGACCTGTGGGTGGGCCCCAGCGCAGAAGACCTGCCGCTGGCCGGCGAGATCACCCTGACCGGTGCGCTGCGCGAGGTCCCCGGTGAACGCGTGCTCACCACCCCGGTGCGCATCATCGGCTGAGGCGCCGGCCGCTGAGGCCGCCGTCGGGCTGAGAGCCCTGTTGCTGAGGGGTAGGACGAGGAGGAGGGAACGATGAGCGAACATCTCAGAGTGGCCGTCATCGGGCATGCGTTCATGGGCGCGGCCCACATCCACGCCTGGCGGACGGCGCCGCAGTTCTTCGATCTGCCGCGTCGGCCCGAGGTCGCGCTCCTGGTGGGGCGCGATGAGGCGCGGGTCCGTGAGGCCGGTTCCCGGCTCGAGATCCCGGAGACCAGTACCGATTGGCTGGCCGTGGTGCAGCGCGAGGACATCGACGTGATCGACATCTGCACCCCCGGCGACCGCCATGCGGAGATCGCCTGCGCCGCCCTGGAGGCCGGCAAGCATGTGCTCTGCGAGAAGCCCTTGGCCAACACCGTGGCCGAGGCCGAGCGGATGGTCCAGGCCGCCCGCACGGCCGAGGCCGCCGGAAGCCGCACCTTCTGCGGCTTCAGCTACCGGCGCACGCCTGCGCTCGCATTGGCCCGGCGGTTCGTGGAGGAGGGTCGGCTCGGCGAGATCCGCCATGTCCGAGCCCAGTATCTGCAGGACTGGCTGAGCGACGCCGACGCCCCGCTGACCTGGCGGCTGGAGAAGGAGAAGGCCGGAAGCGGTTCGCTGGGAGACATCGGCGCGCATTCGGTGGACGCTGCGCAGTGGATCTCCGGGCAGCGGATCGAGGGGGTCTCCTCCCTGCTCCACACTTTCGTCCCCACCCGGCCGATCTCCGGTGACCGGGCGGGACTCGGCGGTACGGCGTCGTCCTCGGCCGAGCGCGGCCCGGTGACCGTAGATGATGCGGCGGCCTTCACCGCACGGTTCTCCGGCGGCGCCGTGGGGGTCTTTGAGGCCACCCGCTATGCGCTGGGCCGGCGCAACGCCAACCGCCTGGAGATCAACGGCAGTCTGGGTTCCATCGCTTTCGACTTCGAGCGGATGAACGAGCTCCAACACTTCGACGGCCGCGACGATCAGGAGGCCCAGGGCTTCCGGACCATCCAGGTGACCGACGTCGTCCACCCCTACGCCGACCACTGGTGGCCGGTGGGCCACGGGCTGGGCTACGGGGACCTCTTCGTCCACCAGATGGCCGATTTCGTCGCCTCACTGGAGGCCGAGCCGCTGCGCCCAGACTTCGCCGATGCCCTTGAGGTCCAGCGTGTCCTCGACGCCGTGGAGCTCAGCGCCGCCCAGGACAGCCGATATACGCCCGTGCAGAGAGGAGAGGAGCATGACTAAGCGAGCAGTCATCGTCCGCGGAGGATGGGACGGCCATCAGCCGGTGGAGGCCACGGAGTTCTTCCTTCCGTTCCTCTCCGAGAACGGCTACGACTATGAGATCTTCGAGTCCCCAGAGGTATACCGCGATGAGGAGCGGATGGCCGCCACGGACCTGATCATCCAGTGCATGACCAAGTCCAGCATCGAGCGCGACCAGACTATGGGGCTGCGCGCCGCGATCGAGGCGGGCACGGGCTTCGCGGGATGGCACGGCGGGATCGCCGACTCCTACCGCGACAGCGAGGAGTACCTGCACCTGATGGGCGCCCAGTTCGCCCATCACCCGGGAAAGCACCCCGATGAGCGGATCGGGGAGCAGTCGGACAACTACATCCCGCACCGGATCGACATCCTGCCGGAGGCGGCCGATCACCCCATCACCGCGGGGATCGAGAGCTTCGAGCTGGAGACCGAGCAGTACTGGGTGCTCCATGACGGCCTGCTGGACGTCCTGGCCACCACCACGCTGCCCAAACGCGACTTCGACCCCTGGCACAGCGAACATGTCAGCCCTGCGGTGTGGACCCGCCGCTGGGGCAAGGGCAGGATCTTCGTGGCCACACCGGGCCACCGCGTGGAGGTCCTGGAGAACCCCCATGTGAAGACCATCATCGAACGGGGCATCCTGTGGGCGACTCGCTGAACGTCGGCATCGTCGGCGCAGGAGTCATCAGCGCCCAGTACCTGGAGACCATCGGCCGACTCCCTGATCTGCGCCTCGCCGGCATCGCTGACATCGACCGTGAGCGCGCCCAGAAGGTGGGGCAGCAGCACGGGGCGCCGGGGATGAGCGTGGAGGAGCTGCTGTCCCGCGAGGATGTGGACGCAGTCATCAACCTCACCATCCCCAAGGCCCACGCTGAGGTCTCTCTGGCCGCCCTGGAGGCGGGCAAGGGCGTCTTCGTGGAGAAGCCTCTGGCAGCCTCCTTCGAGGACGGCCGGCGGATGGTGCGCAGCGCAGAGCAGCATGGTGTGGTCCTGGGCTCGGCCCCGGACACCGTGCTGGGCACCGGTGTGCAGACTGCGCGGGCGGTCATCGATGCCGGACGGATCGGCGTGCCCACCAGTGCGACGGTCACGATGATCCGGCCCGGTCACGAGTCCTGGCACCCCAACCCCGACTTCTACTATCAGCCGGGCGGTGGGCCGCTCTTCGATATGGGCCCCTACTACCTCACTTCATTGATCACCTTGCTGGGACCCGTGACCAAGGTGATCGGTGCCGGAACTGCGCTGCGCCAGGAGCGGGTCATCGGATCCGGGCCGCGCGCAGGGGAGAAGATCCCGGTCTCCACGCCCAGCCACGTCACCGGAGCCTTGGTGCACGAGTCAGGTGTGATCTCCACTCTGGTCATGAGCTTCGACGGCGTCTCCACCCGCGCTGCGCATATCGAGGTGCAGGGCACCGAGGGGACTCTGGAGGCGCCGGATCCCAATCGGTTCGAAGGGCCTGTTCGGCTCTCCTCCCAGATGGACCGATGGGAGGGGCTCCCGGTGGCGGCCGGCTATCGTCAGGCAGCCCGCGGCTACGGGTTGGCCGATATGTTCTGGACCGGATCCTTCTCCGGGGATCCGCAGGCCGGACGCGCCCAGGGTGCGCTGGGTCTCCACGTCCTGGAGATCATGGAGGGCATCCTCACTGCGGCCGAGCAGGAGCGGACCGTCACGCTGAGCACCCGAGCCGAGCGGCCGGCGTCGGTCCCTCTGGATGAACGCTGAAGCGCTGATCCTGCGCGCCGCTGGGTGAGAATCGGCTCCGGAGTGCAGGCTGAGGTATGAAAGGATGCACTGCACGAGGGGAGAGGACAGCACATGGCGATGACTGGGCGGCCACCTTCCATGGTGGATGTGGCCAAGCATGCAGGTGTCTCCCACCAGACCGTCTCCCGTGTGCTGAACTCCCCCGACGCCGTCCGCGCCGACACCCGTGAGCGGGTGGAGCGCTCCATGCGCGAGCTGAGCTACCGCCGGAACTCCCAGGCCCGGGCGCTGAAGACGCGCCGGACCGGGCTGATCGGCGTCGTCTCCCAGGGCTATGCCGACTTCGGCCCCACCCAGCTGACGCTGTCCATCGAAGGTGCCGCGCGGGACCGCGGCTATGCCACGGCGCTGAGCGTGGTGCGCGATGCCCGCCCGCAGACCGTGGAGGCCACGCTTGACTTCTTCCTCAGCCACGGGGTGGAGGGAATCATCGTGCTGACCCCGGTGCCCGTGCTGATCGAGGCGGCCGAGCAGCTGGCCGCCAGGACGCCGGTGGTGGTGCTGACCTCCGGGCTGGAGCCTGGGGGTGAGCTGCGCGTGGCCGGCATCGATCACGCCCATGGTGCGGAGCTGGCCACCCGGCATCTGGTGGAGCAGGGGCGGCGTCGGATCGCCCATATCGCCGGGCCGATGACCTGGTTCGACGCCCAGGGCCGCGTGGAGGGGTGGCGCCGTGCGCTGCGGGAGGCCGGGATGGACGACTCCCGGATGGCGGAGGCGGAGGACTGGACGGCCGAGGCCGGATTCGCCACCATGGAGGAGCTCTGCGCGGTCGAGGAGCTGCCGGATGCGGTCTTCGCCTCCAACGATTTCATCGCTCTGGGCGCCATCCGTGCCCTGGAGCAGCGGGGCGTGGACGTGCCGCGGGATGTCTCAGTGGTGGGCTATGACGATGTCGACGGCGCCGCCTTCTTCCGACCGCCGCTGACCACTGTGGCCCAGCCCTTCCGTGAGGCGGGGAGGGCTGCGCTGACGCTGTTGTTGGACCAGGCGGAATCTGCTTCGGGCCGTGACCGGGTCTTCCTGGAGCCGCACCTGGTGGTGCGTGGATCCTGAGCACCCCTGCGACGGCGTTAACGTTAACAGCAACGAGATGTGTATCACGTCGAGGAGAGGGCGGTGGGTATGGAGCCCGCATCAGAGAGCAGCGCAGCAGAGATCAATTGGGCGGGCAATCAGCGCTACTCAGCCGCGCGACTGCTGCGCCCTGAGAGCGTGGAGGAGCTGCAGGGCGAGGTGAAGCAGGCTCAGCGGCTCAAAGTTGTGGGCAGTCGGCACAGCTTCAACACCATCGCGGACACCACCGGAGACCTGATGGAGCTGAGCGCGCTGCCGCGCAGCTTTGAGCTCTCCGAGGGCGGCGCCACCGTCACCGTGGACGCCGGCATGCGCTATGGCGAGCTCGCGCGCAGGCTCCAGGAGCAGGGGCGGGCCCTGCCGAATATGGCCTCGCTGCCGCACATCACCGTGGCCGGATCCGTGGCCACCGGAACCCACGGATCCGGTGACGCGCTGCCGCCGCTGTCCTCCGCAGTCAGCGCCGTGGAGCTGGTCCTCGCCGACGGGAGCCATCACACGCTGCGCCGAGGCGACGCCGATTTCGGTGCCGCTGTGGTCAACCTGGGCGCGCTCGGCGTCGTGGTCCGGCTGAGCCTGGACACGGTGCCCACCTTCGAGGTGCGCCAGGACGTCTACGACGGGCTGAGCTGGGAGGCCGTGCAGGACGGTGTAGAGGAGCTGATGGGCTCTGCCTACAGCGTCAGCCTCTTCACCCGCTGGTCCGGGGAGCGGTTCGGCCACGCCTGGCTGAAGTCAGTGGGGGAGCCGCCCCGGGAGCTGGCCGGCGTCACGGCTCTGCGGCACGACATCGGGCTGGTCGAAGGTGCGGTGGAGCGGACCACGGCGCAGTCGGGACAGTGGGGGAGCTGGGATCAGCGGCTGCCGCATTTCCTGCTGGACTTCACGCCCAGCAACGGTTCCGAGCTGCAGAGTGAGTACCTGCTGCCGCGCGAGCACGCCGGGGAGGCCGTGCGCCGGCTCCGGACGCTGGGCGATGCGATGGAACCGCATCTGCTGATCAGCGAGGTCCGCACCATGGCCGCCGACGACCAATGGATGAGCCCTGCCTGGGGCCGAGGCACCGTGGGCTTCCACTTCACCTGGCGCCAGCGCGTCGAAGAGGTCGCCCAGCTGCTGCCGCGGCTGGAGGAGGCGCTGATGCCGCTGGGCGCCCGGGCCCACTGGGGCAAGCTGGCAGCGGTGGAGGTCGCCGGGGCTGCATATCCCAAGCTGCCGGACTTCCGCGAGGTCGCCCATCGTTTGGACCCGGACGGAGTGTTCCGGAACACGTTTCTGGACCAGCACGTGTTCGAGGGCTGAGCGGGGAGCATGCGCCGTGTGGGTGCTCATGCTCGTAGAGTTGTGCCATGTCCCCGCACACCCGCTCGACGATGAAGGACGTGGCCGAACTGGCCGGTGTCTCCCCCAAGACCGTCTCCAATGTGCTAACCGGCGCGGCAGGAGTCCGGGAGGAGACGCGCACCAAGGTCGAGTCCGCCATGGCCGAGCTGGACTTCGTGCCGAACCTCAGTGCTCGTGGTCTGCGCAACGGCCGCAGCGGCGTCATCGGACTGGCGCTGCCCGACGTCGGCAGTGCCTTCTCCGCCAGCATCACCCACGAGATGCTCGAGGCCGCCCACGAGCGGGGGCTCATGATCCAGGTGGAGGAGACCGCCGCCGAGCCTGAGCGTGAGTATGATCTGGTCTCCCGCGCGCGGACCCACCAGGTGGACGGGCTGATCCTCAACCCGGTGCGTCTGGAGGACAGTGTGGTCGAGCATGTGGGTCATCTGCCCCCGGTGGTGCTCATCGGCGAGGTGGAGCAGCACCGCACCGACCGCGTGTTCATCAACAGCCCTGTGGCCGCCCGGCTCTCTGCGCAGCACATGATCCAGCAGGGCGCCTGTCGGGTCGCTGTGCTGGGCGGTTCGCAGGCCGCCGCCACCGACAGCAAGGCCACGATGGGCCAGCGCCTGCAGGGCTATGTCGACGGCCTGCGCGAGCACGGGCTGCCCACTCCCGAGGAGCTCCAGGTGGAGGTCATCGAGTGGACCGTGGAGGGCGGCGCCCGCGGCATGCAGGAACTGCTGGACCGCGAGGTCGCCTTCGACGCCGTCATCGCCTTCACGGACTCCATCGCCATGGGAGCACTCCATGTCCTGCACAGCGCCGGGATCCGGGTTCCCGAGGATGTGCTGATCTCCGGCTTCGACGACGTCCAACACGCCGCTTACACCTGGCCGGCGCTGACCACCATCAGCTTCGACCACCGGGTCTACGTCGACCAGGCGCTGGACCTGCTGGCCGAGCGGATCGCCGATCGTTCCATCGAGCCCCGTGCCGTGGAGATTCCCCACACCCTCACTGTGCGGCAGAGCACCGACGCCCGTCCCGCCGGATACCTCCCCACGCCGCGCACCTGAGAGATTCCCGACGCCGGCGCTTCGGCCAGCCGTGGCTTCAGCACTTTCCGTCGCCTCATCGCGCCAAAGCGGCCGTCCCGACGCCGGAGAGTGCGGAACCCAGCCCTCGCTCCGGTGCGCGGGCACTGACGGGGCCGCCCACCGCGTTCATCGGCGCTGATGGGTCGGGTCGGCGTCGTTCTGGCGACTCGGGGGCGCCAAACGACGGGCGGAACAGCAGCATCTGACCAGCGCAGACGCATAAATCTCCGGAATCCCTATGATGTGGATCACGTCTTGTGTATGCTGTCTCCAGCTTTACATCGATGTAATCAGTGTGCTTGAGATTTACATCGATGTAAGAGACGCAGGTACTGACGAAGTGGGGACCTATGGATCGAATGCGACTCAGCAGACGGCAGCTCTTCGGCGCCGGCCTCGCTGGAGCCGGGGCGCTCGCGCTGACCGGCTGCGGACGGGGCGGACCTGACGACCGCACCACGCTGCAGTTCTGGCATCCTCTCAGCGGCGGCGACGGCATCATCATGGCCGGGCTGCTCGATGAGATCAACGAGGCTCAGAGCGACTACTACGTCCGGCCTACTGTGCTGGAGTGGGGCGAGCCGTACTACACCAAGCTCGCCATGGCAGGAGCCGGCGGCCGTGCCCCGGAGCTGGCCATCATGCACTCCGCCCGTGTGCCGGCCTACTACCCCGGTGGTCTGCTGGACCCGTGGGACATGTCCCGTCTGGCGGAGTTGGGCGTCAGCGAGGAGCAGTTCTCCGGCCCGGTCTGGGAGAACAGCGTCATCGACGGCGAGCTCTGGAGCGTGCCGCTGGATGCCCACCCGTTCGTGATGTTCTACAACACCGAGATCTGCGAGGCGGCCGGGGTCCTCGACTCCGACGGTCAGCTCCTCGAGCCGGACGGCCCCGAAGGCTTCCTCGACATCTGCCGGCAGATCGCCGACTACACCGGCGGCAACGGCCTCTCCTTCGGCTTCCTGGGTGAGCCGCCGCAGATCTGGCGCCTCTTCTACACCTTCTACGCCCAGCATGGCGTGGAGATGAGCTTCCCGGAGGGCGGCCCTGCGGAGATCGACGACGACGCCTTCATCGGGGCCCTGGAGTACATGGCCCGGCTGACCGACGGTGAGGTCGCCTCCAGCCGCGGGGACCGGGATTCTTCCATCGCGGAGTTCTCCACCGGCCAGACCGGGATCTTCTTCGACGGCGTCTGGGAGCTGGCCACCATGAACGACGCCGAGCTGCCGGTGAACATGGGCATGATCCCCACCGTCTTCGGCACTCCGGTCACCTACTCGGACTCGCACTGCTTTGTGCTGCCCCACCAGCAGGACCCGGATGAGGAGGCCCGCGACCACGCCTACGAGTTCGTCGCTCGCCTGCTGGAGGGATCCCTGGACTGGGCCGACGCCGGTCACATCCCCGCCTACCTGCCGGTCACGGAGAGCTCCGAGTACGCCGAGCTGACCCCGCAGTCCAGCTACGCAGACGCTATCGACCACGTGGTCTACGACCCCACGGCCTGGTTCACGGGATCCGGCTCCAACTTCATCAACGAAGTCGGCCAGATGATCCAGGGATCCATGGTCAGCGGCGAGGGCTTCGAAGACACGCTCGAGCGGTTTCGCAGCTACGTCGACGGGCTGCTCGAAGGCACCAACCCGGTGGACCCAGAGGGGAGTCACGGCTGATGAGAGATCTCAAGACGCTGAGCACAGAACCTCGCCGGAACCGAGAATGGTGGGTGGCCGCAGGGTTCCTGGCCCCCTTCATGCTCGCATTCTTCATGTTCGTGATCTGGCCGATGGCCCACGGGATCTACCTGAGCTTCACGGACCAGGCCCTGACCGGGGCCGGCGGAAACTTCGTGGGCTTCGAGAACTACGTGGAGGCCTTCACCGATCCCACGCTGTGGGGGGCCATGCGGAACACCGTCTGGTTCACCATCATCTCCACCGTCCCGCTGGTGATCATCGCGATGACCATGGCCCTGCTGGTCAACACCGGGCTTCCGGGACAATGGCTGTGGCGCCTCTCCTTCTTCATGCCCTTCCTGCTGGCCTCCACGGTCATCTCGCAGATCTGGGTGTGGATCTTCAACCCGGAGATCGGTGCTGCGAACTCGGTGCTGACCGGCGTGGGTCTGGAGCCGCTGTCCTGGTTGCAGACGCCGCATCTCGACCTGATCTCCATCACCATCGCCACGGTCTGGTGGACGGTGGGCTTCAACTTCCTGCTCTATCTGGCAGCCCTGCAGAACATCCCTGACCTGCAGTACGAGGCCGCCTCGGTGGATGGAGCCGGACGATGGAGGCAGCTCTGGTCGATCACCATCCCGCAGCTGATGCCGGTGACCGGCGTGGTGTTCGTGCTCCAGATCCTCGCCTCGCTGAAGCTCTTCGACCAGGCGTATCAGATGCTGCCGGGCTCCACGGACACCTCGCGGCCCATCGTGCAGTACATCTTCGAGGCCGGCTTCGTCGGATACCGGTTCGGCTACGCCTCAGCCATCTCGTACGTGTTCTTTGCGCTGATCCTCGTGGTCGGCATCGTTCAGATCACCATCAGCCGGAGGAAGGTGCAGCGATGAGTGTCGCGCAGCAGTCGCCCCTGACAGATGTCACCGCCAGACGGAATCTCAAGCCCGGCGAGAAGCCCTTCGGCATTGCCCGGCTGTTGGCCTTCGCCGCCCTGGCGATCATGGCCGTGATCTGGCTCTTCCCCATCGTGTGGGCCCTGGCCACCGCACTGAAGACAGAGACCGACGCCGCCGCCGGCGACCTCTCGCTCATCGGCGAGTCCGGAATCAGCTTCGACGCCTTCGCGGCGGTCTTGGCCGAGGGCAACGTCTATATCTGGGCCTGGAACAGCCTCTGGACCTCCGCGGTGATCACGCTGATCACGGTGGCGATCTCGGCGATGGCCGCCTACGCCTTCTCCCGGTTGAAGTTCCGCGGCCGCAGCGCCCTGTTCTTCATGGTGATCGCCTCGATCATCGTGCCGCCGCAGGTGCTGATCATCCCCCTGTACTACCAGATGCTCACGTTCAACATGGTGGACACCTACTGGGGTCTGATCCTGCCGCAGGTGGTCATGGCGCCGATCATCTTCATCCTGAAGAAGTTCTTCGACGCCGTGCCCATCGAGCTGGAGGAGGCGGCCCGCGTGGACGGCGCCGGACGGTTCAGGGTCTTCCTGACCGTGGTGCTGCCGCTGTCCAAGCCGATCCTCGGGGCGGTCTCGATCTTCGTCTTCATCCAGGCGTGGAACAACTTCCTGTGGCCCTTCATCGTCATCAACGACACCCTGCTGATGACGCTGCCGGTGGGTCTGCAGACGGTGATCAGTGCCTACGGGGTCCAGTACGCCCAGGTCATGGCCCAGGCGATCCTCGCGGCCCTGCCGCTCATCGTCGTCTTCCTGTTCTACCAGCGCCAGATCGTCAAGGGGGTGGCGACGACAGGCTTCGGAGGACAGTGACCCCCGCGAATTCAAGACCACACGAACTTTCTGCAGTGACGAGGAGATTCATGACGCAGGCACGCATCACCATCGACCGGGACTTCACCGTGGCGGAGGTCCCCCGCAGGCTCTTCGGCTCTTTCGTGGAGCATATGGGCCGCTGTGTATATTCCGGGATCTACGAGCCGGGTCACCCGGAGGCCGACGCCCGTGGGCTCCGTCAGGACGTGCTGAAGCTGGTGCGTGAGATGGGCCCCACTGTGGTCCGCTACCCCGGCGGCAACTTCGTCTCCGGCTATAACTGGGAGGACGGCGTCGGTCCCGTGGAGGATCGCCCGGTCCGGATCGACGGTGCCTGGCACACCATAGAGACCAACGCCTTCGGTCTCCACGAGTTCGTGGAGTGGTCCAAGGAGGCTGAGGTCGAGGTGATGGAGGCCATCAACCTGGGCACCCGCGGCGTCGATGAGGCCCGTGCCCTGGTGGAGTACGCCAATCATCCCGGCGGCACCTACTGGTCAGATCTGCGCCGGAAGAACGGCGCGGCCACCGGCACCCAGCAGGATCCTTTCGGCATCAAGCTGTGGTGCCTGGGCAACGAGCTGGACGGCCCGTGGCAGATCGGTCATAAGACGGCGGATGAGTATGGCCGTCTGGCCCAGGAGTCGGCCAAGGCCATGAAGCTGGTGGACGACAGCATCGAGCTGGTCGCCGTCGGGTCCTCCAGCCGTCAGATGCCCACCTTCGGCACCTGGGAGCACACCGTGCTCAGCCATACCTACGAAGAGGTGGACTACATCTCTATGCACGCCTACTACCAGGAGCACGACGGCGACGCCGCCTCCTTCCTGGCCGAGGGCGTGGACATGGACGCCTTCATCGACGGTGTGATCGCCACCATCGACGCCGTCAAGGCGGCCGGCAAGCACAGCAACCAGGTCAACATCTCCTTCGACGAGTGGAACGTCTGGTACCAGCGCGGCCTGGACGGCGAGGACCAGCCGCACAATGTGGCCAAGGCCGGCTGGCGGGAGGCTCCGCGCGTCATCGAGGACACCTACTCGGTGACCGATGCCGTGGTGGTGGGCAGCCTGCTGCACTCGCTGCTGCGCCACGGAGACCGCGTGACCATCGCCAACCAGGCCCAGCTGGTCAACGTCATCGCCCCCATCCGCTCGGAGGCCGGCGGCCCGGCATGGCGTCAGGCCTCCTTCTGGCCGTTTGCACGGATGTCCGCACTGGCCAAGGGCCAGATCATGCAGCTGGCCGTGGACTCCGGCAAGACCCCCACCGCCAAGTTCGGCGATGTGGATGCCGTGGACGCCACCGCCACCTGGGACGAGCAGACGGGTCGGCTGGCGCTCTTCCTGGCCAACCGCAGCATGGAGGAGGGCGCTGAGGTGAGCGTGGACCTGCGCGGACTCAGCGCCTCCGGCGTGCGCAGCGCCGAGGTGCTGACCATCCCCGAGGGCGGCGACCGGAACAGCGCCAATGTGCTGGACGCTCAGGACACTGTGGGACTGAAGACTCTGCAGGAGGTCGGGATCGAGGACGGCGTGCTGCACGTGAAGCTGCCGGCCCTCTCCTGGTCCGTGCTGGAGCTGGACGTGGAGCGCGCCTGATGTCCTGAGGCGGCTGCCGCTGCTGCCGGCGTCGGGCGTTGTGGCTGATCACCCCGGGTTCTGACTGAAAACTGCTCTTGAGGTGCTGTTTTCAGGAGGAGCCCGGGGTGATCTGGGTGTGGGCGCGCGAACGGCCGGGCGCGCAGTCAGCGCAGGACGTCGTCGTACTCGCTGACCAGCAGGTGCCGGGCCTCAGCGTCCTCTTCGATCTCGGAGAAGCGGGGGAGGTCCTCGGCGAAGACGTTGTCCTCGCCGTCGTCGTTGACCCCGGAGACCTCGCCGGCCAGCACAGGCGCCTCCTCGGCCCAGAAGCGGTGGAAGACGCCTGTGGGCAGCTGGATGCTCTGACCCGGATGCAGCCGGATGCGCTCGCCGGAGGTGACGATCCCGGAGATGCCGTCCACCTGCACTGTGGTGTGCGGGGCGGCGTCGTCGAGGGTGTGGATCTCCACCACCAGCTCGCCTCCGCCGCGGTTGATGATGTCCTCGGTCTTATGCCGGTGGGCGTGCAGCGGCGTCTCCTGCCCGACGCCGGAGAGCATCAGCTTCTCCGCGTAGGTCTGGCCGCGGCCGGCGTCGCGTTCAGCGATGGTGCCGTTGCGGATGGTCAGCAGGCAGAGCCCGCGGGAGGCGAAGTCACCTCCGCCGTAGTCGGTGACATCCCAGCCGATGCGCCGGTCGATCAGCTCCTGCGCGGCATCCCGGCGGTCGATCCAGTCCTGGCGCGACCAGTCGGCCATCGGAGGCAGGACGTAGCCCTGAGCATGGGCCAGGGACTTCAGCTGGGCGATGGCATCTTCGACCGTCGATCTCTTCATAATCCTTCAGCGTGCCATATCTGTGGCGCGCAGCACATGAGTGGCGGGGGCGTCCCAGGCAGATCGCACCGGGTTCCTCCCGAAAACTGCCTCTCAGAGGCGATCTCCAGGCAGAACGCGGGGCGATCAGGGCTGGGCACGGCGGGGTTATCCACAGATCGGCGGCCTGCGCCCACGGGGAAGGCCCGAGCCTGACAGTCTTAGCGGATGGACCTGATCAGGCATGACCCGTCTATGCGGCGTCGCTCGACCACCTGGCTGAGCGCTGCGGTGGCACGCGGCGAGCTGCTGCGCCTCAGACGGGGCATCTTCGTGGACGCCGCCGCATGGCAGGCGGCCCCTCCGTGGATCAGGCACCGCGCGGAGGTCGCCGCGGCAGGGCTCGCCGTTCCCCACGCCCTGCTCTGCCGCGAATCCGCCCTGGCGGTCCACGGACTTCCGCTGCTCGAGGTCCCACGTGAGGTGCAGCTGCGCGCCACCTCGCCCAGCCGCGCCGGACTCAGCCGCGGAAGACCGCTCGGCCCGGCCCACCCCTCGCAGCTCAGCACAGCGAACGCCCCACATCAGCTCCCGACGCCGACGCTCACCCGTCCCACACGCCGCCTGCTGCCTCCGGTGCCCCGTCCCCTCACAGCCGCGGAGGCCCGCCAGGAGTACCGCAGCATCAGGCGGACGCGGCAGCACCTCCCGGTCCCCGGCATCACCGTCGGCGGCCGCCCCGCCGTGGTCGGCGTCGAGCCCCTGTCCTTCGTGCTGACCGACACTGTGCCGCGGCTGAGCCGCGCCGGCGCCGTCGTCGTGCTGGATGCGGCGCTGGCTCAGCGGCAGACCCACCGGCTCAGCCCGCAGGATGAGCTGGCTCAGGAGGAGTGGCTGTGGTCGCTTCCGGCGCAGCAGGCCTGGCGCTGGGCGGCGGACTTCGCCGATGGGCGCAGCGAATCACCGGGCGAATCCTGGTCGCGTCTGCAGATCCACGAACTCGGCTTTGAGGAGCCGCACCTGCAGGTGGAGTTCCAGCTGCCGCAGGAGATCGCGCGGGTGGACTTCGACTGGAAGGGCGTCTTCGGCGAGTTCGACGGACGCGTGAAATACGACGACGCCGGTGCTCTCTCCGGGCTCAGCGACCAGCAGGTCTACTGGAATGAGAAGCGCCGGGAGGAGCAGATCGAGATGGTCACGGGGAAGCGGTCGGTCCGATGGGGATGGGAGGACCTGCGGAACCCGTGGATGTTGGAGAAGAAGCTGCTGAACAGAGGCGTCCCACGCAGATCGCACCGGGTTTCTCCCGAGAACAGCCTCTGAGAGGCGATCTCCAGGAGGAGCCCGGGGCGATCCGGCAGAAAGTCAGCGCCCAGCCTCAGCGCTCCGCGTGGAGTCCGCGGCGCGCCGCGTAGGCCTCGTGCACGGCCGGCGTGGGCTCCGCGGTGAAGGTCTGTACGGAACCCGTCCGCCACTGCGGCGGCTGCGCCTCGCCGGAGAGCACCCAGGCGGCCTGGCGTGCGGCGCCGTCGGCCACGTATTCGCCCGGCTCGGGCACCTGCACCTCGCGGCCCAGCACGGCCGGAGCGATCTGCTGCACGGCGGCCGAGCGTGCGGCACCGCCGATCAGGCTGATGGACTCCACCGGAACGCCCAGTGAGGTCATCGCCTCCAGTCCGTCGGCCAGTCCGCAGAGCAGCCCCTCCACAGCGGCGCGGGCCACATCCTGCGGGTTCATCGAGGCCAGGGACAGCCCCACGAAGGAGCCGGTGGCATGCGGGAGGTTCGGCGTGCGCTCGCCCTCCAGATAGGGGATCAGGGTCAGGCCGTCGGCCCCCGGCTCGGCGGCCAGGGCCAGCTGGGCCAGTCCCTCGTGGTCCACGCCCAGCATCCGCGCGGCACCGTCGAGCACGCGCGAGCCGTTGAGCGTCACCGCCAGCGGCAGGAACTCACCGGTGGCATCGGCGAATCCGGTCACCATGCCGGAGGGATCCTGGATGCCCTTCGGCGAGACGGCCGAGACCACTCCTGAGGTGCCGATGGAGATCGCCACATCGCCGGTGGACATGCCCAGTCCCAGCGCTGCGGCGGCGTTGTCGCCCGCACCGGGGCCCAGCACCAGCCCGCCCCAGCGGCGGGAGGCGTCTCCGGTGCCCACCTGCTCGCCCGGCCCCGCCACCTTCGGCAGCACGATCTTCTGCGCCTCCTCCTCGGAGATGCGCAGCGCCTGGGCCAGCAGGTCATAGCGGTAGGTGTTGCTGTTCGGATCGAAGTAGCCGGTGCCGGAGGCGTCCGAACGGTCGGTGGCCAGATCCTCCAGCCGCGCAGCCCCGGAGAGCTTCCAGGTCAGCCAGTCATGGGGGAGCGCGACTGCGGCCACGCGGCCTGCGTTCTCCGGCTCGGCATCGGCCAGCCAGCGCAGCTTGGTGACCGTCAGCGAGGCCACCGGAAGGGTCCCGCTCATCCGCACCCAGGCGGCGTTCCCCGACGCCGGATCCCCGGCATCGGCGTGCTCAGCGATCAGCGCCACGGCAGCGTCGGCCGAGCGGGTGTCGTTCCACAGCAGCGCGTCTCGGATGACCTCGCCGTCGGCATCGAGCACCACCATCCCGTGCTGCTGGCCGCCGATGGAGGCGGCGGAGACATCCGCCAGGCCGCCTGCCTGCTCGATGGCCTCCAACAGGGCGTCCCACCAGTGGCCCGGGGCCACTTCGGTGCCCTCGGGGTGCTTGGCCGAGCCCTGCCGGAGAAGCTGTCCGGTCTCAGCGTCACGGATGACGACCTTGCAGGACTGGGTGGAGGAGTCGATGCCGGCGACGAGTGTGCTCATATTCGAAAATTAGCCGATCAGGTGGTTCAGCGCCAGCTGGTTGAGCTTCACGAAGCCGTAGTTGCGCTCCGCCGCCTTCTCGGCGTCGAACTCCTCGTAGGCGGAGGTGTCGGCCAGGAAGTCGCTGATGGACTCGCCGGTGGCCAGGGTTGGCTTGGCCAGGTCGAAGATGCCGGCCTGCTCGAAGGCCGCCTGAACCTCCGGGTCCTGGCGGTAGGCCTTGGCCTTATCGGCCAGCTGGGTGACCATCTGGGCGTTGGCCGCCGCGGAGTCCCAGATGCCGTCCACATAGTCGGTGCGGGAGGGCTTGTAGTCGAAGTGCAGCCAGCCGTCGTAGGTCGGTCCGCCGTTGGGGAAGCCGTTGACCAGCAGGTCGATGGTGAAGAACGCGCTGATCAGGTCGCCGTGGCCGAAGACGAGGTCCTGGTCGTACTTGATGGAGCGCTGGCCGTTGAGGTCGATGTGGAACAGCTTGCCGGCCCACAGTGCCTGGGCGATGCCGTGGGTGAAGTTCAGGCCGGCCATCTGCTCATGGCCGGTCTCCGGGTTCAGGCCGACGATGTCCTCGTTCTCCAGCTGAGCGATCAGGCCCAGGGCGTGACCGATGGTCGGCAGGAAGATGTCTCCGCGGGGCTCGTTGGGCTTGGGCTCCAGCGCGATGCGCAGGTCGTAGCCCTTCTCCTTGATGTAGGCGGCGATGGTGTCGATGCCCTCTGCGTAGCGCTCGTGGGCGGCGTTGAGGTCCTTGGCGTTGTCATATTCGGAGCCCTCGCGGCCGCCCCACATCACGAAGGTCTCGGCGCCGAACTCGGCGGCGCGGTCCACGTTGCGCAGCAGTTTGCGCAGGCCGAAGCGGCGCACGGAGCGGTCGTTGGAGGTCAGGCCGCCGTCCTTGAAGACGGGGTGGGCGAAGGTGTTGGTGGTGAGCATCTCCACCTTCAGGCCCACCTGCTCGGCGACCTCCTTGAACGTGGTGAAGTACTTCTCGCGCTCGGCCTCATCTGCGCCGAAGGGGGCGACGTCGTCGTCGTGGAAGGTGACGCCGGAGGCGCCGGCCTCCTTGAGCTTGGGCAGGTACTCCCAGGGTTCGAAGGCAGGGCGCGAGGCCTGGCCGAACTGGTCCTGGGCGGTCCATCCCACGGTCCAGAGGCCGTAGGACAGCTTGTAGTCGGCTGGGGTGGATGCCATGGGTTCCTCCTGCTGGAAAGAGAGTGGTCGGGGAGCGCCGGAGGGCAGAGTGTGATCCGGGGCTCATTTTGTTTCTAGATGAAACCTAAATCGTCATGAGGATAAGATCAAGTCTGTGACCGACATCGCTCCTACTTCAGGCTTCCCCGGCGTCATCTCCGGGCCGCTGGCCCGATTGGGACGCCGCGCGCAGCGGGGCGTCAATGGTCATCAGCAGGCTCCCGATGCCGACCACTTTCCACCGCAGCGCCGCGAGCGTCCGCCGCACCACCAGGCGCTGCGGCCCGGCGCCCGGCAGGAGACGCTGCGCGAATCCAACCTCCTGCTCATCACCGATGAGATCTTCTCCGCGGCCGAGCCGCTCTCCCGCGCCGATCTGAGCATCCGCACCGGGATGACCCGCTCCACCGTCTCCCGCCTGGTGGACGACCTGCTGGCCGCCGGGATCGTGCGCGAGGGATCGCCCATCGTAGGTGGGACCCGCGGCCGCCCCGCCGTGCCGCTGCTGCCGGCCCGGCGCACCCTCAGCGGATTGGGCGTGGAGATCAACGTCGAGTTCATGGCCGCCCGCGTGCTGGATCTGACAGGGGCCGTGCTGGCCGAGGAGATCATCGACGGCGACTTCCGCAGCTCAGACCCCACCGAGGTGCTCCCGCAGGTGGGCGAGATGGCCCGCAGGGTCTCCCGCACCGCCCGCGAGGCCGGCTCCACGGTGGTGGGCACTGTGCTGGCCCTGCCCGGCCTGGTCTCCACCGGCGGGGACCATCTGCTGCTGGCCCCCAACCTGGGTTGGCGGGATCTGGATGCGATCGCCCTGATGACCGGCGCTGGCGTGGGTGAAGACAGCGAGATCCGTCAGGACTTCGGCGGTTTCGTCGCTGTGGCCAATGAGGCCAAGCTCGCCGCCCTGTCCATCGCCCAGGAGCTCACCGCCGTGGACCGCGAGGAACAGACCTTCCTCTATGTCTCCGCCCGGCTGGGCGTGGGTGCGGCCGCGGTGGTGGACGGCGTGGTCGATGCCGGACCGCGCGGCTGGGCCGGGGAGATCGGCCACATCACCGTCCAGCCCGAGGGTCCGCAGTGCGGCTGCGGCGCCCATGGCTGCCTGGAGGTCTATGCGGGCAAGCGCGCACTGCTGGCCAATGCCGGTCTTCAGCCGCCGGTCTCCGCCCGCACCCTCTCTGAGATGGCGGAGCAGGACGACGACGCCGGCGCCCAGGTCCGCGCGGCCCTGGACAAGGCCGGCTGGGCGCTGGGCATCGCGCTCTCCGGAGCGCTGAACGTCCTGGACATCCGCGATGTGGTCCTCGGCGGCGAGTTCGGCCCGCTGGCCGATCATCTGCGGCCGAGGATCGAGACCGAACTGGGCGACCGAGTCCTGGCCGCCCAGTGGAGCGGCTTTCGGGTCCGCGAACCCGGCGAATGGGAGCACAACGCGGCTCCGGCCACCACGGGTGGGGCGCTGCGTGCGCTGCGCGCCGTCGTCGACGCCCCGCAGTTCTGGGTCCCGGAGGAGGAACCCGCCGAATGAGGCGCAGCTTCAGTCTGTGCCGGTTCAGTCGGCGCGGTGCTCAGCCTGGGTCGGCCGGGCGCCGGGAGGGTTCGGCTCAGTGGCCCTCGAGCACCGACTTCAGCACGTCCACCAGGCCGTCTTCGTAGACGGTTCCGGTGGTCTCATCGGCGGCGGCGATGACCTCTTCGACCGCCTGGCCCATGGCCACTCCGCGGGCGGCCCACTGCAGCATCTCGATGTCGTTGCGCCCGTCTCCGGCGGCCACCGTGTCCTGGTGGTCCGCGCCGATCTTCTGGCGCAGCATCTCCAGAGAGGAGGCCTTGGTGGTTCCGGCGGCGGCGATGTCCAGCCAGGCGGACCAGCCCACGGCGTAGCTCACGCCCTGCAGGCCGATGCCCTCCACTGCCTCCTGGAACTCCTCGGCGGTGGAATCGAAGGAGTTGACCACCATACGCACCGCGCGGGACTGCTTGAGCTCCTTGAAGCTCACGCCCTGGGCGGCCAGGCCGAAGGACATGTCCTCGAACCGCTCGGTGGAGAGGAACTCGCCGGCCGAGGTCTCCACGGCGAACTTGGCGTGGGGCAGGCGTTCGCTGAGCTGTTCCAGGGCCGGCGACGGGTCGAAGACCTGTTGGTCGATCACCTCGTAGTTCTCCGGCAGGGAGGTGTCCACCCGCACGGTCACGCCGCCGTTGCTGCAGACCACATAGCCGTGCTCGATGCCGAGGGTCTCCACCACCGGCAGCGTGGCCGGCAGAGAGCGGCCGGTGGCCACCACCACGGTGTGCCCGTCGGCGACGACGGCGCGGCCGGTCTGCTTCACAGCCTCGGACATGTGCCCGTCGTGGTCCACCAGGGTGCCGTCCACGTCCAGGCAGACCAGCTTCTTGCCGGACTGATGCATGAAGGAGCCGCCGCGGCCTGCGGCCGGGACGGAGAAGTCGCTGGTGTCGGGGGATGCGGGGGAGGTGTCTGCAGAGTCCATAATTGTCTTCATTATGCCCCACAGACCCGCAGAGATCCGCAGTTGTCCGCGTCATAGTGGGCATCTGATCAGCGGCTCAGCTAGTGTGGAGTGACACGTCATAGGGTTCAGCCCGCGTTGCCCCTGAAGGAGAACCATGAACGCGACGCAGGCGCCGGTCGTCATCACCGGCGGAGGATACATCGCGGAGGTCCATCCGCGCGGCGGCCAGCTGCTCAGCCTGGCCAATGGACAGGACGATCTGATCGTTCCTGCCGCGAATGCCCCGTCAGAGGCCTACCCAGGTGCTGTTCTGGTGCCATGGCCCAACCGGATCTGCGGTGCGTCCTACGTCCATGACGAGACCACCTATGAGCTGCCGGTGACCGAGGAGGAGACCGGCGCGGCCATCCATGGTCTCCTGCATGACACGCAGCTCTCCGTGCTGAGCAGTACGGAGGACAGCGTCCACCTCACCGGCTTCCTGGAGCCCACCGAGGGCTACCCGTTCCGTTTGGAGATCTCGCTGATCTACCGTGTGGCTGCTGCCTTCGGCCTCTCCACCACGCTGAGCGTGCGCTACATCCCCGACGACGCCGACCCCGACGTCGACGACTTCGACAAGGCCAGTCAGGCGCCGGCTCCCTTCGCCGCGGGTTTCCATCCCTACCTCACGGCCGGGGCCGCAAAGCTGGAGGAGTGCCGTCTGCGCCTTCCGGCCCAGGTCATGGCGCTGACCAAGGCTGACGGCCAGCTCATCGGCCGGCAGAAGGTCAAGGGCGATTTCGACCTCACCGCCGGTCCGCTGCTGACCGGCCGCACCATCGACCACGCCTTCACCTCGCTGCCCCAGCAGTGGAGTGCTGAGCTGATCCATGGTCCCTCGGGCTTCCTCGTCCGGATGATCGGTGACACTCCCTGGGTGCAGGTCTACACCGGTGAGCGGCTGGACCGCGCCGGCGTGGCCGTGGAGCCGATGACCTCCCCGCCGAACGCCTTCAACAGCGGCGAGGACGTGGTCCACCTGGCTCCGGGCGAGTGGTTCCGGACCGGCTTCACCATCGAGGCCATCCGCCACGACTGAGCTCTCTCACCAGGTGAGCAGGCTCCGCTGAGCGGCGGAGCCGCACAGGTGCGGAACTCCTCAACGGTGGGCCCCGTGCTGTCCGCCCCGCTGCTCGCTCATCTGGTCGTACTGCAGTCCGACCGGCAGGGCGGCGCCCGAGCGGAAGGTTCCCCGGCTCAGGGACAGCCCGCCGATGGGCGCCGTCAGCAGCTGCAGCATGATCGCCAGGATGAGCTTGATCGCCGCGGCGATGCCGGGATCCATCACCAGTACACCCAACAGCACCAGGACCAGTCCGAGGGTCCCTGATTTGGTGACGGCCGTCAGCCGCGTATAAGGATCGGGGAACCGGATCAGGCCGACTGCGGCCACCACGAACAGCGCGATCCCCGAGGCCAGGAGCAGTCCCCCACCGGCTGCCTGGAGAGTCTCGGTCAGCGGGCTCATCATGCCTCTTCTCCTTCAGTCACGGCAACGGAGGTGCGGCTACGGCCGAGATAACGGCCGAGGATGAGTGCGGAGATGAAGCCGATCAGCGTCACCACCACGACCAGGTCCAGCAGCAGGTGACGCTCCCAGAGCAGCCCCAGCATCGCCAGAGAGGCGACCAGGACGAAGAAGACGTGGTCGGCGCCGATCGCCCGGTCAGCCTCCTGCGGCCCTCGGGCGGTGCGGAGGATCGCCGGCAGCACAGTGGCCACGAGGAGCCCCAGGGCCGCCCAACCAGCTGGGATGCCGAGGATCTCGTAGGACAGCAGCTCTTGAGGGGCCATCAGCGGGTCACCTCCTGGGCCGGCGTGGAGGGCCGGGTCAGGCTCAGCATCCGGTCTTCGAGTTCACGCAGCTCGGCATGGAACTCCTCCGGCTCGGAAGGTGCGTAGAGCCCCAGGACGTAGAGGATCCGGCCTCCGTCAGCAGCGTCGTCGATGTCGAGTGTCAGCGTGCCGGGGGTGAGCGTGATCAGATTGTTCAGCACAGTGATCTCGCCAGAGGAGAGTGAGTGGGTGCGGTGAGCCACGATGGCGGGGCTCAACGAGCTGCCCGGGGTCAGGATGTCGGTGGCGACCTGCCAATTGGCTCGGATCATCTGGAGGGCGAACCATGTCAGGAAAGCAGGCAGGCGCACCAGTCGGATGAGGGATGGACGTATCATCACTGCATCACCGCCTCGGTGTAGGTGGTCGTGTCGTTGAGACCCTCCGCCGCGGTGACGGCCAGATCCATGAGGACCTCGGCCCCGAGGCCGATGCTCACGGTGCACGCCACCAGCAGGGCCCCTGGGAGGATGAGTCGCGGCGGCACGCGGTCCAGAGTGCTGGGAGCCGGACGGAACTTATGCCGCAGCCGTCCAGCGCCTGGGTCAGTCGCGTCCGGCACCGGTGCTGATGCCGCGTGCAGGACCCGGGTGTCCCTCGGCTCGGGGTCGGCTCCCCAGAAGGCCCCGTTCCAGATCTTCAGCATGGAGAGCAGGGTGAACAGGCTCACCACGACTGCCGCGGCGGCGGCGATATAGAGACCCGTCTCCATGGAGGCGTGGATCAGCGACATCTTTGCCACGAACCCGGACAGCGGAGGGACGCCGACCAGGGAGAGCGCCGCCAGGATGAACACCAGGCCCAGCCAAGGCTCTCGGCGGGCGTAGCCGCCCAGCTGGGCGAGCCTGCCGGTCCCGGCGTGGTGCTCCACGGCGCCGCAGGCCAGGAAGAGTGCGGCCTTCACAATGATGTGGTGGATCATGTAGAAGATTCCGGCTGCCATGCCCAGCGGTCCGAAGAAGGCGAGCGGGAGCATGATGTAGCCGACCTGGCTGGTCATGTGGAAGCTGAGGATGGAACGCATACCGGACTCGCCCAGCGCGCCGAACACACCGATGAGCATGGTGGCCACCAGGACCACCAGCCACACGGTATCCAGTCCTGTGCCGTCATAGACCAGCCCATAGACCCGGAAGACTCCGTAGACCCCGATCTTGGTGAGCAGACCGGAGAGCAGAGCGGTGACCGCCACGGAGGCGAAGGGATAGGAGCGTGGCAGCCAGGTGTGGACCGGAACCAGCGCGGCCTTGGCCCCCAGTGCCAGCAGCACCACGCCGGCGGCGAGCGCGACCGCGGTCGACTCTGTGGCCTCCCCCGCCAGTTCGGCGAGGTTAACAGTGCCGGCAGTCCCGTAGACCAGCCCGACGCCGGCCAACAGCACCGCGGAGACCAGCAGGTTCACACTGAAGTAGATCCTTCCTGCCGTCATCGCCGCGGCTCTGCCGCTGCGGGTCAGCAGCACGTAGGACGGGATCAGAGCGACCTCGATCATCACGAACAGGTTGAACAGGTCGCCGGTCAGGAATGCTCCGTAGACGCCGGCTGAGAGGACCAGCACCAGCGGATGGAAGTAGGGATCGGCGTCGTCGCCGGTGAACACGGCGAAGAGTGTGCAGACCAGGACCATCAGCGCCGCGACACTCACCATAAGCCCGGCGAAGGTGTCCAGGACGAAGGGGATCGAGATCCCCGGAGCCCAGTCAGAGACCTGTTCGGCCACGACGGAGCCGTCGCTGACCGAGGTGATGCTCATCAGAGCCCCCGCCAGCGCCAGGGCATGGACCGCCAGGGCGAGGAAGCGCTGTGTGCCTGGGGCTCGTCGGACCAGCAGTGCGGCGGCGGCCGCCAGGATCGGCAGCCAGAGGAAGGCCGGCAGCAGACCGGAGAGGACATCCTGGTTCATGCGTGCTCCCTCCCTTCGGTCCGGCCGGTGGGGCGGCTTCCAGTGCTGGTGGTTCCTATCGGATCTGTGTCTCCGCTGTCGGCCGGAGGTTCGTCTATGACTGTGCCGTGGTCTTCGTCGGCGTCTGACGGCTCTGCGTCGGAGGGCTGTCCGTCCTCATCGCCTCCGTGGCCTGCCATGGCGAAGAGATAGACGGTCAGGGCAAAGGTGATGACGATCGCGGTGAGGGCGAAGGCCTGGAGCAGCGGGTCTGCGAGGCCGCCTGCCGGCAGGTTCTCACCCACATAGGCGGGTTCGCGCTGTTCCTGACCTCCGGCGGCCAGGATGATCACGTTGGCGGCATGCCCGATCAGGATGAAGCCCAGGGCGGCGCGGACCAGACCTTTCTGGAGCAGCAGGTAGACTCCGCCTGCTGCGAGGACGGCGACGAGGACGGCGGCACTCATCGATGGCCTCCTTCCACGGCGGTCGTCTGGATCTCAGGGTCCTGTGTCTGGCTCGTGCGGGGTTCTCGTGCACCAGGTGGGGGTGCCGCGTCTGGGTCCTCTGCGGAGGCGCCGGAGACCGCTCCACGGGTGAAACGGTCCAGGGCTGCGACCACCAGGCCGAGGACCGCGAAGAAGACACCCAGGTCGAAGATCAGTGAGGTGGTCATTGCCTGGTAGAAGGCTCCGATCTCGATGCTTCCGGTGATGGGACTCAGGAAGGATCCCTGGAGGAGCCCGAGAGCTCCGGCTGCGATCGCCACGATGAGTCCCGCGGCGAGCAGTGCGGCAGGGCGCAGTCGGGAAGGGCGGCTCTCGGCTGAGCGCGGCAGGCGGGCGATCACCACAGCAAGGGCGGCGACCAGTGCGGACACGAACCCTCCGCCCGGCTCATAGTGTCCGCGCCACAGCAGCCACAGGGCTACGGCGGAGATCAGTGGGACCAGAATGATGCGTGCTGTGTTCAGCACCGTCTCATCGCCGGGCAGGTCCATGGTGCGGGCCTTCTGATCCGCAGGTGCCTCTCCGCGCAGCAGCGCCAACAGTCCGATGGCTGCCACGGCCAGCACCGTCATCTCTCCGAAGGTGTCCAGGCCGCGGAAGTCTACGAGGATCGAGTTGACCAGGTTGGTCCCTCCTGCGGCCTCTTCGGTCTCATCGATGTACCACTGGGCAGCAGCGGTGGACTCCGGTCGGCCGGTGAGGACCAGTACGGCGGCCCCGGCCGCCAGGCCGATGACGGCTGCGACGACGGCGGCGGTGCTGCGTCGCAGCACGCCCACCGGCGAGAACTTCTCGGGGAGACGGCGCAGGATGAGTACGGCCACAGCGACGGTGAGGATCTCCACCAGCATCTGGGTCAGCGCGAGGTCGACACCACCGATCAGCAGGAACCAGCCCGCGACCAGGAACCCGATCACGCCCATCATCGCGACGGCACCGATCCGGGAACGGGTCAGGCACAGTCCGAGAACTGCCAGGGTGGTCAGGCCGACCACAAACCAGTCCTGGGGACGTGAGCTCGGCGGACCGACCGCATCGAGATCGTCCAGGAAGGGGGCAGCAGCAGCCAGTGCGGCGACCGCTCCCAACGGCCAGAGCACATGTGGAGCCAACGCTCCGGAGCGGGCGGGACGGGCCACCAGGTCGCAGAACCGCAGCAGACCGGCGTAGGCGGCGTCGTATACCTTCACCCCGGTCACCGGCATGACCAGGCGCTGCAGGGAGCGGTCCACGGGTTCGCTCGCCAGGAAGAGTATGAGGCCGAACACCATAGTGGCCACCGACATCCACAGCGCGGGGGAAGCGATCGAATCGGGCAGCAGACTCAGTCCCGCGTAGGCGTCTGCGTCGAGCACGGTTGCCTGCACGGAGCGGTCGAACAGCGGGTTCAGGGAGCTGACGAAGAGCCCCAGCAGCAGTCCTGCACCTGCTGTCACTGCCGCAGGCGCCAGGAATGTCCAGTGCGCGTCATACAGGCCGCGCTGTTGGGTGGGCCCGGCGAAAGCGCCCCAGAGCAGTCGGAAGCTGTAGGCGAACGTCACGCCGGCGGAGGCCACTGCAAGCAGCCCCACGATCCACCCCCAGTGTCCGGGCAGCTCGAGGAACGCATAATATCCCTCCTCCTTGGAGACGAACCCCAGAAATGGCGGGAGTCCGGCCATGGACATCGCCGCCAGGGCGGTGAGCACCGCAGTGCAGGGCATCACTCGGTAGAGCCCGGAGAGTTCGCGGATGTCCCTGCTCCCGGCCTCCTTGTCGATCACCCCGACCAGCATGAACAGAGTCGCTTTGAACAGCGCGTGGGAGAAGGCGTGCAGACCGGCCACGCCGAGCGCCTCATTGGTGCCGACACCGATCAGCGCGACGATCCAGCCGAGCTGGCTGACTGTGGAGTAGGCCAGCAGGGACTTCAGGTCGTGCTGCTGCAGGGCGAAGACGGCACCGATGATGGTGGTCGTCAGCCCGACGGCGACCAGCACCGTCGTCCACCACCAGAAGTCGGTGAAGGGCTCTGAGAAACGCATCAGAACGTAGATCCCGGCCTTGACCAGAGTGGCCGCGTGGAGGTAGGCGCTGACCGGGGTCAGGGCGACCATCGCATCGGGAAGCCAGAAGTGGAACGGGAACTGGGCGGACTTCGTCATCGCCGCGTAGATGATCAGCCCGCCGATCCACGGCGCGTAGGGGGACGAGGTGACTGTTCCGGCCTCGTCGAGGATCGCGGTGAGATTGGTGGTTCCTGTGACGTGCCACAGCAGCAGAACAGCCGTCAGCAGCGCGAGCCCCCCGGAGAACGTCACTACGAAGGCGCGGGTGGCGGGACGCGCCTGGTGCAGCCCCTGAGCCCCGATGAGGAAGAAGGAACACAGCGTGGTGATCTCGAAGAAGACGAACAGCGTGATGATGTCCGCGGAGAGGACCATGCCCAGCATCGCGGTGGCGAAGAGACTCAGCAGCATGTAGAGCCGACCGTGGTCGTACTCCTCGCTGAGGTAGCGGGCGCAGTAGGACATGATGAGTGCGCCCACACCTAGGGCAAGGATGGCGAAGACGAGGCTGAGGCCGTCCAGGTGCAGCCGCAGTGCGATGTCCAGGCTCTGGATCCACATCCATTCGCCGGTGAGGGTGCCGCCCTCGAGGACTTCAGGAGCACCGGTGAGCACCAGGCTCAGTGCTGTGAGGAACAGGAATGCCATCGGATAGCCCGCGTTGCGGCCCAGTCGCGAGGAGAGGGGGCGGGCCACGGCCACGGCCACGATCATGATGCCCAGGGAGATGAGCAGCGTCATCAGCACGTCCTTCCGTCGAATCGGCGGGGTGTCGTCCTGGTGGCGCTGCCATTCAGCCGCAACGCGTCAAGGAACTTGTGAAGAGTCTATGAGGGGTAGCGTTGCATGCCCGCATATTATTCCTGCTGTGACATGGGTCAACGTCGGGGATGGTGGACCTTCTTCTCAGCAGCAGCTCAGCCCGTCGAGAGGGGACTGCTCCAAGCCCTGGCGGATATGCCAGTCGTGCATGCGGTCCAGCATCTCCGGCAGCAGCTCCAGAGTGGCCCCTGAGGCGGGGTTCGGTACGCCCAGGGCCTCGGAGAGGACCAGCATCATGAACAGGTCCTCCTCATCGCGTTGGGCCCGGGCGAAGGCGCGCCGATGCGGGGCCGCGTAGAACTCACGCAGCCCCGCATTCACGCGCTTCAGCAGCTCCATCAGGTGCTCGCTCCGTCGTCGGGTGCAGCTCAGTGGTGGGTGAGCTCACCCCAGCGCTGAGTCAGCTCAGTCCAGCGGAAGCTTCTGATCCGCCGTGAGCAGCTCGGCGTCGTCGGGCTCCTTCTCTGCCTTCCGGGCGGCGAGCATGGCGATGATGGACTCCACCAGCACCCAGGAGCCGGCCACCAGGATGATGACGTTGAGGGTGAAGAGCAGCCATTCGCCGTCCTCGTAGAAGCCGAAGACCTGGACCAGCGCGGCGTAGAGGCTCATCACCAGCACGAAGGCCATGGGGATGAGCACCGGCAGGATCGGGCGGGACTTCCGGATGAGCATCACGGTGATGATGCCCATGGTCAGAGCGGCCAGCAGTTGGTTGGTGGTGCCGAACAGCGGCCAGATGAGCATGCCGCCGGAGCCGTCGGCGCCCTGGGAGAAGGTCAGGCCCGCGGCGATGACCACGGCCACCACAGTGGCGGCCCAGATGTTGATCCGGACCTTGGCCATCTCGCCGATCTCCTGGACCACAAAGCGCATCAGGCGCACGCCGGTGTCCATCGTGGTGGCGGCGAAGAGCACCGCCATGGTGGCCAGGATGGTCGCGGAGAGGCCGGTGGGGATGCCCAGGCCGGTGTTGACGATGGCGCCGCCGCCCTCGACGAAGGCGGGCACGCCGCCGGCCTGGAACTCGTGGTAGATCTCTTCCCAGTCGGCGAGGGTCTGGAAGCCGGCGGTGGTGGCGATGATCGCGCCCAAGGCCAGCAGACCCTCGCCCACGGCGCCGAAGTAGCCGACGAACTTCGCGTCGGTCTCCCGGTCCAGCTGCTTGGAGGTGGTGCCGGTGGCCACCGTGCCGTGGAACCCGGAGATCGCACCGCAGGCGATGGTCACGAACAGCAGTGGGACGATCGAGGGGGTGCCCTCGGGGACGTTCTCGTTGAAGGCCGGGGCCACGATGGTCGGCGTCGCGATCAGCACGGCGCCGTAGAGGATGCCCAGGCCCACGAAGAGCTGGATGCCGTTGATGTAGTCGCGCGGCTGCAGCAGAACCCATACCGGCAACAGTGAAGCGATTCCGGCGTAGATGAACAGCAGCACGATCCACTGACCGTTGGGGTTCAGCCCGAGGAACTCATCCGGCAGGGTGATCGGGTAGGCGTTGCCCAGGATGATCAGCCCGTAGAGGGCGCCGACGCCGAGCGCGGTCACCAGCAGCAGGTTCATCCGCAGGCGGTAGATCGCCTGGCCTACCAGAAGGGCGACCACCAGGGCGCCCCAGACAGGGATCACCGCACCCGGCTGGGAGACCAGCAGGTCGGAGATGACCACGCCGAAGGCGCAGACCACCATGAGCAGCAGCAGGAAGACGACCACCAGGAAGAGATTGCGTCCGCGCGGGCCGATATAGCGCCCGGAGAGGGTGCCGATGGACTGGCCCTTATTGCGCTGGGAGGCCCAGAGCGCGCCCAGGTCATGCATGCCGGCGATGAAGATGGTGCCGATGGTGACCCAGAGGAACGCCGGAAGCCAGCCCCAGATCACGGCCACGGCGGGGCCCACGATGGGGGCGGCACCTGCCACTGAGGTGAAGTGGTGGCCCCAGAGGATATAGCGATTGGTGGGGACGTAGTCCACACCGTCGTTGAACTCGTGGGCGGGGGTCTTGAACTCGGCGTTGAGCTTGTAGACCCGCTTGGCCAGGAACTTCGAATACAAGATATAGCCTGCGGCCATCATGGCGATGCCGATGATGGCCAGGATCAGGGAGTTCATGCGGTCTCCTCGGGTGCGCGGGCTGCTGAAGTGATGTCCATCATGTTACGTGCAACACAGTGTTCCGGCATCCGCGACGCGACGGTCACACTATGTGAACCTCTGTCCCTGGTGGTCGCCGCCGTCGTCGGGATCGCCGCGAATGCTCTGTGGGCCGCGATCTCGGCTCAGCGTGGTCGGTGCGCTGCACGATCTGCTGCTCTGCCGTCCTGACCTGCATCTGCTCATCTCATCTGAACCTCAGGGCCTGTTCCTCTGTCCTCTCGCGCGCATAGCCTGGGATCAGCAGTGAGATGAGTGCAGAACCGGACGAAGAAGGTGCAGTGCGATGACGCAGCGTTCCCAGCCCCAGCAGCACATCCCCGACGGCAGTCGCGAGATCCCCGAGGGCCAGCATGCGGTGACCGGCCCGGCCTTGGACGACGGGCCCACGAGCGTTCAGAACCCCCTGCCGCGGCTGACGGCGCTGGAGACGGCTCAGGTGCTGCGGGATGTGGAGCTGCCCATGATGGCCAAGGGGCCGATCATCCGCAGGCCGCAGGTGGTGGCCGGCGTCGAGCGCTTCGGGCTGGAGGCCCGGGCGGTGAAGCGGATGCAGAAGCTCTCGGAGAAGTACGGGCGCGGGCCGATGCTGCTGAATCTGCCGGGGAAGAGGATGGCGATGGTGCTGGACCCCGAGCACTGCCACCGGGTGCTGGATGAGACGCCGGAGCCCTTCGCGCCCGGGGAGGCGCTGAAGAAGAGTGCGCTGAAGCATTTCGAGCCCAAGGTCTCGCTGATCTCCCATGGGGCGGAGCGGGCTGAGCGGCGTCGCCTCAATGAGGAGGTCCTGGGCCACGGCCACCCCATCCATCACGCGGCCGCCCAGTTCATGCCGGTGGTGCAGCAGGAGGCCGAGCGGCTGCTGGAGCAGGTGCGCGGCGAGGGCGGCCGGCTGGCCTGGGATGAGTTCCATACCGCCTGGCAGCGGGTGGTCCGGCGCGTGGTGCTCGGGGATTCCTGGGCTGATGAGGCCGAGTTCACCGAGCTGATGGAGAGCCTGCGCTCCTTCGGCAACTGGGCCTTCCTGAAGCCGGTTCCCAAGGGGCAGCGCGAGGAGCTGATGTCGGGAATCCGCCAGGCCCTGGAGCAGGCCGAGCCCGGCAGCCTGGCCGCCCATATGGCAGAGATCCATGGAGGCCACGACGCCGGCGATGCGGGTTCAGGAGCCTGGTCCGATGCCGCCGAGCCGGAGAATCAGGTGCCGCAGTGGCTCTTCGCCTTCGATCCGGCCGGTATGGCCACTTTCCGTGCGCTGGCCCTGCTGGCCGCGCATCCGGACCGTCTCGACGCCGCCCGGCTGCAGGTCAGTCAGGAGGCCGGCGCTGCAGTGCCGGAGCTGCGGCTGCTGCGGGCCTCGGTGCTGGAATCGCTGCGGCTGTGGGCGACCACGCCGATGATCCTGCGCCAGACCACGATGGAGGTGGAGTTCGAATGTGGGGTGCTGCCGGCAGGCACCTCCACGCTGATCTTCGCCCCATACTTCCACCGCGACGAGCGGCACCTGGAGTTCGCGCATCACTTCGCCCCGGAGATCTGGGATCGGCCGCGCGGCCGGGACGAGTGGCCGCTCATGCCCTTCTCCATGGGCACCGGCATCTGCCCCGGCCGGCACCTGGTCCTGATGCTGACCAGCAGCTTCCTGTCTCATCTGGTGGGTGATCACACGGTGGAGCTGGCCTCCCATGAGCTCACCCCGGGCAGCCTCCCGACCCTGCTGAACAACTACGGGCTGGAGTTCCGAGTGTCCTGAGATCAGCCGATGGCTCCACGGAAGACGATGACGAAGGCATGCCTCTGAGCCTGATGGGAATGCAGGGTTCTCAGGATGTGGCTATGGTCTGGGTATGGCAGAGCGAGCCCCCTGTTCCGTCGACTTCACCATCCGGCCCGATGACCCCGCCCAGACTCTGGAGGAGGTCTGGCCGCCCTTCGGGCTGCGGATCGAGAGCCCGCGGCTGGTGCTGCGTGTGATTCGCGAAACCGATTATCCGCAGTACGTGGCCGCTGCGACGTCCGGAGTGACCCGGACTGAGAGCAACCCTTTCGCCGTCGCCTGGAATGAGAAGCCGCCGGGCGAGCTGGTGCGCAGCTCTCTGCCGTGGCTGTGGTCCACCCGAAGCCGGATCGGTCCGGACGATTGGTATCTGATGCTCGGAGTCTTCCTCAAGGACAACGCTGACGGCGGGTCTGGGGCGGAGCGGCTGATCGGAATGCAGGACTGTTCTGCGGCCGACTGGCAGGTCCTGCGCACGGTCACCTCCGGCAGCTGGTTGCGTGCGGACGAGCAGGGCCAGGGATACGGCCGCGAGATGCGGGCGGCAATGCTGTTGTGGGCCTTCGACCATTTCGGCGCCGAATATGCTGAGTCGGCTGCATACCGGTGGAATGGGCGTTCCAGGGCGGTCTCGCTCGGGTTGGGCTATGAGGTCACCGGCGTTCGCCGGGTCACAGACGCCCACGAAGAGGCGCCGGCCATCGAAGAGACCTACTGCTTGGCCGCAGCCGATCTGATCCGGCCGGAGTGGCCAGTGTCGGTCTCCGGAAGCGAAGCTTTGGCTGGGTTCTTCGCGGCAGGGGCGGACTGATCATACCGAGGTGCGGCAGGTCGGAGCTCACCCCGGCGGTCTGGGGTCAGCTCCAGGGGATGGCGCCCACCGCCAGTGAGACCAGCAGCACGGCCACGCTGAAGATCCACATCGGGAAGAAGGAGTACCGGATGTGCTTGCCGATATCGGCACCGGCCAGCCCCAGGCCCAGCCACAGCGAGGCGTTGAACGGGCTGATGTAGGTGCCGATCACATTGCCCACGATCACCGTATAGGTCACCGCCAGCGTCCCGACGCCGGCCTCGGTGGCGATGCTCTCCACCAGCGGCAGCAGGGCGAAGTAGTGGGCATCGGTGCTCAGCACCAGCTCCAGCGGCAGTCCCAGGATGCCCACGATCAGGTGCAGGTAGGGGACTGCGGACTCCGGCAGCAGGCCCACCGAATCCGAGGCCAGGGACTCCAGCATGCCGGACTCCTGCATGATGCCCAGGAAGCAGGCTGCGGCGAAGATGATGGCACCGGTGCCCAGGGCTGCGCCGCCGTGGGCGCGGATCCGCTCCATCTGGTCGGAGACCTTGGGGTAGTTGATCATCAGCGCTGCGCACAGTGCGATCAGGAAGCACAGCGCCGGGGGCACCACCTCGGCCACCAGCAGGCCCATCACCACGAACACCAGTGCGGCGTTGACCCACATCTTCGCCCGAGAGGCGGTGGCCGGCTCCTCGGTTCCCGAGGCCCAGCCGGCTCCGTTCTCGGAGGAGGCTCCGGCGTGGTGATCTCCGGCTTCCCCGGCGGCGACCAGGGCGGCCTGGCGGCGCTCCACGCGGTGCTTCTCCCGGATGCCCAGCAGCACCGCCATGCCCACCAACATCACCATGCTGATGGCCTGCACCGGAATCAGGTCCCGCCAGATGCCCACAGGGTCCAGGTCCAGTGCGGCGGCTGAGCGGCCGACGGGGCCGCCCCAGGGCAGCATGTTCAGGATGCCCATGCTGGTGCAGACCAGCAGCAGGAGCAGATAGGGGCTCATGCCCAGGCGCTGATACAGCGGAAGCAGCGCGGGGATGGTGATCAGGAAGGTGGAGGCACCGGCGCCGTCGAGGTGGCACACGGCCGCCAACAGGACGGTGCCTACTGCCACGGCCACGATGTTTCCCCTGGTCAGCCGCACTGTCAGCGTGATCAGCGGGTTGAACAGGCCGACGTCGTTCATGATCCCGAAGAAGATGATGGCGAAGATCAGCATCACCGCCACGTCCATCACCGAACTCAGTCCGGTCTCGAAGAAGTCGCTGATCTCGCCCGGGGTGAATCCGGCGATCAGCGCACCCACGATCGGGATGAGGGTGAGGCCGACGACCGGGGAGATCCGTCCCAGGATCAGCAGTGTGGTCATACAGGCGATGACCGCCAGTCCGATGAGGCTGAGCATTCTTCCTCCAGAGGTGACAGGGCTGCCCGTGGTCCGGGCCACATCCACTCTGGGGCTCCCGTGACGCGAGTCACCTCATTAAGTGCACTGCAGTGATAATGGTCATATTGGTCACGTCACGTTGGGGCACAATGGCAGGATGCGACTTTCGCTGACCCGCTACCTCTTCCTGCTCAACACGGTGCTGCTGGCCGCCGCCGTGGCAGTGGTGGGCGTGCTGTGGTTCATCCACCACCAGCGGGTGGTCCAGGAGGACGGAGCCGAGCGGGCCATGACGATGGCGCAGTCGGTGGCCGCCATGCCCGCCGTCCAGGAGGGGCTGGCAGCCGAGGATCCGGCGGAGCCGCTGGCCCCGATGGCCGAGGCGATGCGGGAGGCTTCCGACTTCGAATACATCGTGGTCGCCGATGACCAGGGCATCCGGCACTCCCACCCGGTGGAGAGCGCCATCGGCGAACCCACGCAGACCGACCCCTCTCCCGTGCTCGCCGGTGAGCTCTGGACCGGGGAGGAGCGCGGACCGGCCGGACTGACGCTGCGCGCCCGAGCCCCGGTGTCCGGCGAGGACGGCGAGATCATCGGCTATGTCTCCGTCGGCATCCTCACCTCAGACATCGACGGAGTCATCGCCGAGGCTCTGCCGGTGATTCTCGGGACTCTGGCCACAGCTCTGCTGCTGGGCGGTGTGGGCGCCTATGTCATCTCCCGGCGGATCCGCTCCCGCACCCACGGGCTGGAGCCCCAAGAGATCACCGAGCTGCTCGACAGCCGAGAGGCCCTGCTCTATGCCATCAGCGAGGGCGTGGTCGCGGTGGACCATGCCGGGCGGATCGTGCTGGCCAACGCCGCGGCCCGCGAGCTGCTCGGGCTGGGCGAGGCGGATATCGGCAGGCGGCCCGAGCAGACTGAGCTGCCGGCGGAGGCCCACCGGCTGCTGGCCGGTGCGGGCCCGGCCAGCGATGAGCTGATCGCCGTCGGGGACCGGGTGCTGGTGTGTAGCCGCAGGCCTGTGCGGCTGCGGGACGCCGAGGGCGGCGCGGTCATCACGCTGCGGGATCAGACGGTGCTCACCCAGCTCACCGGCGAGCTCGACGGCGCCCGCACGGTCACCCGCGGGCTGCGCGCCCAGCGGCATGAGTTCGCCAACCGCATCCACACAGTGGCCGGGATGCTGGAGCTCGGCGCTGTGGAGCGTGCCCGCGAGTATCTGAACGAGCTCTCTGCGGCGACCATCCGGGCCAATGCCGAGGTCTCAGAACGGATCGGCGATGTGACCCTGGGGGCGCTGATCCTGGCCAAATCGGTCCAGGCCTCCGAGCAGGGCACCTCCTTCGAGGTCTCACCGATGAGTCAGCTGGGCGAAGTGGAGGGGAGGCTGCGCGATGACCTGCTGCTGATCGTCGGCAACCTGATGGACAACGCCCTGGAGGCCACCGGCGACGGCCACTGGGTGGAGCTGATGGTGCGCCGTCACGGGGTGATCATGCAGGATGCCGGTGACGACGACGGCGGCGAGCTGATCGAAGTTCGGGTCACCGACTCCGGCCCCGGAGTGGCGCCGGAGGAGATCGAGCAGATCTTCGCCGCCGGGTACAGCACCAAAGGCCTGCCGGGCAGCGACCGGCGCGGGCTCGGGTTGGCGCTGGTCCGTCAGGCATGCCGTCGATGGGGAGGAGCGGTCGAGGTGGAGACTGAGGAGCGCACCGTGTTCACCGCGCATATCCCGGTGGTCGATGAGCCGGGCTCTGCGCGTTTCGGCGGTTCTGCTGGGGCTGAAGGTTCCGCGGCGCCTGAGGAGGTGCGGCGATGACTGCGACTGCGGCCGGCGTCGGGAGCGGCGCAGATCCGATCAGGGTGCTGATCGTCGATGACGACGTCCGCGTGGCGCAGAATCACTGTGAGCTGGTTGATTCCATGCGTGGTTTCGAAGCGGTGGCCCGTGCCCATACCGCCGGCGAAGCGCTCGCCGCAGTCCGCCGGCATCGTCCTGACCTGGTGCTGCTGGACCTCTTCCTGCCCGATGCCTCCGGCATGGAGGTGCTCAAGGAGCTGCGGGGCCCGCGCGCTGAGGCGAAGGAGGGGTTGGTGGATGTTCTGGTGATCACTGCGCTGCGCAATGTCGAACACGTCCGCGCCGCACTGCACAACGGGGCGGTCTACTATCTGCTCAAGCCCTTCCCGCTCGCCTCGCTGCGTGAGCAGCTGGAGCGCTATGCCGCTGCGCAGAAGAAGCTGGATCGGATGGGCGGGGATGCCACCCAGAACGACGTGGACAGCCTGCTCGGGCTGCTGCGCCCTCAGTCCGGAGGTGCTGTGCTGCCCAAGGGCCTGACCGCAGCCACAGCGGATCTCGTGGCCGAGGCGCTGCGCGTGGCAGGGGCTGACCTGTCGGCGTCGGAGGTTTCTGAGCGCACCGGTGTGGCAAGAGTCACAGCGCGGCGATATCTGGAACATCACTGCGCAGAAGGGCGCGCTGACCTGGAGCTTCGCTATGGTCAGGCGGGCCGCCCAGAGCATCGGTACCGCTGGAGGGGCTGAATCGTAACCTTCATGTGATGGAGCTCTGATGGGAATGTTTACCCAAATATCATGAAATGGCCATACAATTTTCGGATGAAGTTTCTCCGCTCGTGGCCCTACACCTTCATCGTCATCATCTCGATCGTGACGGGTGTGCTCGCCATCGCGGCGTCGATCCATACCGGCGTCGGACTGCGCGATCCCGAAGGTTTCCTCGGCCCTGCCTACGTCCGTCTGCCCATGCTCGGCATCCTGATGTTCCTCGCCGGGCTCATCCCCGCTGCCATCCGCCGTCGTGGCTGGCGGGAGATCCCACGCGGGATGATCGAAGTCGTGAAGTACGAGTGGACGCTCAAGCGCGTCCTCTACATCGCCACCGGCATGCTCGCGTTCTACGTCTGCTACGTGGGCTACCGGAACCTCAAGAGCGTCCTGCCGATCTACACCAATGAGGTCATCTGGGACACTGAGCTGGCCGCTCTGGATCAGTTCCTCTTCGGCGGAGTGAACCCCGCCTTCGTCCTGCAGGACATGTTTGGCGTCGGGGTGAGCGCCGCGGTGCTCTCCTGGGTCTACCTGGTCTACCTGCCGCTGATCCCGATCAGCCTCGGTGTGGTCCTGGTCTTCAGCCGCGATCTGCGGGTGGGGGCCTGGTACGTCACCGCGATGAGCCTGAACTGGGTCATCGGCACTCTCAGCTACTACATGCTGCCCGCCGTCGGGCCCATCTACTACGAGGGCACCAACTACGCCTATGGGGCCCTGCCGGAGACCAGCACGGCTGCTCTGCAGGATGCGCTCTGGAACAACCGTATGGAGTTCCTGGCGGATCCGGCCGCGGCAGATGTCATCCATGGTGTGGCGGCCTTCGCCTCCCTGCACTGCTCGGTGACCTTCACCATGGCGCTGTTCGCCCACAAGACCGTGCGCAGTGCGGTCATCCGCTGGGCGGGCTGGATCTTCTTCGGCCTGACCTTCGTCGCCACCCTGTACTTCGGCTGGCACTACCTGGTGGAC
Source organism: Nesterenkonia cremea (assembly GCF_014642675.1). GTDB lineage: Bacteria > Actinomycetota > Actinomycetes > Actinomycetales > Micrococcaceae > Nesterenkonia > Nesterenkonia cremea. Next base: position 254,300 of record NZ_BMIS01000001.1, read on the forward strand.
AGCGTGGCCGGCGTGCTCATCGGTTGGCTCTGCGTGGCCCTCGGTGCATGGGCCACCGGCAATCAATACTTCAGGCGCCGGACGCTGGAGTCGGATATGACCCAGACTCCTGAAGGCGTGAAACCGGAGAAGCCCTCCATGCAGGTCTGATCCGCAGTAGCCTCACCACGAGCGGTGAGTTTGAGAGAGGGGCCGTCGGCACTGCCGGCGGCCCCTTTTTCGTGCCCTGGGACTCTCGGGTCACCCACGGCACCGGAGGGGGCGGATGCGCAGGGAGATCCACCGTTGGAGCAGCGTGGGGTAGAGGTGCAGGACCACGCCTGGCAGCAGGAGCCACAGCGCGCCGACCGAGTGGCCGGCTGCGGCGGCAGCCAGGCTCAGGAGCAGGTGGACGAGGAAGCCGACGCCGTGGGCGCTCATCGTTCCGCGCAGATGCCGCTCCAGATTGGGCAGGTCGCTGAGTGACCCGCCGAAGTCCCGCATCGGATCGACCACCATGCGGTTCCACCCGGAAGCTTCGAGCAGACGGCCGAACGCGGGGACGCCCAGCAGACGCAGCGGCCGCCTCTCCACCGGGTGCGCCCGGAACCAGCCTCCGGGTGCCCGGTGCTCCAAGGGTTTCCCGATCCATGGCCCCAGTCCGAAGGTTCCGCAGGCGATCATGACCGCATAGAGGGGGTCATCCGGCCCAATGACGTTCCACCCATAGGCTGCAACGGCGCAGAGCAGCAGGAGCGTCCCGACGCCGACCGCCTCCTCCGCGAGGGTGTGGCGTCTCCGCTGCGGCTCCCGATGCTGCTCCATCCTTCAGATCTTAGGCAACCGTTGCTGCAGGGGGCGGGGATAGGCTGGGCGCATGGTTGAGGTGACTCAGGACTGGGTGCGTGCGGCGGTGGCGCAGAACCAGCAGATCCCGGCTCCGGCAGGGCCCGGGCACTACGACGACGCCGGCGCCGTGCTCCGCGGCCTGGGCCTCATCCAGCTGGACCCGCTCACCCGGGTCTCCACTGCGCAGCGGCTCACCTCGCTGACTCGGCTGCCGCGCTCGGCGCGGGCGGAGGACGTCGACGCCGCCATCTGGCCCGCCGGCCCCGACTCACCGGCCGAGCCGGTCTCCTTCGAGGCCTTCACCAAAGTCGCCTGCGTCTTCCCGCTGGAGGACTGGCCGCTGCTGCAGCTGCGCCGCCGGACGGTGTGGGAGACGACAGGGTCGAAGCTTGACCCCGGTATCGCCGAGCAGATCCGCGAGGTGGTCGCACAGGGCTCTCGGGGTGTCCAGGTCGGCACCATCGAGGCTGCCTTGGGCAGCGCCCGGACCACCGGCTGGAACTGGTCGGAGATCAAGCAGGCCGCCGAGCTGATGGTCCGCACCGGGGACTTGGTGATCACTGCACGCGACGGCGTCGTGCGTCTGTTCGATCTGCCCGAGCGCGCCTTGCCATCCAGTCTGCGCGAGGCGGAGCACCTGCCGGCCGATGAGCTGCGGGCCGGGCTGGCCCGCCGTGCCTCCCGAGCGCTGACGGTGATGACTGTGGGCGACTTTGCCCATCATTATCACCTGAGCAGGGCCGACGCCGCCTGCGGCATCGAGCTGGCCGGGCTGGTCCCGGTCCAGGTTCAGGGATGGCGGGAGACGGCCTACTGCCTGCCGGAGCTGCTCGATTCAGCGGCTGATGGGCTGGCAGAGACAGATTCCCGAGGGTTGGGACCCGTGCAGCAGGCGCGGCTGATCGGGCCCTTCGACCCGCTGCTGCGCGACCGCCGCCGCGCCCTGCGCATCTTCGGCTTCGACTACACCTTCGAGGCCTATGTGCCGAAGGCCAAGCGCGTCTATGGGCACTACGTGATGGGTGTGCTCTCCGGGGAGCGGCTGATCGGCCGTGTGGACCTGTGGCGCAAGGACGGCGAGCTCGTGATCAACCGGATCTTCCCCGAGTCCGGGGTGCCGCGGCGCAGCGTGGAGGCACGCACCAAGGCGGCCGCGGCCACCCTGGCCCGCCAGCTCGGCGTCGGGCTCCGCCTGCCCGAGTGAGGATGTGACCGCTGCGGACCTCCACCGCTCGTGCAGAGTTCCATGGCCGATAGGACTGTGGAAGAGGGCAGACGTGGTGGAAGTCCGCCGGTGTGGCCCTGAGCCGGTGGTCTGGTCACGCAACCCGCGGCTCAGCGGAGCGACCAGAGCACTCCTGCGATCAGTGCGACGACGACGGCGCCCCAGGTCACACTGCTGGCCTTGGCCCAGCGTCCGGCCTCAGCCCGGAACCAGGGCAGATCCCATCCCTGCAGAACCGCCCGTCCCAGCACTGCAGAGTAGGAAGCAGTCGCGGCTGCCCAGCCCCAGGCCGCCCATGGCTCGGCGGGCAGCAGCGCGCGGGCGGCGAGAAGTCCGAAGAGCGCGAAGAGAGCGGCGGTGATCAGCCCCGACCGGTCCGTGCCTTTCCACGCCGCGGAGAGCAGATCCAGCATGGTGGCCGCCCAGAGGATGGCGGCAACGATCGTCGGGGCCTCAGGCATCGCTGCTCCGTCCTGCCTCCAGCAGGAGGGCTCGGCCCGCGTCGTCCACGGGTCGGTCCGAGGCGGCGGAGATGAACACGGCAGTGCCGCTCTCGCGGTCTAGGTGTACTTCCCCGTGAGGTGGAGAACCCGCCGGTCTGCCCGTTGTGCCAGGTGATCTCGCGCCCGTGCTCCTCGCGGCTGAGCCAGCCGGCGCCGATCTGGTTGGCTTCGTCGTACTCAGCGGCCGGCTCCAGGGCGGAGGGCCCCGGTGCCTCCTCCGCCAGCAGCGCCTGGGCCAGGGTGGCCATGGATTCCGCATCGGCGCGCACGCCCCCGGCCGGTGCGTAGCTGTATTGACCGGACACGTTGATCAATCGTGCGAAGGGCGGCTGATTGGCGCAGGCAGTGTGGGGCCGATGGTGGTTGTAGTGGTGCAGCCACGCCTTGAGCGCGTCCCGGCGCTCTTGCTCTGACTGGTAGCAGTGGGCATAGGCCCAGCCGTCGGCCATCGTCCGATGGAATCTCTCGACCTTTCCGTTTGTCTGCGGCCGGTATGGGCGCGTGCGCTTCGGTGTGATGGCGAGGGCCTCACAGGTGTCGCGCCACAGGAAGGACCGGTAGGCGCCACCGTTGTCGGACAGAATCCGCTCGATCGTGACGCCGAGTTCGGCGAACCATTCCACAGCGCGATGCAGCACCCCGACGGCCGTGACGGCGGTCTCGTCGTCATGTACCTCGGTGTACGCAACGCGTGAGTGGTCGTCGATGATCGTGTGCACGAAGGCGTACCCGAGCTTCGGGTTGCCCCACTTGCTCTTCGGCTTGTCGGGGGTGGCCGAGCGGTTCTTTTCGCCTTGGCGGCGACCGACGTAGCGCCACCCGCCGCCGTCCGGGATGTTCCCTAGCTTCTTCACGTCCACGTGCACCAGCGAGCCGGGGTGGGGGTGCTCGTAAGCGCGAATAGGCTCCCCGGTGGCACGGTCGACGTAGGACAGCCGGCTCAGCCGCGCCGCGGTGAGGATGCGGTGGACCGTGGAGGGTGCGACGCCCAGCCGGGATGCTAGCTGGACCGGGCCCTCCCTCAATCGCATCCGCAAGCTGATGCAGCGCATAGTTACGGCCTTGGGCGTCTTGTTCGGCGAGGTCTTCGGTCGCGACGAGCGGTCATGCATGGACTCGGCGGCGAGGTAGCGGCCCACCCAGCGCTTCACGGTGGGCCAGGACACCTGGAAGCGGGCGGCGACTTCGCTGATTGACCACCCGTCGTCAACGACGAGTCGCGCGACTTTCAGGCGGTGACGTGGGGTGAGGGCGGCGTTCGGATGTGACATGGTTGGGCTCCTGGACAGGTCGAAGGGCCGACCAGCGGGCGTGGCCGGCCCTTCGAGGGCGAAAGAAGTGGGCGGGGTTCGTGCGGGTCAGTCCACCGGGGAGACCCGGATGAGATTGCCGTCCGGGTCCGTAACCACGAACGTGCGGCCGAAGACGTCGTCGTGCGGCTCCTCCACGACGTGGACGCCCTTTGAGACCCAACTCGTGAAGGTCTCGTCGACTGCGGACGCCGGGCCGGGCACCATCAGCCCGAGCTCGCTCGTGCGCGGGGTGCTCGGGACCGCGTGCTCGTTGCGGCCGGTCCACAGCGCGAACAGGACTCCGGGGGCAACTTCGAAAGCCACGTAGCGGGGACTGGTGAAGGTCGGTTCGATCTCGAACAGGTTGCTGTAGAAGGCGGTGGCGGCCTCGGCGTCACTGACGTAGATCAGGAACAGGTTGGGTGCGGGCATGGAGCGCTCCTCCGGTTGATGGGTCTCGATACAGGATCAGCAAACCACCGAATCACGACAAGACCTGTCATCTTTTCTGCGAGGATTGGTCGGCATGAAGGCTTCGAGGTTGCTGCATCTCCTGCTGCTCTTGCAGACGCGCCAGCGCATGACCACGACCGAGCTCGCCGAGCGTTTGGAGGTGTCCCGGCGGACGGTGCTGCGGGATGTCGAGGCGCTCTCGATGGCAGGTGTGCCGGTTTATGCCGAACGGGGGCGCAACGGCGGGATCGTCTTGCTCCCCGGTGCACGGCTCAATGCCTCGCACCTGGAACCTGGGGAGCTGGAGGCACTGTCCGTCGCTGGTTTGGACGGCGAGCATCTCGAGCGCCTCGGACTGACTGCGGTGCATGAGACGGCCGCGCGCAAGATCGCTGCCCGTCAGGCCGGGGAGTCCGGGGCCCCGAACTTGACGCGATTGGCTGACCTGGTTGTGGTGGACAGCAGCGCGTGGCTGGCAGATCCGAGGGCGGAGGTGGACGTCGCCGAACTTGCGTGGGCGCTGCGTCACCGACGTCGGATGGAAATCCAGTACCGGCGCAGCACCGAGGGGCGGGCCTCGCCCCGCATCGTCGACCCGTACGGGCTCGTAGCGAAGTCGGGCCGCTGGTACCTCATCGCCGACGACCTGGGCACCGGCCAGTTGTTCGCCCTGGAACGGCTCTCGGACTACAAGCTGCTCGACGCACCGGCCGCCCTCCGCTCAGGTCAAACCCTCCGCACCGTGTGGGCGGCGCTGAAAGAACGCACCGAGTCGCCAGGTCGGGTGAGCGTGACCGTCCGCCTCCGTGAAAGCCGACTCGACCTCGCACGACGCATTCTCGGCACCCGCATCCACGAGGTCTCCTGCGCGGAGAAAGGGTGGTGCACCGTCGTTGTCCGCTACCCCGACGTCGAGTCAGTGCGTCAGCTCCTCCAGTTCGGCGACCACATCGAGATACTCACCCCGGAAGCGGCCCGCGAACGCATCCGTCAGCTTGCCACGGACATGGCCGAGCGGCACTCGCCCCAGTCTGATGACCGGTAAGCGGAATACTCCACCGTCGATCAACGTCCCCGGTCAGTACACGTAGCCGGAGGAGTCCCAGGGCGCCTGGACGCGTCCGGACGCTGCGCGCCCGCTCACTGCCTGAGGGTGCTCAGCACCCTCGCCATGCTCCGGGACATAGAAGGTATCCAGGCCGAGCGGCTGGGCCAGGCGGCTCTCCACCAGCTCCGGATAGGGCATCCCCGCAGTCTCTGCCAGGGCCAGGCCCAGTGCGGCGAAGCCCAGATTTGAGTATGCCGGGTCCTTCTCGCCCACAGAGGCGCCGCGCAGGTCCTCGACCACGTCGGCGGGCTCCTCTCGGTAGGGGTTATGCCCCAGCAGCAGCCAACGGTAGGAGTCCAGCAGCAGGGTCAGCGAGACCGGCAGCCGCGGCAGTCCTGAGCGGTGCTGGCTGAGCTCCTCCAGGGTCACCTCGCCGGCTTCTGCCTCTCCGAGCTCGAAGATCTCGCTCAGTGTGGTCTCCGGCCGGACCTCGCCGCGCTCCACCGCCTCGGCATAGAGCAGCCCGGTGATCGGCCTGGAGACCGAGCCGATCTCGAAGGCGCCGTCCAGAGGGGTGCCGATCGTCGCGGTGCGCGTCCCCTCCGGGCTGACCTCGGCGATGCTCAGCGCATAGATGCCGTTGGTGGAGAGGTGCCCCAGCGCTTGGGCGGCCAGGTCCGCGTCGCCGTGGACCGGGCTGTTCTCGTCGATGGAACCCGTGCCCGGCCGCAGCAGCGCGCCCACCAGCGCCCCGACGACGGCGAAGGCCGTCATCACCGTGGCCAGCCTGCGTCGGTTCATCGGTCCACCCCCAGCAGGATGGTCAGCAGCGGCACCACCCTGGCCGCAGGCACCTCATAGCGGCCCCCGCCCGCGGCGCGCAGCCAGCCGGCGGAGGTCAGCTGGCGCAGGTGGTGATAGATCTGGCCGCTGGTGCCGAACTCGCCGGTGCCGGCCAAGTCCTGGACGGTCTGGGCGTCGGTCATGAGCCGCTGCAGGATCCGCAGCCGGGCCGGATGAGCCAGGGCTGAGAGCGACTCGGCCCGATCGGCGAAGTCGGAGGAGAAGAGCTCATCGGCTCCGGCGCCCATCTGCCAGCGCACCTCGCCGCCGGCGGGGATCTCCACGGAGCCCACCATCATAACTGCACCGGGATCGGCGGTGCGAGCGCGCAGGCCTTCCAGTGCCCAGAAGGCGTCGGCGTCGGGGGACTGTGCTGGGGCCGCGGACTGTGTGCCGGATGTGGCGCCCTCGCTCTGCTGCAGGGCGTCCTCGAGGCCGGCGACCCGCTCCTCCAGTGCGGAGACTCGATCCTCAGTGCTCATACGTTGAGAGTACAAGAGTTACGTAATTCTTGAAATAGTTGAGTGGATTCCATGTCGCACTTCCGCAGCTCGTGCAGAGTTCCACTCCCGATAGGGCTGTGGAAGAAGGAGAACGCGGTGGAAGTCCGCTCGCAGGAGCTGGGTGACATCAGCCTCCGCCTCAGCTGAGCTCAGCTGCGCAGGTCCAAGATGAACAGCTCGCAGGTGGTTCCGTAGTAGCGCTCGCTGAGGCCCTGGTGGCTCATGCCGAGCCGCGTGGCCACCTTCTGGGAAGCGATGTTCTCAGAGTTCGTGACGGCTACCAGCCGTGGGTGCCCGGCCCGTCGGGCATGTGCGACCAGGAGCTCTGCGGCCTCCGCGGCGTAGCCGGAGCCCCAGGCTTCGGGGTGCAGGTGCCACCCGATCTCGATGTCCTCCTCCGGCTGGCCCTTCACATGGGCGGAGAAGGGGATCGGCTTCATCAGGATGAAGCCCACTGGTGAGGCCGTATCCACGGTTTCGATCAGCCAGACTCCGGTGCCGCGCCCCAAGCGCTCGCGGTACCGCTGGATCCGGTTCAGGGCCTCCTCGGCGGTGGTCTCCACCCAGTCGTGGGCGCCGATGAACTGGGTGACCTCCACCCGCGAATACATGTCCTGCACGAACTCCGCATCGTGCTCCGTGGGCAGTCGCAGCCGCAGCCGCTCGCTCATCAGCTCGATTCCGTCTCCTGACGCTGTGCCCATGGCTGGGACTCTACTCCGCGGACACCGGCGGGAGTGTGATTCGGCCATACCGAGGGGGTGCGTGGAATGCCTACGCAGATTGTGGCGGTGACACGTGTGACAAGCGCGGGGCGGCGTCGTCGTCATACACTGAGCAGTGAGCCTGACACCTGTATCCAAGGAGGAACCGTGGCAATTGTCCGCGACGTGACCATCGAGATCCCTGAGGGATCCCGTGTGAAGTACGAGATCGACCACGAGACCCACCGTCTCCGTCTCGACCGCGTGCTCTTCACTCCCATGCAGTACCCCACTCACTACGGCTACTTCGACGACACCCTGGGCGAGGACGGTGACCCGCTGGACGCCCTGGTCTACATCCCCGGTGTGGACCTGATCCCCGGCGTGATCGTGGAGGCACGCCCGATCGGCGTGCTGAACATGACCGACGACGGCGGCGGCGACGCCAAGCTCGTCTGCGTCCCGGACGATAAGCGTTTCGACCACATTCAGGAGCTCGCCGACCTGGGTGAGCACATGCAGCAGGAGATCGAGCACTTCTTCACCCGCTACAAGGACCTCGAGCCCGGCAAGTGGGTCAAGATCGAGGGCTGGCTGGGCCGCGAAGAGGCCGAGGCTGAGCTGAACCGCTCACTGGAGCGTTTCGCGGGCTGACTCACGCCCCACCGTCTCTTATGTCGAGTGGCCTGTCTGAGTGCGCAGAACAGCTGCGCGGCGACTCAGGCAGGCCACTCGATGTGTTTCAAGGCTTCTCGCGGCACCAGATCATGGGGCGACGCCGGCCGCTGCCGGTTTGAAGCCGGCTCGGACGTTCTCGCAGCAGCCCGGCCGGCAGACGTCGAACCAGGGGCCCAGGGGGGTCTCTGCGGTCCGGCGGTTCGGCTCGGTTCCGGCCATCCGCTCCTCGATCAGGTCTGCCAAGCCGGAGACGAAGGCAGGGTGGACCCCAGGGGTGGCAGTGCGGACTGCCTGAAGGCCAGCCTCCTGCGCGGCTTCCATGGCCTCCTCGTCCAAGTCCCACATGACTTCCATGTGGTCGCTGAGGAAGCCCAGCGGAGACACCACGACGGCGCGCACACCCTCTGCCGGAAGCTCGGCGATGCGGTCGCAGACGTCCGGCTCCAGCCAGGGCTGGGAGGCCGGCCCGGAGCGAGATTGGTAGACGACCTCCCAGTCAGGAACGTTCTGTTCGTCGTGTTCCTGATGGATGCGCTCCATGACTCGTGCGGCTACGTTCTGGTGCTGCGCCGCGTAGGCCCCGCCCGGGCCGAAGTCCTGGTCGCGGGGGCCTGAGCGCTCAGCATCGTCGACCGGGATGCTGTGAGTGCAGAACAGAACTCGGATCTCGTCATCCGCCAGGCCCTGGCTGCGGAGTTCGGAGACGGCCGTGCCCACAGACTCCACGAAGGGCTCGACGAAGCCGGGAGCATCGAAGAACTGCCGGACTTTGTCGATCTGCACTCGGCCCGCCAGGCCCGTGCTGATCAGGGCTCGAGCGAAGTCCTCGCGGTACTGCCGGCAGCTGGAGTAGGAGCTGTAGGCGCTGGTGGCCAGGCCCAGCAGGCGGGTGTGTCCGGCGTCGGCGGCCTCCCGTACTGTGTCCTCCAGATAGGGCGCCCAGTTACGGTTCCCCCAGAGGACAGGCTGTCTGACGCCGCGGCGGCGCAGCTCCTGTTCCAGCGCCTCGCGCAGCCGGCGGTTCTGCTCGTTGATGGGGCTGACGCCTCCGAAGTGCCGGTAGTGGTGGGCGACTTCTTCGAGGCGCTCGTCCGGGATTCCTCGGCCGCGGGTAACGTTGCGCAGGAAGGGTATGACGTCCTCTTGGCCTTCCGGCCCTCCGAATCCGGCGAGCAGAATGGCGTCATACTCCTGAGGGCGGGTGACGTGGGCGTCGCCTGCCGCGGAGGCCTCTGCGGCGTGCGGGACCGGTTCGTGCTGTGCGCTCATGACGGGGCTCCTCGAAAATCAGTTAGCCTAGCTAATAATTAGCTTAGCGCAGTAGTTGGAGGTTCTGTCCAGTTGGGCGATGCATCGAGACCCGAGCATCCGGATCCTTCCATGGTGGATCCGCGGGTCATGGACCCTGCAGGTGAGCTTATAGCCCATGGAGAGTTGTCGGAGGAAGACCTCGACGGTGCTGTGGCCGTCCTGGAGGCGCTGGGACGTTGGCGCCGGGCTGAGCGGCGCATGAGCGAGGCCTCACGCCTTTACATGAACCTCGGCGAGACCGATATGCGAGCCATTCGGCTTGCCGTGGCTTCCCAGCGTTCCGGCGAACTGACGACTCCGCGGCGCCTCGCCGAGCATCTGGGAATCTCCATGCCCTCGGTCACCAAGCTGCTGGACCGCTTGGCCCAGGGCGGACACATCCGCAGGGCTCCGCACCCTCTGGATCGCAGGAGCACCACTGTTGAGGTCACCGAGGAGACCCAGCGCGCAGCGCGTGAATCGGTGGGCCGCAACCATGCCGAGCGGCTCCGGGTGGCCGCCGAGCTGAGCGGGGACGAGCGCCAGACAGTCATCCGCTTCCTCAACGCTTTGGCCGCGACTGAGCCAAGACAGGGATGAGCGCCGGACTCAGCGCTCCAGCAGGCTCAGCGCTCCAGCAGGTCTAACCGGGCCTGGGCCACCAGCACCGCCAGCTGGGCGCCGGAATCCGCGCCGGCCTTGCTCATGCCGCGTCCGATGGTGCTCTTGACCGTGCTGGGGGAGATGAACAGCCGCCGGGCGATCTCCTCATAGGTCCTGCCCGCGCCCACCAGGTGGGCGACTTCGATCTCCCGCTCGGAGAGCCCGGACACCTGCCGCCGTGCGGCATCGCATACCGGATCTGCCGGGGGCGTCACATAGGTGGCGATCAGCCGCGAGGTCAGCGCCGGGGAGATCATCGGGTCCCCGGCGTGGGCCATTCGGATCCCCTCCGCAAGGGATGTGGTGGCATCGTTCTTCAGCAGGAAACCGGTGGCACCGGCGTCCAGGGCGCCACGCATATAGGCGTCGGTGTCGAAGCTGGTCACCGCCAACACTGCCGGCGGGTTCAGCCCGTTCCGGATCCGCCGGGTGGCCTCCACTCCGTCCATATCGCCCTTGAGCAGCAGGTCCATCAGCACCACATCCGGACGGTGGGTGCGCACGGCCCGGATCGCCTCAGGCCCGGTGGTCGCACGGCCGACGACGGCGATGTCCTCCTCGCGGCCGAGGATGCGTTCCAGAGAATCGAGGACGAGCGTCTCGTCGTCCACCATGACTGCCGTGATCTGCACGTCCAGGAGTCTACCGGCCGGCACCCCCTCACTCGGCGGACACCGCTCCCTCCGCCACCCAGGGCAGCATCACTGCGAGGCTGAACTCCTCGCCCTCGTGCCGGACCTCTACGGATCCGCCCAGCAGCTCGGCCCGCTCACGGATGCCGATCAGCCCGGTCTGTGAGCCTCCGGAGAAGCCCGACGCCGCCCCGGCCCGGTTGCCGAACCCCAGGCGCACCCCCTGCTGCGGGTTCCCGGTGAGGCTCATCCGGACCACCTGGTCCGCGCTGTGCCGCAGGGCATTGGTCAGCGCCTCCTGAGTGATCCGCAGGATCGCCCGCTGCAGCGCGGCCGGTGCTCCGGAGTAGCCGTCCAGCAGGATGTAGGGGCGGATGTCCAGTCCGGAGGCGGCGGCGTCGTCGAGGATGTCCTGCAGGTCCGGGATGCCGGCCGGGGTCTGGGCCGGAGCTGCGGAGGAGGCGCCGGATTCCCGCAGCGAGGCCAGCAGGATCCGTAGGTCCGTCAGCGCCTGATCGGCGTAGCGGCGGGTGGTCCGCAGAGCATCGTCGAGCTGCTCCTCATCCCCGCGCTGGGCGGTCTGCTCCAGGCTCCCGACCTGCAGCGACAGCCCGGAGAGCCGCCCGGCCAAGGTGTCATGGACCTCCCTGGCCAGGTCCTCGCGCTCACGCCGGCGGGTCAGCTCATCGGAGAGCTGCTCGCTGCTGTGCTGTGCCGACTGCGCATCCGCCTGGGCCCGCTGGGTGGAGCGCCGCTGCCGCGCCCACAGGGAGATGCCCAGCACCAGGCCCAGGCAGATCACGGTCAGGCAGGTCACCAGCATGCGTCCGGTCTGTTGGTAGTCCTCATCCGGCCAGTCGCCCAGCCGCAGCAGATGGATCACCGCGCTGAGCGGGATCAGCGCCAGCCCGACGCCGGCCACGGCCCACTGCCACCGGCGGCGGCACCGCACCATCCACACTGTCAGCCCCACCGCGAGCACGAAGGGGTCGGTCTGCAGGACGAACACTCCGGCGGCTCCGCAGATCATCGGCACCAGCGGCGCCCGGCGGTACCAGGGCAGGGTCAGCAGGATCAGCATGCCGAAGAAGGCAGTGATCGCGCCGGCGTCGGTGATCTCGTCGGTCTCCGGATCCATGGTGGCCGGGGAGGTCATGGCCGCTGAGACCAGCACCAGCAGCCCGATGAAGATCATGAGGGTGACGATCTGCGCAGAGATCAGCAGGCGGAGAGCCGGGTGGAGCCGCTTTCGGGGGAGCATTCAGTCAGTCTATGGAGGTCCACCGACATCTCTGAGCGCGGATCGGTCAGAGACAGATGCCCGATCGGGCACCCCGGTCCGCCTGATCCGACGTCCCGGAAAGACCCAGACTTCGGAAGGCTCGGAAGAGCACACCGACGTGCATCACTCGACCACCTGGTCACCTGATCACCGAATCACATTCGACACCGAAGAAAGCGCAGGTACCCCCATGTCCGCTCCAGCCCCCGAACACCTCCCCGAGACCAACGGCTCCGGGTCTCAGAGACCCGGCCGCAACGTACTGGGCCTCATCGCGCTGATCACGGCCATCCTGGGCGCGATCTTCGCCTGTGTGCCCGGTGCGCTGATCCTCGGCTGGATCCTGCTGCCCATCGCTTTCGTGCTCTCCCTTGTCTCGCTGTTCCTGCAGGGCAAGCGGCGCGGGGCCGGCATCGCGGGGCTGATCGTCTCGGTGGTCGGCACCATCATCGGGGTCATCGTGTTCTTTGCTGTGGTGACCGACGCCTTCGATGAGGCCTTCACCGATGAGACCACCGCCAGCGAGCCCCAGGAGGATGAGGGCGCTGAGGAGACCGAGGACCAGAACGGCGCAGAGGAGCAGCCGGCCGCCGCTGAAGAGGACGGTGAAGGCGCAGAGGCGTCCTCCGACGAGGATGAAGACTTGGGCGCCCGGAGCAACCCCTACACGCTGGGCTCTGAGCTATCCTCCTCCGACTGGACGGTCACCATCAACAGTGTGGACCTGGACGCGGATGCGGCCATCGCGGAGGAGAACCCCTACAACGAGGCCGCCGATGAGGGCCACACCTACATCCTGGTCAACGTCACCGCCACCTACACCGGTGAGGACCCCGACGGCGCCACCCCCTGGGTCAGCGTCTCCTACGTCTCCCCGGAGGGGAACACCTTCGGAACCACGGACCGAGCTGTGGTGGAGCCCGAGGGCTTCGACCGCATGGCCACCCTGTACGAGGGGGCCTCCGAGACCGGGAACTTCGCCCTGCACGTCCCCTCGGAGGACATCGAGGACGGTGTGATCTCCGTGGATCCGGACATGTTCGCCGATACGGTCTACGTCGAGGTGAGCTGAGCAGTCTGCACATTCCTTGAGTGGCGCGTCTGGGTGGTCGGAGCACGCTTCTGTCCACTCAGGCGTGCCACTCGGCATATCTGTGCCCTATCCCTCTGTGGTGTGATGGGTGCATGAGCGAGGAGACACTCACCGAGGAACAGGCAGCCGATCTGCTGATCAGCTGGGAGCTGGCGACCACGACGGCGGCCAAGCTCGCCGCCCCCGGCCCTCGGATGAAGCCGCAGGAGGCCGCCGCGGAGGTCGCCGCGCTGCGCGAGGCCGCCGAGGCCGCCGTCGGGCATGTCCACCGGATCACCCAGCTGGAGGCCGCCCGTGAGCTGGGTGCTGAGACCGGCGAGACCCTGGTGGTGGACCGACGGGGCTGGGCGAAGGCCAATGCGGAGAGCTTCCGCGAGCTGCTCGCCCCGGCTCTTGCTGCCGCCGTGGAGCGCAAGCCCGAGGTGGCCCAGGGAGCCGGAGGCGGGCAGAGGTCCAGCGCGCAGGTCTTCGGCTCGGCGGTCACCGGTGCCGAGCTCGGCGGGATCCTCTCCTTCCTCTCCGCCAAGGTGCTCGGCCAGTTCGAGCCCTTCCAGCAGAACCGGCTGATGCTGGTGGCGCCGAACATCGTGGAGGTCCAGCGCGAGCTCAACGTGGTGCCCGAGGACTTCCGGCTCTGGGTCTGCCTGCACGAGCAGACCCACCGGGTGCAGTTCGCGGCCGCACCCTGGCTGGCCGATCACCTGAAGACCAAGATCACCGAACTCTCCGTCAACACCATGAGCCAGGCCGACAGCGTCCCGGAGAAGCTGGTTGAGGCGCTCAAAGGACTGCGCAAGGGGGCGGAGCAGGACACAGGGCAGGGCACTGAGCCCGACGGTGATCTCCCCGCCTCCTCCGGACCGGCTCCCTCAGGATCCCCGCGGAACCGCCTGCTCGCGGCCATCCAGAGCCCGGAGGACCGGGCCACGATGTCGCATCTGACTGCGGTGATGTCCCTGCTGGAAGGTCATGCCAATGTGGTCATGGACGCGGTGGACCACACCATCGTGCCCACAGTGAAGACCATTCGCCGCCGGTTCGAAGAGCGCGGACGCAACCGCGGCCCGTTGGAGAACTTCATCCGCAAGCTGCTTCAGCTCGATGTGAAGGCCGCCCAGTACCGTGACGGCCAGAAGTTCGTGGGCCACATCGTCGAGGCCGTGGGCATGGAGCAGTTCAACCGCATCTGGGAGAAGCCCGAGCACCTCCCCACGGAGGATGAGCTGCATGACCCCGACGCCTGGATCCAGCGGGTCCTGCCCGAGCATGCCTAAGCTTCCCGAGGCCGTGAACCGTGCACGCGCCGCTGTGGGCGGGGTGCTCGAGGCCGAGAAGCTGGCCCTCATCGCCTGCTCCGGAGGTGCAGACTCGCTGGCGCTGGTCGCAGCGGCTGCACATCACGTCCGGCGCGGTCAGGCGCGTGTGGGCGGCGTCGTGGTGGATCATCAGCTGCACCCTGACAGTGCGGAGATCACTGCGAAGGCGGCCGCTCAGCTGCGCGATCTGGGGCTGGACCCAGTGCTCACCCTGGCCGCCGACGTCGATCCCTCCAGCCCCGACGGGCCGGAGGCGGCGGCGCGCAGCGCACGCTACCGGGCGTTCGGGCAGGCGCTCGCCGAGACCGGGGCGGCCCACATCCTGCTGGCCCACACCCGGGATGACCAAGCCGAACAGGTGCTGCTGGGGCTGGCCCGGGGATCCGGGACTCGCTCGTTGGCGGGGATCCCGGCCCGGCGCGGCCCCTTCCTGCGTCCGCTGCTGGGGCTCAGCCGCAAGGAGACGGAGGCCGTCTGCACCCATGAGGGTCTGAGCTGGTGGGAGGACCCGGCCAATGCCGATCCCAAGTACCTGAGATCGCGGATCCGCACCGAGATCCTCCCCACTCTGGAGCAGCGGCTCAGCGGGTCCATCCGAGAGTCGCTGGCGCGGACCGCGCAGATCGCTGCAGAGGATGCGGCCTATCTGGAGGCCCAGGCCAAGGAGGCCTTCGCACGGCTGCTGGAGGACCCTGATGAGCAGGGCGACCTGCGGCTTGACCTGGAACGACTCGTTGCGGAGTCGCCTGCCATCCGGCGTCGGGTGATCGCCTTGGCTGTGGTCGCCGTCGGGGGGTCCAACCCGTCCAGCGAGCGGATCGCGGCGGTGGAACAGCTGCTGGTTCGGCAGGGTTCGGCCGGTCCGGTGGAGCTGGAGGGTCATGTCAGGGCCGAACGAGGCACGCGAGATACGTCGGATTATGGAAAACTTGTCCTCGGACCCCGCCGCTAGGGGCGGAATCCTGCAGAACTACCGCCATATCGAGGAGCAGCTCAGCACTCATGGATGCCCAGGACGTCAAAGACGATCTCACCGAAGTCCTCTACACCAAGGAAGAGATCGACGAGAAGATCAGAGAGCTCGCAGCTCAGATCGACCGGGACTACGAAGGCAAGGACGTCCTGCTGGTAGGAGTGCTCAAGGGCGCGGTCATGGTCATGGCCGATCTGTCCCGAGCGCTGAAGTCCCACGTGACCATGGACTGGATGGCGGTCTCCTCCTACGGCTCCGGCACCAAGTCCTCCGGCGTGGTCCGCATCCTGAAGGACCTCGACGCCGACCTGATGAACCGCCACGTGCTCATCGTGGAGGACATCATCGATTCCGGCCTGACCCTGTCCTGGCTGAAGTCCAACCTGGAGTCGCGCGGCCCGGCCTCGGTGGAGATCTGCACTCTGCTGCGCAAGCCTGACGCCGTGAAGGTGGACATCGACGTGAAGTACGTCGGCATGGACATCCCCAACAAGTTCGTGGTCGGCTACGGCCTGGACTTCGCGGAGCAGTACCGGAACCTGGACGTCATCGGGATTCTGGCTCCGCATATCTACGAGTGATCCCCGGCGGGACGAGCTGATCGTGTGAGCCCTGCTGGAGCGCAATTGCCGTGAGCTTTCTGCAACGCCGCGAGTTATATCTCGCGGCAATGCCGAAAGCTCGCGGCATTTCTGCGTCTGGGCCTCGCCCCCACCTGCACCGCCGCTCTGCCAGGCGCGAACTTTACGCCCTGGCACCCACCCATGTCAGCGGCGTCCAGTACCGTATGAGTCAGACTTTTCCTCAGCGCGTATGACGGAGCTGCATGAACTTCAAGAAGATCTTCACCGGTCCGTTCTTCTGGATCATCCTGGCGGTGGCCGGGCTCATGCTCGTGGTGCCTCTGCTGTTCAACACCGGCAGCGGCGGCGAGCGTGTGGACACCAACGTCGGCATGGAGCTGATCCAGGACGGCCAGGTCACTGAGGCGCAGATCGACGACGGCGACCACCGCGTCGAGCTGCAGCTCGAGGAGGCCTACGAGCAGGATGGCGACGATCTGGGCGATCTCGTCCACTTCTACTTCTCCCAGGCGCGCGCTGAGACGGTGGCGGACGCCATCGCTGAGGCCGATCTTGAGGGATACACCGATGAGCCGGAGCAGTCGAACTGGCTGCTCTCCATGCTCGGGTTCATGATCCCCTTCCTGATCATCGCGCTGCTGTTCATCTGGCTGCTCACCCGCATGTCGGGCGGCGGCGGCCGGATGATGCAGTTCGGCAAGTCCAAGGCCAAACAGTTCGACAAGGACATGCCGGAGGTGAACTTCTCCGACGTCGCCGGCGCTGAGGAGGCGGTGGAGGAGCTCCACGAGATCAAGGAGTTCCTGGCCGAGGCCGAGAAGTTCCAGCGCCTGGGAGCCAAGATCCCCAAGGGTGTGCTGCTCTATGGCCCGCCCGGCACCGGTAAGACCCTGCTGGCCAAGGCTGTGGCCGGTGAGGCCGGCGGCGCCTTCTACTCCATCTCCGGCTCTGACTTCGTAGAGATGTTCGTCGGCGTCGGCGCCTCCCGCGTCCGCGACCTGTTCAAACAGGCCAAGGAGAACTCCCCGGCCATCATCTTCGTCGATGAGATCGACGCCGTAGGCCGCCAGCGCGGCGCCGGCGTGGGCGGTGGCAACGATGAGCGCGAGCAGACGCTGAACCAGCTGCTGGTGGAGATGGACGGCTTTGAGGCGAACGCCAACATCATCGTCATCGCCGCCACCAACCGGCCCGACGTCCTGGACCCCGCACTGCTGCGCCCGGGCCGTTTCGACCGGCAGATCCCCGTGGAGGCGCCCGATTTCGCCGGCCGCAGGGCCATCCTGGAGGTCCATTCCAAGGGCAAGCCGCTCGTGGAGGAAGTGGACCTGGCAGCTGTGGCCCGCAAGACCCCGGGCTACACCGGTGCTGACCTGGCAAACGTCCTCAACGAGGCCGCGCTGCTGACCGCTCGCTCCAATGCGGACTTGGTCGATGACCGCGCCATCGATGAGGCCATCGACCGCGTCATGGCCGGCCCGCAGAAACGCACCCGCCTGATGAAGGAGCATGAGCGGAGGGTGACCGCCTACCACGAGGGCGGCCACGCCCTGGTGGCTGCGGCGCTGAACTACTCTGCCCCGGTCACCAAGATCACCATTCTCCCCCGCGGTGGTGCCCTGGGCTACACGATGGTCATCCCCGAGGACGACAAATACTCCACCACCCGCAATGAGCTGCTGGACCAGATCGCCTACGCCATGGGCGGGCGCGTGGCCGAGGAGCTGATCTTCCACGACCCCTCCACAGGTGCCGCCAACGACATCCAGAAGGCAACTGACACCGCCCGGAAGATGGTGACCGAATACGGCATGTCCGCCAAGGTCGGCTCCGTGAAGCTGGGCTCCGGGGACACCAGCCCCTTCCTGGGCAAGGAGATGGCCTCCGGCAGAGAATACTCCGAGGACCTGGCCGCTGTGGTGGACGCCGAGGTGCGCGCCATCATCGAGGAGGCCCACGATGAGGCCTATTGGGCTCTCTACGAGAACCGCCACATCCTGGACCGCCTGGCCGAGGAGCTGCTGCGTGTGGAGACTCTCAACGCCCATGAGGTGGCCGAGATCTTCGAGGACGTGACGAAGCGCCCGGTCCGCCAGGTCTGGGAATCGTCCCCGGACCGCCCCATTACCGTCACCTCTGAGGTCGTCCCGGAGGACGAGCGGGACGAGCCCGAGCAGCCGCAGGTGCTCGCACAGCGGGACGAGCCGCAGGATCAGCAGGAGGAGGACTCAGATGTCTGAGTTCACGCTGGAGGATGAGACGCCCCGCCACGGCGGAGTGGACCTCCCACGCATCGAGGCCGCCGTCCGCGAGATCCTGCTCGCCGTGGGCGAGGACCCGGACCGCGAGGGCCTGAAGGACACCCCCGCCCGGGTGGCCCGCGCCTACGAGGAATCCTTCAAAGGCCTGACCCAGGACCCCGCCGAACTGCTGGGCACCACCTTCGACATCGGACATGAGGAGCTCGTCCTGGTCCGGGACGTTCCCTTCTACTCCATGTGTGAGCACCACCTGGTTCCCTTCTACGGCCACGCCCACATCGGCTACATCCCCTCCCCGGAGGGCAAGGTCACCGGCCTGTCCAAGCTCGCCCGGCTGGTGGACATCTTCGCCAAACGCCCGCAGATCCAAGAGCAGCTGACCACCCAGGTGGTCGACGCCCTGGTGGAGCACCTGGAGCCCCAGGGCGCCATCGTGGTCATCGAGGGCGAGCACCTGTGCATGTCCATGCGTGGGGTCTCCAAACCCGGTGCCAAGACCATCACCTCCGCCGTGCGCGGCCAGCTCCGCGACTCCGCCACCCGCTCCGAGGCGATGAGCCTCATCCTCCACAAGTGAGGCCCTGGAGAACCTCGAGCAGAGATGACCACAACCCCGATGCCCCCTCCGCAGCGGACCCTCATCATGGGGATCCTCAACCTCACCCCGGACTCCTTCTCCGACGGCGGGCGCCACAGCAGCACCGAGACCGCCCTGGCCCAGGCCGATCGCATGCTCACTGAGGGCGCTGACCTGCTCGACATCGGTGGGGAGTCCACCCGCCCGGGCGCGGACCCGGTCAGCCCTGAGGAGGAACAGCGCCGGATCCTGCCGGTGCTGGAGGAGCTGTTTCTGGCCCGCGGCCTCCCGGTCTCCCTGGACACCCGTCACGCCGCCACGGCCTGGGCCGCCCTGCAGCTGGCCGGGGACCGGGCCTCCGAGCTGATCATCAACGATGTCTCCGGACTGCTCACCGACGAGCAGATGCCCCAGGTCATCGTCCAGGCCGGCTGCCCGATCATCATCACGCACAATCGCGGCGACGCCCAGACCATGCAGTCCAAGACTGACTACGACGACGTCGTCGACGAGGTGATCGACGAGCTGCTCCAGATCCGCGGCTGGTACGTCGATGCCGGCGTCGAGCCTGAACAGATCATCCTGGATCCGGGGATCGGCTTCGCCAAGACCCATGAGCAGAACTGGGAGCTCATCCGAAACCTGGGCCGCTTCACCGAGCTGGAGCATGACGGGGTCCGGCACCGGATGCTCTTCGGAGCCTCCCGGAAGGGCTTCTTGAAGACACTGCTCACTGACGCGGAGGGCAGACCGCGCCCCGCCGAGGAGCGCGACACCGCCACCGCGGTGCTCTCCGGGCAGGCCGCCCAGCACGGCGCCTGGGCGGTTCGGGTCCATGCCGTGCGGCCCAGCGCCGACGCCGTCGCCGTCACCCACCGGATCTGCACCGGCCATTAGCGCGGACTGGGGTCTGACCCGCCCCCTCCAGCTCGAACCGCCTGAAGCGGAGCTCCTCAGAAGTGAGCGTGGGTCTCCTTCTCAGCGATGGAGCCGGTCTCCAGCTGAAAGGTCGAATGTTCCACGGCCACCTCGAAATGCTCCGCCACACAGTCCTTCAGCTGGGTCAGGATCTCCGGGACGCAGCCCTCGCGGAAGCAGGAGTCGTCCACCACCACATGAGCCGAGAGCACCGGCAGCCCCGTGGCCACTGTGGAGGCATGCAGATCATGAACCTCCTGGACATGCTCCAGCTCCAGCATGTGCTGGCGGACCTCCTCCAGGTCCAGCCCACGCGGGGCGAACTCCAGCAGGATCCGGGCGGTCTCGCGCAGCAGCACCAGCGCCCGCGGGATGATCAGCGCGGCGATCAGCAGACCCGCCACGGCATCGGCCTGCTGCCAGCCGGTCAGCCAGATCACCACGGCAGCGGCCATCACGCCCAGCGAGCCCAGTGCGTCAGCCAGGACCTCCAGGAAGGCAGCGCGCATATTGAAGTTCGCCCGCCGGCCCGAGGCCAGCACCGTCAGCGAGGCGATGTTGCCGGCCAGGCCGATGGCGCCGAAGATCAGCAGCTCCACATGCGGGATCTGCGGGGGAGCGCCCAACCGACCGATGCCCTCCACCGCCGCATAGACGCCGATGCCCAGCAGCAGTGCGGCCTGACCGAACCCGGCCAGGATCTCCACCCGACGGAAGCCCCAGGTGCGCTGCGGCGTCGCAGCCCGGAACATCAGGCTGGCCGCGATCAGCGCTACGATCAGCCCGATGCTGTCGGTCAGCGAATGCACCGCATCGGTCAGCAGGGCCAAGGACCCGGTCATCCAGGCTCCGAGGGCCTGGGCTGCCACGATCCCCACGGTGATCGCGCACGCGATCGCCAGCCGTCCGCGGTGGCCGGAGCCGGCGTCGTGGTGTGCATGTGAGTGTCCGTGGCCCATACCGGCACTGTACGGCTCGGCACGCTCAGCTCCAATGGTGCATTCTGGAGTCAGAATCGTTCGCATCACCCGGTGGTTCCGGCGAGACTGGAGATTTCGGGGGGAGAAGCATCAGAATCCCTGAACAAGGGGCCGAAGAGTCTGAGAGAGTTGGACTATGAGCGATACCGTCCGGCTGACAGGCATCACAGCAGAGGGCTTCCACGGCGTCCTCGACTTCGAGAAGTCACAGGGGCAGCCCTTCCGCGTGGACGCAGTCCTCTCCTTGGATCTGCAGGCGGCCGGACGCAGCGACAACCTGGAGGACACGGTCTCCTACGCCGGCGTCGCCGAGCTCATCGAAGACTCCGTCACCGGCCGTCCCTTCGAACTCATCGAAGGCCTGGCCGAGAGCATCGCTCAGCGCATCCTGCTCCTCGACGCCCGGATCGAGGGCGTGGAGATCACCGTGCACAAGCCCCAGGCTCCGTTGGAGCAGAGTTTCACCGACGTCTCGGTCACCGTGGAACGCACCCGCAGCGCTGAGGGCGAGGCCGCAGCGCCCGCCGCTGAGGCCGAGGCCGACCAGGTGGGCCCCTACCGCCGCGTCTCCCTGGCTGATCTGGCCACCGTCTACGACGAGGAGGGGGGCGACCGCGCCGGCCACGAGACCGTCTGGGTCCCGGCCGGCACCCAGCTGGAGCTGCCCCAGGGCACCCGTGACCCTGAGCTGCCCGCGGACTTCCCGGTCCGCGCGGTCATCGCGCTGGGATCCAACCTTCCCGACGCCGCCCTCGGCGCCCCCGCCGAGCTGCTCGCCTCCGCCGTGCGCTCCCTGGGCGAGGCCGACGGCGTCGAGGTGGTCAACTCCTCCCCGGTGGCCCAGACCAAGCCGGTGGGTGGGCCAGAGGGTCAGCCCGACTACCTGAACCAGGTCCTCGAGGTGGAGACCACGCGTTCCCCGCACGCCCTGCTGGACCTGCTTCAGCAGATCGAGGCCGACCACCACCGCGCCCGCGGCGAGGAGGCCGGCGAGCAGCGCTGGGGTCCCCGCACGCTCGACCTGGACATCATCACCTACGCCGTGGCCGAGATCACCTCCCCCCGACTGACCGTCCCGCATCCGCGCGCCGCCCAACGGGGCTTCGTGCTGCTGCCCTGGTCCTGGATGGACCCGGTGGCGCTGCTGGAGGGCACCCCGGTGCGTGAGCTTGCCGAGCAGGCCGATGACGCCGGAGACGTCACCCAGCTATGAACCGACTGCGGCCGGGATGGCTCCTGATGATCAGCGCCTCAGCCGCGCTGCTGGGCCTCTGCGCCACAGTGTTCATGCTCTCCCAGGGCTACGGCTCCCCGGTGCTGCCCATGTCCTCGGCCGTCACGCTGGCGGGGATCGGGGCAGTGGTGCTGCTCCTGGGCCTGCTGGTGTGGCGGGACCAGCGGCACATCACCCAGGCCCGGCGTCGTCGGGACGAGCAGCGGCGCCTGCGGGAGCAGGGTCTGCGCGGATCAGGTGAGCAGCCGGCGTCGGGACCTGCCAAGCCGCGCCGACTGCACCCGCTGCAGGCCGTGCGTGTGGTGGCCGCCGCGCAGGCCTGCGGATACGCCGGGGCGCTGATCGCCGGCTGGCACGCCGGAGTCCTGGTGGACCTGGGACCCGCCGCAGGGCTGAGCGCCCCCAATGCAGGTTCATCCCTGATGATGATCATCGGCGGACTGATCTGGGTCATCATTGGGTTTGTGGTCGAGCAGCTCTGCCGCATCCCACCGGATGAGGGCGGATCTGCCGGCCCCGGAGACGGATACAGCTACGGCGAGGGCGGACCGCCCGCGCAGAGACCAGAGGAGGGGTATGCCCGCGGAGCGACCTGAGGCAGCCAATGAGCCCATCGACCCGGCAGGGGTCGAGTGGACCCGGGTGGACGAGAAGTACATCCCAGTCGGGTTCATCAGCGGCGTGCTCGGATGGCTGGCGGTCTTCGCCGCAGTGGGCACCCCGCTGGTGCTCGACGCGCTGGACATCATCGGAGGGATCCCGCTCTGGCTGAGCATCCCGGTGGGCGTGGTCCTGGTGATCTGGGCGGCCGTGGACATCGCGCTGATCCCCCGGCAGGCCCGCGCCATCGGCTATCACGAGCGTGAGGATGACCTGCTGATCCGCCGCGGCATCCTCTTCCAGAAGCTGGAGGCCGTGCCCTACGGCCGCCTGCAGTACGTGGACATCCAGGCGGGTCCGCTGATGCGGAAGTTCGGGCTGTGCACGGTGCAGCTGAAGACGGCATCCTCAGCCACCGACGCCTCCATCCCCGGAGTGGTCCGCAAGGAGGGCGCCCGTCTGCGTGAAGAGCTCTCCGTCCGAGGCCAGGCCCGCCTGGCCGGTCTGTGAGGCCCGGTATGACCGATCCGCAGAACGAGTGGGAGCAGACCGAGGCTGAGGGCCGCGCTGAGGAGCCGGTCGAGGCTGAGGAGGCCCGGCCGGAGGAGAGTGCGCCGGAGGAGCCGATCGAGGACGGCGCCGGCGCTGGTGAGCCCTGGTTCGACGAGACCTGGACCCGTGTCCACCCGCTGAGCCCCTTCGTGCGCGGCTGGGTGACGGTGGCCGCCGTGCCGGTGATCGTCTTCGGCTACAACTGGCAGATGTGGCGGGACCTTTGGGACCTGTGGCGCTCCGGCGAGCTGGTGGCCAGTGTGGAGCGGAATCCGCTGCCCTACGTCTTCGGCTCCGGCGGCGCCCTGCTGCTCATCCTCTGCATCTTTGTGGGCTTCGTGCTCTCCTGGTGGTTCACCCGCTATAAGGTCACCGCCGACCACGTGATGGTGAAGTCCGGGATCTTCGTGCGCCAGCACCGCCAGGCCCGGATCGACAGGGTCCAGGCCGTTGACCTGCGGCAGCCCCTGGCCGCACGGCTCACCCGACTGGCCGAGCTGAAGTTCGAGGTGGCCGAGGGCGACGGCACCGCGGCCACACTGGCCTTCCTGAGGAAGTCCGAGGCCGAGGAGCTGCGCGCCGAGATCATGGACCGCGCCTCCGGCAGGGAGGAGCTGGCCCAGCGCACACGGCGTCCCGACGCCGACGCCGCGCCTCCTGCTGAGGGGGCCGAGCCCGCCCCCGGTGACGCGCCCGGCAGCGACCGCCCCGAGGCCGAGCCGCAGGGCGCGGTCGAAGGTGCTGCCGGGCAGCAGCCCACCGAGCACCCTCCCGCAGGGCCTGCCCCCGCCGCCCACCACACCCCTGACCGGCAGATCACCCGGGTCCCCACCGGGCGCCTGATCGGCTCGGTGCTGATGGGGGTGGGGACACTGTTGCTGCTGCTGGTGGTCGCGCTCTCCTTCACCGGAGGGGCGATCGCGCTCGTGGTGACCACAGACGGCGGCATCGGGGCCGCCCTGGCCGAGCTGCGGGAGGACTTCAGTGTGGGGGAGCTGATCAGCGTGGCGCCTACGCTGCTGCCGGCGCTGATCGGTCTGCTGGCGGTCTACTACCAGGGCTTCAGCAAGGGCTACGGCTTCACCGCCACGATGACTGAGGCCGGCCTGCGGCTGAAGTACGGCCTGCTGGAGACCACTACGCAGACTGTCCCGCCGGGGCGTGTGCAGGCCATCCAGATCCAACAGACTGTGCTGTGGAAGCCCTTCGGCTGGTACCGGATGGTCGTGAGCGTGGCCGGCTACGGCACTGCCGGGCAGCGGAACACGCTGCTGCCGGTGGGGCGGTTCGAGGATGTCATGGCCGTGGCGGCCGAGATGTTCCCGGACCTGCAGGTGGAGAACCCGGAGGCCCTCTTCCGCGAGGGCGTGAGAGGCTGGGGGACCCGCGGCGGCTTCACCGAGGTGCCGCGTCGGGCCTGGATCTTCGACCCCCTGGTGCGGCGTCGTCGTGGGTTCTGTGCCACGCCCACCGCCCTGATGATCCGTGACGGCGTGGCCCTGCGGATCCTCAGCATGGTCCCGCATGAGCGGATCCAGTCGCTGGGGATCACCCAGGGGCCGATCAAGCGGAAGTTCGGGCTGGCGAATCTGCGGGTGCACCTGCCTGGCGGCCCGATCCTCGCGATCACCGCCAATCAGGAGGTGGACGCCGTCAAGGAGCTCTTCGAGCAGGAGTCGGCCTACGCCGCCGTGGCGCGGCGCTACAGCGACCGCAACCAGTGGATGCTGCCGGAGGAGCTGCGCGAGTTCGAGAAGAAGGTGGAGGAGGCCGTCGACGCCGGCCACGCCTGAGCCGCTGCCGGCGTCGGGGTCCGCACCTCTACACTTGTGTGGCACTGTGCGGCGTTCTGAAGCGCCTGACGCCGGCCCAGAGCGCCTCACACTGCCCACGCAACTGATCTGAAGGAGGCGGCGGTGACCCAGCAGCCCATCGACCCCTATGCGGCCGAGCAGGATCCCTCCCAGCGGGACGGGCGGCTCGGCGTCGGGGTGATCTCCACCGGGAAGGTGGGCGCGGTGCTCGGTGCCGCGCTGCGCGCCGCCGGACACTCTGTGGTGGGCGCCCACGCCGTCTCTGAGGATTCGCGCAGCCGGGCCGAGTCCCTGCTGCCGGACGTCCCCGTCCTGGAGATCCCCGAGATCCTGCGCCGGGCCGAACTGGTGCTGCTGGCCGTGCCCGACGACGTCCTGCCCGAGGTGGTCTCCGGGATCGCCGAGGCCGGACATATCCAAGCCGGGCAGCTGATCGTCCACACCTCCGGGCGCTATGGCACCGGAGTGCTGGGTCCGGCTCAGCAGGCTGGGGCCATCGGGCTGGCCATCCACCCGGCGATGACCTTCACCGGCATGTCCATGGATCTGCAGCGACTCAACGCCTGCGCCTTCGCAGTCACCGCGCCGGCGCCGGTGCTGCCCATCGCTCAGGCGCTGGTGGTGGAGATGGGCGCCGAGCCGGTGGTGGTGGCCGAGCAGGATCGCGGCACCTATCACGCGGCCCTGGCTCATGCCTCCAACCACCTGAACACCATCACCGGGCAGGCCGCGGAGATGCTCAGCCGGATCGGCGTGGAGCAGCCCGACCACGTGCTGCGCCCGCTCATGCATGCCTCCCTGGACAATGCGCTGGCCTCCGGGGAGGGCGCGTTGACCGGGCCCATCGCCCGCGGGGACATCAACACGGTGCGGCACCATGTGGAGCTGCTCTCGGAGGGGACGGAGAGCGCCTCCGCTGCTGAGCTTCCTGCCGATATCCGCACCGCCTACCTGGCCATGGCCCGGGCCACCGCCCAGCGCGCCGTGGACCGCGGCATCATCACCGAGGCCCAGGCCGCCGAACTGCTGGACCTGCTGGGCTGAGCTGGCTGGGTGGCGGGCTGGCTGGTGGCGGGCTGAGAGCTGGTGGCGGTCCGGTTTGCGGGCGCGCCGCCTCCGCAGGGAGTTTTCCGGGTGCTGGCCTGGACCATAGGGTGGTCGGGTCAGCCACAGCGCAGAAGGGAAGACGATGCAGGACATGACTGCCGCGCCCCGAGTCGAGGCTCGTGCTTCAGCACTCCGCTTCTCGCGGCCCGGCTCTGCCCGCCGCGCTGTGGCACTGTTCGCAGCGCTGCTGGCCGTGGCCGGCGTCGTCGGGTGCTCTGCCGAGGATTCCTCCACAGATCTTCTTGACGTCTCGCCCGACCCGCAGGCGGAGAGTCCAGATCCTCTGGACTCACAGGCGCTGGAGGCCATCCGCGGCACTGAGGGTGTGGACCGGGCCGATCCCTGGTTCCAGGCCTTCCTTGAGGTGCCGCAGGATCAGTGGCCCGACGCCGAGACCAACCCGGGCGGCATCGCCGCGACTCCGCTGATCCCCGGCCGCACACCGGAGGTGGTCAGCGGCAGCATCCCGGACGGCGGGCTGGAGCCTGACCAGGCCGTGGTGCCTCATGAGGTCGAAGGCGGCAGCCTGGAGGGTCTCGTCGGGGAGACGGTGGCCTTCACCTATACCGAGGTCACCGGACCGCAGGAGGGCGAGCCTGAGGAGCTCGAGCTCGAGGTGGTCGCCACCATCGACAACGAGGATCCCGGATCCGACGGCCCGCAGCCGGCCTATATGGACTCTGAGACGCTGTGGAGCCTCATGGAGGACGCCGGGCAGGTCCCCGACGGCCAGTACAGCCGGATCATCGTCTCCGTGGAGGAGGGCCAGGATCCGGATGACGTGGAGGAGAGCCTCGAAGGGGAGGGCTTCGCCGTCCACAGCGCACGTGAGGCCTGAGACCCACACCCGCCGCTTACACTGGGTCCGTGACTGAGATCCGCGTGATGCGCACGGCCGCTGAGCTGCGCGCCGCCGTCGTCGAGTCCCTGCGCCAGACCGCCCGGGAGCTTCCCGCAGGAACTGTCCCTACGCTGGGCTTCGTCCCCACCATGGGTGCCCTGCACAGCGGCCACAGCTGCCTCATCGACGCCGCCCGCGCCGAGGCAGATGTGGTGGTCGCCTCCATCTTTGTGAACCCGCTGCAGTTCGACGACGACGCCGACCACCGCGTCTATCCGCGCCAGCTCCAGGCCGATGTGGAGCTGCTCCAGGCCCACGGCGTGGACCTGGTCTTCGCCCCCGAGGTGCAGGAGATGTACCCCGGCTACCCTGAGGGGCCCCTGGTGCGGGTGGACGCCGGAGAGCTCGGCCGCCGTTGGGAGGGCGCTTCCCGTCCGGGCCACTTCGACGGCGTGGTCACCGTGGTCAATAAGCTCTTCAACATCGTCACCCCGCAGGCTCCGGCCCGCATCCAGGCCTGGTTCGGGGAGAAGGACGCCGAACAGCTGGCCGTGATCCGGCGGATGGTCGCCGATCTGAACCACCCCGTGGAGATCCGCAGCCTTCCCATCATCCGGGAGCATTCAGGCCTGGCCCAGTCCAGCCGCAACCAGCGGCTCTCCGAGCAGGAGCGCCAGGAGGCCCTCGCCCTCTCAGCGGCCCTGTTCCAGCTGCGTGACCGGGCGGCCCAGGGGCAGCCGCTGGAGGTGGACGGCGTCGTCGCCCAGCTGGATATGGCTGACGGGGTGGACCTGGACTATCTGGTGGTGGTCGACCCCACCACGCTGCTGGAGATCGAGCCCGGAGAGGAGCAGGCCGCCGGCAGCGAAGTCCGCCTCACCGAGGATGAGGTGCTGCAGGACCGTGCCCTGGCACTGATCGCAGCCCGCGTGGGGCCGGTCCGGCTGATCGACAATGTGGAGCTCGGATCGGACGCCGGATCCCAGGTGTAGGCCTGCGGTGATCCGTGCGGGTGTAGGTTGGAGAGATGACCACTGAGACCTCCTCCTTCCCCTACATCGATGACTCCATCCGGCCGCAGGAGGATTTCCAGAAGCACGTCAACGGCGCCTGGCTGAAGACGGCGGAGATCCCCTCCGACCAGGACTCCTACGGTTCCTTCTTCGAGCTGCGGGACAAGGCTGAGGCTGATGTCCGTGCCATCCTGGAGGAGGCCGCCTCCGGTGCCTTCGAGGGCACCGAGTTTGCCGAGGTCGCAGCGCGGGTGGGCGGATTCTTCGCCTCCTTCATGGACGCCGAGCGGGCCGAGGAGCAGAAGTTCGCTCCCGTCCAGAGCTTCCTCGACGACGTCGACGCCGTCAGCTCCGCTCAGGAGCTGGTGCGGCTCTCCGCCTCCTGGCAGCGCTTTGGGATGGATGGCATCGTGGCCGCCGGATCCCTGCGCGACGCCGGCAACCCGGAGCGCGAGCTCTGGCACATCATCCAGGACGGCATCGGTCTGCCCGATGAGTCCTACTATCGCGAGGACGCCTACGCGGAGATCCGCGAGGAGTACCAGAAGCACCTGGCCCGCTTCCTGATCCTGGGCGGCATGGAGGCCCGTACCGCCGAGGAGGCCGCCGCCGACGTCCTCGGGCTGGAGAAGACCATCGCCTCCCACCACTGGGATGTGGTCACCACCCGCGACGCCCAGAAGCGCTACAACCTGAAGACCCGCGACGAGGTCATCGAGCTCATGCCGCTGGTCACTGAGGCCTTCGCCGGCTGGGGCCTGACCGAGTCCCAGACGCGGGAGATCGTGCTGACCCAGCCCGATGTCCTGCCCGGCATGCAGGCCGCGCTGACCAGCATCAGCCTGGAGACCTGGAAGCACTGGCTGCGCATCCAAGTGCTGCGCTGGGCCGCCCCGCTGCTGCACGAAGAGATGGTCCAGGAGCACTTCGGCTTCTACTCCAAGACCCTCAACGGCGTCCCGGAGCTCAAGGAGCGCTGGAAGCGCGGCGTGGCCATGGTCAACGGCCATCTGGGCGAGGACGTCGCCCAGATCTACGTCTCCCGGCACTACCCGCCGGAGGCCCGCCAGGCCATGGACGAGCTGATCGAGGCCCTGTTGGATGCCTACCGACACTCCATCTCCACGCTGGACTGGATGGGGGAGGAGACCCGGCGCAAGGCCCTGGAGAAGCTGGAGGCCTTCCGACCGCTGGTGGGGTATCCGGCGCGCTGGATCGACTACAGCAGCGTGGAGGTCAGCCGCGACGACGTCGTCGGGAACGTGGCCCGGGCCGCTCAGTTCGAGTGGGAGCGGGACGTGAAGAAGCTCGACGACGGTCCGGATCCGGACGAGTGGCATATGACCCCGCAGACGGTGAACGCCTACTACCACCCGCTGGAGAACGTGATCTGCTTCCCGGCGGCCATCCTGCAGCCGCCCTTCTTCTCCGTGGAGCGGGACATGGCGCAGAACTTCGGCGCCATCGGCGCAGTGATCGGTCACGAGATCGGCCACGGCTTCGATGATCAGGGATCCCGCTACGGTGCCGACGGCTCGCTCACCGACTGGTGGACCCACCAGGACCGTGAGGCCTTCGAGCAGCGGACCAAGAAGCTGGTGGACCAGTTCGACTCGCTGATCCCCTCCGCTCTGGAGGACCACGAGGGCGACCACACGGTCAACGGAGAGCTGACCTTGGGCGAGAACATCGGCGACCTCGGCGGCCTGGGCATCGCGCATCAGGCCCTGGCCCTGTGGCGCGAGCAGCAGGGCGTGGAGCCTCAGGAGATCGACGGGTACAGCGAGGACGCACGGTTCTTCTTCGCCTGGGCCCAGGCCTGGCGGCATGTGACCCGCCCGGAGCGGGCCATCACGCTGCTGAGCATCGACCCGCATTCGCCGGCCGAGTTCCGCGCCAACCAGATCGTGAAGAACCTGGACGCCTTCCACGAGGCCTTCGGTACGGCAGAGGGCGACGCCATGTACCTGGCACCCGATGAGCGCGTCACCATCTGGTGATTCCGCGCCGGCAGAGCCGAGGAGGCAGGTGAGCTGATGACCACGGCCCAGGGGAGTCGGCAGCGGAGCGGCCAGGGGCGCGAGCAGGCGAGTGGACGCGGCCTCGGGATCGGGGCGATCACCCTCACCTCGGTCCTGTGGGGCACCACCGGCACCGCCGCCACCTTCGCTCCCGACGCCGGCCCCTTCGCCATCGGTTCAGCCGCGCTGGGGATCGGCGGGCTGCTGCAGGCGCTCATCGCACTGCCCGCGCTGCGGTCCGCCCGCCACCGGCTGCGCGCCCACTGGGGGCTGCTGGTCCTGGGCGGGCTGGCTGTGATGATCTACCCACTGGCCTTCTACAGCTCCATGCACTACGCCGGGGTGGCCATCGGCTCGGTGGTCTCCCTGGCCTCGGCGCCGCTGGCCTCCGGGATGCTGGAGCGCCTGGTGGACGGCAAGCCGCTGAGCCGCTGGTGGATGCTGGCCGCCGGCCTGGGGATCACCGGCAGCACGATGCTCTGCCTGGCCAAGATGAACGAGCCCGCCTCCTCCACTGCGGAGACGGTGGGCGGCATCGCCGCCGGGCTGGTGGCCGGTGCCACCTACGCCACCTTCTCCTGGGCGGTGCACCGGCTGATGGAGGAGGGCGCGGGCCGAGCCGCCTCGATGGGGGCGGTGTTCGGCGTCGGGGGTCTGCTGCTGATGCCG
This sequence comes from Nesterenkonia cremea, assembly GCF_014642675.1. Classification (GTDB taxonomy): domain Bacteria; phylum Actinomycetota; class Actinomycetes; order Actinomycetales; family Micrococcaceae; genus Nesterenkonia; species Nesterenkonia cremea. The sequence continues at coordinate 284,797 of NZ_BMIS01000001.1, forward strand.
GTGCTGGTGATCACCGGAGCGCCGCTGATCGCCGGGCCGGAGGCCTTCGCCGTGGCGGCCTATATGGCGCTGGTGCCCATGTTCCTGGGGTACCTGCTCTTCGGCTTCGGCCTGACCCGGGTGCCGGCGAGCACCGCCACCACGGTGACCCTGACCGAGCCGGCGGTGGCGGCGCTGCTGGCGGTGATCATCGTGGGCGAGCAGCTCTCCGGTTTGGGCTGGGCCGGACTGACCGTCATCGCCGCCGTGCTGGTGATCCTGGCCGTGGCGCCCTCCAATGCCGCGGAATCAGGCGGATCCGTCCGTCGGACAGAAGGCCGCGGGACCGAGGACGAGCACCGGGAGCCGATGCCCGTTCCGTGAAGTGGCACCCTATGCGCCCATAGGGGACAATTGGGGCGTGACTGCCGAGAACACCACTGCTGAGACCACTGCCAAAGACCTCAACACCAATGACCAGCGCGCCGTCCGCATGGATAAGCGCGAGCGTCTGCTGGGCCGCGGCGTCCAGCCCTTCCCCGTGAAGGTGGAGCGCACCGGATCCCTGGCCGAGGTGCGCAAGCGGTTCGACGGCACGGTGGAGGCCGGTGAGTCCACCGGTGAGACCGTCTCGGTCACCGGGCGTGTGATGTTCATCCGCAACACCGGCAAGCTCTGCTTCGCCACCCTGCAGGAGGGCGGCCCCGAGGGCGCCGGCTCCCGCCTGCAGGCCATGATCTCTCTGGCCGAGGTGGGCGAGGAGGCCCTGGCCGGCTGGAAGGCCCTGGTGGACCTGGGCGACCACGTCCGCGTCACCGGTGAGGTGGTGGTCTCCCGCCGCGGTGAACTCTCGGTGATGGCCAACAGCTTCGAGATCGCTTCCAAGGCGATCCGCCCGCTGCCGGTGCTGCACGCCGAGCTGAACGAGGAGACCCGCGTGCGCCAGCGCTACGCGGATCTGATCGTCCGCGATGAGGCCCGGGAGATGGTCTATCAGCGCGCGGCCATCACCCGTTCCATCCGCGACTCTCTGCACTCCCACGACTACGTGGAGGTGGAGACCCCCATGCTGCAGCTGGTCCACGGCGGCGCACAGGCGCGTCCCTTCGAGACCCACCTCAACGCCTTCGACCAGGACATGACGCTGCGCATCGCCACCGAGCTCTACCTGAAGCGCGCAGTGGTCGGTGGGATCGACCGCGTCTACGAGATCGGCCGTGTGTTCCGCAACGAGGGCGTGGACTCCACACACTCCCCGGAGTTCACCACCCTGGAGTCCTACGAGGCCTGGGCGGATATGTACACCATGGCCGAGCGGATGCAGGAGATGATCCGCAGCGCCGCCGACGCCTGCGGTGTCGGACGCCAGGTGGAGGTCGCAGGTCCCGACGGCGAGCCGGTGACCGTGGACCTCGACGGCGAGTGGAAGTGGCTCAGCGTCTACCCCGGCCTCTCCGAGGCGGTGGGCCAGGAGATCACCCCCGAGACCTCGGCCGAGGTGCTGCGCAGGATCGCCGAGAAGCACGAGGTCACGGTGGATCCGGCCTGGGGCGCCCAGAAGCTGGTGGTGGAGCTCTTCGGAGAGATCGTGGAGCCCCAGCTGATGCAGCCCACCTTCGTCTGCGACTACCCGCCGATCGCGCAGCCGCTGGCCCGCGAGCACCGCGAGAAGCCTGGCGTGATCGAGGCCTGGGATCTGATCATCGGCGGCATGGAGCGCGGCACTGCGTTCTCCGAGCTGGTGGACCCGGTGGTCCAGCGTGAGCGCCTGGTGGAGCAGTCCCGCATGGCCGCTGAGGGCGATGACGAGGCCATGCAGTACGACGAGGACTTCCTGCGTGCCCTGGAGTACGGCGCGCCGCCGATGGGCGGCCTGGGCCTGGGAATCGATCGCCTGGTCATGCTGTTCACCGGAGTAGGAATCCGAGAGACCATCCTCTTCCCGCTGCTGAAGCCGGAAGTGGACAACTCATAAGCCTGAATAGAGGCGAGGAATTCAATGGAAAACTTCTGGACGTATTTCGAAGTTCTGGCCCCGTCGGTCGGTGTCGGCCTGCTGTTCTGGCTGGCGATGCGCTCGATCTTCAGAGCTGACCGCAAGGAGCGCGGCGCCGAGGCGCAGGTGCGCGAGGAGCTGGGCCAGGACCGCTGAGAGGCGCTGAGCCTGCGGCGGAAATCACACTGGTTTCCATCATTCTCTTCAGCTCAATACCTGAAAATAACCTGAAAGCCGAGAAGTTGACCAGCAAAGAAAATTCTTGGGATACTTTCTGTGTCTGATATCCCTTCTGAGAGTGCGGCCGGATCCGGTTTGTCTGAGCATTCTCTCAACTGAGCAGTGAGGTGCATATGGCTCAGAAAGTAGAAGTCGTCCTCGTCGATGATCTCGACGGCAGCGAAGCGAAAGAGACCGTGACATTCGGTCTGGACTCGCGGTTCTACGAAATCGACCTGAGCGAGGACAACGCCAAGGAACTGCGTGATCTCCTCAAGCGGTACATCCGCAAGGGCCGGGCCATCGCGCCGCCGTCTCCGCAGAACGAGGCGCGTCAGATCCGCGACTGGGCCGTGAAGAACGGCTACCAGGTCTCCAGCCGTGGTCGTCTGCACCGCGACATCGTCGAGGCCTACCGCAACGCCAAGAAGCGGTAAGCGACTTTCAGCAGATCAAAGGGGGGGGGTGGCCCTGAGGAGATTCCTCGGGGCCGCCCCTTTTGCCGTTCGGTTGTCGCACAGGTGTCGGAATAGAGGCGATATCGAGCTCTTTCCGACACCTGCGCGCCACCTGAACGGAGAAGGAGGGCGCGGCTCAGCGGCGCCTGAGCTGTTGGGCGTAGGCATCGAGGGTGCGGAGGATGCCCGGGTGCTGATATACGCGGTTCCTCCTGAGCCCGGAGCGCTCTTCGAGCACTCCGCGTTCGGTCAGCTGCGCGAGTGCTCGCTGAGCGGTCATCTCGTTGAACTGCAGCTGGCGGCGCAGAAATGCCGCGTTGACCACGGGATGCGCGATCAGCTGGGGGAGGACCTTCCAAGCCGAGGCCTGGGGGCGCAGCCCAGTCAGCTGTTCGGAGGAGAGGGCCAGTTCGGTGTTGAGATCATCGACCAGCTGGGTGCCGGAGGCGGCGGCGAAGAGTGCCGCATCGATGAAGCAGGAGACGAGAGGGCCGGCGTCGCCCTCTCTGAACTGGGTCAGGGCGTCGAAGTAGCTCTGCGTCTGCTTCAGCAGGCCGGCGGAGAGAGGTGCGGTGGTGCTGGTGACCAGGCCTTTGCTCTTCAGCATCGCGTGGATGAGCGCTCGTCCGGTCCTGCCGTTGCCGTCTTCGAAGGGATGGATGGTCTCGAACTGCGCGTGCGCCAGCGCCGCCTGCAGCAGGACGGGCATATCGGGGCGATGGATGAACCGGATGAGATCGTCCATAGCAGGAGCGATGTGCTCGGCCTGTGGGGCGATGTGATTCGCCCCGATCGGTGAGACCCCGGTGGTACCCACCCAGACAAGGTCGCTCCGATAGCGCCCAGCACAGTTCTCCGAGTGAGGCTGTTCCTGAACCAGGATGCGCTGCATGGTCAGCAGGGCGTCCTGGTTCAGGTGGTCGGCGAGTTGGAGGGCGGCCTCCATCGCGTGGACATTCCCGACGACGATCCTGGCGTTGTCGCTGCGGCTCTGCTCGAGTTCTGCCAGGGCGAGTTGCCGGGCGCCTGCGGTGAGATTCTCGATCTGTGACGAGGAGGCAGATTCTGTGCGCAGCAGGATGGAACTCATCGGCCCCAGGGCGGTGCTCGCCGGAGGAAGGGTGCTGCGCGCATGGTCGTCGAACTTGCTGAGGGCGACGGTGGCTTCGTCGAGATCCGCAGCGAGCTCCGGCGGCAGAGAGAGCTTCAGCCCGGCGAGAGGTGCCGGGATGGTTGACTCATAGGCCCCGGAGGCAGCGGCCAGACGCCGTCGCCCCGTCATGCCGTCGTCGGCGGCCTGCCACTGGTGCGCCTCGCGAGCGACGGCAGGAACTGGAAGTGTGAGCACGCCTCGCATTTTACTGACACTTTCTCAAAAACTGTTAGTAAGGGCGGCTCGCTGCTCACAGTTTCGGGGATCGAGCGCCGTTCGGTTGTCGCGCAGGTGTCGGAATAGAGGCGATATCGAGCTCTTTCCGACACCTGCGCGCCAACTGAACGGGGAAGGTGGGCGCTGTTACTTCTTCAGCTCCTCCGCCAGGTCGTGGAAGCGGCGGCTCGGGTTGCCGAAGCGGTGCAGCGTCATGGAGACCGACTGCTCCTTCACCCAGTACCGCAGCTCCACGCGGCCGGAGGAGGTGACGGCGTCGTCGAGCAGCGCCACCTCCGGACGGGAAGCGACCTTCTCACGCACCCCAGCCGGCAGAGTGCCGAGCACACGCACCCGCACCCCGACGCCGGCGTCGTACTTTCCGGCCGCCAGTGCGGCTGCGAAGTTGGCGTCGGCCTCCCTGGTCAGGTCCAGCCCCAGCTCGGAGGAGAGGACCTTCAGTGCCCTCTTGGTCTCCCTCTCCACGCTGGGCGCGTAGGAGATGCTCACCGGTGAGCCGGCCACTGTGGCTGCGGCCAGCGTGCGGATCACCTCGCGCACCGGAGCGTCCTCGCCCACGCGCAGCAGCACCTCCTGGCCGCGGTAGCGGAGGATGTTCGCTTCCGAGTCCAAGCCCGTGCGGTCCTTGGCCGCACCGAACTCCTCGCCCCACCAGTGGGCGTCGTCGGCGGCTGCGGCGCGGACCCAGGCCAGATCCTCCTCGCCCAGCAGCTCCTTCTCCCGCACAGCGGTCAGCAGGCCGGCCGCCGGGCTGGAGATGGCGTTCTTCGGGGCGGGGGCGCCGGGGACGTCCTCCCACTGCCCGAAGAGCATCAGGTAGTTGGGGCCGCCGGCCTTGGAGCCCAGGCCCACGGAGGACTTCTTCCAGCCGCCGAAGGGCTGGCGCTGCACGATGGCGCCGGTGATCCCGCGGTTCACATACGCATTTCCCACCTGGACCTGATCCAGCCACTGCTGGACCTCTTCAGGTTCCAGGGAGTGGATGCCGCCGGTCAGTCCGTAGTCAGGCGCATTCTGGAACTCGATGGCCTCGTCCAGGTCCTTGGCCTCCATCAGGCCCAGGACGGGGCCGAAGACCTCGGTCAGGTGGAAGAAGCTGCCCGGCTTCACCCCGGTCTTGATGCCGGGGCTCCACAGCCGGCCGGTGTCATCGAGCTGGCGGGGCTCCAGCAGCCAGGACTCGCCGGGCTCCAGCGTGGTCAGCGCGCGGTGCAGCTTCTCGGAGGGCTGCTCGGTCAGCGGGCCCACAGCGGCGGAGAGGTTCTGCGGCCGATCCACCACCATCGACGACGCCGCATCCACCAGTTGGCGGCGGAAGCGCTCAGACTTCGCCACCGAGCCCACCAGGATGCCCAGGCTGGCCGCCGAGCACTTCTGTCCGGCGTGGCCGAAGGCCGAGTAGACCAGATCGGCCACGGCCAGGTCGCGGTCGGCCGCCGGGGTGACGATCAGTGCGTCCTTGCCGGAGGTCTCGGCGTTGATGTTCAGTTCCGGCTTCCAGGAGCGGAACAGGGCGGCGGTCTCCGAGGCGCCGGTGAGGATCACCCGGTCCACTCCGTTGTGGGAGATCAGCTTCTGACCGGCCTCGGACTCATCCGGGAAGACCCCGTGGAGCACCTCGCGCGGGACGCCGGCGTCCCACAGGCACTCCAGCAGCGCCATGGAGCAGTGCGGCGTCGGGCTGGAGGGCTTATGGATCACGGACGCGCCCACAGCCAGGCCGGCCGCGGTGCCGCCGGTGGGGATGGCCAGCGGGAAGTTCCACGGCGGGGTGATCAGCACCAGGCGGTCCGGGGTGAAGGAGGCGTTCTCCACCTGTTCCAGCTCCAGGGCGCGGTGGGCGTAGTAGCGCAGGAAGTCGATGGCCTCGGAGATCTCCGGGTCCGACTGGGCCACCGATTTGCCCACCTCAGCGGCGGCGATGGAGGCGAGGTGGCCGCGTCGGGACGCCATGATGTCAGCGGCCCGGTAGAGGATCGCCGCCCGCTCGGCGGCCGGGCGGGAGGCCCACCCCTCTGCGGCGCTGCGGGCCTGGGCCACCAGGGCATCCACTTGGGCGGCGTCGAGCGTGGCAGGCAGGGACTGGGCGGCCAGCCATTCAGACGTGGCGCGCTCGACGACCTGCTCGGCCCAGCGCTGGTTGGCCTCCAGGGCCGGATCGGTGTCCGGCTCGTTGTGGAACTCCGGGATGCCGTCGCTGTAGTCGCCGGCGTCGTGCTGCTCCTCAGCGGTACGGTCCTGGGTGTGCTGCGGGGAGGGTGCGGTCTCGCCGTCGCGCTCGATGATCTCGCTCAGCGAGTCGATGGAGCTGCGGAAGCGGTCAGCCTCGCGCCGGAAGATCTCCGAACCCTGTCCCTGCTCGTCCACGGAGAGCTCGAAGATGCCGGACATGAAGTTCTCGCTGGCGGCGTTCTCCTCCAGACGGCGCACCAGGTAGGAGATCGCGACGTCGAACTCGGCCGGTCGGACAGCCGGGACGTAGAGCAGCAGCTGGCCCACATCGTCGCTGATCGGGCCCTGCTGCTCGGCGGCCATGCCCTGGAGCATCTCGAACTCGAGGCGGTCGGTGACCCCGCGCTCGGTGCCCAGCAGGTGGGCGAAGGCGATGTCGAAGAGGTTGTGTCCGGCCACGCCCAGACGGACCCCGGCCATGCGCTCTGCGGTGAGCAGCCAGTGCAGCACGCGCTTATAGTTCGCGTCTGAGGCCTCCTTGGACTCGCAGGTGACCACGGGCCAGTCGTGGATGTCGCCGTGGACCTGCTCCATGGCCAGGTTGGCGCCCTTGACCAGGCGGATCTTGATGCCGGCGCCGCCGTCTGCCACGCGGGCGCTGGCGAATTCGGTGAGCTCCTGGACTGCGGCCAGGGCGTCGGGCAGGTAGGCCTGGATGACGATGCCGCCCTCGTAGTGCTTGGTCTCCGGCAGGGAGAGCAGCTTCTTGAACACGGCGATGGTCAGCCGCAGATCGCCGTACTCCTCCATGTCCAGGTTGATGAACTTGGAGCCGGCCGGGGCTTGGGCGGCCTCGGTGTAGAGCGGGATGAGACGATCCACCACATAGTCCACCGACTCCTCGAAGCCCCACATGGAGATCTGCGAGGCGATGGAGCTGGCCTTGATGGAGACGTAGTCCACGTCCTCGCGGCGCAGCAGGCGCACCGTGTCCTCGAGGTGCTTATCGGCCTCCTCCTCACCGAGGACGGCCTCGCCCAGGAGATTGATGTTCAGCCGGTGGCCGTCTTTGCGAATCTCGGAGACGGCCTTGCCGAACTGCTTATCGCGGGCGTCGACCACCATATGGCCCACCATGGAGCGCATCCGGGTCCGCGCAGCAGGGACGACGACGTCGGGCATCAGCTTGCCCAGCTTGGAGCCGGCCTGGATCTGGGCTCGGTCCAGAGCGGAGAGGGTGTCCGGGGCGAGGTCGTCCAGCTCGGAGAGCGCCTGGGCTGCGGCCTTGGAGTCCTCAGTGCGGATGACCCGGTCCACGAACCCGACGGTGAAGTCCAGGCCCGTGGGGTGGGAGAGCACCTGGGAGAGGCGCTGGGCGGAGGCGTGGGGCTTGACCCCGGAGTTCTGGGTGGCCTGCAGCCAGCGGGTGGCCTTCTCGATGGAGGCCTCGGCCAGCCGGTTCAGCTCGGTGCGTGTGTGGTCAGACATGGCATCAGTCTGGGATGCCGGGGCGCGGCTTGGGAACGTCTGCGAGGCCGAGGGCGGACAGAATGAGTCAGAATGGTGGGATGAGCGGAGAGGGGATGGCTGAGCGGCAGCGCGGGAGGCCCCGGATCCAGGACTCGGCGGACCGGATCGTGGCCAGTGTTCTGGCCACTGCCGGGCCTCGAGTGGGGACACGCGAGTTCTCCACCCGCCGCGTGGCCGAGTTGACCGGACTGAGTCAGACCCTGGTGAGCAGGGCCTTCCGCAGGATCCGCGGTGGGGCTGGTTCTGGTCGGGCTGAGGATGCTGAGGCTGGTGGTGTGGTTGAGGCTGCTGGGGCGGCCGGCGTCGGGGATTCTGCTGGTGACGGCTGTCCTTCTGGTGACCTTCCGCTCCAGCTGAAGGAGATGGAGGTGGCCTTTCCCTCGATCCGTCTGGTCTTTGAGCCGGTTCCGATGGGACCCAAGGCGGCGAGCCCGATGGCGTTCGCTCGCCGAGTCGCTGCCCTGATGGCTGCTCTGTGGGTCTCGGGCGCGGCCGAGTGGGTGGATCCTGGGGATGCGGCTGACCGACGTGTTCAGCTCCAGGTGACTGGGGCTCCTGAGGGGGCGGTTCCCGGGGACGCAACACATCTGGACGGGCCTGGCGTGCTGGATCAGCCCCTGACTGTTCGATGGCGTCCGGGGGAGCGGTCCTGGGAGGAGTTCCTGGCTGAGGTCGCCTCGCTGCTGAACCGCTGCGCCGAGACGGCCGGTGCCGTGCCGGGGGAGCTGCTGCGGATGCTGGCCGCACGGGCAGGACGTGGTCTGCACGGGGTCAGCTGGGCTCGGGAGCAGTCGGCGGAGAAAACTCCTACAGATTCTGACTCAGAGGCTGCGCTCGCCGTGGCCGAGTATCCGCCGCCGGGGCGGGCCCCGCAGAACCCGTGGCTGCCCAAGGTGGAGCTCTCGGTGACCGAGCAGATCGCCATCGCGCTGCGCAAAGAGATCATGGACTCCGGGTATCGGGCGGGCGACCGGATCACTCCCGGGCCGCTGGCCGCGGAGCTGGGGCTCGGCGTCGGGACGGTGCGCTCTGCCATGCGCCGACTGGCCGATGATGGGCTGCTGGATACGGCCGAGGGAGGGTTCAGCGTGCCGGCGGTGACCGGTGCGGATGTGATCGACCTGTATGCGGCGCGGCTGCATGTGGGGATGGTGCTGCTGCGCGGCTGTGCCACGGCGCCGCGGCACAGACTGCTGCCGGTGCGTCTGGCGCTCGGCGCCGTGGACGCGGCTGCCGCGGAGGGCACACGGACCGACGTCGGCCAGGCTGACCTGCAGTTTCAGCAGGAGCTGGCGGAGGCCTCGGGGCTGGAGCAGTCGGCGCGCAGCTTCCATGCGCTGACGCTGCGGGTACGGATGTTCATCTCCGTGCTGCAGCTGGACTACACGCCTGCGGTGGAGCGGATCGTCGGCGATGACCGTCGGATCCTGAGTGCGGTGCTGGAGGGCAGGGCTGAGGACGCGGTGCGGATCTGGCGTTCCAAGCTGGATCATGCGGTGCGGCATATGTCCGCGCTCGCGCCGGAATCCTTCGACGCTGACCTCTGGTCTCGGCTGAGCCGGTGAGGCTCACGGATGCACACCCCTGTTGCGCATGCCCACCCTACGTAGGGGAGGCATCGCCATCACCCCTGGGCACAGGTGATCGGAAGTCGCTCGGCCGCTGTCGTGCTCAGCTGATCAGCTGAGTCCGTTCAGGGACCGCCCGTGCCAGCCGGGCATCTGCGGTGAGGACTCGTGCATCCAGCAGTTGGGCCAGGACGATGTACATGGCGTCATAGGGAGAGACGTTATGCCGGAGCGCCCAGGCGGCCTGCGAGAGGTGTTTCATGGAAGCGAGTCTCACAGGCGCCTGACGGAGCTTCTTCACAGCGAGATCAGCGGACGCTTCGAGGAGATCTCCTCGAAGCACATTGCCCCGCAACGTGTTGAGCGTCTCTGGGATCATGATTTCAGGGGCGAATACGTGGTGCGCGGCGAGAGCCGAAGCAGCTGGGGACTTCTTGCCGTTGGTCACCAGCTCAAAGGCGGCGGAGGCGTCGAGCACCAGCGGGCTCATATCTCTCCCCGCCGCTCGCGGATGTCAGCGACCACTGCATCCATGTCGATATTCGGTGGGCCATACTTCGCGTGGTGAGCTTCGATGTCGTCAAAGATCTCCTGCCAGGTGGACTGCTGGGACGCCTCGATCAGTTCCTGGCGCAGGTATTGGCTGAGGGACAGCCCCAGAGCGGCGGCCTGCTTCTTCAGTGCTTCGATCACGTCGTCCGGAACGTCTCGGATCTGAACGGTGCCCATGGGCTCAGTATCGGGTTCATGCACTCTGCATGCAATAGTGGCTGGGATGCTCTCCACGCGGCTCCTCTCCTCAGGTGCTCTCAGCACAGCACCGGGCCGGTGTTCACGGCTGAACTCCTCCCGTTCTGTGGAGTCTCGGGCGTGGCGTCGGTTCTGCGCTCAGGGCTGTGGAGGATCAGGGCTGTGGAGGAAGCAGAGCGCGTCCGGTGGGCCCCGATAGTGTGGGCTCATGAGTGACTTCGACGAGATGGTGTCCTGGTCCCGCGAGCTCCTGGGCGGGGAGAAGGTACGGCTGCGCGAGCAGCGCGCCGAAGATCTGCCCATCCTGGCCGAGTGGTGGAATGAGCCCGAGGTCGCGCTGTTCCAGCAGGACCGGATCGTCCGCAGGCCGCGCACTGCGGTGGAGGAGAAGCTGTCCGCCTGGTCCGCCAACGGGGACAGTTCATCGGTGGGCTACACCGTGACCACCCACGACGGGGAGGTGGCCGGTCATGTGGCCGTCCACGGCATCACTCCGCCCGCCCTGATCGCGACCCTGGGGATCATGATGGGACCGCCGTACCAGAACGGCGGCTACGGCAGGGAGGCCGTGCTGCTGGCTCTGCGTCTGGCTTTCCTGGAGATGGGCGCGCGCAAGATGGAGCTGGAGGTCTACTCCTTCAACGAGCGGGCCGTGCGCGTCTACGAGCAGCTCGGATTCACAGTGGAGGGGCGGCGCCGCAACGCGGTGGTGCATCGTGGCGCCTTCTGCGACCAGCTCCTGATGGGCATGCTCGACGCCGAATACTACGAGCAGTATGGGCGCGGCTGAGGAGCCTGACTTTTCCCCGTGGCGAACAGGGGCGCCGTCGTCGTCATCACGCCGTAGCCTGGAGACAAGTCAACGCTAGGAGTGTCGATTGGCCATGTTCGAGAGGTTCACGGACCGCGCGCGGCGCGTCGTTGTGCTTGCCCAAGAAGAGGCACGCATGCTCAACCACAACTACATCGGTACTGAGCACATTCTGCTCGGCCTCATCCACGAGGGTGAGGGCGTCGCAGCGAAGGCGCTCGAGTCCCTGGACATCTCCCTGCAGGGAGTCCGCGAGAAGGTGCAGGAGAAGATCGGTCCCGGGCAGAACGCACCCTCGGGCCACATCCCCTTCACCCCTCGTGCCAAGAAGGTCCTGGAGCTCTCGCTGCGCGAGGCCCTGCAGTTGGGCCACAACTACATCGGCACCGAGCACATCCTGCTGGGCCTGATCCGCGAAGGTGAGGGCGTCGCCGCCCAGGTCCTGGTGGAGATGAACGCCGACCTCAACAAGGTCCGCCAGCAGGTCATCCAGCTGCTCTCCGGCTACTCCGGCGGCAATCAGGGCGAGAAGGCCGGCGCCGGCGTCGGCCAGGGCGGCAACCAGGAGGGCAACCCCTCCGGCTCCGTGGTCCTGGACCAGTTCGGGCGCAACCTCACCGCAGCCGCCCGCGAAGCGCAGCTGGACCCGGTGGTCGGCCGTGACTACGAGCGTGAGCGCGTGATGCAGGTGCTGGCCCGCCGCACCAAGAACAACCCGGTGCTCATCGGCGAGCCCGGCGTCGGCAAGACTGCCGTCGTCGAAGGCCTCGCCCAGGACATCGTCAACGGCAACGTCCCGGAGATCCTCCGTGACAAACAGCTCTACACCCTGGACCTCGGCTCCCTGGTGGCAGGCTCCCGTTACCGCGGCGACTTCGAAGAGCGTCTGAAGAAGGTGCTCAAGGAGATCCGCACCCGCGGCGACATCATCCTGTTCATCGACGAGATCCACACCCTGGTCGGTGCGGGTGCGGCCGAGGGTGCCATCGACGCCGCCAACATCCTCAAGCCGATGCTGGCCCGCGGTGAGCTGCAGACCATCGGCGCCACCACGCTGGATGAGTACCGCAAGCACATCGAGAAGGACGCCGCGCTGGAGCGCCGCTTCCAGCCGATCCAGGTGGAGGAGCCGACTGTGGAGGTCACCGTGCAGGTTCTCCGCGGCCTGCGCGACCGTTACGAGGCCCACCACAAGGTCTCCATCACCGAGGAGGCCCTGGAGGCCGCGGCCAACCTGGCCAACCGGTACATCAACGATCGATTCCTCCCGGATAAGGCCATCGACCTGATCGATGAGGCCGGCGCCCGGCTGCGCATCCAGAAGATGACCCCGCCGCCGGAGCTCAAGGAGTTCGACGCCAAGATCGAGGACGTCCGGCGGGAGAAGGAAGCCGCCATCGACGCCCAGGACTTCGAGGGTGCCGCCAACCTGCGCGATCAGGAGCAGAACCTCACCGATGAGCGCCAGGAGAAGGAGGACGCCTGGAAGTCCGGCTCCATGGACGAGATCGCAGAGGTCGACGGCGACCTGATCGCCGAGGTCCTCGCCTTCTCCACCGGCATCCCGGTCTTCAAGCTCACCGAGCAGGAGTCCGACCGCCTCAGGCGCATGGAGGAGGAGCTGCACAAGCGGGTCATCGGCCAGGACGAGGCCGTCAAGAGCCTCTCCCGCGCCATCCGCCGCACCCGTGCCGGCCTGAAGGACCCCAACCGTCCCTCCGGCTCCTTCATCTTCGCCGGCCCCACCGGTGTGGGTAAGACGGAGCTGGCCAAGTCCCTGGCGGAGTTCCTCTTCGGCGACGAGGAGGCCATGATCACTCTGGACATGTCCGAGTTCCAGGAGAAGCACACCGTCTCTCGCCTCTTCGGTGCCCCTCCGGGCTACGTAGGCTACGAGGAGGGCGGCCAGCTGACCGAGAAGGTTCGGCGTCGTCCCTTCTCCGTGGTGCTCTTCGATGAGGTGGAGAAAGCGCACCAGGACCTGTTCAACTCGTTGCTGCAGATCCTGGAGGACGGTCGCCTGACCGATTCCCAGGGGCGCGTGGTGGACTTCAAGAACACGGTGATCATCATGACCACCAACCTGGGCAGCAAGGACATCTCCAAGGGTGTGATGACCGGGTTCACCTCGAACACCAACACCACCACCAACTACGAGCGGATGAAGGGCAAGGTCAACGAAGAGCTCAAGCAGCACTTCCGGCCCGAGTTCCTCAACCGTGTGGATGACACCATCGTGTTCCCGCAGCTGGAGCAGTCCGAGATCGTCAAGATCGTGGACCTGTTCGTCAATCGCCTGCGGGGTCGTCTGGCCGAGCAGTCCATGACATTGGACGTCACGCAGCCGGCCCGCGAGTTCCTCGCAGAGAAGGGCTACGACCCCACTATGGGTGCCCGTCCGCTGCGCCGGGCGATCCAGTCCATGATCGAAGACCAGCTCTCCGAGCGGATCCTCTTCGGCGAGATCCCGCCCGGCGCGGAGATCAGCATCGGACTGAAGGGCGAAGGCGCGGACCGCGAGCTGACCTTCGACTGGAAGGAGCCCGCTCCTGAGATCGAGGCCGCCGACGAGCCGGCTGCGATCGAAAGCTGAGGCCGCTGCGCCCGATCATGCCGACGGCGCCCGTCCCCATCCATGCGTGGTGGACGGGCGCCGTCGTCATCTCTAAGGTGGCGCCATGACCTATCCGTCTGGTGGGAGAGAGCCTGGAACGGAAGGCGAGTTCCATGATGAGCTGCTCCGCGAACAGGCCCAGGGGGAAGCGGCCGCCGCGAGCCCTGAGGACAGGACCGCGGCGCACTGGCTGCGTGCGATCGATCAGCTGGATGGGGACATCCGTGTCTCCACACGGAGGAGCCGTGCTGCGCGGAAGGCCTCCGGCTGGTTCGTCTTTGGGGCTTCGGCGTTCTCGGCTGTCGCCCTGGCCGTGCAGATGGTCAGCGACTGGCTGGACCTTCCTGCTTCCGTGATGGATGTGCTCTTCGGCGCCCTCGGCGTCGGGTTGGTGCTCTCTCTGCCGGGGCTGATCCTGTGGACCCTGCTCCACGATCTCAATGTCCGGAGCGTGCGGCGCGCCGGATGGCGGCTCACCGAGCCCGGATCCCCCGGGGGAGAGGCCATGGTGGCGCTCTACCGACACTGGTGGGACCGGATGGAGGAGAATCGAAATCCGCGATGGGGCTTCGGGGGCAGGGCGGAACTGGTGGACCCGCGTGACCCGGAGTGGAGCGCTGATCGGATCATGCGCCAGTCCAAGGCCGTCCCAGGAGTGCTCTGTCAGGCGTGGGAGGAGAACCCGCGGCGCAGCTGGCTGGTCGGCGCCGCCCTTGGGGGACTGGTCGGTCTGGGCGTGCTCCTCAGCGGGCTGGAGGACGGCGCCGTGGCTCGCTCCGTCCTGGGCGGAACGTGTATGGGGGCCGGAGCCCTGTTCTGGATCTTCACCAGCCGCAATAAGGGCTCGGAGCGGCGAGACCCACGCATCTTTGCCCGGCGGCTGGAGAGGATGCGCGGGGATCACGCCTACGCCTCCTTCGTGCGCCGTCGCTGATGGCTGTCGGTCTCAGCTGAGGAGTCGGTTCTTCAGCTCGCGGACGTGTGTATGGATGTCATCGCGCACCAGCTCCATGCGCTCACGTCCTTCGATCCCGCGATCGCTCGGCTCATCGGTCTCCCACCGTTCCACGGTCACGCCCTCGGGCGGGTCCACCTGAGCCTCGGCGCCGATCACGACGACGAGCCCGGCTTCCCGCATGGCTTCCGGAGTCACGGGGGTAGGCGTCTCCCCGGTGATGTCTGCGCCGAGGTCGTGTAGGACGTCTGCGGAGAGGGCGTTGATGCGGCTGCCGGGCTCGGTGCCGGCCGAGCTGACCAGGATGCTCCCCTCTGCCCCGGCCTCGGCGAGTTCTCGTCGCATCAGCCCGGCTGCCATCTGTGACTTGCCGCCGTTGCGCACGCAGACGAAGAGCACACCCGGGGTGCTGCTGTCTTCGGTGCTGCCGTCCAGGACGGTCTCCGCGGCCGGGACGATCTCCTCCTCCGCGGCGCGTACGGGCTGATCGCCAGGTTTCTGCGTCATCGGCTCACTCCTCTCGGTTCCGTCGCCACTCTATCCGCGGTGAAGAATCGGCGTGCCCACAGCGCCACATAGACCAGCCCCACCAGGACTGGGACCTCGATCAGCGGACCCACGACGCCTGTCAGGGCCTGTCCGCTGGCGGCGCCGAAGGTGGCGATGGAGACGGCGATGGCCAGCTCGAAGTTGTTGCCGGCAGCGGTGAAGGCCAGCGTGGTGGAGCGGGCGTAGTCCATGCGCAGCAGTCGGCCGATCAGCATGGAGGTGCAGAAGGTCACCACGAAGTAGACCAGCAGGGGAGCGGCGATCCGGGCCACGTCCAACGGCTGGCTCAGTACCTGCTCGCCCTGGAGCGCGAAGAGCACCACGATGGTGAACAGCAGGCCGTAGAGCGCCCAGGGGCCCAGCTTCGGCAGAACGCGGGACTCATAGGCGTCGCGGCCCATGCGCCGCTCGCCGAAGGTGCGGGTGAGGAAGCCGGCGGCCAACGGGATGCCCAGGAAGACCAGGACCGAGAGGGTGATCGCCCCGATGGAGAACTCCGCGGAGGTGGTCTCCAGGCCCAGCCAGCCGGGCAGCAGCTGCAGGTAGAACCATCCGAGTACGCCGAACATGAACACCTGGAAGACCGAGTTGATGGCTACCAGCACGGCGGCCGCCTCCCGGTCGCCGCAGGCCAGATCGTTCCAGATCAGCACCATGGCGATGCATCGGGCCAGGCCCACGATGATCAGCCCGGTGCGGTATTCAGGCAGATCCGGCAGGAAGACCCAGGCCAGGACGAACATGAACGCCGGGGCCAGCAGCCAGTTGATCACCAGGGAGGTGATGATCAGGCGGCGGTCGCCGAGCACGGCGTCGGTCTCGGAGTAGCGGACCTTGGCCAGCACTGGGTACATCATCACCAGCAGTCCCAGGGCGATGGGTACTGAGACGCCGGCGATCTCCACGGCCTCCAAGGCGGCGCCGAAGCCCGGAGCGACGGCGCCCAGCAGGAGTCCCAGCGCCATGGCGGCCAGGATCCACAGCGGCAGGAAGCGGTCCAACGCGCTCAGGCGATTCAGTACGGGCGCTGTGGGGGCGGTGCCGGTGGTGGTCACAGGGATCCTCTCGGGTTATCGACAAACTTCGATAACGGCAGTATCCTCGTCTATATCGACAGATGTCAATATCCACAGAAGAGGTGCTGGAGATGACTGCTCAGACCGACGCCGAGTGCTGCACTGCCACCCCCGCGCAGCCGACCCTTCAGGCTGAGGCCGCGGCCGACCTGGCCGTGCGCTTCAAGGCGCTGGGTGACCCGAACCGGCTCACCCTGCTCTCCCTCATCGCGGCCTCCGAGGGCGGCGAGGCCTGCGTCTGCGACCTGACCGAACCGGTGGGACTGGGCCAGCCCACGGTCTCCCACCACCTGAAGATCCTGGTCGACGCCGGCTTCCTGGCCCGGGAGCGCCGGGGCAGCTGGACCTATTACGCCACTGTCCCTGGCGCGCTGCGCGGACTTTGCGAGGACCTCTGCGCGGATACGGCGCTGAACGGCATGCTCGATGGGGCCCGGTCCGAGGGTGGGTCAGCCGAGGTCGGTTCAGCGCAGCGCGGTTCCTCCTGCTGCTGACCTTCCTGCGGCAGATCCCGTTGGAATCCTGCGGGAGCGCCGGCTCCCGGCCCAATAGACTGGGTGCCGATGTCTGCCTATTCCTCCCTCGCTCCGCATCCTGCTGAAGTCCATCCCCGGGTGATCGGGTGGTTCGAGGAGCAGGCCCGCGACCTGCCCTGGCGTCGCCCCGAATGCACTTCTTGGGGCGTGATGGTCAGCGAGGTCATGCTCCAGCAGACCCCGGTCGGCCGTGTGCTGCCCCGCTGGGAGGAATGGATGCGCCGCTGGCCCACCCCGACGGCGACGGCGGCCGCACCGGCCTCCGAGATCCTCACCGTCTGGGATCGGCTGGGGTACCCGCGCCGCGCCCTGCGGCTTCAGGCCGCGGCTCAGGCGATGGTGGACCAGCATGACGGAGAGGTGCCGGGTACGGCTGATGAGCTGCGGGCGCTGCCCGGAGTGGGGGAGTATACCGCGGCGGCGGTGGCCAGTTTCGCCTTCGGCCAGCCCGAGGTGGTGGTGGACACCAATATCCGCCGCGTCCATGCCAGGGTGTTCTCCGGTGCGGCGCTGCCGGGCAAGACCTATACCGCAGCCCAGCGGAAGCTGGCGCATGAGCTCATGCCGGAGACTGCTCATGACCAGGGCCGCGAAGCCTGTGCGTGGAATGCTTCGGCCATGGAGCTCGGGGCGCTGATCTGCACGGCGAAGTCCCCGCAGTGCGCCATCTGCCCGGTGGCGGACCTGTGTGCCTGGGTGGCCGCAGGGTCGCCGCCGCCCACTGAGGCGCAGCAGACCAAGGGGCAGGCATGGGCCGGCACCGACCGCCAGGTGCGCGGTGCGATCATGGCCGAGCTGCGTAAGGGCGAGCCCGTTCAGCGTGGAACGTTGCTGGAGGGCCTGCCTCTCCCAGAGGCTTCAGAGGAACAGCGCATACGCTGCCTGGACTCCTTGCTCAGGGATGATCTCGCCGAGGAGCATGATGGCCGAGTGGCCCTTCCCGGCGTGCTCTGACCAGAAGAATCGCGTACCGGAATGACCACTTTGAGCGGATCGTGTCCCCCATTCTCGACAACGGGGTACGCAATTCGGCAGGGCGCGGGCAGGGGAACCGCAGCCCTTCACTCCTCCTTGGGCGGTCCGCCGTCGAGCACCAGGTTCAGCGCCTCCGGCAGGGAACCCACTTCTCTGACCCGCATGCCCTCCGGAATGCTGTCATTTCCGTCAGGGTTTCGTGGGATGATCGCATGGGTGAAGCCCAGCCGCTGAGCCTCCTGGAGCCGGCGCTGCAGCCCAGGCACCGGGCGCACCTCGCCGGCCAGTCCGACCTCGCCGAAGGCCACAAACCTGTTCGGCAGCGGCTTCTCCAGCGCGGCCGAGGCCACGGCCAGTGCGATGGAGAGATCGGCGGCCGGCTCGGTGATCTTCACACCGCCCACAGTGGCCACATAGGCCTCCGACTTCATCAGCGTGGCCAGCCGTGCCCGCCGCTGCAGCACCGCCAGCAGCATGGAGACCCGCGGCGAATCCAATCCGGAGACGGCCCGCCGCGGCTGAGAGGCCTGGGATTCGGCCACCAGGGCCTGGACCTCCGCGGTCAGCGGCCGCCGGCCCTCCAGAGTGATGGTGATGCAGGTGCCTGGCACCCGGTCCGTCAGCGCAGAGACGAAGAGTCCGGAAGGGTCAGCCAGAGAGGTCAGGCCGTCCTCGTTGAGGTCGAAGCAGCCGACGTCGTCGGTGGGGCCGTAGCGGTTCTTCACCGCGCGCAGCAGCCGCAGCCGGGAGTGGCGGTCGCCCTCGAACTGGCAGACCACGTCCACGAGATGTTCCAGCATGCGGGGTCCGGCGATATTGCCGTCCTTGGTCACGTGGCCCACCAGGATGGTGGTCATGTTCTTGCGCTTGGCGGCCTCGATCATCGACGCCGTGACCTCGCGGATCTGCGTGACGCCGCCGGCCGCGCCGTCCACCGCCGCGGAGGAGAAGGTCTGCACCGAGTCCATGATGGTCAGCTGGGGCCCGCCGGCCTCGGCGCCGGTCTCCTCCACCTGTCCCAGGGCCTGGCCGAGATCGGACTCCGCGGCCAGGTAGAGCCCATCGGTGATCGCGCCGATCCGCTCAGCGCGCTTCTTCACCTGGGCGGCCGACTCCTCTCCGGTCAGATAGAGCACCGGCTGCTCCGGATGGGCCTTGGCCACGGAAGAGGCCACCTGCAGCAGCAGAGTGGACTTCCCGACGCCGGGCTCGCCGGCCATCAGGATCACCGCGCCGGGCACCAGTCCGCCGCCCAGCACCCGGTCCAGCTCGCCGATGGAGGTGGCGCGGAAGGAGGCGAGCGAGGAGTCGACGTCGTGGATGGCCTTGGCCGGCTGGGCGAGGCTGGAGGCCGCCGTCGTGCGTGCTGTGACCTGGCCCTTCTCCTCCACGGTGCCCCATGCCTGGCATTCCGGGCAGCGGCCGACCCACTTCACGGTCTGCCAGCCGCATTCGGTGCATTCGAAGCTCGGAGCACCCTTCTTCTTGGCCATGCTCGCTCCCCTCTCTGATCGCTGGTCTCACCCTATCCGGGGGCTCTGACATGTTTCCCCGCGCATCTGCTCAGCCCCTCAGAGCTCTGAGATTTCAGCGGCGTAAATTGTGTGTAACGGCTGTTCCAAATGGGCGTTCTGTGTAGAAACGATCGTTTCTCTCTCGCTAGCGTGAAGGCGAATCGCACCTTCGGTGTGCGCCAGAAGTTCACGATCGGAGACGCTTTCCATGACTGAGACCACCGCCGCGTCCAGTGCGCAGCAGCGGCAGGATACGCCGCCGCAGTCCGCCGTGCCGGCACCTGCCCCGGGACTCCATAACGAGGACCTCGCACCGGTGCCCCAGGAGAAGCGCAAGTGGGGCGCCTTCGAGGTATTCAACGTCTGGACCAATGACGTGCAGTCCCTGGCCGGCTACACCCTGGCCGCCTCGCTGTTCGTCTCGGCCGGGCTCAACGGCTGGTATGTCTTCGCCGCCATCATCCTGGCCGGCGTCTTCGTGAACTGGCTGGTCAACCTCTCCGGCTCCCCGAGCGTGAAGCACGGCGTGCCCTATGCCGTCATCGCCCGGCCCTCCATGGGCGTCCTCGGCGCCAAGTTCCCGGCCCTGGTCCGCGGCGTGGTCGCGATCTTCTGGTATGGCGCGCAGACCTACTTCGCCTCCACTGCAGTGGCGCTGGCCTTCAACGCCGCGCTGGACCACCCCGGCGGGGGCACCTTCCTGGGCCTGGACGTCATCGGCTGGATCTCCTATGTCATCGTGGCCGTGCTGCAGGTGGTCATCTTCACCCGCGGCATCGACATGATCACCCGCTTCCTGAACTTCGCCGGCCCCGCGGTGTACGCGGTCATGGTGGTCCTGCTGATCATGATCTGGGTCCGTGCCGGCGACGAGATGATCCCCGCCGTGGGCTCCATCTTCGCCTCCGATGACGTCACCGGCTGGGCCGCGGTCAGCGCCTTCTTCGGCGTGATCGGCACGATGGTCGCCTACTTCGCCGCAGTCATCATCAACTTCGGCGACTTCTCCCGGTTCTCCAAGTCCGAGCGTTCCATGAAGCTCGGCAACTTCACCGGCCTGCCGGTCTCTCTGGCCTTCTTCACCTTCCTGTCCCTGTTCATCACCGCCGGTGCCTATGTGGTCTACCAGGACGCTGGGGAAGATCCCATGGTGAACCCCACGGACATCGTCGAGCAGACCGAGTCCGTGCTGCTGGCCGTGGTTGCAGCGATCACCTTCCTGCTGGCCACAGTGGGCATCAATCTGGTGGCCAACTTCATCCCGCCGGCCTATGATCTCGCCAACCTGGCGCCGCAGAAGATCAGCTTCAAGATCGGCGGCTACATCACTGCCGCCGTCGGATTCGTGATCGGCGGCCTTTGGGTGGCCTTCATCGACGACGCCGGCCTGCCCACCTTCGTGGACACCCTCGGCGCGCTGCTGGCACCGCTCTACGGTGTGCTGATCGTCGACTACTACGTGATCCGCAAGCGCCGCGTCCGCACCGAAGACATGTTCACCCTGGACCCGAACGGGCCCTACTACTACCGCAACGGCTGGAACCGCGGCGCACTGGTCGCGGTCGGGCTGGCCGCAGTCTTCGCCGTGGCCACCGTCTGGTGGGAGCGGCTGGAGCACCTGGAGGGCTTCGCCTGGATCATCGGCGCACTGCTGGGCGGCACCTTCTACTACGCGGTCATGCGGATGAACGCCACCTCCGCGCCAACCCCCGACGTCGGCTGATCGCCGAGGCTCCGTGCCCTCACGCAGTTCCTTTCACGGTGCGGCCTCCGGCACAGAGCCCCGGCGGTTTCTGCCCCCTCAGCAGCCCTTCGTCGCTTCGGCGTCACCTGCGGGTTCGGCCTCCTCAGCGTCCGCCCCCGCCGGTGTGGGGACGGGAGCAGCGGTGGTGACCTTCGGCAGACGGCCTTCTGCCCTGATGCCAAGGGTGAACACGTCGGGACGGGAGTAGTGCCCCACAGGGTCGGCGGCGTTCTTGGCGGCAATGATCGCCGCGTAGTCGATGTCGGCGTAGAGGATGCCTTCCTGGGTCGGCGGCAACGGGTCGGCCATTTCGCGGCCGTCGGGTCCGAAGATGCGGGCGTGTCCGCCGCCGAGAGCGAGGAGCTGCTTCTTGAGGTCGGTATCGGCAAACTCTTCCTGAGCAGCCTCGCCGATCAGTCCGCACGGCGCAAGCACGAAGCAGCCGCCCTCGACCGCGTAGAGGCGTGAAGCCGCAGTGTTGACCTCTGGACCGAGGGCGAAGGCAGCTCCTTCGAAAAGTGAGAAGCTGGGCCATCCGCCGATATGGAGCTGCTCATGCTGGGCATACATCGCGTACTTGGTCAGCGGCTGCAGATGTTCCCAACAGTTGAGAGCCCCCACGCGGCCGACCGAGGTCTCGACCACCGTGATGTCGGAGGCGTCGCCCTCACCGAACTGGGTCCGCTCGACGTGCGTAGGCTTGAGCTTGCGACGGGTCAGCGCTGTTCTGCCGGTGGCATCGATGACCGCCTGTGACATGAAGAGCGATGCCCCGTCACGCTCGCTGAACCCGAATCCGATGGTGATCGCGAGATCACGTGCGGCCTGCTCGATGCGCTGCCACTGAGGTCCGCCCACCTC
This sequence comes from Nesterenkonia cremea, assembly GCF_014642675.1. GTDB lineage: Bacteria > Actinomycetota > Actinomycetes > Actinomycetales > Micrococcaceae > Nesterenkonia > Nesterenkonia cremea. Next base: position 306,494 of record NZ_BMIS01000001.1, read on the forward strand.
GATCGAATTCTCGGCGTAGCGCACCAGGAATGTGCTCTGCCACGCGACCGAGTCGAGCCAGAGGAACCACGGATACCCCGGGATCCAGGTTTCAGGAAAGGCTGCGATGTCGGCGCCGCTCTGCTTCGCCTCCTCGGCCAGGGCGATGAGTTTGTCGACGCCGCCCTCGACGTCGTTCCACACAGACTCGGCCTGAATCGCGGCCGCTCGGAACTTGTGGGTGTAGTCAGGCATCGTAGGATCCTCTCTTGTATCGGTTCGTGGACCGAGGTTGAGGTCCACACTGAGACCGTATGAACATCCCGGCGATCTCGACCTGGCTGAAGACGCCCGGCATCCGACTTTTCGCGCACTCATCGAACTCTCGACGGCCGCGACACTGTGCGTCCCCGGAGAATCCGGCATTCTGCGCACGGAGGGCCGAGATGAAACCCAGATGAAACTCACGGGGTGTTGTTGGTGTCATGTCCTCCGGCCTATGTTGGGCGCCATGAGCCAGATGTCTGTCAGATCTGTACCCGGGTGGGCCCAGGCTTGCAGCTCTGCGTTCGTGCCTCTTCGGGTACGTTCGGCTGCTCAGAGCTTCCGCGCCAGTCTCAACCAGCACATACTGAGTCCGGACGTTTCGCTGACCAGAGTGGCCAGCGGCGCCTCGGAGGTCTACCGCAGCGACCAGATCATCCGTGAGAACCCGCGCGACGATCTGCTGATCTCATTGCACCGCTCCGGCTCCGGTTCGGTCAGCCAGCACGGTCGTCAGGTGAAGCTCGTGGCAGGCAGGGCGACCATGTACGACGCGTCGGCGCCGTATGTTCTTTCCTTCCCCGGGCGGATCAGTGAAGTTGTCCTGCAGGTTCCCCGTCGCTGTCTGCCCATGTCCAGGAACGCCTTCGCCGACCTGACGGCACGGCCCCTTCCGGATGGGGGGCCGCTGCGCGCACTCACCGCATTGGCGACTTCGGCAGAGGCCGACGCTGCTCCGGGGCCCTTGGAGAATGCTGCGCTCGCAGATGCCCTGATGAGCCTCCTGCGCGCGACCCTCTCTTCGTCCTCAGCGGTCCAGCCTCCACAGATCGACTCTGAGCTGTTGGTGACGGCCGCGAGGCAGTACATCGATGAGCACCTTGCTGATCCTCTGCTCAGCCCAGGGCGCGTCGCCGACCATCATCACATCTCGTTACGGCTGCTCCAGAAGCTCTTCACCCGGGTCGGCGACTCGCCTGTATCCTATATCCGACGCCGGCGCCTGGAGCACTCTCGAAATCTGTTGCTCCACGGCGCGACCGTCGGGCAAGCCGCCACTGCCGTCGGGTTCAATGACGTCGACACCTTCACCCGTGCCTTCAAGCGTCTATACCACGAGCTGCCCTCCAGAGTGAGGCCCACGGGGGTCCACTACCGAGGAGAACTCAGCTATAGCTGACGTCGTGAGCAGCTCAGGCCGATATCCTTGTCCTCATGAGTTCTCAGGGGCCTCGGAAGCAGTCCGATGCGGTGTACCGGCGCCGGCGGATCGCCGTCGGCATCCTGGCGGTCCTGGCGCTGTTGGGCGTCTGGTGGCTGGTCTCCACCATCATCGGGCTGTTCACCGATGATGAGGAGCCCGAGGAGACCGCCTCCGAGCAGCAGGCCGAGGAGTCCGCCGATCAGGACGCCGACGCCGGCTCCGATGAGGACACAGATGACGCCGACGGCGGCGAGCACGACTCCGAGGGCGGCGACGGCGGCAGCTGCGCCCCCGGCGATGTCCAGATCACCGCCGACACCGGCGATGAGTCCTACGCCCCGGACGAGGCCCCGCTGCTGATCCTGGAGATCCAGAACACCGGCAGCGAGGACTGCACTCTGGATGTGGGAACCGCACAGCAGAGCTTCGTGGTGGCCTCGGGCGGCCGCGAGATCTTCAACACCGCCCAGTGCGGCCCCGGCGAAGGGGCCCAGGGCGAGCAGGCCCAGGACGAGGGAGCCTCCTTGGAGATGGACTTCGATCCCGGCCAGACCGAGCGCGCACATCTGACCTGGCCGCGGTCTGACTCGGCCGCGGACTGCACCGAGCCTGCTGACCTCGAGCCCGGCACCTATGAGCTGACCGTCAGCCTGGGCGGGATCACCTCCGAGACCCACGAGTTCACCCTGGCGGAGGCCTGATGGACGACGACCGCATCTCCGAGAGCGCCCCGGACAGCCACGACCGACCGGAATCCTCGGGCAACCTGCCCCGCGGTCTGCGCGTCCGCCTGCGCGAGGGCCGCCGCTTCCTGACCAACCGGCTCTCCTCCGGGCTGGTGCGTGCCCGCCGCTCCATGATCCCGGCTCTGCAGATGACTGTGGCCGGTGTCGGGGCCTATACCTTCGCAGAACGTGTCGTGGGCCATGAGGCGCCGATCTTCGCCGCTGTCGCCGCGCTGATCGCCATGGGCTTCTCCAAGGAGCCTCAGCTGCGCCGCACGGTGGAGGTGGCACTGGGCTGCACGTTGGGTATCCTCATCGGCGATACCCTCCTCTACTTCTTCGGCACCGGACTGGTGACGGCGCTCGTCGTCGTCTTCTTCTCCATCATGCTGGCCCGCATCCTTGACCCGGGTGCCACCTTCACCATGCAGATGGGTCTGCAGGCGCTGCTGGTGGTGATGCTGCCGGCACCCGACGGCGGGCCCCTGGTGCGCAGCATGGATGCGGTGATCGGCGGGTCGGTGGCCATCCTGATCACCGTGATCACTCCGAAGGACCCGCGCCGCGAGCCGGTCCGCGAGCTGAAGTCTGTGGCGGAGGAGCTGATCAAAGCGCTGCGCGAGACCGGCGCGGCGGTGCGTACCACTGATTCGAGGCAGGCCTGGCATGCGCTGATCCGCTGCCGCGGTCTGCAGGACCAGATCGACGGCGTGGCCACCTCCATGCGTTCGGCCCGGGAGCTGACCAGCTACTCCATCGTCTCCCGCCACCACCGGCATGACGTACGTTCGATGGATCAGGTGGCCTCTCGGCTGGACCTGGCGGTGCGCAGCATGCGGGTGGTCTCTCGGCGCACGGTCAGCATGCTGGACCACGCTGGTCTCACCGAGGAGGGTGCGGAGAAGCTGAGCTCCGCCTTCGAGGAGCTCGCCGAGGGCACGCTGCTGCTCTCCCGGACGGTCTCGGAGACCAGCTCCGGCGACAGCCCACGGATGAGCGTGGCCCGCGACGCCTACGCCACGGTGGCCCGGCAGCTGCACCCGGCACGGCTCAGCGTGGACACTCTGGAGGGGGAGACAGTGGTCCTGCTGCTGCGCACGATGGTGGTGGACCTCCTGGAGGCCACAGGGCTGGACCATGACGACGCCGTCGCCCACCTCCCGACGCTCGAGTAGCCCGGTGCCGGGGTGATCTCTGGCGAACCTAGGGGGACCTCCGGCTCAGAGGTGCAGGATCATCCGGGTGTTGCCCAGAGTGTTCGGCTTGACCCGCGCCAGGTCCAGGAACTCCGCCACGCCCTCATCGGGGGAGCGCAGCAGCTCGGTGTAGACCTCCGGGTCCACCGGGGTCTGGTCCTTCATGACCTCGAAGCCGTGCCGGGTGAAGAACTCCACCTCGAAGGTCAGGCAGAACACCCGCTGTACGCCCAGGGCCCGGGCCCGCTCCACCAGCCGGCGCAGCAGCGCGGAGCCGACGCCGCGGCCCCTCCAGTCGTCATGGGAGGCCAGTGTGCGCACCTCCGCCAGGTCCTCCCACATCACGTGCAGCGCACCGAAGCCGGCCATCTCTCCGGTGGCCTCCGCCTCGGCCACGAGGAACTCCTGGATGGACTCGTAGTAGGAGACGGTCTCCTTGGGCACCAGCGCCCGGCGCTCCACCAGCGGCTGTGCCATCTCGACGATGTCAGTGACGTCTGAGGTGCGTGCGGAGCGGATGTGGAAGCTTCCCGAAGTCATCGCCCCAGTCTAGAGGGGCGCAGAATCCGTTCACCAAGGGTTCACCTCTGCGTGCGGCACGCGTCACCTTAAGCCGCACTTATGGTCACCTGCTGTCCCTACTCTGACACTCGGTCAACCGGGCGCACTGAGCAGCTGTGCGTGCAGCCATCTCCTGCTCCAGCCGCCGTTTCCGGCTGCACCGAATGACTCCGATGACGGCGTGGCACCGCGCCAGAGCACCCTCAGAGAGGTTCAAACGTGAAGGTAGAACGCTTCGGTCGCACTGCGGCCATCCTGTCCGTCGCATCCTTCGCCCTCGTGGCCTGCGGCGAAGCCAACAACCCCGGTGACAACGGTGGCGACGGGGGAGGCGAGGTCGAGGCCAGCGACGTCCAGGGCACCCTGTCCGGCGGCGGAGCCTCCTCCCAGGAGGCAGCCATGACCGCTTGGACCAACGGGTTCACCTCTGTCGCTCCCGAGGCGCAGGTCAACTACGCCTCCGTGGGCTCCGGCGCGGGCCGTGAGGGCTTCCTCGGCGGCGAGTATGACTGGGCCGGCTCCGACGCCGCCATGGACGACGACGAGTGGGAGGACTCGCAGGAGATCTGCGGCCCCGACGGCGCCTTCCACATCCCCTCCTACATCTCCCCGATCGCCGTGGCCTACAACATCGAGGGCGTGGACGAGACCATCAACCTGGATCCGGACACTCTGGCCAGCATCTTCGCCGGCGAGATCACCTCCTGGGACGACGAGGCCATCGCCGAGCAGAACGAGGGCGTGGAGCTGCCGGACACCGCCATCACTGTGGTCCACCGCGCAGACGACTCCGGCACCACTGAGAACTTCACCGAGTACCTCGAGGCCGCCGCCGACACCTGGGAGCACGAGGCTCACGAGACCTGGCCGGCCGAGATCTCCTCCGAGTCTGCCCAGCAGACCTCCGGCGTGGTCGACCTGACCTCCCAGACCGACGGCGCCATCACCTACGCCGACGCCTCCCAGATCGGCAGCCTGAACTCTGTGGCCGTCCAGGTGGGCGAGGAGTACGTGGAGTACTCCCCGGAGGCCGCCGCCACTGCCGTGGACTCCGCCGAGCAGGTGGAGGGCCAGGCCCCCAACAACATGGCGGTGGAGCTGGACCGCGAGACCGAGGAAGAGGGTGTGTACCCGATCGTGATGGTCGCGTACAACATCTTCTGCAGCGAGTACCCGGACGCTGAGACCGCTGAGCTGGTCCAGGCCTTCGGCGAGTACGTGGTCTCCGAGGACGGCCAGAGCACCGCTGAGGACGCAGCCGGCAACGCTCCGATGTCCGAGGAGCTGCGCGACGAGGCCCTGGAGGCTCTCTCCGAGATCTCTGCTGCGGAGTGACCGGGCCGGTCACCACCGGCCGATCTCCATGCTGAGGATGACGGCGTCGGGGTGCGGATGCAGGAGTTGAACGCTCCTCCCGCGCCCCGGCGCCTGTTCCCTGCAGGCACCGGAGCATCGACACTGCATCTGAAGCATCTCGAAAGGCAGACCCTGTGAGCAGTCCTGGCGACTCACCCTCTTCGACCGCCGAACCGGCGGAGACCTCAGCCTCGCAGAAGCGCTCTCTGGCTGAGGGCGACAGCCGAGGCGTCTTCGGCGACCGGCTCTTCTCCACGCTGGCGCTGCTGGCCGGGGTGGCCATCCTGGTCACCCTCGCCTTCGTGGCGCTGTTCCTGACGGTGAACTCCACCGGCGCGATCTACCAGGATGAGGAGGGCCTCATCCTGGGCGCCTTCCTCGAATACGCCTACCCGCTGGTGGTGGGCACACTGATCGCCTCGCTGATCGCACTGATCCTGGCCACTCCGGTGGCCGTCGGCGTCGCGCTCTACATCTCTCACTTCGCCCCGCCGCGGCTGAGCAAGACCATCGGCTATGTGATCGACCTGCTGGCCGCGATCCCCTCGGTGGTCTACGGCGCCTGGGGCATGAGCTTCCTGGGCCCGGCCCTGGTGCCGGTCTACGCCTGGCTGCACGAGAACCTCGGCTTCATCCCGCTCTTCGCCGGGACCCCCTCGCAGACCGGCCGGACCATCCTGACCGCAGGTGTGGTGCTCGGCGTGATGATCCTGCCGATCATCACCTCGGTCTGCCGCGAGATCTTCATCCAGACCCCCAAGCTCCACGAGGAGGCGGCCCTGGCGTTGGGTGCCACCCGCTGGGAGATGATCCGGATGTCGGTGTTCCCGTTCGCCCGGGCCGGCATCATCTCCGGGATCATGCTGGGCCTGGGCCGCGCGCTCGGCGAGACCATGGCGGTGGCCCTGGTGCTCTCCCCGGGTCTGCTCACCGCCTCGCTGATCTCCTCGGGCAACAGCACCATCCCCGCTGAGATCGCGCTCGGCTTCCCGGAGGCCCCGCCGGGATCCGAGCGGCAGGCCCAGCTCATCGCCATCGGTCTGGTGCTCTTCATCATCACCCTGATCGTGAACATGACGGCCCGGTGGATCGTCAGCCGGCACAAGGAATTCTCGGGAGCCAACTGATGAGTCCTACAGAACCCAAGACCCCGACGCCGGCCTCGGTGGAGGGCCCCGCAGGGCCCGCCGGACAGCGCAGCCCCAAGCGAGGCCCAGGCCGCGGCAGCTCGCTGACCCAGAACACCATGCCCTGGTGGATCGGCCCGGTGGTTCTCGCCGCCGCCGCCGTGCTGGGTGCGGCGCTGAGCTCGCTGATCACCTTCAGCCTGGCCCTGTGGTTCATCTTCACCGCGGTGCTCTACGTGCTGATCAGCTATGTCATCACCCGGCTGCGGGTGAACCGGCGCAAAGCCACCGACGGCTTCTGGCGCAACCTGGTCTACCTGGCCTTCATCATCGCCCTGCTGCCGCTGGTCTCGGTGATCTGGTCGGTGACCTCCGTGGGCCTGCCCGGTCTGTTGGAGCCTGGCTTCTTCGCCTCGGACATGCAGGGCATCGACGGCAGCATCGACCAGCAGAGCCAGGAGGAGGGCACCCCGGTGCTGGGCGGCATCCGGCACGCGCTGATCGGTTCGCTGCTGATCACCATCGCCGCCACCCTGATCTCGGTGCCCATCGGCCTGATGACCTCCATCTACCTGGTGGAGTACTCCCGCGGCGGCACACTGGCCAGGGCGATCACCTTCTTCGTGGACGTGATGACCGGCATCCCCTCCATCGTGGCGGGACTCTTCGGCGGCGCGGCCATGGCCTGGTTCCTCAGCGTGGGCTCCTCCATGGGGCTGCCGCTGCCCAGCCGCTCCACGATGGGCATCACCGCGGCCATCGCACTCTCGGTGCTGATGATCCCCGTGGTGGTCCGCACCACTGAGGAGATGCTGCGCGTGGTCCCCAACGAGCTGCGCGAGGCCAGCTACGCACTGGGTGTGCGGAAGTGGCGCACCATTCTGAAGGTGGTCATCCCGACGGCGATCTCCGGCATCGCAGCCGGCGTCACCCTGGCCATCGCGCGGGTGATCGGTGAGACCGCACCCATCCTGGTCACCGCCGGCTTTGTGGTCAGCACCAACTGGAACCTGGTCCAGGGCTGGATGACGGCCCTGCCGGTCTACATCTTCCGGCAGTTCCAGAACCCCACCTCGCCGAACTTCTCGGACCCCTCGCATCAGCGGGCCTGGGCGGCGGCGCTGGTGCTCATCCTCATCGTCATGCTGCTGAACCTGACCGCCCGGATCATCGCCAAAGTCTTCGCGCCCAAGAAGACCGGGCGTTAGCACAGAAAGAAGTTCCTAACACTATGTCTAAGCACATCGAGACCAGAGATCTCAACGTCTACTACGGCGAATTCCTCGCCGTGGAGGGTGTGAACATCAGCATCGCGGCGCGTTCGGTGACGGCGTTCATCGGGCCCTCCGGCTGTGGCAAGACCACCTTCCTGCGCACGCTGAACCGTATGCACGAGGTGCTGCCCGGGGCTCGGGTGGAGGGCGAGCTGCTGCTGGACGGCGAGAACATCTACGGCACCGGTGTGGATCCGGTGACGGTCCGCTCCATGGTGGGCATGGTCTTCCAGCGGCCCAACCCGTTCCCCACGATGAGCATCCGGGAGAACGTCCTGGCCGGCTATAAGCTCAACGGCGCGCGGATGTCGAAGTCTCAGGCGGACGACGTCGTGGAGGAGGCTCTGATGGGGGCCAACCTGTGGAACGAGGTCAAGGAGCGCCTGGACAAGCCGGGCTCGGGCCTCTCCGGCGGTCAGCAGCAGCGTCTGTGCATCGCCCGGACCATCGCGGTGAAGCCGGATGTGATTCTGATGGATGAGCCCTGCTCCGCGCTGGACCCGATCTCCACGCTGGCCATCGAGGACCTGATCCACGAGCTCAAGCAGGAGTACACGGTGGTGATCGTGACGCACAATATGCAGCAGGCGGCCCGCGTCTCCGAGAAGACCGCTTTCTTCAACATCGCCGGCACCGGCAAGCCCGGCAAGATGATCGAATACGACGAGACCGCCACGATCTTCAACAACCCGAACAACGAGCAGACCGAGCGCTACGTCTCCGGCAAGTTCGGATGAGACTCAGAGCAGCAGCGGGCTCATCGCGAGGGTGAGCACCGCCGTCGCGCCGCCGGTGGCTATGGGGGTGGCACCCCAGTAGAGGCACATGCGGATGAACTGGCGCCAGTTGACGGTGGCGAAGCGTTGGTTGGAGCCGGCGCCCATGATCGATGACGCCGCCACCAGGGACGTGGACAGCGGCAGCGCCAGGCCGATGGAGCCGATGAACAGCAGGCCGGAGGTGGTGGTGGCCGCGATCATGCCGCGCAACGGGTCGATGGCGACCAGGCGGTGGCCCAGAACGTGTCCGATCCTCCACCCGCCTGTCAGGCAGCCGGCGCTGATGACCAGAGCGAAGACGATGTATGCGTAGGGCATCCAGTCGGTGGGATCCTCCACGCCTGCTGAAGCAAGTGCGATCAGCAGCAGGAAGGAGAAGCGCTGCCCCTGCTGCAGGCCGGTGCCCAGGCCGGTGATCCCCACGGAGATCGACTGCACCGTGCGGGCGACCCGGTTGACCTCATCAGGGTCCTCGCCTCTGGCGAAGGGGACTGTGGCGAAGACCAGCGCATAGGCGAGGCCGAAGGCCACCAGCGGCGAGATCAGCAGGGTCATCAGCGGGGCGAGCCAGGGCAGTCCCAGCACCGCCTCGGCGTCGAGGCCCTCCAGGGCCAGAATGGCCAGCGACCCTCCCAGGACGGAGGCGATGAGCCCATGGGTGATCGAGACCGGCATGCCTTTGAAATAGGCGAAGGTGCCCCAGGCGCAGACTGAGAGCAGCGCGGCCAGGATCATCCCCAGGCTCAGCTCCGGGTCCATATCCGGGAACTCGAACCACGAGAACAGCCAGATCCCCAGCGGCAGTGCGATCAGCACGCCGATGCCGTGGAAGATCGCTGAGACCCAGGTGGCGACAGAGGCGGTCAGTGCGCGGGTGCGGACCGGGATGGCGATGGAGTTTGCGACATCCTGCATGCCGGCGACATAGAGCGTCGGCAGCATCGCCAGGCCCACCAAGGCCAGCAGAATCAGAGGAACCGGATCCACAGCCGCCCCGTCAGGATTCGCGCACGATGATCGAGCCGGCGGTGATCGCGACGGTGCGCTGGGCCTCCACCGCAGAGAGCAGGGCCTCGGCCACCTGCGTCTGCTGCAGGGCGATATTCGGTTGGAAGGCGCCGTCGGTGGAGATGATCCACTCGCGGTGGGTCCGGTTGGCCTGCTTGGCCAGTCGCTGCATCTGGATCCAGAAATCCTCGAGCTGGTCGAAGTCGTCCAGCCGCGAGAGGGCGCCGATGGTCAGGTCGACCTGACGGGTGAGGGTCTCCACCTGCTCGGAGCTCTGTGGCGAGAGCTTGAGATGATTGCGGGAGATCAGGAAGTCCCCTGCGGCGACGACGTGCTCCATGGTGCGGTTCAGCTGCTGGGACAACGAGTAGATGTCTTGGCGGGGCAGAGGGGTCAGGAAGACGCTGCGCATATGGGTCATCACGTTGAAATGAAGGTTCATGGCGTTGCCCTCGAGGGTGAGCAGCTCTTCGCGCAGAGCCTCGCGCTCAGCCTCGGGGAGGCCCAGCAGCTGGGCGAGGAGCTGGACGCCGGAGCGGACCTCCCGGGCAGTGTTCGTCAGCAGCTCAGCGGCCTGCGACCGGCCTCGGCGTACGATCATGCGATGTGTGTCCCTGTCCCACAGATGAACGAGTGATGTCCTACCGACAGGGAGTCTATAGCGCCGAAGTTAACTCACCGGTACGGCGGGGTCCGAAGGCCGGGAGATCGAGAGGATTAGGAGTGCCGGGCTGGGAACGCCTCACGGCGCGTGGCCGCTCGTAGCGGCTTCTGGTTGGAGCCCGGGGGTTACCTGCAGCCCGGCACGTACTTAAGTGTGCTCCCCCGGAGGGCCTGCGGTCAACGTATGGGCCTCTGACGTGAGATTTCTCAAGGTCGGCGTGGCTCAGGAGCCGGTTCCGCGGCTGTTCTCGCTCACCCAGTCGAGGTATCCGGGGCTGCCGGAGATGATCGGCTGGACGATGATCTCGGGCTCTTCATAGGGGTGCTGTTCCAGCAGCATCTGCTGGACCTCCGGGGCGGATGAGGCGGTGGTCTTGAAGGTCACCAGCCACTCCGGATCGTGATGCACGTCACCTTTCCAACGGTAGAAGCTGCGGATCTCGGAGACCTGCGCGCAGGCCGCCAGCTGGGCGTCCACGACGGCGGAGGCGAGCTTCTCCGCGGCCTCGGAAGAGTCCGCGGTGGTCTGGACGGTGACGTGACGGGGGCTCTGAGGTGCGGGTTCGGCGTCGGGAGTCTGTGTCATAGGGCTTCAGGCGCTCTCCGCCTGGGCGGGCTCCACAGCGGTGGGGGCGCCGCCGGTGATCCGCACCAGGTCCTCGTAGGTGGTGGGGAAGACTGTCATGGGGTGGCCGGCGGCCGCCCAGATCTCGGGGTGCCGGGCCAGCTCGGTGTCCACGAAGGTCTTCACCGGGGCGGGGTGGCCCAGCGGCGCGACGCCGCCGATGGCCTGCCCGGTGGCCGCCTTCACGGTCTCCTTGGAAGCACGCACGACCGTCCCGTCCAGCTGTTCGCCCAGCCAGGCGGTGTCCACGCGGTGGGAACCTGAGGTGAGCACCAGGACGGGCTCCCCATCCAGGGTGAAGATCAGGGAGTTGGCGATCTGCCCGATCTCCACGCCGAGGGCCTCCGCGGCCAGCGCGGCGGTGGTGACGGCGTCGTCGAACCAGGTGATCTCTGGGCGCAGGCCGTGGTCGGCCAGAGCCGCCTGCACCTGCTGGACCGAAGGATGCGAACTCATACGACCAACCTAGCAAGGTGCGGTGGTGTGGATCGTGATGATCACCGTAGCCGACTGTGGTGATCGTGACCAGAGACCACCAGACGGCGTCGCCGATGCGGGTGATTTTGGAGCCGTCGGCGTTCTGCTCGGCGTCGAGGATGGCCAGCGCCGAGGATGGCCAGAGCTGAGACCAGCACCAGCAGCAGCGAGGTGAAGAAGACGTAGACGGTGACCTTGCCGCGCAGGGCCGAGCCGGCGGAGCGGCGCAGCGCCGAGATCAGCGTGACCAGGCGGAGCATGCGCAGCGCTCGCAGGGGCGGCAGCAGCACGATCGCCATCGTCCACCCGGTGGACTTGGTCCAACGGTCGTATCGGCCCTGTGCGACGGTCTTCTCCGGCATGCGTATCTGCCCCTCAACGTGCAGCGATTCCCGTGCAATCCAGCAGTCATCGGACTCGCGGTTCTGATGTACCGGGGTAGGGTTCCGGAAGCGCGAAGTCCGACGTCAGCGCGTTTTTCACAATCACTCGCAAGGAAAGAGGGGCCTTTCTATGTCCGAAGAGCAGGGAACTGCCGGAACACCCGTGGCAGAACGAGGCGCGCTGTTCTGGATCATCGTGGTGCTCCTGGCGCTGACGATGGTGCTGCTGTTCACCATCCCGTTCGTGATCCCCGCTCTGATCTACCTCTTCGTGCTCAGGGCCCAGGCGAAGAAGTCTCACCGAGCGGGGCAGGCGGAGGCCGGGCGGAACCGCTGGGCTGAAGCCGAGATCCACCGGCTGGGCATCATGGACCACTTTCAGAGGCAGGAGGAGCTCCAGAACCTGAAGGATGAGCAGAGCCGCTTGGAGCAGGAGATCCATCAGCGCCGGGCCGAGTGGGAGCAGGAAGAGCGGGAGATCAGCCGCACCAAGCTTTCACATACGCAGGAAGCTCGTGCTGTTGAGCGGAAGCTGCTGAACCTCAAGGACATGTACGACGTCCAGGACTATGGGCTCTACGACTTCGAGAATCCTGCTGATGATTCGGTTGAACTGAAGGAGACGCTGAAGGATGCGCAGGGCCGGATCAAGGAGATGGTCAGGAACAAGACCGCTGCCACCGGAACGACGACTATGACGTTCGACGGTGACCTGAAGAAGGGCCAGAAGATGGTCGATGACATGGTCAAGCTGTTGCTGCGCTCCTTCAATGCTGAGGCCGAGAATGCGGTGAAGACCGTGAGGGCCGGCCACCTGACCCAGGCTAAGAATCGTCTGGAGAAGTCGGCCAATGCGGTGGAGCGCCTGGGCAAGAGCATGAGCATCCGGATCTCGCCCACCTTCTACGAGCTGCGTGAGAAGGAGCTCAAGCTCACCCACCAGCATCTGGAAGCCGTGAAGGCCGCCAAGGAGGAGGAACGTGAGATCAGGGCGCGCCAGCGCGAGGAGGCCAAGGCCCAGAAGGAGTTCGAGGCGCTGAAGGCCAAGCAGGAGAAGGAGGTCGAACACTACCGCAATGTGGTCGCCTCGCTGCAGGAGTCCGGTGACGAGGAACAGGTCGTCAAGATGGCGGCGACTTTGGCCGAGGCTGAGGAGAAGCTCGATGACGTCGAGAACAGGATGGCCAATACACGCGCCGGCTATGTCTACGTGGCCTCCAACCGCGGAGCCTTCGGGGAAGGCGTGGTGAAGATCGGGATGACGCGCCGCCTCAACCCTGAGGAGCGCCTGAAGGAGCTTTCAGACGCCTCGGTCCCGTTCAACTTCGACAAGCACACCATCATCTTCAGCGAGGATGCCGTGGCTCTGGAAAACGCCCTGCATAAGCACTTCGCCGATCGCCGTGTGAACCTGATCAATATGAGGCGCGAGTACTTCTACGCGACGCCGGCTCAGGTGAAGGACGCTCTGATCGAGCACGACGTCCACGTCCTCGAGTATCACGAGGAGGCTGAAGCTGTTGAGTTCGAAGCCTCAGAACGTCAGCGGACCACACGAGTTCAGACTGACGCGGGAGATATCTGAGTCTGTGTATTCTGAAGTCCATGATCCGCACGGATGAGGGCCGGCGCAGCAGTCGGCGTCGTGCTGTCCTGCTGATCTCCATCCCGGTGATCATGCTGGCCATGTTCGTGGTCCCGTACACGCTGCTGCGTGAGGTGGACGCCTGGTACGGCAGTGCGCTGTTCTGGATGCTGGCCACCGGCGCGGTCATCGCGCTGAACGTGATCCTCTCCGCCGACTGGGAGGACTGAGCCGATGCCGGCCGAATGGGTATGGACAGGCGTGGGCGTCTATGTGGTGCTCGCGCTCGCCGCCGCGGTGCTCTCCCGACCGGGCCGCTCCGAGGACATGTCCGCCTACTTCCTGGGTGGGCGCCGGATGGGCGGATTCGTCTCCGCGATGAGCTACAGCGCCACCACCTACAGCGCCTTCATGATGATCGGCCTGGCCGGTCTGACCTATGCCGGGGGAGTGGGGGCGCTCGGCTTCGAGCTGCTCTACCTCTGCGGGGTCACCCTGGTGCTGGTCTTCGGGCCCCGATTCTGGCGGGTCGGCAAGCGCTTCGGCTTCATCACCCCCTCAGAGATGATCGGTCACCGCTACGGCAGCCGCTCGGCAGGGGCGACCACCGCCCTGGCCAGCTGCATCTTCCTGATCCCGTACGCCGCAGTCCAGCTGGCCGGCGTCGGGTATCTGCTCTCCGGGATGACCGGGGATGCGATCAGCTTCACCCAGGGCACGCTGCTGGCCATGGCGCTGGCGATCGTCTTCGCCATGGTGGCGGGGCTGCGCTCGGTGGCCTGGACCGACTCGCTGCAGTCGGTGCTGATGATCATCGGCGCCACCCTGGTGGTCATCGTGGTGATCTGGCAGTTCGGCGGCCTCGGCGCCTTCTTCGACGGACTGGCCGAGCAGCCCGGTGCGATGAGCGTGCCGGGGGAAGGTTATTTCACCTTCAGCACCTTCCTGGCGCTGACCCTGCCGTGGATCTTCTTCTCCATCTCGAACCCGCAGGTCAGCCAGCGGCTCTTCACCCCCGGTTCCATGAAGGACCTGCGGCGGATGCTGCTGGGCTTCCTGGTCTTCGGCTTCATCTACACCTTCGTCTCAGTGTTCTGGGGTTTCGCGGCCCGGCTGCACTTCCCGGACCTGGAGTCCAGCGATATGGCCACCCCCACGCTGCTGGGCTCAGAGCTGGTGCCCACACCGCTGGCGCTGATCGTGATGATCGGTATCCTGGCCGCCTGCGTCTCCACCATCGACTCGATCATGCTGACCCTGTCCTCCACGCTGAGCCGCGACGTCTACGCGGCGGTGCGCCCGCGCTCCTCCGAGCGGGGCCAGCTGCGGCTGGGCAAGCTGGCGCTGCCGGTGATCGCCGGTCTGGCCTACTGGTTCGCACACCTGGAGCTGGACCTGGTGGCGGTGCTCTCGGTGTCGGCGTCGGCGGGTCTGCTGGTGCTGGTCCCGCCCACGGTGGGCGCCTTCTTCTGGAAGCGCGGCACCGCGGCCGGGGTGATCGTCTCCGTGGTGGTGGCCGGGGCACTGGTCTTCGCGCTGGAGGCCACCGGCACGCTGTTCCTGGGTCAGGGCAGCGGCGTCTGGGGGCTGCTGGTCTCCGTGCTGCTGTTCGTCGGGGTCAGCCTGCTGACGCGGCCTCCGCGGGATCGGGCGGAGGAGTTCATCGCCGCCTCCCGGCGCGGTCGGCGGGAGACATCCGACGACGACGCCGCACTCGCCGCCCAGCGGTAGGTGCGCGGTCTGTGCCCCTGTCCCTCCCTGGCGAATTGCGTACCGGAATGTCGTGAATACGGGGATCGTGGTCGCGATTGTCGATGATGAGGTACACGATTCGCGCTGGGAGACCTAGGCTGGGGCCATGAGCTTCTCACGGCAGATCGTGGTCCTGGACGCGGCCGACATCGAGGCGGTGGCGACCTTCTGGGCCGGCGTCTACGAGGGCGAGGTCGTACGCGCCGACGCCGACTGGTACGAGATCAGTGTGGGCGCGGACCACCCCGTGGCGGTGCAGCGGGTGGCTGATCACGTTCGCCCGGAATGGCCCGACGGGCAGCCGCAGCAGGTGCACCTGGACTTCTTCGTCGATGACCTGCGGGCCGAGCACGAGCGCGTCATGGGCCTGGGCGCGGAGCTGCTGAAGCCCTCCAGCGATCCCGACGCCGAGACCGGCTTCCAGGTCTACGCGGACCCTGCAGGGCACCCCTTCTGCCTCTGCTGGGGCTGGGAGGCCTGGCGCGAAGAGCTGCGGCAGGGTTCCCACAGCTGAGCCGGGCGGCCGGCGTCGGGAACTCACTTAGGCTGGGGCTATGAGCGAGAACGCAGAGCAGAGCATCAGGGTCTTCGGCGCCGACTGGTGCCGAGACTGCCGGCGGACCAAGGCCCAGCTGGACGGGCTGGGTGTGGCCTACACCTATATCGACCTCGAGGCAGAGCCGGAGGCCGCTGACGTCGCCCGGGACATCTCCGGGAGGACCAACATCCCCGTGGTCCTCTACCCGGACGCCTCCCACCAGGTGGAGCCGAGCAACGCCGACGTGGAGGCCAAGCTGCGGGAGATCAGCCTGCTCTGACGTTTCTGCTCTGAACCCGAGAATTGCGTGCCTGATTGTGGAGAATATGGCGATTGCGGTCCCTATTCACCACAATCAGGCACGCAATTCTCGGGCCGGGCCGGCGTGCACCACCGGTAGAGCTGCTCGGGGGCGACTCCTGCGGCGTCGAAGGCGGCGTCTGCCCCCAGCCCGGAGGTCCTCTCCGCGATCACCTCCGGCACGTCCACTGCCCCTGGGTCCAGAGTCTCGGCGCCCAGCGCCTCGATGGAGGCCCGGCGACCGGCCGATGGCTCGACGACGGCGATCTCTGTCACCCCCATGCCGCGAAGGGCGAACCATATGCCGATGCCGATGGGGCCGGCGCCGTAGATCAGCGCTGTCCCCTGATCGGAGATCCCGCTGAGCTTGGCCGCGTGATAGGCAACGGACATGGGCTCCACCAGGGCCCCCATCTCCAGCGGGACACTGTCCGGGAGCCGGTGCACCTGCGACTGAGGCACCACGGTGTACTCGGCCATGGCACCATCGGCCATGAGGCCGTGGAAGCCGATCTCACGGCAGAGGTTGTAGTTCCCCGATACGCAGGGCCGGCACTTTCCGCATCGATAGATGGGTTCGACGGCGACTCGGTCGCCCACCTGCACCTCGGTGACGCCCGGGCCCGCCTCGACCACCGTCCCGGAGAATTCGTGGCCCATCACCAGCGGTTTTTGCCTGCCGGTGATCGGATGCGGCCCGTCTGCGGGGATGAAGATGGGGCCGTCATAGTATTCGTGCAGGTCGGTTCCGCAGATCCCGTTCCGGCTGACCTGGATCTTCACCTGCCCGACTGCGGGGTGGGTTCGGGGATGTCTTCGATCGTGACGTGGTTGCG
This sequence comes from Nesterenkonia cremea, assembly GCF_014642675.1. Taxonomy (GTDB): domain Bacteria; phylum Actinomycetota; class Actinomycetes; order Actinomycetales; family Micrococcaceae; genus Nesterenkonia; species Nesterenkonia cremea. The sequence continues at coordinate 323,126 of NZ_BMIS01000001.1, forward strand.
GTCATGGTAGACGGCGGCGCGCATAGGGCCTCCTCGGCATCTCGGCAGCAGCTGTTCCCACCGGCTTCGGCCCTCAGGCCGAACCGATTGAGCATGCTGCATGTGGTGTATATCACTTGATACGGTCCAGTCTGGATGAGATGCGGAGCAGATCGTGTTCCGATCTGAAACACCTCCAGGTGTGGAAGGAGTCGGCCTGGTGGGAGTGCGCCCCTGTCGGCCTGGAGGAGATCCGGGCCACCGGGCGGAGGCCTTCCCGCCCCGCGCAGTGAGGAGACACATGTCCCGGTCTCGCGCCCTGGACGCGCTCGAACAGCAGATGTGGGCTCTCACCGATGTCCAGCCCTTCGACGTCCAGTGGCAGATCCAGGACCTGACGGCGTCGGGCGTGCGGACCATCGGCGCCGGGGCCCACATTCAGGCAGCCTCCTTCAGCACTCGCAAGGTCAGTGTGCTGCTGGCCTGTCTGGCGCGGGTGCACCGTGGGGACCTGTGCCTGGGGATGCGGCTTCCCATCGCCGAGGAGCACCGTGCCGGAGTCCAGGCGGGCATCATGAAGAACATGGCCGCCGGTGTGGAGCTCACGTTGGAGGATCATCTGCGTCAGATGATGATCACCTCGGACAATATCTGTACCCAGCTGGTCTTCGAGGCCATCGGCCGTGCTGCCGGTGACCCTCTGGAGGAGGTCAACCGCTACGTTACGGAGGTGGGGCTGACTGCTACGGTTCACCGCGAGATCTTCCCGCGCACCGGGGAGCTGAGCTGGGATCACAGCATTGAGCAGATGACGGTGACCTCTGCGGCGGACCAGGTTCAGCTGCTGGGCGCACTCGGCCGCGCCACCGGATGCGAAGGGGCCGCTGCGCAGCTGTGCATCACGCCGGTTCTGGCCCGGTTCGCCGTCGGCCTGATGCGTCAGATCCACACGCCGCGACTGGGGGCCGAAACCCGCTCTGTGGACTTCGCTGAGAAGAACGGGCGCGGACTGCGCGGGCTCTCCCAGGTCGGGCTGGCGCTCGCTGAGGATGGGGGACCTGTGGCGGCAGCTGCAGTCTTCGCTGAGAACGTCCCTGCCGAGCTTGCCGGCGGGCAGCCCGGGCGGGTGGCGGCCTATGACCTGTTCTCCGCCGTCGGCCGAGCGGTGGAGGCCTGGTACACCGGCGACGCCGCTCCGGCCGCACCCGGTCAGGTGCAGGTTGCTTCTCGCGGCGCTGTCACCGGGGGAGTAGGCCGCAGCGGCCAGGTTCCGCGCCCCTGGGCGGCGGTCCGGGCACTCGGCACGGCGGGGTCGGGAAGCAGAGGCGTCCGCGGCTTGGAGCACCGCGCCGCACAGAGCCATCCGCTGGCCGGCGCGGGAAAGCTGCTGGCTGTCCTCGCGCTTGCTGAGCGTGCCGAACACCAGCCGGGCCTGTCGGAGACGGCCGTGGAGATCACGGCGTCGCACCGGCGGAGGGCGAGTAACGGGCCGCTGCGCACCCTGACGGGGGAGCTGACTGTCTCGTTGGCTGACGCGCTGGCTCTGGTGGTCAGCACCAGTGACGTCGCAGCCGCCCTGGCAGTCCGCGATTCTCTGGAGGGGCACGGTCTGAGGCTGGAGTCAGAGGTGCAGCGGCTGCTCGATCAGCTGCGGGCCCATGGTGCTCCGCTGCCGGCCACGCGCGTGATGATGTGGGAGGGCGACTCCGCCCCGACGGGAGATCTCATCGCCGGTGAGACCAGCCCGCAGGACTTGGTGGAGATACTGGCTCGGCTCAGTGCCGCCGGTGGATTGGGAAGCCTGGCCGAGGCCGATGCGGCCGGGGTCAGTGCTGGTGCCGCCGGCAGGGTCCTGGGGTGGATGTCCCAGGTGTTCGAACCCGCAGGGCTGGCTTTCGCGCTGCCTGGCTGCGGCCCCAGGGGTGTTCCCCAGTGGAGCCTCTCTGCAGCGGAGCCGCACGCCACAGAGGCGACACGGGGGTGGGCGTCAGTGCTCATCACCCACCAGGGAGCTGACCCCATCAGCGGCACCGTCGCCTGCGCAGCGGCATACGTGCCGGAGGGCGATGCCTCCTCTGGGCTGCCGGCTGATGTCCACGGCGTCCTGGGACAGCTCGGACTTGAGGCATACCGGGCGGTGGAGGGGCGTGGTCTTCCGCAGTCCTGATCCTCTGGGACCAGGCGAGCAGCTTCGGGTAGCGTTGCGCAGAGCAGCGCTGACGAACAGCGGATGAATGTGACAGTCGTTGGGAGCGATCATGGCCGAGATCATTGTGGTGGGCGTGGACGAGAGCGAGACCGCCAGGAAGGCGGCGCAGAAGGCGGCGTCTCTGGCTGCGGCTTTCGGTGCGGAGCTGCATGTGGCTACGGCCTTCAACACGCATAAGGCAGAGACTCTTCAGTCCATCCACTCTCAGAGCGAATCGGATGCTGTCAGCAAGGCCTACCGCACGCTCGTGGCCCAGTACGCCGCAGACGCCGAGGCCACAGCATCAGAGATCGCCGAGGAGCTGCGCAGCAGCTCTCCGGAGCTGACGGTGATCCCCAAGGCGGTCGAAGGCAAGCCCGGCGCTGCGCTCAGCGATGAGGCCGCGAGGGTGGGCGCAGACCTCATCGTGGTGGGCAATAAGCGCGTGCAGGGGATCGCTCGGGTCCTCGGCAGCGTGGCGCGGACAGTGGCCAGCGAGGCGAAATGCGATCTCTACATCGTTCATACCCATCAGCGCTGAATGAGGTCTGGCCCGGACGCTTTCCCGGGGCGCATGCGACTGCAGGGTGCGCTCTGCTCGCTGGCGCCCACCTCTGACGCAGAATCGCGTACCTCAATGGGGACTCTGGGCGGATCGTGTGCCTGGTTGTCGAGATTGGGGTACGCAATTCGGTTGGTGAGTGAGCCCCGCCACTGCTGCAGCTGGAATGGTCCGGGTGCGAAGGGGCGTTGTGCACCCTTGTGACAGTTGATCAGTCCCCGCGGCCGATGATCGCGCTCCAGGGGGTGTCCAAGGTGTATCCGGCCCGCCGCGAGGGACACACCGTCTGTGCGCTGGACGAGATCACCCTCAGCGTGCAGGCTCAGGAGGTCTTCGGCATCGTCGGGCAGTCCGGCTCCGGCAAGTCCACGCTGCTGCGCCTGATCAACCACCTCGAGGCCCCCACCGAGGGCACGGTGGAGGTGGCCGGCGTGGACCTCGCCCAGCTGAGCCTGCGCGCCCGCCGAGCCCAGCGCCGCCGCATCGGCATGATCTTCCAGGACTTCAACCTGCTGGCCAATAAGACGGTCTTCGACAACATCGCCCTGGTGCTCAGCCTGGAGGGACGACGCCGGCGCAGCCAGCGTGACCGCGTCATGGAGGTCCTCGACTACGTCAACATGGCCGACCGCGCCCATCAGCACCCCATCCAGCTCTCCGGAGGCGAGCAGCAGCGCGTGGCCATCGCCCGCGCCCTGGTCACCGACCCGGCCGTCCTGCTCTGCGATGAGCCCACCTCCGCGCTGGACCCGCAGCACACCGACGACGTCGTGGAGATCCTCAGCCAGGTTCGCCGCGACCTGGGCACCACGATCATGCTGGTCAGCCATGAGCTGGAGCTGGTGAAGACGCTCTGCGACCGGGCCGCCATCCTGGAGGCCGGACAGCTGGCCGGGATCACTGAGGTCAGCGCCCCTGAGGCCCGCGAGACCTACGCCAGCTACTCCGAGCGCGCCCGGACCTACTTGGGCCCCAAGGAGGAGCAGGCATGAGCCAGGAGCAGGGCTTCTTCCAGAGCCTCAGCCGGAGCATCGCCCAGTACCAGGACGAGATGGTGGCCTCCATCGTGGAGACCGGCATCATGCTGGGCGCCTCGCTGATCGCCGCACTGCTGGTCGGGCTGCCCATGGGCACCTGGATGTACCTGAGCCGGAAGAACGGGCCCAGCCCCTCCGGCGGGATCTACGCAGTGCTCAATGCTTATGTGAACATCGTCAGGTCAGTGCCGTTCCTGCTGTTCGTCGTGGCGCTCATCCCCTTCACCCGCTGGCTGGTGGGGACCTCTTTCGGCACCGCAGCCGCCTCGGTCCCGCTGGCCTTCGTCGCCGTCGCGCTCTATGCCCGCTGGGTGGAGCAGACACTGCTGGACGTGCCGCGGCGGGTGGTGGACCTGGCCCATGTGCTGGGCGCGAGCACCTTCGGAATGGTCACCCGGTTCCTCTATCCGGAGGCCCGGTCCGGGCTGGTGCTGAGCCTGACCACAGTGACCATCAGCCTGATCTCCTACTCCACCATCATGGGCGTGGTCGGAGGCGGCGGCGTCGGCGACTTCGCGATGCGCTACGGCTATCAGACCTATGAGACCGAGATCATGTACACCGCCATCGTGATCATGGTGGTGGCCGTGATGCTCATCCAAGCCACCGGCACCTTCATCTCGAGGCGCCTGGACAAGCGCATCCGATGAAGACCTGCCATCACTCAACCCTGAGGAGAACCTTTCCATGTCCCAGAAGACCGTCCGCCGCTCCGCCGCCCCCGCCGCTGTGCTGGCCGCCTCCGCCCTGGCCCTGACTGCCTGCGGCGACGGCGGCGCCGAGGCTGGGCCCGAGGGTGACACCATCCGTGTGGCCACCCATCTGCCCACTATGTACGACCTGCTGGCGGTGGCCGGAGAGGTGGCCGAGGAGCAGGGCTACGAGGTGGACATCGTCCAGGTGAACGACAACGTCCAGTACAACCGCATCCTGGCCGACGGCGAGGTGGATGCGAACTTCGCCCAGCACCGACCGTTCATGGAGGCCTATAACGCGGAGAACGACGCTGACCTGGAGGCCATCGCCCCCATCTACGACGCCCGTGTGGGCTTCTACTCCCGGGACTACGACTCGGTGGAGGAGATCCCCGAGGGCTCCCGGGTGGCCATCCCCAACGACCACTCCAACGAGGGCCGCGCCCTGGCCGTTCTGGAGGCCGAAGGGTTGATCACCCTGGACGAGGAAGCGGGCTATGAGGCCAGCATCTCCGACATCGAGGAGAACCCGCTGGACCTCGAGCTCTTCCAGATCGACCTGCTCAACCTCTCCTCCGCCTATGAGGAGGACGACGTCGCCCTGGTCTTCAACTACCCGAACTACATGATCGATACCACCGGGCTGACCCCCGATGACGCCCTCTTCCTGGAGGAGCCGGAGGATCTGCACTTCGCGATCAACCTGGTGGTGCGGGCGGACAACGCCGACTCCGAGGAGATCCAGGTGCTCGAGGAGGCCATGACCTCCGAGGAGGTCCGCGAGTTCCTCGAGGAGGAGCACGGCGAGTCGCTCTTCGCGGCGTTCTGAGGTCGGACGCTGAGGTCGGCCGCGCGACTGAGCCTCAGGGCCCGCGAAGACCAGCCGTGCTCAGAGCCCCTGAGCCAGGCGGTGGTAGGCGGCGTTGAGCTTCAGCTCCTGGGCGAAGCCCCGGGTGGTGGTGCCCTCGTCGATGAGCGCCAGCTCCACACCGGCGATCTCCGCGAGGTCCTCGAAGGCCTCCGCGCCCAGGGCGGTGGTCAGCACCGTGTGATGGGCGGAGCCTGCGGTCAGCCAGCACTCTGCGGAGGTGGCGAAGTCGGGCTTGGGCTCCCAGACCGCACGCGCCACCGGGAGGTTGGGCAGGTCGGCGTCGGGTCTCACCAGCTCCACCGTGTTGGCGGTGAGCCGGAAGCGCTCGCGCAGATCGGCCATGGCCACCACGACCCCCTCGCCCGGGTCTGCGGTGAAGACCATGCGAACCGGGTCCTCGCGGTCGCCGATGCCCAGCGGGTGGATCTCCACGCGGGGCTTGGCGGTGGTCAGGCTGGGACAGACCTCGAGCATATGCGCCCCGAGGATCTTCTCCTCCCCGGGGGTCATCTCGTAGGTGTAGTCCTCCATCAGGGAAGCGCCGCCGGCGAGGCCGCAGCCCATGACCTTGGCCGCCCGGACCAGCAGGGCGGTCTTCCAGTCGCCCTCGGGGCCGAAGCCGTAGCCCTCGGCCATGAGGCGCTGCACGGCGATGCCCGGCAGCTGGCGCAGTCCGCCCAGGTCCTCGAAGTTGGTGGTGAAGGCGCCGAAGCCGCCGGACTCCAGGAAGCTGCGCATCGCGTGCTCCTGCCTGGCCGCGTAGACCAGGGATTCGCGGCGCTCGCCGCCCTCGGTGAGTTCGGGGGCCAGCTCGTAGAGCTCCTCGTACTCCTTCAGCAGCGGGGCCACTTCGGCGTCGGTGGTCTGCTCCACGACCTCGACCAGATCGTTGACCGCCCAGGTGTTCACCGAGGAGCCCAGGGCGATCTCGGCCTCGGTCTTATCGCCCTCGGTGACGGCCACATTGCGCATGTTGTCGCCGAAGCGGCACAGCTTCAGCGTGCGCAGCGTGTGCCAGCCGGCAGCCGCGCGGACCCAGGTGCTGACCTTGGAGCGGACCCGCGGGTCGGTGGCGTGACCGACCACCGTCTTGCGCGCGACCCCCATCCGAGTGGCCATATAGGCGAACTCGCGGTCGCCGTGGGCGGCCTGGTTGAGGTTCATGAAGTCCATGTCGATGGTGTCCCAGGGCAGGGCGGCATCGGCCTGGGTGTGCAGGTGCAGCAGCGGCTTGTCCAAGGCGGACAGGCCGCGGATCCACATCTTCGCCGGGGAGAAGGTGTGCATCCAGACCACGACGCCGAGGCAGTCCGGGTCCGCATTCGCGGCCAGTGCGGCCTCATGGATGGCGCCCCGGTCCTTCAGGATGGGCTTCCAAGTGATGGCGGCGGGGATCTCCTCGGCGGCGTCGAGCTGCTCGGCCACCTTCCGGGACTGCTGCTCCACCTGGACCAGGGTCTCCTCCCCGTAGAGGTCCTGGGATCCGGTGAGGAACCAGATGGTCTTGTTCTCGTAGGGGTTCTGCATGGTGTGCTCCGTGTCCTGCCGCGTCGCTGCGGCGCTGGTATGGGGTGCGGCGGTGGGGGTGTGGTTCAGGCGCTCTTCTTCTGGCCGTAGACGTTCTGGTAGCGGGCGAAGAGCTTGTCGATGTCTTCCTGGCTCAGACGCTCGGGCTCGCCGTGCTGGCGTGCCACGTGCACGGTCATGGCCGTCTCCTCGCAGAGCACGGCGGCCTTGACCGCGGCCTTGGCGTCCTTGCCGATGGTGAAGGGTCCGTGGCCGGCCATCAGCACGGCCTTGGAGCGGTGGTTCTGCAGGGTCTCCACGATGCCCTGGCCGATGGAGTCGTCGCCGATCAGCGCGAAGGGGCCCACCGGGATGTCTCCGCCGAACTCATCGGCGATCATCGTGAGCACACAGGGGATGGGCTCGTGGCGGGCCGCCCAGGCGGTGGCGTAGGGGGAGTGGGTGTGGACCATGCCGCCGACCTCGGGCATATGCCGGTACACATAGGCGTGGGCGGCGGTGTCTGAGGAGGGCTTGAGGTCATCGGCGGTGCCGTCGTCGATCTTGGCGCCGTCCAGGGTGCAGACCACCATGTTCTCGGCGGTCAGGTCGTCGTAGGAGACGCCGGAGGGCTTGATCACGAACAGCTCGGGGCCGTCCTGGTGGGCGGGGACCCGCTGGGAGACGTTGCCGGCGGTCCAGGCCACCAGGCCGTTGCGGGGCAGCTCGGCGTGCAGCTCGGCCACGGTCCGGCGGGTCTGGGCCACGGCCTCCTGGAGGTCCTGGGGCAGGTCGGTCAGTACGGGGTCAGGTGCAGATGTCATCGGATCGCCTCGATCGCTGTGCGCTGGATGTCCAGGCCGGAGGTGTAGCCCTCCAGCCACTTTTCGTAGCCGGCGACGTCGGCCGGATCCGGGTCAGCCACATGCTGCTCGGTCCCGGCGAAGACGCGCTGGTCCAGGTAGTCGGTCAGGGGCTGCTCGGCGCCGTCGCGGAGGTATCCCGCCAGTACGGCGATGCCCCAAGATCCACCCTCAGCGGCGGTCTCTCCCACCGAGACCGGCACGCCCATGGCGGCGGCCAGCAGCTGCTGGGCCGCGCCGGGGGTGGTGAAGAGTCCGCCGTGGGCGAAGACCTTCTCCAGGCGGACGCCCTCCTCAGCCAGGACCTTCATGCCCAGCGAGAGGGTGCCGAAGACGCCGTAGAGCTGGGTGCGGGCGAAGTTCGCCAGGTTCAGCGTGCTCTCGGGCCCGCGGACCACCATGGGGCGGCCCTCCGGGAGATCGGTGATGGGTTCCCCGGCGAGGTAGTTGTAGGCCAGCAGGCCGCCGCCGTCGGGGTCTCCTTGGGCTGCTCCGCCCAGCAGCGCCTGGTAGATCTCGGCCGGCTCCGCCGAGTGGCCCAGGGCTCGGGCGAACTCGCCGAAGATTCCGGCCCAGGCGCCCAGCTCGGAGGCGCCGTTGTTGCAGTGGACCATGGCCACCGGATCCCCGGCGGGGGTGGTGACCAGGTCGATCTCGTGGTGGACCTCGCAGAGCTGCTCCTCCAGGACCACCATGGCGAAGATCGAGGTGCCGGCGCTGACGTTGCCGGTGCGCGGTGCCACGGAGTTGGTGGCCACCATGCCGGTGCCGGCGTCGCCCTCCGGCGGGCAGAGCGGGGCGCCCGGCTGCAGGGAGCCGGTGGGATCCAGCAGGGCCGCGCCCTCGGCGGTGAGCTCACCGGCGGGCTGACCGGCGGAGAGCACCTCTGGCAGCAGCTCAGCGGTGGGGATGCTCGCGCCGCGGTCGCCCAGATGCTCATCGCAGGCGGTCAGCATGGTCTTGTCGTAGTCGCGGGTCTGATCGTCGATGGGGAACATTCCTGAGGCATCCCCGACGCCGAGCACCTTTCGCCCGGTCAGCTTCCAGTGCACATAGCCGGCCAGGGTGGTCAGGAAGCGGATGTCCGAGGTGTGCTCCTCGCCGTCGCGGACGGCCTGGGCGTAGTGGGCCACGGACCAGCGCAGCGGGACGTTCTGGCCGAAGATCTCGGTGAGCTCGGTGGCGGCCGCGGCGGTGTTGGTGTTGCGCCAGGTGCGGAACGGGGTGAGCAGCTGGTCCTCGGCGTCGAAGGCGAGGTGGCCGTGCATCATCGCGGAGATGCCCAGGGCGCCGAAGCGGGTGGGGCGGGTGCCGATGCGCTGTTCGGCGTCGTCGAACAGGGCGGTCACGGCCTCTTGGATCCCGGACCAGACCTGGTCCAGCGGGTAGGTCCAGAGGCGGTCGATGAACTGGTTCTCCCAGCTGCTGCTGCCGGTGGCGAGGACCTGGTGGTCCGGGCCGGTGAGACAGGCCTTGATGCGGGTGGAGCCCAGCTCGATTCCGAGTGCGGTCTCCTCAGGCGGCGGCCCGCCGGGGTCTGTGCCCTGGGGGCCTGCAGCGTCGTTGCTGTACGGCATGCGAGGTCTCCTTCATGAGAAGTCGTGACGATGTTAACGTTAACACTCAAGGGTGAGGCAAGACACATCGGATGGTGTGTGGGTCCACATCTGGTGAGAGCTTCGGGTGCTGGTGCGCCCATGCCCAGGGGCGTTGCGCATCCCCGTGTGGCCTTGGTCCCACAGTTCCTTGTCATGGAGGGTTTGGAGCGCCAAGGTGGCGCTCATGCGGCTGGTCGCCCGGGTGTCGGACTGCAGTGGAAGCATCTCAGTGAGGACGACGCGCAAGATCTCGCAGAAGGATGGCACCTGTTCGCCGTCGATCTTCAAGCGGCTCTCGATGCGGCGAGAGGTCTGATCGGAGGGGCGGTTCATGGCGAAGGTCAGCATGGCCGAGCGCGAGGAGGAAGAGTGCTGGACCTGCCCGAAACAAGTTCCCGCCTCGCGGGCCACTGAGCGAGGAGAGCTCGACGTCCTTCCCCGCAGCGGTGAACCCCTCGAGCTGACCGACCACTATGACCCTGACTGGTGGTTCAAGAGCCTGGTCAAGCGCGAGCAGCTCGCGATCCTGCCCCTCTCGGTGGAGCTGCGCAGAGAAGAATCCCAGCTTGACGAGGTGCTCGATCGACCTTTGTTATGAGCGGTAGGCGCTCAACCATGTGAAGGGTTCAACCAGGGTGTGATCCGGGTCCGTCATCAGCAGTCGGAGAGGCCTCCGCTGCCCACCGTGTCCCGTGATGTGGAGGCGGACGTCACGGTCTGGGCTGCGCAGCGCCCGGAGCGGAGGTGGCGAGCCCGCCAGGCGGAACTGCGTGAGCCGGAGGTTCAGGCGCGCAGCCGAGAGCGGCCTTCGTGGATCCGTCGGTGGTCCGGCCGTCCGCAGTGAGCGTCCGACGTCGGCCGCTCGTTCACCTGCTTGCGGGGATCGTGCCGCCCAGTCTGAGCACGAGAGAGCCCCAGGCCAGGAATGCTCTGGCCTGGGGCTTGAACTCTGGTGTGGCGAGCGGCCTGGTTCTGCTCACGTCTCCACACTCTTGAATTGAGGGGTTCTGAGTGAGGTCCAGGGAGGTTCAGAACCCTATTGATCCCTCGTTCGTCAGGAACCTTGTTCCTGTTCGGAGCGTCGCCAGATAGACATGAATACAGTGATCGTAGAGATGATCAAGGTTGAGATGAGAACTCCCAGAGTGAGGGAGTTCTGTAGTCCCAAGGCAAACCATATGGCGATCCCGATACTTGAAACAACTAGGGCAAGAACTCCGAGAAGCAGTCCGAATGTCGTGGGTCTAGTGGCTGCCATAAGCGCTCCATTCGTCTCTCTTGCTAGGCATAACACTGGTAAGCGGCGTTCACGTTAGCTGTTCCAGACGTCACTGCGGCACCGGCTACGACGAGGCTGCCTCCGGCAGTGAGAGGAGCAGTCATGGCAGCTCCAACTCCTCCAAGGAATGCACCTCCAGCGGCTGCGACTGAAAGTCCACATTCTACAGACCGGGACTGCACCTGCGCTCCGTTTTCGCCTTCTGAAGCCTCACTGGGGTCCAGAACAAAATTCTCAACTTGAGCATCAGTGATGGGGGAGTTGTAGGTCGCCTCGAAGCTTCCACCCGAGACCTCGTACTCAATTGTTCGAGTCTCTCCGTCACCGAGGGTGATCTGGGTGTCCAGAGCGCCGATATGCTCGCCGTGCTCATTCTCGATGGTCAGAGAGCCATCGCCCTCTTGCTCGATGTTGCCTGCATCGACTGTCGCCGCGAATCCCTCCGCGCTCAGGCTTTCCAGCTCAACAACTGTATCCCCGGGCTGGTAGCAGACTCCTGTGCATGCGCTCCGCTCACGCCCAAGCTGGAAAGTCCCAGGGCGACCAGTCCAGCTGCCGCGGTGTGCTGTTTGAGTTTAATGGCTCATCCCAATCGGGGGTGTAGGAGTTGGGGTCTGAAGCCGCCGGTCTCGAGCAGGCTTCGGGCGATGTAGTTGGTCAGGTTGCGGAACCCGAGTGCGGAGCCGCGCAGGTGTTCGAGCCGTCCGTTGAGCGCCTCGGTCGGCCCGTTGCTGGTGCCGGGTCGTTCGAAGTAGGCGAGCACGTCAGCGGCTCGCTTCTTCAGGGTCCGGCCCAGGGTGGTGAGCTCGGTGAGCACCTTGGGGACGCCGGCGCTGAGGTCGGTGATCAGCTTCTCCATGAGCTCGCGGCCACGTTGCCGGTCCTCGTGGCGATAGGCGGCGATCATGCGCTGGTAGACACCCCAGGTCGCCTCGACCTCGACGTGAGCGTCATCAACGAACAGCGCGCGTAGCCTGTCGCTCTGCTTGTCGGTGAGCAGGTCCGCGCCGGTGTGCAGCGTGCGCCGCGACTTGTAGAGCGGGTCGTCCCTGAACCCACGGTGCCCGTGGATCGCGAGTTGGACCCGGCGCCGGCACCTGTCGAGGGCGTCACCGGCCAGGCGCACGACGTGGAAGGGATCCATCTCCGTGACCGCGTCCGGGATCTCCTCTGCAGCGGCGGTCTTGAACCCGGTGAAGCCGTCCATCGCGACCACCTCGACCGCGTCACGGAAGGCGTCGTCGCGGTCGGCGAGCCAGGTCTTGAACGCCGCCTTCGACCGGCCCTCGATCATGTCCAGCAGCCTTGCTGGGCCGGCGCCATCGCGGACCGGGGTGAGGTCGATGATCACGGTGACGTACTTGTCGCCACGCCTGGTGTGGCGCCAGACGTGCTCATCGACGCCAATGACCTTCACGCCCTCAAACCGCGTGGGGTCGTTGATCAGCAGCCGCTTGCCTTCAGCCAGGACCGCGTTGTTGGCGGTGTCCCACGCGCCCCCGAGTCCCTCGGCGACACGGGCGACGGTGAGGTGTGCGACCACGATCCCTTCCAGCGCCCACCGCAGCCCGGTGCGCGAGAGCTTCGCGCGTGGCTCCGCCGCGGCGCTGGTGTCTTGGCGCCACACGTGTCCGCAGTCGGCACAGCGGTAGCGGCGCACTACAACTTCCAGCACGGTCGGTCGCCAGCCCAGCGGCTCGTGGGCCAACCGCCGGATCACGGTGTCACGAGCAGCGCCTTCGCTGCCGCACCGTCGGCACCACTGATCTGGTTCCACCACGCGGCACGCGAGGACCGCACGATCCGGTTCAAGTCGTTGTCCGGTCACGCTCAGACCGAGGCCGTCGAGTCGAGCGAAGGCGGTCAGGTCAGGGCGGCGGGGTAGCGTCGGACACGTCGAGGTCTTTCGGATGGATGGCGTAGGAACCTCCGCCGTCGGGAGACCTCGACGTCTATCTGCGGACCGACGCGCCCGGCCGACCTACACCCTCATCTGGGAAGACCCCTGAAACGTCTTCGACGACGACGGGACCGGCGAGGAGGAGGGCGCGGTGAGCTAAAGGAATGGAGCTTGCTCGGCTTCGACGCCGCCGCAAGCTCCGGTGAAACGGTCGGTACTGGTCGGTCGTCGTCGGTCACCACCGGATGGCGGCGCCCTCCACGCTCGGCGTTTGCGCAGGTCAGCGGCTCGTTCGCCCAGTGGGCGCAATCAAGCGATAGACGCAAAGCCGACGTGATTAGGTCGTCGGTTCGATTCCGACAGGCGGCTCTGGCGAACAGCCCCTGACCTGCGGAAACGCAGGGCAGGGGCGGTTCGGTTCTGGTGGTCGCGCGATGCGCTGGCCTCACGGCTCTGCCCGACACCGACATCGCTCTCCTCTGCGACGGACCCCTCGCCGGCCGAGCGCTCGCGGCCGGCATCCTGTCCGTGTGCCGATAGGCCTCGCTCCGCTCGGCAACGCGGCGTGGCGTTGCGTCGCGACCTGGCGACGGCTCGGCGGGGCGCGATCGTCTCGTGCGTTGGCGGACTACGGGAGCTTGGACGCGAGGACGTCGGCCGCCAGGATCTCGGGTGCTGCGCCGAGGAGGTGCTGGTTGGCCATCAGGGCTGCGACGATGGCGCCGTTGGCGTGGGCGTCGCGAGCGGCTTCGTCGGGGAATGCATCGAAGATCCAGAAGGTGTCGGCGTGGGTCCTGACCGCGAACCAGACAATCGTTCCTACTTCTTCGTTGGCGAGTGCGACAGCGCCGGCGAGCAGATCGGCGACCGCGTCGTGCTGTCCATCGGCCGCGACGATCTTGGCGACGAAGGCATACGGAAGTGATGCGGGTGTGGACATGAGGGACTCTCCTTGACGTCGGGGTTCTTCGTGGGACGAGTTCAGCGTATGACGAGCGAGGGCCGGTGGGGAGTGGCGTATACGGCAGTATTGCTATTGTTTACGTCATGCGTATCGGACTGATCGCGATCGACGGCTGCTTCGGTTCGGCTGTCGCGTCGATCATCGACATCGTGCGGGTGGCCGACGGAGCCCGCGGCGATGTCGACCCGCGGATCGACCCGATCGAACTCGCCATCCTCGGACCGAAACGGCGAGTGACCACGACGGCATCGATGACCCTGTCGGTGGACCACCCACTGTCGGAGTCCGCAGAGTTCGACGTGGTCGTCGTCCCTGCGCTTGGAACCCTTACGGCCGCCGCTACCAACGACGCCCTCCAGAGCCGAGATGCTCGTTCGGTCATCGCCTCGCTCGGGCGCCTCGACGAGGCGACCACCCGGATCGCCGCAGCGTGCACCGGCGTGTTCGCCGTCGCCGAGACCGGACGGATGCATCATCGGCGGGCGACGACCAGCTGGTTCCTGGGGCCGGAGTTCCTGAAGCGCTATCCGACCGTCGCCCTCGATCTCGACACCATGGTCGTGGTCGACGGGAACCTCGTCACCGCCGGCGCCGCGTTCGCCCACATCGACCTCGCGCTCTCACTCGTGCGATCGATCAGCCCCGACCTGGCCCAACATGTCGCCAAGCTCCTCATCATCGACGAGCGTCCGTCGCAGGCGGCCTTCGTCGCCTACGAACATCTCCGGCACGAGGACCCGATCGTCGTCGAGTTCGAACGCTTCGTGCGCGCCCGCCTGGACGAACCGTTCAACGTCGCCTTCGTCGCGCAGTCGCTCGGCACCAGCCGGCGCACCCTCGAACGACGAGTCCGTGCGGCGCTCAACCTCACTCCGCTCGGCTTCGTCCAACGGCTTCGCATCGAACGAGCTCGGCACCTCTCAGCAACCACGGACCTCACCTCCGCCGAGATCGCGCTACGGGTCGGCTACGCGAACGCCGAGACTCTGCGCTCCCTCCTGCGTAGGGAGCGACGCCGTTCCTGACCTATCGCCATGCCTGTAGCCGGTGTCCTAGTGCTCGACTGGAACCACCTCTCAGCACGTCGCGTCGACGCTCCTGCGTCGCCCCTGGACGACCCACTCGACACGCCCGCAGCACAGGCCATGTGACGTGTCCCGGCTTCCCGGACGGTCGGGGTTGGGTGGCTGTGATGTCGCTGCGTTCTCGTCGAGGGGGTCAGCAGACTCGATCAGGGTCGATTGGGATGAGACGCGAAGGCGGTCAGGTCAGGGCGGCCGAAGCCGGCCGGCGGGGTAGCGTCGGTCACGTCGAGGTCTTTCGGATGGATGGCGTAGGAACCTCCATCGTCGGGAGACCTCGACGTCTACCTGCGGACCGACGCGCCCGGCCGACCTACACCCTCATCTGGGAAGAGCCAGTTTAATGACTGTTCTTCATTCTGTATATATTGCGAAACTTTGAGTATTTTATTGTCGGAATACAAGTTCCTTTGAGTTACCGTAACATGTGTTGAGGGGTTGAGTGGTGTGTCTGATGCTGGACCGCCAGCCCGAATACTCCTGTCGCTTCTCGGTCGACAAAGTTCGTCTCCGTCCAGCCTGGTGGCGATTGATGCTCGTTGCATCGGTGGGCTGGCCAGGATGAGGTGGGCCAAGGCTCACGTCGGCACGGCCGACGATGAGTTCGGTGAGATCGTCCTGTTGAAGGAGTTTGACGAGACATTGCGCAAGGCCCTGTGTGTCTTCGCGAGCGAGCTGCCTCCGGCCCCCGTGATCGTCCAATGCGATGATCGGCTGTCGGCTGGAGGGCCTGCCGTCGAGTCCGGCTGTTCTGTCCTCGCTGCCGGGTGGTCTGGCCGCGGTGAGGAGCGCTTGATCCTGGAAGCAGATCTGCTGCCGACGCTCGGGGCGCACCATCACTGATGGATGGTCAGAGGAGTTACGCGTTGCCCAGACTGCACGCGATGAGGAGGGCGGAGTCAGAATGCTCTCTGCCGAGGGCGACTATTGGTATCGACGGGTGGCAGTGGCAGGGTGCCGTGGCATCCCTGTGGTCGAACCTGGAGTGGCCGGCCAGGTGATCCGCACTCTGGGCTTGGCTGGGGTGCGCCGGGTCAGAGCCGCCTGTACGATCTTTCCGGGCCATCACGGACAACGCCCAGGGGTGTTGCGCATCCCTGCCCGACGTCGGGTGGGGATAGTCATCTCTGGTGGGCATGAGCGCGGCCTGAGGCCGACTGCATGCCCGCCTGGTCCCTCGAGGCCTGTTCGATGTGTTGAGTTCCACGGGATGGTGTCCTGAGCGGCAGAGTTTCCGGGGGCTCAACACAGCTGACGCCCCGCCAGCCTTGCTCCGCAGTGCCCTCTCTGTCGCACTCTGCGCACCCTATTGTGTGATGCAGAACACAATGCCATCCTGGAGGTGTCTCAACGACGAGGCAGAATCCGGGGAGGCTCCCATGACACTCGATGAAGGCCGCATCATCCTCGACGACGGCGCCGGCTCCGTCATCCCTGACCCTCGGATCCTCTTATATCCGCGGCTCAGGAAATCTCCGTTCTTCTGGGCGTCGCGCCGCCACGGCGTCGCGATGTACAGCGTCTATAACCACACCTATCACCCCCGCCACTACGGCGACCCCGTGGCCGAATATTGGGCTCTGCTCAACGGCGTCACGCTCTGGGACGTCGGCGTGGAGCGTCAGATCGAGATCACCGGTTCTGACGCCTTCGACTTCACCAACATGCTGGTCCCGCGGGACCTGTCCAAATGCGACGTAGGCCAGTGCAAATACGTCTTCATCACCGGTGAGGACGGCGGCATCCTCAATGATCCCGTCCTGCTCCGACTGGGCGAGAACCACTTCTGGCTCTCTCTGGCCGACAGTGACATCCTGCTCTGGGCACGCGGCCTGGCCCTGAACTCGGGCATGGACGTGACCATCGAGGAGGTGGATGTCGGGCCTGTCCAGGTTCAGGGTCCGCTCTCCGGCGAGGTCATGGCCTCCATCTTCGGTGTGGGCGTCTACGACGTCGGCTACTATCGGCTCCACGAGTATGAGCTGGACGGCATGGAGGTCATCGTCTCCCGCACCGGCTACACCGCGGAGCTGGGCTTCGAGATCTACGTGAAGAACGCCTCCCGGGACGGCGTGCGCCTCTGGGAGACCGTCTTCGCCGCAGGTCAGCCCTACGGGATGCAGGTGATCGGCCCCTGCCATCTGCGCCGCATCGAGGCGGGGATCCTCGCCCACGGCTGCGACATCACCTTCGGCACCAACCCCTTCGAAGTGGGTATGGGCTACGACTGGATGGTGGACCTGGAGCAGGAGGCCGACTTCATCGGTAAGCAGGCCCTGACCAGGATCAAGGAGGAAGGCGTCAGCCGCAGGCTGGCCGGCGTAGAGATCGGCGGCGAGCCGCTGGGCACCTTCAACGACGGCTCCATGATCGAGGCCTTCGGCGTCCTCCACGGCGGCGAACGCGTCGGCGAAGTCACCTCCGCCTGCTTCTCCCCGCGACTGGAGCGCAACATAGGCTTCGCCATGGTCCCCGTGGCCCTGAGCGAGCTCGGCACAGCGCTGCAGATCCAGACGCCGGAGGGCCTGGTGGACGCAGTCGTGGTGCCCAAGCCCTTCGTAGACCCCACCAAGGAGACGCCGAAGCAGGCGTTCGGCCCGGCCGGCACTGTCTGAACGCCGCTCAAGGAGGATCGCCCTATGGCCAGTCAGCGTCCGCCCGCCGCCCCGCAGGCGAACTCGCATCCACCGCTCACCGCCCAGGACAGCCTGGGGATCTCCGCCCAGACCCAGCTGCGGCCCATCGAAGAGATCGGAGCCGAGCTGGGCCTGGGACAGGAGGAGATCGAACCCTACGGGCGCGGCGTCGGGAAGGTGGACCTGGCGGCCATCCAGCGCCTGGCCGGCCGTCCGCAGGCCAGATTCATTCTGGTCACCGCCATCACTCCCACTCCGCTGGGCGAGGGCAAGACGACGACGGCCGTCGGGCTCAGTCAGGGGATGGCGCGCACCGGGCGGCGCGCCGCCGTTGCGGTCCGGCAACCCTCGCTGGGCCCCACGATGGGCATCAAGGGCGGCGGCACCGGCGGCGGTTGGAGCCAGGTGGTGCCCATGGAGAGGCTCAACCTGCACCTGACCGGAGACATCCACGCCGTCACCGCGGCGCACAATCAGCTGGCGGCCATGGTGGACAACCACCTGCACCGCGGCAGCCCCTCCGGCCTGGACCCCGAACGGGTGAGCTGGCGCCGCGTCATGGATGTCAACGACCGCTCCCTGCGCCAGATCGTCACTGGTCTGGGGCCCGCCGGGGGAGGCCCGACGGCGAACGGCCCGCTCCGCCAGACCGGCTTCGACATCACCGCGGCCTCCGAGGTGATGGCCACGCTCTCCCTGGCGCGATCGCTGGAGGATCTGCGGGCCAGACTGGGCCGGATCGTCGTGGGCAGCACCCCTGAGGGGGAGTTGGTCACCGCTGAGGACATCAAGGCCGCCGGGGCCATGACCGTGCTGCTGAAGGAGGCGCTGCGGCCCAATCTGCTGCAGACCGTGGAGCACACTCCTGCGCTGGTGCACTGCGGGCCCTTCGGCAACATCGCCACCGGCAACTCCTCCGTGGTGGCCGACCTGATCGGCGGCCGCGCCACCGACTATCTGATCACCGAGGCCGGATTCGCCGCGGATATAGGGGCGGAGCGGTTCTTCAACATCAAATGCCGGCTCTCCGGCATGACGCCCGATGCCGCCGTCGTCGTGGCCACCGTGCGCGCGCTCAAAGTGCATTCGGGGCGGCACCGGGTGGTGGCCGGCAAGCCGCTGCCCGAGGGGATGCTGGGCGAGAGCCCTGAGGACGTCCTGCTGGGCGCGGAGAATCTGCGGGCCCAGCTGCGGATCATTCGGCGCCACGGCGTCACCCCGGTGGTGGCGGTCAACGCGTTCCCCACCGACTTCGCCAGCGAGCATGAGGTGATCGCCCAGGTCGCGGCGGAGGAGGGTGCCCGCTGCGCGCTGTCCACGCATTTCGTCGAGGGCGGCGCCGGTGCCGCAGAGCTGGCCGAAGCCGTGGCGGAGGCCGCCGAAGAGCCCAGCGAGTTCCGCTTCCTCTACCCGGAGGAGGCGCCGCTGACCGAGAAGATCGAGACCATCGCCACCCAGGTCTATGGGGCCGAGGGCGTGGATTTCTCTCCCGCGGCCTCCACCGCGCTGGCCGCCTTCACCGAGGCCGGCTACGGGCACCTGCCGGTCTGCGTGGCCAAGACGCACCTCTCGCTGTCCTCGGACCCGGCGTTGAAGGGAGCCCCGAGCGGCTGGCGGCTGCCGGTGCGCGAGGTCCGGCTCTCCGCCGGAGCCGGATTCGTCTACCCCATCTGCGGGACTATGCAGACCATGCCCGGCCTGGGCTCCGCGCCCGCGGCTGAGAACATCGACATCGACGCCGAGGGCAACCCGCGCGGACTGTTCTGAGGTCCCGGGGGTGAGCCGTCTGAGCTGAGCCGCCGGCGTCGGGAAGAACGCATATCCCGACGCCGGCGGCTCATTTCTCCGTGGCCACCCGCTTCTTGCTCCACACGTCGAAGGCCACAGCCAGCACCAGGACCACGCCGCGCACCACGTTCTGGGTGGACTGGTCGATGCCCATGATCTGCATGCCGTTGGACATCACCGCCATGATGAGTCCGCCGATGATCGCGCCCTGGACCTTGCCCACACCGCCGGTCACCGCGGCGCCGCCGATGAAGGCCGCCGCGATCGCATCCAGCTCGAACATGTAGCCGGCACCGGGCTGGGCCGAGTTGGACCGTGCCGAGTAGACGATGCCCGCCACAGCGGCCAGCACGCCCATATTCACGAAGAGCAGGAAGTTCACCCGCGTGGTCTTCACCCCGGAGAGCTTGGCCGCCTGCAGGTTCCCGCCCATGGCGTAGATATGCCGGCCGAAGACGGTCCGCTGGGTGACGAACCCGTAGATCAGCACCAGCGCGGCCAGCAGGATCAGCACGATCGGCATGCCTCGGGCATTGGCCAGCCGCCAGGCGAAGGCCAGGATCACCGCGGCCACCAGCAGAACCTTCACCGCGAAGAGCCACAGCGACTCCACCGATTGGGAGTATTCGAGCTTGCGCATCCGCACCCGCCACTGCTGCACGGCGAAGCCCAGCACCGCCAGAACGCCGATCAGCAGCGTGAAGACGTCATAGCCGGGTCCGCCCAGCAGCCCGTTGAGGAAGCCGCCGGCGATCTGCTGGTACTCGCTGGGGAACGGGGAGAGCGAGACATTGTCCAAGGTCTGCATGGTCAGCCCGCGGAAGATCAGCATGCCGGCCAGGGTCACGATGAACGCCGGTATCCCGACGATCGCCACCCAGAACCCCTGCCAGATGCCTACCAGCGCCCCGGTGGCCAGGGCGGCGATGATGCCCACCCACCAGGGCAGCCCCTCACGGATGACGACGACGGCGGCCACCGCTCCGGTCAGCGCCACCACGGAGCCCACGGAGAGGTCGATGTGCCCGGCCACGATGATCATCACCATGCCGATGGCCAGGATCAGGATGTAGGAGTACTGCAGGACCAGATTGGTCAGGTTACCGGGGCTGAGCAGCGTGCCTCCGGTGAGCGCGGTGAACAGCAGCACGATGAACACGAAGGCGATGTAGATGCCGCTCTGGCGGAGGTTCCGGGTGAAGAGCTCCGCGATGTTGGAGGTGCCGGCCATATGTCCTCAGTTCCCTTCCGCCGTCTCCGGCTCAGCGGTCATCAGTTCCATGAGCCGCTCCTGGTCGGCCTCGGCCGCGGAGAGCTCACCGGTGATCCGTCCTTCGGCCAGGGTGTAGACCCTGTCGCAGATGCCCAGCACCTCGGGGAGCTCGGAGGAGATCATGAGGATCGCCTTCCCAGAGGCGGCGAGCTGATTGATGATGGAGTAGATCTCGTACTTCGCGCCGACGTCGATTCCGCGCGTGGGCTCGTCCAGGATCAGCAGCTCGGGTTCGGTGTAGAGCCATCTGCTCAGCACCACCTTCTGCTGGTTGCCGCCGGAGAGCTGGCCCACCAGCGACATGACCGTGGGCGCCTTGATGTTCAGGGATTCCCTGTAGCGCTCGGCCACGGTGATCTCTTCGTGGGTGTTGATGAAACCGCGCGGAGCCACCTTGTTCAGCGCCGCGGCGGTGATGTTGTGCCGGATGTCCTGGATCAGGTTCAGCCCATAGCGCTTGCGGTCCTCGCTGACGTAGGCGATGCCGTGCCGGATGGCCTCGGCCACGCTGCGGATCTTCACCGGCCGCCCGTGCATGTGCACGGTGCCGCGGATGTCCCGCCCATAGGACCGGCCGAACACACTCATCGCCAGCTCGGTGCGTCCGGCACCCATCAGGCCCGCGATGCCGACCACCTCCCCGGCCCGCACGTTCAGCGAGGCATCCCGCACCACCATCCGGTCGGGCTGGGTGGGGTGGCGGACCTGCCAGTCCTGGATCCGGAAGACCTCCTCACCGATCTCCGCCTCACGCTCCGGGTACATATTGGCCATGTCTCGGCCCACCATGCCGCGGATGATCCGCCGGGTGAGCGCGGCACTGTGCTGCTGAGAGCCCCCGACGACGACGGGAGCCTCCCCGATGTGGGGACGGTCGGCGTCGGGGTGGGTTGCGGCGTCGGGGCTGACTGCGGGGGAAGTGCCGGCGTCGGCGTGCATATCGATGGTCTCGATGGTGGCGCCGTCGCGGATCACCGTGGTGGAGTCCGCGATGGAGGCGATCTCGCCGAGCTTATGGGAGATGATGATGCAGGTGACGCCCTCCTCGCGGAGCTCGCGGATGAGGCTGAGGAGGTGCTCGGAGTCGTCGTCGTTCAGCGCGGCGGTGGGCTCATCCAGGATGAGCAGCCGGACGTTCTTGCTGAGCGCCTTGGCGATCTCCACCAGCTGCTGCTTGCCCACTCCCAGATGGCCCACCGGGGTGATGGGGTTCTCGGCCAGGCCCACGCGGCGCATCAGCTGCGCTGCCCGGGCGTTGGACTCGTGCCAGTTGATCACCCCGGCGACGGACTGTTCATTGCCCAGGAAGATGTTCTCCGCCACGGAGAGATGCGGCACCAGGGCCAGCTCCTGATGGATGATCACGATCCCCTTCGCCTCAGACTCGTTGATCGAGGAAAAGCTGACGTGATCGCCGTCGAAGTGGATCTCTCCCTCATAGCTGCCGGAGGGGTGGACCCCGGAGAGCACCTTCATCAGGGTGGACTTGCCGGCGCCGTTCTCCCCGCAGATCGCGTGGATCTCCCCGCGGCGGACGCTCAGGGTCACCTCGGAGAGTGCGACGACGCCGGGGAAGCGCTTGGTGATGGAGCGCATCTCGAGGATGTGGTCGCTCATGGTCCTCCTCCTCGACCGTGGGGTCGATGCTGGATCCCGCCGGGCCGATGGGCTCGTGGGTCGGTGGGCCCGTGGGCCCGGCGGGTCAGGATCGGATGCTCAGGGCGGTCCGGTCAGAGCTGGCCGGAGTCGACCTGCTCCTGGGTGTAGTACTCGGAGTCGATGAGGATCTCCTCGTAGTTGTCCTCCAGGACCATCTCCACGTCGAGCAGATAGGAGGGCACGACGATCTCGCCGTTGTCGTAGGTCTCGGTGTCATTGGCCTCCGGCTCTTCGCCGCTGAGGTAGGCCTCCGCCGCGACGATCGCCTCATCGGCGAGCTGGCGGGTGTCCTTGAAGATGGTGGAGTGCTGGACGCCGTCGGCGATCAGCGAGACCGAGGCGATCTCGGCGTCCTGCCCGGTGACCACCGGCAGGCCGTCCTCGATGGTGTCGCCCCAGCCGTCGTTCTGCAGGGCCTGGATGATGCCGCGGGAGAGCGGATCCGCCGGGGCGAGGACTCCGTGGAGCTCCTCATCGCCGGAGTAGTGGGTGGTCAGCAGGTTCTCCATGCGCTCCTGGGCGGTCTCCTGCTCCCAGCGCTGGGTGGCGGCCTGCTCGATGTCGGTCTGGCCGGAGGTCACCTCGAGCGTTCCGTCTTCGATATAGGGCTCCAGAGTGTCGATCGCACCCTCCCAGAAGAGGTGGGAGTTGTTGTCGTCCAGGGAGCCGGCGAAGAGCTCGATGTTCAAGGTCTCCTCGGGGGCGTCCTGGGCCTCCTCGAAGTTCTCATCCAGCACGCCCAGGCCGTAGAGCAGCGCATTGGCCTGGTTCACGCCGACCTCGTAGTTGTCGAAGGTGACGTAGAAGTCCACATCCTCGCTGTTGGTGAGCAGACGGTCGTAGGCGATCACGGGGATGCCGGCGTCGGCCGCGGCGTCGAGCTGACCGGTCAGGGCCGAGCCGTCGATGGAGGCGATGATCAGGACATCGACCTCCTGGGTGATCATCTGATCGATCTGCTGCGACTGGGTGGGGATGTCATCATCGGCGTATTGGAGGTCGACGTTGTAGCCGAGCTCCTCCAACCCCTCCTCCACGGCGGCGCCGTCGTTGAGCCAGCGCTCATAGGTCTGGGTGGGCATGGCGACGCCGGCGGTGAGGTCGCTGGGGTCGGCATCGGGGTCCGGGTCGGCGGATCCGGCGCCCTCTCCCTCGCAGGCGGTCAGCGCGAAGGCCAGGATCACCCCCGTTCCGAGGAGCGCCTTGGGCCGGGGCATTCTCGAGGTGCTTCGCATGGTCTCCTCCTTGGGTGCCCGTTGCGCCGGGCAGAAATCTCATACGACGTGATGTGCCTCACATGATACTCCTGACTAAGGGCGCCTGATAGAGAGACTCGCGGAAAAGTTCTATGGGGGCTCAAAATAGGGGGTTCAGGGGATGCATCGACAAGCCAGGGCAGGCAGCCGCAGAAGGTGCATGCAGGGAGAGGTCGGCTGCTGACTGACTCCCCCGCGCCTGGGCCGCCGGGGTCACGCCGTGCTCATTCTCGATGGGCAGCGAGCTGAGAACATCGACATCGACGCCGAGGGCAGTCCGCGCGGACTCTTCTGGGTCAGGTCACCGCTCCAGCGGGAACAGCATTGCGGGGAGGCCGTCGCCCACCCTTCACGGCCGCCGGCGAAGGAAGGGCGACGGCCTCGCGCGGGACTCTGTCTCCGGGGCCGCCGACCGGAGCCGGCAGGTTCAAAGCGTCATCAGCCGGCGGCAATGCGGTCGGCTTCACGCTCACCGGCTCGCACGGCACCTTCGATGTAGCCGTTCCAGATCTCCGAGGTCTCGGTCCCGGCGAAATGCAGGCCGTCCCACGGCTGCTTGAGGATGGAGCCATAGCGGTGCATGTTCCCCACAGCGAAGCTGCTCGAGAAGCAGCCACCGGTGAACGGTTCGTCCTCCCACGAGAACTCGATGAACTCTGTGGGCCCATGCAGCCGCTGGTCATTGAGCCGCTCGGCCACCTCCTCCAGCAGGATCCCGGGACGGTCCTGCGCCGGCAGCTGGGTGAGCTGCGCCGCCTGCTCACCGTAGACGAAGAAGGTCAGCACGCCTCGGGCATCGCCGGGAACGGAGTTGTCGACTGCCTCGGTGATCCAGCCGTCCTGACTGTTGAACACGCCGGAGAGACCCTGGTCGTGCCACAGTGGTGCGGGGTAGACGGCATGGAACTTCAAGGAGTGTCCTGGCATCAGGCTCCGGAGGGCCCGCCGCTTGGGCGAAGGCAGTGCTGGGCTGATGTCGACTGCCGCCAGAGCCGTCGGAGGCAGGGTGGAGATCACCTGATCGGCGATGAGCTCCCGGCCGTCTGCGCTGTGGATTCGCCAGGTGTCCCCTTCGCGCTGAAGGCCCACCGTGCAGAACTCGAAGAGGATGCGCTCGGCTCCGAGATCCTCGGCCATGCGCCTTGCCAGTGCCGGTGGGCCGCCGATCACTCGGTCCTGCTGGGCGCCGCCCCGAGTGGAGGTCAATGACTCGACCCCTCCGCCGCTGCGGATGTAGAAGAGCATCTGCAGCACAGAGATATCGCCGGCGTCCTTGCCCAGCAGGCCTCCGGCGAGGGTGCGCCCGACGAACTCGGCAGCGTCTCGGTCCGCGTGCTGGTGCAGCCAGGTGTGGAACGTCATGCGATCCAGCTCCGCGGCGCCAGGGGTGTTCTCCACCGCAGTGAGGTCCACGTCCTGGGCCCAGGTGTCGACGTCGGCATAGAGCGCTTCGACAGACTCGGGCAGAGCGGAGTTCCGCTGGTCTGAGACATGGTAGACGGCTTCACCCTGCTCTTGGAGTGGGAAGAGTTCGAGGCCGTACTGGTCGACCAATTCGTACATGCGGTCCTGGGTCGGGCCGAACCATTGGCCGCCCAGGTCGATCTGAAGGGTTGGTTCGATGTGCTTGGTGTGGGTCCGACCGGCCACGCGATCGCGGGCTTCGACGACGACGGCATCGATCCCGTGATCACGGAGTCGGAGAGCCGCGGCCAGGCCGCTGAAGCCTGAGCCGAGGACAGCAACAGAGGTGTGTGGCATTTTCATCGACTTTCGTGCCGCATCACGCCGGACGGTGAGGCGTGGCGGTCATACACGAATTCCTGTTGCCTGGGGCAGATCGGCAACGATCCGTCCTTCCGGTCCGCCATCGGCGGCACCGGATGTATCCATCCTAACAGGAAAACATTACGTATGTAATGTTTGGGGGTGCAGTCGATTCTTCCCAGAGCCGACAGTCTCGGGAGTCTGGGTGCCGGTGCCCCAGATGTGGTGGTGTCGGCCGTCGGCGTTCAGATATGGCGATCCATCTCTTCAGAGCCGCCGCGGGATCGTATGACCGAGTTCCACGGCGTTCTCGACGGCCCGGACGAGATCACCGGAGGCGATCAGGGATTTGGCATCGGCCAGTTCGGGGGCCAGGAAGCGGTCTGGCCCGGGGCCCGGGATCTGTTTTCGGATGAGGTCCAGGACCGCCTGGGCGGCGGGGGCCGGAGCCAGGGAGCGCAGGTCGATGCCGCGAGCCGCTGCAGAGACCTCCACGCCCAGGACTGCAGCCAGGTTGTCCAGGGACCGTCGGAGCTTCCGCGCGGCTGACCATCCCATGGAGACGTGGTCCTCCTGCATGGCAGAGCTGGGAATCGAATCGACGCTGGCCGGCGCTGCCAGTCGCTTGGCTTCCGAGACGAGGGCGGCCTGAGTGTAATGGGCGATCATCAGTCCCGAATCCACTCCAGGGTCATCGGCGAGGAAGGGCGGCAGCCCCTGGTTGCGGCTGGTGTCCATCAGCCGGTCCGTACGGCGTTCAGCGATGGAGGCCACATCAGCCGCCACGATGGCCAGGAAGTCCAAGGTGTGGGCCAGGGGAGCGCCGTGGAAGTTGCCGTTGGAGGAGACCTCTCCGGAGTCCAACACCACGGGGTTGTCGACAGCTGCGCGCAGTTCCCGCGAAGCCACCCGGTAGGCATGCTCCGCAGCATCCCGGGCAGCGCCTGTGACCTGCGGTGCGCACCGCAGCGAATAGGCGTCCTGCACGAGGTGGGTGGAGTCGCGGTGGGAGGCGACGATCGCAGAGTCCTCCAGGGCTGACAGCGTGTTGGCGGCACTCAGGGTCTGTCCTGGGTGGGGTCGAAGGGGTTCGAACAGCTCAGGCAGGAAGACTCGGTCCGTACCATGAAGCGCCTCGACGCTCATCGCCGCGGAGATGTCTGCGGTGGTCAGCAGGTTCTCCAAGTCGTGCAGCGCAAGGACGAGCATCCCCAGCATGCCGTCAGTGCCGTTGATGAGCGCCAGCCCCTCCTTCTCGGCCAGTTCGACCGGAGCGATGCCGGCTTCGGTGAGAGCCTCGGCGGCAGGAGCGGGGTTCCCTTCGGAGTCGAGCACCTCTCCTTCTCCCATGGCCACCAGAGCGCAGGCGGCCAAGGGGGCAAGGTCCCCGGAGCAGCCCAGAGAGCCGTATTCCGGCACCAGCGGGGTGATTCCTGCGTTGAGGATGTCGACGTAGGTGCTCAGCACTTCAGGTCTCACCCCGGTCCGGCCGGTCGCGAGGGTCCTGGCGCGCAGCAGCATCAGCGCACGCACCACCTCCGGTTCTACGGGCTCCCCGATTCCTGCTGCGTGGGAGCGTACGAGGGACTTCTGGAGCTGAGCACGGAGGGAATGCGGGATATGGCGCTGGGCCAAGGCCCCGAAACCGGTGGAGACTCCGTAGACCGGGCGCTCCCTTCCGGCGAGGGATTCGACGGCGCGCCGGGATTCGGCGACGCGTCCCAGCGTCTCTGCGTCGAGCTCGACTCGGGCGTGATGCCGGGCAACAGCGACGACATCCTCTGGGCTCAAAGTCTCTGGGTTCAGGACGACAGGGTTCACAGGTTTCCTCTCAGGCGTGGGGTTCGCGGATCGGGAGCTTGACTCAGTGCACCCGCTGACCCTTGCGCCAGACGGCGTAGGTCAGGGGCATTCCTGGGCGATAGGCGAGGTGGATGGCGCTGGGTGCATCCAGCATGTGCAGGTCGGCATATTTGCCGACTTCGATGGAGCCCACCTGGTGGTGGGCACGCAGGGAGACTGCGGCGTCGAAGGTGGCTGCGCGGATGGCCTCGGCCAGGCTGAGGCGCATCTGCAGCACCGCTGTGGCGACGTTGAAGTTCATCGAGGTGGTGTAGCTCGTTCCGGGGTTGCAGTTGGATGCCAGTGCTACAGGAACACCTGCCTCGAGCAGCCTTCGGGCGGGGGCGAGAGGCTGTCGGGTGGACAGGTCGCAGGCCGGAAGGCAGGTGGCGGTGGTGCCCGGCACCCCTTCAGCACGGTGGGAGTCCCAGTTGGTCCAGGTCTGCGCCAAAGCCTCGATGTCGGCTTCGGTGAGGTGGTTCACGTGGTCCACGCTGGCTGCGCTGAGTTCTGTGGCCAGCTGCACGCCCGAACCTACGCCGAGCTGATTGCCGTGCACCCGCAGCCCGAGCCCAGCCCGCTTGGCTTCGGTGAGCACCTGGCGGGCCTGGTCCTCGTCGAAGGCGCCGGTCTCACAGAAGACGTCAGCCCACTGCACGTGGGGCCGAGCCGCCTCCAACATCGGTCCGGCTGCCAAGGCCGTGTAGGTCTCAGCGCTCTCTCCCGGTGGGATCAGATGGGCACCCAGGTACGTGATGGCATCGATGTCACCGGTCCGCCTCAGATCGTCCAACAAGCGTGCATGCCGGGTCTCTTCCTCCAGGCTGAGCCCGTAGCCGGTCTTGGTCTCCAGGTAGGTCGTCCCGCCGGCGACGGCCTCGGCGACGCGCTGGCGCATGAGGGCCTTCAGCGTGGAGTCGGAGGCGCTCCGGGTGGCCTCCATGGTGGTGCTGATGCCTCCGGCGGCATAGGCGGCCCCTGCCATCCGCGCTTCGAACTCTTCGCTGCGGTCTCCGGCGAAGACCAGGTGGGTGTGTGAGTCCACCCAGCCCGGCAGGAGAGCCCGGCCGCCGGCATCGATCTTCTCATCCGTGGCAGGCACATCACGGGCGGATCCGACCCAGGCGATGCGCCCTTCCTGCATGACGATGGCGGCATCATGGTGGACCCGCCGGTCGGCATCCTGGGTGGTGAGCTCGGAGACGTTCGTGATGAGGGTGGACGTCATGGTGATTGAGGCCTCCTGGTAGTCGTCTTCGCCCGGTGCTCTTCTGTACGCCGCTCCGCAAGGGAGGCCCGGGCCTTCAGCCCTGAGTCTCCTTTGAGCTCATGGGGACCCGGATGCCGCGATCGACGGCGATCTCCTGTGCCTTCTCATAGCCGGCATCCACGTGGCGCAGCACTCCCATGGCTGGGTCATTGGTCAGCAGCGCCTCCAGCTTGGCGGCGGCCAGTTCGGTGCCGTCGGCCACTCCGACCTGCCCTGCGTGGATGGAGCGACCGATGCCGACGCCGCCGCCGTGGTGGATGGACACCCAGGTCGCCCCTGAGCTGGTGGCGGTCAGTGCGTTGAGCAGCGGCCAGTCGGCGATGGCGTCGGAGCCGTCCAGCATGGCTTCGGTCTCCCGGTATGGAGATGCCACCGAACCGGAATCGAGGTGATCGCGGCCGATGACGATCGGAGCCTTGACCTTGCCCTCGGCGACCAGCCGGTTGAACAGAAGGCCGGCCTTGTGGCGCTCGCCATAGCCCAGCCAGCAGATGCGGGCGGGCAGGCCCTCGTACTCGACGTATTCTCCCGCGGCGTCGATCCAGGTGTGCAGGTGCTCATCGTCTGGGAAGAGCTCTTTGATGGCCTCATCGGTGACGCGGATGTCCTCCGGATCGCCGGAGAGTGCCACCCAGCGGAACGGGCCGAGGCCCTCGCAGAACAGCGGGCGGATGTAGGCCGGCACGAAGCCGGGGAAGTCGAAGGCGCGATCGTAGCCGGCGGCACGGGCCTCATCGCGGATGGAGTTGCCGTAGTCGAAGACTTCGCTCCCGCTGTCCTGGAAGCCGACCATGGCTTCCACGTGGCGGGCCATGGATTCCTGGGCCTTCTTGGTGAAGCCCTCCGGGTCCTGCTCTGCCGCGGCCTGCCATTCCTGCACCGTGTGCTCGGTGGGCAGGTAGGAGAGCGGGTCGTGGGCAGAGGTCTGGTCGGTGACGATGTCGATGTCCACCTCACCGGCCTGCTGACGGCGCAGCAGCTCGGGAAACACCTCAGCGGCATTGCCCACGCAGCCCACCGAGAGGGCCCGCTTCTCCTGCTTGGCGGTGGTGACCTTCGCCAGTGCGGCGTCGAGGTCGGTCTCCACCTCGTCCAGATACCGTTTGGACCGGCGGCGATTCAGCCGCTCCTCAGAGACGTCCACGATCAGCACCGCACCGCCGTTCAGGGTGACCGCCAGCGGCTGGGCGCCGCCCATTCCCCCGCAGCCTCCGGTCAGGGTCAGCGTGCCGGCCAACGGCTGTGGGGAACCCGTGCCGCCGCAGCGCTTGCGACCGATTGCGGCGAAGGTCTCGAAGGTCCCCTGCAGGATCCCCTGGGTGGCGATGTAGATCCACGAGCCGGCAGTCATCTGCCCATACATCATCAGCCCCTCGTCCTCCAGCCTGCGGAACTCGGGCCAGCTGGCCCAGTCGCCCACCAGGTTGGAGTTGGCGATCAGCACGCGCGGTGCCCACTTGTTGGTCCGCACGACGCCGACGGGCTTACCGGACTGGACCAGGAGGGTCTCGTCCTCCTCCAGGTCCCTGAGGGTGCCCACGATGGCGTCATAGGCCTCCCAGCTGCGGGCCGCCCGGCCGGTTCCGCCGTAGACCACCAGATCCTCTGGCCGTTCGGCGACCTCGGGGTCCAGGTTGTTCATCAGCATGCGCAGCGGGGCTTCGGTCTGCCAGGACTTGGCACTGATCTCAGCGCCCCGGTCGGCGCGGATGCTCCGGGACGGGTCGTGCTGGGTGAAGCCTGTGGTCATGGGGGCGCCTTTCGATGATCGATCATGAAGCGACTGCATTTCACTCTTTGGGATGACGCTTTCACTTATTAGAACTATGATCTGTCACACATGCAAGCGCTGTGCGATAGAAGCGGTGGCCTGCCGCCGTTGAAAGGGAGGAACACGATGGCTCATGCTTCCGCCGTCTGCTGGTCAGGCAGAGATGATGGTCCCGGGGCAGAGCACGCACGCTGGCACTCGGTGGTCCGCCCCCGGGCCGTGGATTCTGGGTCGTTGGGCTCAGGGTCGCCCCAGAACTCTGAGGGTGGGGGTGGAGGTGTCCACCTGCTGGGGTTCGGCACTGACGAGGGGGTGCGCCGCAACGGCGGGCGGACTGGAGCGGCTCAGGGTCCCGCGGCGCTGCGGCGGGTCATGGCGAACGGTGCAGTTCATGGCGTTCTGGGATCGGGTGCGCATGAGGTCATCGATCACGGTGATGTGTTGGTCGAGGCCGGTGCTCTCGAGCCCGCGCAGGAAGCCGCCGGATGCGCCGTCGCCGCTGCGCTCGACGCAGCTGCCGGAGGACTGGCCATCGTCCTCGGTGGGGGTCATGAGGTGGCCTGGTCCTCTTACTTGGGGCTGCGTGCCTCGCACCTGCTGAGCGACCCCTCTGAGCCCGTCCGTTGGGGGGTGCTGAATCTGGATGCGCACTTCGATCTGCGCAGTGAAGACCGTGCCACTTCTGGAACCCCGTTCCTCCAGATGGCGGAGGCTGAGCGGGACGACCTCCGAGGTCCGCTGAACTATGCGGTGCTGGGCATAGCCGAACCTTCGAACACCTCCGCCCTGTTCGCCAGGGCCCGAGATCTCGGGGTGCGGTGGATGACAGATGTGGAGTGCGCGGAGGCCGGGCCCGCGGGGGTGCGCCGTTTCGTGGAGGAGTTCTCCGCCGGACTGGATGTCCTCTACCTGACAGTGGATCTTGATGTGCTGCCGGCTGCGGTCGCACCGGGGGTCTCTGCCCCGGCAGCGCTCGGTGTGGACCCTGCGTCGGTGCTGGCCGCCGTGAGAGCCGCCGCCTCCAGCGGGAAGCTGCGGCTCATGGATGTGGTGGAGCTGAACCCCGCGTTGGATGCCGATCTGCGGACAGCGAGAACCGGCGCCCGGATCATCGATGAGGCGGTTCGTACAATGTATGACATTCACACCTGAGGAGAGGGATCATATGCCGGAGAACTCCACGCGCACAGTCCAGCGGGCGCTGGCCCTTCTGGCTGCCGTGTGCGAGAGAGGAGATGCCAGCTTGGCGGAGGCATCCCGCGACTGCGACCTCTCCTCCAGCACGGCATTCCGGCTGATGCGGACCCTTGAGTCCTCGGGGTTTCTGGCGCGGTCCTCCGACCATACCTTCCGGCCCGGCCCCTGGCTCATCCGGCTGGGAGCTCAGGCGTTCAGCCAGGACATGTTGGTGCCTCTCAGCCGGGGGCCGATGGAATCCGTGGTGGAGGCGACCGGAGAGTCCGTGTGTCTCTCGGTGCCCGGCGTCGGAGACACTGCGATGTATGTCGCGATCGTCGAAGGCACCTACTCGGTCCGCCACACCAACTGGGTGGGGCGGACCATCC
Organism: Nesterenkonia cremea; assembly: GCF_014642675.1. Classification (GTDB taxonomy): domain Bacteria; phylum Actinomycetota; class Actinomycetes; order Actinomycetales; family Micrococcaceae; genus Nesterenkonia; species Nesterenkonia cremea. Next base: position 354,477 of record NZ_BMIS01000001.1, read on the forward strand.
CGTTGAAAGGGTCCGCGGCTGGTGAGGTGCTGCGCGGCGGCATCCCGGAAGCCGGTTATGTGGTGCTTGAGAACACGGTCGAGGAGGATGTCACCGCCATCTGTGCCCCGGTCTGCGTCGGCGGCGAGGTGCCTGCCGCCATGAGCACCCTGGTGCCGAGCTACCGTCTGGACGAGCGTCGGCGACAGGTGTGCGGTGCAGCGCTGGTGGCCGCCGCCTCCGAGGTCTCCCAAGCCTTGGGGGCCGAGTGATCCTGCATCAGCCCCGACCTCGTCCTCGCCGACTCATCACCTGCTGGTGCAGCGACTCCTGGAATCCGTCCCATCTCTTGCGACAGAACCTCGGAACTGAGCCCAGTACAGATCACCCCCTGGCCCACCCCAGGAATCGCGAAAGAGCACCCCTGCGCTTCTAACGCGCAGGAAGTCCCCACGCAGCTCTGACATCCACGATGTCTCCAAGGACGCGCGCCGCCATCGCAGCGGCGTAACCGGGAGGGGACGGAATCAGGCAGCACCAGAGACCGTGAACATCGGAGTCCGGTGTTTCCTTCACAGGTCGCCAGCGAAGGGTCGTGGAGCTGTTGGCGCTGTGCCAAAGCGTGGTGGCTTCAGTGCCTCCCAGCAGGAGCTGCGCTGGAGGCAGGGTAAGGCCTACTCCTGCAGCCTTCAGAACTGCCTCCTTGAGCACCCAATACTCGATTTTCTTCTGGTCGGCCTGTTCACCGTGCGTAGGACTGAAAATTCGCCGTTCGGTGGGATGCAGCGCATACTCATCGAAGCCTGCGCAAACCTGTTCAGGGATGGCCTCTAGGTCGACTCCTACGTGATGCCGGTGTTCTGCAGCAGCAGCAAGCACGTGTCGAGCTGAACTCGAACTGCTCAGACTCACGCCGTCCAGTTCAGGGCGCCCGTGAGGGCCCCCGCACTGTCGACAACTGTGTTGGATATCCAGCTGCGCCGCATCTTTCAAGTTCCTGCCGGTTCGATGGGTCGCGATCAGTCGCAGCGCTGCGCGCGCGCTGAGCGCGCGCAACCGATCTGCGGGGTTTCGCTTACGCAGAGAATTCTCGTGATCCTCTCGCGCGACGGCGTCTTCGATATGACGGAGCGCGCCGCCGGTCAGCTGAGGAAGCCGCGACTCCAGTTCAGAACTGGAGGTCAGCAGGGCCGAGATCATCGCTTGCTGATGCGCCGATACTGGCTCACCGCGATCGGCGCGAAGGCGGCGATGATCGCCAGACAGCACAGTATGGCGTAGAGCATCGCGTTCTCCGCAGGCCAGCCCCCGGCCTCTTGGAACTGCGCTGGGGCGCTGTTGCCGAAGCCCTGCCGGGAGGCGGTGGCGATGGCGGTGACCGGGTTCCATGCCGCGATCCCCTGCAACGGACCGGGCAGCGAGTCTGCTGAGACGAAGGCTCCGGAGATGAAACAGACTGGGAACAACCAGAGCAGCCCCAGGCTCTGAGCCACCTCCACGCTGCGCGCGGTCAGCGCGACGACAGCACCCACCCAGGCGATGGCAAAGGCGTAGAGCAGCAACAGCAGGAAGGTGAGGGTGACAGTGAGCGGATCCGTGGTGGCCCGCCACCCGATCGCCAGTCCACAGAGCACCAGCACCACCGTAGAGATCACGCTGGTGATCAGGTCAGACCAGGTACGGCCCAGCACCACTCCCACTCGTGACATCGGCAGCACCCGGAACCGGTCCACGATCCCATGGTGCAGGTCCTTGGCCAGGTAGACCGCGGTGAAGGAGGAGTTGAAGGTCAAAGTCTGCGCGAGCAGCCCTCCGATGAGGAACTCCCGGTACTCCGCGCCGCCCAGGGCGCCTCCGAAGACGAAAGCCATGATCAGCACGAAGATGATCGGCTGGGCCACCCCGGTGACCAGGGCCCCGGGGGTCCGGCGGACGTTCGTGAAGTTCCTCTGCGCGATGATGCCGCCATCCCGTACTGCGGTGAGCACACTCATGGGCGGGCCTCCTCTCGGGCCGGTGCATCGAAGTGCTGGGTGGAGGGGCCGGTCGCTGAGCCCTCGACGGCACGTACCCCGGCCGGACGCTGGGTGATCTTCAGGAAGACGTCGTCCAGGGTGGGCTGGCGCAGGGAGGCTTCCACGACCTCGATCTGTGCCTCGGCCAGCGCGTTGAGCGCCGCCTGCAGGCTCTCCTGGCGACGCGGCGCGGTTGCGCTGAGGCGCAGTGACAGATCATCCGCAGTCACCTCCAGGCCGATGCGACTCAGTGCGGCGCGCGCCGCGGGGACTGCGTCGCTGAGCTCGAAGGCCAGGTCGATGTGGGAACCACCAGCCTGGGCCTTCAGCGCCGCCGGGGTGCCCTCGGCCACGATTCGCCCACCGTCGATCACCGCGATCGAGTCGGCGAGCTCATCCGCTTCCTCGAGGTACTGAGTGGTCAGCAGTACGGCGGTGCCGTCCTCGGCGAGGGCAGAGATGGCATCCCAGGTGTCGCGTCGGCCACGGGGGTCAAGCCCAGTGGTCGGCTCGTCGAGGATCACCACCGGTGGGCGGGCTACCAAAGCCCCCGCCAGATCCAATCGGCGGCGCATTCCACCCGAGTAGGAGCCGGCCCGCTGTCCCATGGGCACGCCGTCGAGCCGGAAGTGCTCCAGCAGCTCCTGCGCACGGGCCTTCGCGGCTCGGCGCCGCATCCCGTAGAGCTGACCCACCAGCGTGAGGTTTTCGAGTCCGGTGAGCTTGTCATCCACAGCCGCATACTGCCCGGAGACTCCGAGGCTGCGCCGGGCTGCGTCACCCTGCGTGCGCACGCTGTGTCCAGCGATGGACGCGTCACCGCCGTCGGGCTCCAGCAGCGTGGTCAGCACGCGCACCGTCGTTGTCTTACCTGCCCCGTTGGGGCCCAGCAATCCCTGAACGGTGCCGGCCGGGACCTCGAGGTTCACGCCGTCCAGCGCCTGGAAGGTGCCGAAGCTCTTGGTGATCGACTGGAGGGAGATCAAGACACTGCCAGGTCGCGTTCGAATACCGGGGTGATGTCCTGCCAGTGCTGCTCGACGTAGTCGAGGCAGTCCTGCCGTGCGGCCGCGCCGAAGACGGCCACCCACCCGCTGGGGACATCGGCGAACTCTGGCCAGAGCGAATGCTGACCAAGTTCATTGATGACTACCCGGAACTGCACATCATCTCGGTCAAAAGGGTTGGTCATCGGTGTACTCCTGAGTCGGCTTCTCTCTACTGGCCGCACTGGTTCTCGCGGCGTCGTGAGTAGTTCGTAACCTGTCCGTGATCAGATGGTCGCCTTCTGCAATTTTTGAGGACCTGCCCCGGACAGGCCACGGAGTCCCGTCGCGGATCACCTCTCGGGCAGCACTGCTGCAAGGGCGTGGACCCCAGCGGGTTCCACAATCCGCTCGTGAGGCAGCTCGGCCTGTTCCACGATGATCTCCCCGGTGACATGCGGGGTCCAGGCGCTGGGCCCCGGACGGTCCGCCGGCACATCCGTGGTGGCCTGCACCAGGTGGAGATCGCCGCGGTAGACCGGGATCGGGCTGCGATCGAAGAGCGTCCCGATGGTGCGGAAACGTGTGGCGCTGCGCCGCATGGTCTCCTCCGGCACCGAGGCCAGCGGACTTCCGGCCTCGCGCAGGAGAGAGCGGGCGCGGCCGGCCGAGAGTCGACCCTGCGCCGGAGCGGGGACACCCTGGGCACCGAGGAACGCGCGCCAGAGGCTCTGCTCATCGGTGATCCCGGCCATCGACTCCTCCACCGGGTAAGCATCGAGCACCGCGAGGGTGCCCACCTCGTGACCTCGCTCCTGCAGCGCGGCCGCGATGGCGTGAGCCAGCCGACCTCCGAAGGACCAACCCACCAGGTGGAAGGGGCCCTCCGGCTGCTCGCTGAGGATCACATCCACGTATTGCACGATCAGCTCCTGCATCGTGGCAGGCTCCGTGGGCACGGGTTCATCGGGGGCTATGCCTGGCATCTGCAGGCCGAGGATCGGTCGCGCAGTGTCCAGGTGGGTCACCAGCGAGGAGAAGGACCAGCTCAAGCCGCTGCCAGGGTGCACGGCGAAGAGCGGGTTGCCAGTCCCCTCCCGGCGCAGCGGAAGCACTGCTCGCAGGCTCTCGGCGACGTCGGCTGCGCCGGACTCCACCAGAGCGGCGAGTCCCTGCACCGTGGGTGCCTGGAAGATCGCCTGCACCGGCAGGTCCGCGCTCAGGGCGGTGTTGATCGCCGAGATGACCGGCTGGGCCAGGAACGAATGGCCGCCGAGATCGAAGAAGGAGTCTTCCGCGGTGACCTCTGCTGCGCCCAGCACCTCCGAGAACGCGTCCGCCACGGCCTGCTCGGCAGGGGTCCTAGGGGCGCGGCCCTCGAGACCGGCCGTCGAGGACTCAGGTGTCGGCAGGGCACGGTCGTCGACCTTGCCGTTGGGAGTCAGCGGGATCTCACCCAGGAGGCTGACCGCCGCCGGGACCATGTATCCCGGAAGCACAGAGCGCAGCCGAGGCATCAACGCAGACGGCAGCTCCGACTGCTCCGGCTGGGGCGCCGACGTCGGCGAGGCGTCCAGTGTTCCCACGGCGTCCAGGGTCACCCAGGCCAGCAGCTCGGTCCCGCGCTCCAGGGCGCGCGGACGTACCACGGCCTGCGAGATCTCAGACATGCCACGCAGCACAGACTCCACCTCAGCAGGTTCCACGCGATAGCCGCGGATCTTCACCTGAGTATCGGCACGCCCCAGGGACCGCACACGAGGCCGCTGTTCCTCCGGGCCGGATTCGACGACGACGAGGTCCCCGGTCCGGTACATCCGCCCGCCCACGGCGGAGAACGGATCCGCGACGAAGCGGCTGGCAGTCTCGGCGGACCTGCCGCGGTAGCCGTCGGCCAACTGAGCCCCGGCGAGCCAGAGCTCGCCCACCGACCCATCCGGGACCGGACGCAGCCGCTCATCGAGCACGTAGGCCGCCGTGGCAGTGGTGGGGAAGCCCAGATCAGGCCGCACGTCGTCTGAGACTTGGGCGATCAGGGAATCCACCCCCACCTCGGTGGGCCCATAGAGGTTCCAGGAGGTGGTGGTGCTGCGCTCTCGCAACCATCCCCAGAGGTCAGGATCCACCGGCTCGCCACCCAGCAGCAGCACGAAGGGGTCCTCCGGGCTGCTCGCGTCGAGGCGGTCTCCCAGTCCGGCGTGCGCTGTCAGGGCGCTGACATAGCTCGGCGTGGTCTCCCAGGCGGTGATCCGGTGCTCTTGGAAGTAGCCGACCAGAGCCTGCGGGTCCCGGCGGGTGGTGTCCTCGATCAGGTGTACCTGGTGTCCGGCGGCCAGCCAGAGGATCGGGTCCATGGCGGCGTCGAAGCCCACCCCCGTGGTGTGGGCCAGACGCTTGGGCTGTTCCTGCGCTGCGGGCATCAACGTTGCCCGGTGCGACGCCAGCAGGTGGTCCAGTGCCCGGTGCGGCACCTGGACGCCCTTCGGCGTCCCGGTGGTGCCCGAGGTGAAGACCAGATATGCCGCGTCCTCGGGGCGCGCCGGGTCAGGGCGCGGATCCTGGCCGGGGGCCGGGTCCCCGACTGGGGCGTCCGGGCTGAACAGGGAGGCCACCCCGAGCAGCTCTGCGCCGTTGAGGTCGGCCTGGTCTGCGGCATCGCGCGCCAGTTCGGATGAGCTCTTCAGCGGCCCGGTGGCCGCGGCCTCCTCCCCGTGCAGCACCAGCCGAGGTGCTGCCGCGGTGAGCATCGCCGCGACCCTGGACTCCGGCAGGGTGGTGTCGACCGGCATCGCGACCGCGCCGGCCCGCCAGCTGCCGAGCAGGGCTGCCACAGTGTCAAGGGAGCGTGGCAGGCACAGCGCCACCACGTCTCCTGGCTGGACCCCGTGCGCCGCGAGTCCTGCAGCGATCGTCCGGGTGCGAGTCTCGAGCTCGCGGAAGCTCAGGCTGGCCCCGGCGGCGACCAGCGCGGTGGCATCCGGCGCTCGGCGCACGCTCTCCGCGAGGGACTGCAGCACTGTGGCTGGACGGTCTTCTGGCTGCGAGGCGGCCGGCCAGGGCGTCAGATCAGACGCGGTTCCGGCCAGCTCTGCGTCCAGCAGCGGCCGGTCCGGGGCCTGCCCGACATCCTCCAGGAACTGCATCCAGTTCTGGATGAGGGCTTGGGCGGTACGTTCGGAGAAGAGCGCCGCATTGAACTCCAGCACCCCGTCCACATCAGCATCTTGGCCAGCCCGGGGACGCAGCGTGAAGGAGAGGTCCACCTTGGCGCTGCCGGTGGTCCCGGGGTCCAGTGGGGTGGCCGTGACATTGGGAAGGTCCAGACTGAGTTCTGTGGGCTGCTCCACCGAGAGCATGGTCTGGAAAAGCGGGTGGCGGCCGAGTCGGCGCTCCGGGCGCACCCGTTCCACGATCTGCTCGAAGGGGACGTGTTCGTCCTCCAGCGCGGCGAGGGTCTGCTGGCGGGCCAGTGACACCGCGTCGGCGAAGCTCAGCGACTCCTCGGAGAGGTCCAGACGCAGCGGCAGGGTGTTCACGAAGAACCCGATCAGCTCCTCGACATCCGGGTCGGTGCGACCCGCCGAGGGGGAACCGATGACCACGTCCTCCCCGGCGCCGATGCGGCGCAGGTACCCGGCCAGCCCGGCGAGCCAGCCGTGGAAGCTGCTGGCGGACTGCGCGGTGGCAGCGGCGGTGACCTTTCCGGCGAGCTCGGCCGGGATGCTGAATCGCAGCTGCCCGGCCGGCTGGCTCGCGCTGTGCGCCCGCTGCCCGTCCTTCGGCAGCACCAGTTCGGTGGGCGCTGCATCGAGCCGGTCCACCCAGCGAAGCAGGGCCGGGTCCTCCTCGCCGCGTGCCTGCATCCACTCCCGCAGGTGAGCCTCGCGGCGCGCCACATCACCGAACTGCACGCTCAGCGGTCGGCGCAGGGCAGTGCCCCCGCACACCCGGGCGGTGTAGGAGGCGGCGAGGTCGCGCACCAGCGGCGCCAGCGAGGCGCCGTCGGTGGCGATATGGTGCAGCACAAGCTCCAGACGCCAGGTCTGCTCTGCCTCTTCTGTTCCACCGTCTGCACTGGTCTGGTCTTCGAGGGCGACCAGCGCGGCGCGCAGCGGCTTCTCCTTGCTCAGGTCGAACCCGGCGGAGATGTCCAGCGGCTCATCACCGAGGGTCCCGGATCGGGGTTCATGCACGAGCTGCACCGGCCGCGCCTCGACGGTGCTCGCCGTGCCTGACCCAGACGGTGTGTCCGAGGCGGACGGTTCGGCGGGTCTCTGGGCGGGGAAGGTGGTGCGCAGCACCTCGTGGCGGGCCACCAGGTCATCGATCGCTTCGCCCATTGCGGCGGTGTCCAGCGCCCCCTGCAGCTCCACGTGGAGGACCACGTTGTAGTCAGCCGATGAGGGGTCCAGGTGGTTCAGGAACCAGAGCCGGGACTGCCCCGCAGTCAACGGCAGCTCCAGGCTGTCGGGGCGAGGGTGTTCCTGGACCCAGGTCTGCAACGAGCCGTCCATCGGCTCGGCAGGTGTCGAGGACGTGTGCTCGGCCTCCGTCCCCGCATCAGCGGCGGCTGTACCCGTCCCCATGCGCAGCAGCTGCGCCGGAGTTCCGGCCTCAAAGACTGCGCGCAGCGGGATCGAGAGTCCCAGCTGCTGCTCCAGTCGTCCTATCAGGGAGACGGCGAGCAGCGAGTGTCCACCGAGCGCGAAGAAGTCGTCGTGGGGCCCCACGCTCGGCATTCCGAGCACCTCGCTCATCACATCGCAGACGGCCCGCTCCCGCTTGGTCTCGGGCTGCCGCGCACCTGCAGAGACCTGAGGCTCCGGCAGGGCTGTGACGTCGACCTTGCCGTGGGAGGTCAACGGGATCTCCTCGATCTCGAGGATCCTGGTGGGGATCATGTACTCCGGCAGCAGCCGGGACGCGGCGGACCTGAGGTCCTCCGGGCTGGGTGAACCGACCACCCAGGCGGCCAGCTGCGCGGTGTCCGCGCCGCCGGGGGTGATCACCCGAACGACGGCGGACTCCACGCCTTCGAGCGCGCTGAGCACGGATTCCACCTCTGCTACCTCGATTCGGTGCCCGCGGATCTTGACCTGGTCATCGTCGCGGCGCAGGAACTCCAAGGTGCCGTCCGGCCTGCGGCGGACCACGTCCCCGGTCCGGTACATCCGTCCGCCGGTGCTCCAGGGGTCGGCGACGAACGCCGACGCGGTCTCCGCGGGGCGTCCACGGTAGCCGTGTGCCTCCGAGATCCCGGAGAGGTAGAGGTCTCCCTCCACCCCCGGGGGCACCAGCGCCATCGAGGAGTCCAGCACTCGCGCCGTGAGGTTGTTGATCGGTCGACCGATATGCGGTTCGTCCCCCGTGATCGGGGCCAGCACGGAGTCCACGGTGAACTCGCTGGGGCCATAGAGATTCCAGCCCTGGAGTCGCGGCGAGTCTGCGACGGCGCGCCAGAGCGCGCCCGAGATGGCCTCGCCTCCCAGGGCCAGCGTGAGATCTCGATCCTGGGCCTCGAGGGCCTCCGGCAAGCCCAGGCTGAGGAGCTGCTGGGCGTAGGACGGGGTGGTCTCCACCACGTCTATCCCGGTCGCGGGGGTGCGGTCGGTGCTGCGGGTGCTCGGGGCGGGCTCGTCGGTTCCGGTGAGCAGTTCGAGGACGGCTTCGGCGTCGACGCGCTGTTCCTCCTGGGGGATCGACACCGTGGTGCCGGAGACCAGCCAGAGGATCGGGTCCCAGGCGGCGTCGAAGCCCAACCCGCTCAGGTGCAGCATCCTCGGCAGCGCCGGCGCGCTGCGCTCCTGGGCCGGGCCGATCAGCTGGTGCTGATGGTGGTCCAACACGTTGCGCAATGCGCTGTGCGGCACCTGCACGCCCTTCGGCGTGCCCGTGGTCCCAGAGGTGTGGACCAGGTACGCCGCGTCCGCAGGCTGCGGACACGGCGGCGTGGCGGCACTGGTGGGCCGCTTGAGGTCCTCAGCGTGGAGTCGCAGCAGCTCGGGGCGCTGCCGTAGCAGCTCCTCCTCCAGATCCTGGAAGTCTGCAGCCTCGGGCAGGATGGCGGCCCGCGGCGCGGCGCTTGTGGCGATCTGGCCGATCCTGCCCACCGGGTAGCTCAGGTCCACCGGGACCGCGATGGCGCCGGCGCGGAGGATTCCCAGCAGAGCGCTCAGGGCGTCGACGCTGCGCGGCAGAGCCAGCAGCACCGGCGCGCCGCGGCGGACCCCTGCCTGGCGCAGGTTCGCTGCGATGGTCTCCACCTGATCCATCAGCTCTGCGAAGCGCAGCTGATGATCTGCATCCTGCAGAGCCGGGGACTCCGGGTGCTGGGCGGCGGTGTGCCCCAGGGCGTCCAGGATCGTTCCGGAGGTGGCCAGCGCTGGGGCGGTGCCGTGCTCCTCGAGCCAGCTGCGGGTCTCCTCATCCACCGCGCTCAGCCCGGACAGGCGCGTCTCGGGTTCCTGCGCCATGGCGTGCAGCCCGCGCAGCAGCGTGTCCAGGATGCGCTGGGTGCTCTCGGGGGAGAACAGCGCGGCGTCGTAGGCCAGGGCGAGGTGCAGTCCGCCGTCGTCGCCCGCGGGGGCGCTGACATCGAGCATCAGGTCCGTCTTGACCCCGGCGCTGGTCATCTGGGCGGGCACGGTGATCTCCACCCCGTCCAGCTCGACCCGGGCCGGTTCGGTGTTCTGCAGGGTCAGCATCACCTGGAAGATCGGGTGCATCTGCGCGGTGCGCGGCGGGTTCATGGCGTCGACCACCGCGTCGAAGGGAAGCTCCTGGTGTGCGTAGGCGTGGGTGTTCGCCTCGCGCACCCGCTCGAGCACTTCGGCCAGCGCGGGATCCTGGTGCAGGCGTGTGCGCAGCACCAGAGTGTTGACGAAGAACCCGACCAGCTCATCGAGCTGCGGGTCGCTGCGTCCGGCCACCGGGGTGCCCATCACGATGTCCTCTCCGGCGCCATGCTGCTTCAGCGTCACGGCCAGCGCCGACTGCAGCACCATGAACAGACTGGCGCTGTGACCCGCGGCCAGGCTCCGCAGCTGCGCATGCAGGTCGGGGCTGATCTCGGCGTCGAGCTGCCCGACGCCGACCGCCGGGTCCTGCTGCAGGCTCCGGCCTGTCTCCGGGTCGGTGGGGTTCCGGGGCCCGTCCTGAGGTGCGACGCCGCGCGCGCGGTTCCGTGGCAATGCGATCTCGGCGGGCGCGCCGTCGAGCTCGCGGCGCCAGAACTCGGCCTGGGCGTGCGCCTCACTCCCGGCGTCGGAGGGGTCCCCCAGGTGCTCGCGCTGCCAGAGGCTGAAATCGCTGTACTCCAGGGTGAGTTCGCCCAGCTCAGGGTGCTGACCGGCGGCGCGGGCGGCGTAGGCGCGGGAGAGATCGGTGGCGAAGGGTCGCAGCGACCAGCCGTCGGAGGCGATGTGGTGCATCACCGCGACCAGCGTGTGATCGGTGGCCGAGGAGCTCAGCAGCAGGCCTCGCAGCGGGGTCTCCACGGTGATGTCGAAGGGTCGTTCGGCTTCCTGTGCCACCACGTGGTCAACCCGTTCCGCCGGGACCGAGACGGCGAGGAAGCGTGGGCGCGCTGCCGCTCCTTCACGCACCTCCTGGATGGGTTCTCCCTCATGCAGGGGGAAGACGGTGCGCAGCGGCTCGTGCCGGGCGGCGACGTCGGCGAAGGCCTCCCGCAGCGCGGCGGTGTCGATCACGCCGCGCAGCTTGAGCACCACGGGGATGTTGTAGGCCGCAGATTCAGGCTCCAGGCGGTTCAGGAACCAGAGTCGGCGCTGGGTCAGCGAGACCGGCAGCGTCTCGGGGTGAGCCATCCGTTGCAGGCGCGCCGAACCGCCCGCGGACTCGCCCTGCTGCAGGCGTTCCGCCAGGCCCGCGACGGTGGGGCGCTCGAACACGTCCCGGACGTTGAGATGAGACTCGGCGGGGGAGGAGAGGATCGAGGCCAGCTGGGTGGCCAGCAGGGAGTGTCCGCCCGCGGCGAAGAAGTCCTCGTCGATCCCGACGCCCTCGACGTCGAGGTTCAGCACCTCGGCGAAGGCCTCGGCCACGCGCCGCTGCATCGCGGTGCGGGGGCGCTGTGAGCTCGCCGCGGGGGTGGCCTGGGGGCTCGGGAGCGCCTTGCGGTCGAGCTTGCCGTTCGGGGTGAGCGGGAAGCCGTCCAGGACCATGATGACGCTGGGCACCATATAGTCCGGCAGCGTGGCACGGAGCTGGTCCCGCATCGCATGACCATCCAGGACGGAGAGGTTCCCCGCGTTGGCGGCGGGGGCGACGTATCCGGTCAGCCGGGCGGCCGATCCGTCGCCGTGGACCAGGGCGGCGGCCTGGCCGACTCCTGGCTGAGTCCGCAGCGCGGCCTCGATCTCACTGAGCTCGACCCGGTAGCCGCGGATCTTGACCTGGTCGTCCATGCGGCCCATGAAGCGCAGCGAACCGTCGCTGCGACGCCGGACGACGTCGCCTGTGCGGTACATTCTGGAGCCGTCGGCGGCGAAGGGGTCCGCCACGAAGCGCGCGGAGCTCATTCCCGGCTGTCCCACGTAACCGCGGGCCACGTTGGTCCCGGCCAGGTAGAGCTCTCCGACGGCGCGATGCGGGACCGGCTGCAGCGCACTGTCCAGGATGTAGTGTCGGCTGTTGCGCACGGACCCGCCGATGTGCGGCTCGGTGTCTGAGGTGATCGGCGCCACCAGGCTGTCCACGGTGGTCTCGGTGGGGCCGTAGAGATTCACGGCGTGCACCTCGTCCAGGGCGGCGAGGTGGTTCCACAGGTCAGGTCCGACCTCTTCGCCGCCGACGGCGATCACACTGGGATGATGCCTCCCGGCAGAGGCGGCGTCGGCGTCGAAGAGTCCGGTGGACAGCAGCGCTTCGGCGAAGGAGGGGGTGGTTTCGATGGAGTCGATCTGGCGCTCGCTGAGCAGCTGCGCCAGGCGCTGCGGGTCGCGTCGGTCCTCGTCGCTGATCAGGTGCAGCTCGTGACCGGCGAAGAGCCACAGCAGCGGGTCCCAGGCGGCGTCGAAGGAGAGCCCCGCGGTATGGGCCACCCTGGCCCGCCGACCGAGGCGCGCCTGGGTCGGGTCGAAGAGCTCGTCCCGGTGCTCCTGGAAGAGGTTCCGCAGCGCGAGCCGCTCGACTCCTACTCCCTTGGGGCGGCCGGTGCTGCCCGAGGTGAACACCACATAGGCGAGGTCATGCTGGGAGACCAGCGGAAGCGTGCTGGGGTCATCGGTCGCCCGGCGCCAGGCCTGTTCGGTGTCAGCATCCACCGCCATGGTGGAAAGTTCCCAGTCGGCGCCGGCCGCCCGGTCCGACTCTGCCTGCGCGCGGCTGGTGAGCAGCAGTGCAGGGGCGGAGTCCTCGATCATCCCTTGGACCCGGTCGATCGGGTATTCGGGGTCCAGCGGGACGTAGGCGCCGCCGGACTTCAGCACCGCCAGCACCAGCAGCGGTAGGTTGACGCTTCGTTCGATCCGGACGGCCACCAGTGCTCCCGGGCCGACGCCGCGATGGCGCAGGTGGTGGGCCAGCCGTGTGGAGTCCGCCTCGAGCTGCTGGAAACTGAGCACGCCGTCCTCGGCGACCACTGCACGCGCCTCGGGGTGTGCCGCCCTGGCGGCAGTGAAGGCCTGCAACGCGGTCTCCGCAGTGATCGAACGGTCTGGCCCCTGACCATGGTCCAGCAGGGCGGCGGTCTCCGTCGCAGCGGTGAGCGGAAGCTGTCCCACGGCTGTGTCCGGCTCTGTGGTCAGCGCCGATGTGATCAGGGTTCGAAGCCGCTGGCCGTGTTCGCGCAGCGTCTGATCGGAGTGCAGTGCGGCGTCACCCTCCAGCTGGAGGGTGGGGGTGGCCGCCTGGCTGTCGACGCCTGAGATCACGAAGGAGAGGTCATGGACCGGTCCGGTGGAGAGGATGTGCACCTTCCCTGTGGTACTGCCGAACGTGAGGTCCGCGACCACCGGCAGCAGGTTCACCGAGGGTCCGGCCATGCCGGACGCGCCCGGGAGGGTCTCCACCCGGAAGCGTTGGTGGCGCACTGCGTCACGCACAGTGTCGCCGGCGCGGCCGATGACGTCGGTGAGGCTGGCGTCAGGGGTGATGCTCACGTGCAGCGGCAGGATGTTGGAGAGCATCGACGGCGTCGACTTCGCCACCTTGCCGCGCCGGGCTGTCACCGGAAGGCCCACAGACACCTGGTCTTGGCCAGTGATCCTGGCGAGGTAGACCCCAATGATGCCGACCAGGGTCTTGGGCACGTCCCGACCGAGTCCGCGCAGCAGCTTCGACTGCTCGGGGTCCAGAGGCAGGCTGACGCGGACGACCTCCCGGGCAGGTCCGCGGGGGGTGCCCTCGAGTCCCTCCACCGATGATTCGCGCTGTACCTGTTCCTTCCAGAACGCCTCATCCGCGGTGTGCTGTTCCGAGGCGGCGTAGGAGTGGAGGTCCTCGATCAGATCCTGATGGCTCGGGAACGGAGAGTCTCGCCGCGCGGCGAGGGTGGCGAGCAGCTTCGCGACGGGCCCGCGCACCAGCCCCTGGGGGATCCGCGCGGTGAGAGCAGAGTAGACACGAGCTAAGTAGTTCAGCGTGATCACGGCTGAGTATCCATCCAGCATGATGTGGTGCACACGCTGGAACAACCAGTTCTCACCCGCAGGAAGCTGAAAGAGCACCGCGGCGCAGAGGTCTGCCGAGTCGAGCGCGCGTGCCTGTGTCATCTCCCGATCGATGTGTTCCCGAGCCTGGGTACGGGCAGCCTCTCGGTCGGTGATGCCGGAGAGGTTCACCACGGTCAGCAGTTCAGCTGACGGGTCGGGTCGATGCATCGTTGCGTAAGGACCCTCTGCGTCCTCATGGAAGCGCATGGACAGCGAGTCGATGTCCCGGACTGTCTTCGTCCAGGCGAGGCTTAGGGCTCGGGGATCGACTGGGCCGTCCAGTTCGAGATATTGGCTGATCTGGTAGGTGGCATTCTCCGGGTCCACTTGCTGGGCATACCAGATGCTGCGCTGAGCGGGAGTCACTTCGATCCGCGGTGTCTCCATCGGGAAGCTGCTCTCCAAGAAAGGGTTGGCCATATACTGGCATTCCTCCGGCGGGTTAAAGAGGGAAGATTGAACTGAGTGACCAGTTTTCAGAGATCAGGTCCTATTGTTGGAACTGGCCTATCTGAAGGTTGCTCAGCGCATCTCCCAGATCCACGATCGGTCCGTCGATCAAGGGGCCGTTGAGCAGCATCAGCGCGGTGCTGGCGTACCCCGTCAGAAACTCGCCATCGGTGATGATGGCGATGGCGCACACCAGGAGGGCGGCGATGCCTGTGGTGGCGACCAGACCCGCGGTGATGCCGCGCTCCAAGGTGGGGGCCTGCGCATAGGGGGCGGCCGTGGTGTGGTTGCGCATTACGATCTCCTAGCTGGTGGCAGGGTGCGGGATCACGTTTTCTTGATGACCCCGTCCTTCTGGTGCTCTGTTCGGAGCTCAGGAGCCTTTGGATTGAGGCAATCGGATCGCACCGACCAAGTGGGGTCTGCTGACGGTTCGGTTGACGCATTGGAGCTGCTCGATTCCGGGATGACGCAGATGCAGGTCTGCGAAGACCTGGGCATCTCGACATCGTCCCTGCAGCTGTGGGTGAACCGTCAGCGTGCAGAGCACCATGGGCTCGTGACTGGCAAGAGGCTTTCTTGCTCAGCGCCGCCTATGACATCCACGCCGATGACCCCGGATTCGGCCACAGGTTCATTGCTGACGAGCTCTGCGCGGCCGGGTGCCATGTGTCCGAGCGCAGGGTCTGCTCGGATCGATGGGCCGGGTCGGTGCTGCAGGCGATCATGCCGCGATGGAGAGCTTCTTCTCCACGTTACGGAACAACGTGTTCAACAAGCGCCGCCCTGGTTGCGTAAGTCTCGAGGTCAACTCAACCGTCAGCAGACCCAACCGTTGATGTCGGCGGTTTGAACAACAGCGATCTGGTGGGCCCTGTGGGGATCGAACCCACGACCAGCGGATTAAAAGTCCGATGCTCTACCTCTGAGCTAAAGGCCCTGGTGCGGTGGCGGCCGAAGAGGCCGACTTCTGATGATATCGCACCCGGTGCGACCTCTCGAAGCCGGCCTCCCCAGCCCGCTGGCGACCTCCTCAGCCCGCCAGCGCGTTCACCTGCTCAGCAGAGCACCGACTCACGGCGTGTGGTCGGGGTCGCCCAGCTCGTCCTCGATCTCGGAGATGTCGTCGAAGACCAGGTCGTAGAGCAGCCAGTGACCGGCCTCGTCGTTGTACTGGTAGAGGTAGATCACCGGCTCACCGGTGACGTTGTTGAAGTTCTCCTCCTCGCCGGTGTTGTCGAAGATCTCGGCGTCGGGTTCGGTCACCTTGCCGACGACGAAGGCGGCCTCCTCGTCCAGGTCCTGGTCGTAGAGGTCGTTGTAGTGGATCTCCGGGTTCTCCAGGGTGACCTCACCCTCGAACTCCATCCACCCGTCTTCCGCGTAGAGATCGACGAAGTCGTTGTAGAAGACGCTCCAGTCCTCACCGTCAGGGTGCTCCATGCTCTGGATGGCCTCGGCATCGCCGGTGGCCATGGCGTAGGTCAGGGCCTCCATCCAGAACTCATGCGCGGCCCAGGCACCCTCGGCGGCGTCGCTCTCAGCGCCGGCCGGCATGGAGGGTTCCTCGGCCTCCGGGTCCGGGCCGCCCAGCTGGGCCTCGAGCTGGTCGGTGATGAGCCAGTGGCCCGAGTCCTCGTCGAAGGTCATCTCGACGGTGAACTCAGTCTCGCCGCCCTCGTGCTCTTCGACCTCGCCGTCCTCGTCGTAGTAGGTGAACGTCGGGATGTCCTGGGTGACGGTGGCCTGCAGGACGTCGTCATCCTCCTCGGACTCGCCCCAGTAGTGCAGCTGCGGCTGCACGGGCTCGCTGACCATCCACTGGTCGGCGTCGGCCATGTTCTGGATCTCTTCGATGGTGGTGTCGCAGCCCTCGCAGTGCACCCCGTGCATCTCTTCCATGCGGGTGCTGTCACCGGTCTGGTCGCCGTGCCAGTAGGTCTCATACCAGTAGGACAGTGCCGCGGCGGCGCCGTCCTCACCGTCATCGCAGACCAGGGCGGGGATCTCCGGCTCCGGGACATTCTCCGCGGGGGCCTCCTCCGAGGCCGCCACATACTCCTCGTCCGCCTCCAGCTGTTCCAGGTACGGCAGCGGGATCTCTTCGGTCTCCATGATGTTGTCGCCCGGATCGATCACACGGTCCTCACCGGTGGGATCGCCGAAGCCTTCGTCATCATCGTCGACGGCTGCGGCTTCGACGTCATCGTCGTCCCCATCCGCGTCGTCGAGATCGTCGTCCGCGTCGGCCTCTCCGGCCTCCTCGGCGCAGAACTCCGCCAGAGTCGGCGCCTCCTCCTCGACCTCTTCGGTCTCGCCGGCACCGCCCTCGCCGGCCTCCGGCGTCTCCAGCCCCACGCAGGAGCTGAGCAGCAGGGTTCCCACAGCGGCCACGCCGAGCACCGAGGCCCTCCGCAGCGGCCGGCGTCGCAGCTCCTCCTCCGCAGCGTGCGGGGACTCCACCGCCTCAGTCGTCTCGGTCCGACCCTCTTCGCGGTGCATATGCGCTCCTGTTTCCGTCCGCTCCCGTGTTCATATCCCCGAGTTCAGGCTGAGGTCACCTCACGCCCTGTGAACATCAAGGGGCTGGCGCCGATTCTACAGAGGCTGCGCCCTACGATCCCCGGATGAACCCGACGCCGACGCCGGGCGGGGGTTGGTGCGCGGCCCCGCCTCCGCGGAATACAGTAGGGACCCCGGCTCCTGCAGTCCCCCGGGGAAGGAGGCCCAGATGAGCACCCAGCAGCATCGGCGACCCAAGTTCACCGAACCTGCCGTCTTTGACCAGCGCGAAGGTGGGGCAGACCCCGCCGCGATCTCGCAGGCCGCCCATGACACCGCTCATGCGCTGGTCTTCCACGGCCGCGACTCCGATGATCCGGAGGTCACCGAGCGCTTTGTGAAGCTGGCCGAGACCGAGGGCATCGAGGCTATCGCCGAGCTGTGGGCGGACTCCCCGCCGCGCTCCCTGGCCGGCAGCCTGTGGCGCATCTACGCCATCCGCGCGGCCACCCAGAAGAACGCCGAGAGGATGTCGGAGTATTACCGCATGGGCCGCAGCGACGCCGTGCCCCATGCGGTGGCCGGAGTGCCCGAGCCGCCCACGGCCGAGGAGATGACCCGGCTGGCCGATATGGTCCTGGCCGGGATGTACACCGGGGACATCGACGTGGCCTTCGACCGCGCCGCCGCTTTCTGTCGCGTGGTCGCCCGGGGCCAGGCCCTCTGGGCCGGCCGGCATGAGGACGTCAGCCCGGAGGATGCTCAGCGCCTGACCTCCCGCGCCGATCAGCTGCTCGGCACCGCCGAGGACCTGGAGGGCTCCGCACGGGCCTTCCGCGCCGGAACTCTGGACTGAGCCGACACTGGTGAGCCTCAGAGTGTGAAGAGCAGGGCTCCGGCTGTGACGTCTGCTGCATCCGAGACCCGCAGGTTCTCCGCGCTCTGCTCCAGGGCTATCACCGGGGAGACGGCCGAGATGTCCGAGCGGTCAAGCCCGACCTGATCAGCCAGTGCCGGCAGTGCGGAGGGATCCCAGCGTGTCAGCGGGTGGCCCACAGTGACGGCCTCACCCTCCTCCACCAGACGAGTGAATCCTGCTCCGTTGAGTCTGACGGTGTTGATGCCCAGGTGCACCAGGACGCCGAACGTCTGCGCCTCGGTTTCATCGGTGATCAGAATTGCATGAGGATGTGCCTTGGCGACAGTGCCCGCGATCGGGGCTACGGCTGTGCGCTCACCAGAGCCGTCCGTGCGGGGATCGATCGCAGCTCCGGCTCCCATCATGGCCTGGGAGAAGACTGGATCCGGAACCTTGCTGAGCGGGAGAACCCTGCCCGAGCACGGTGCTGCGACCGTGAGGCCCTTGGTCCTCTGCGTCACCTGAGATCCTCGATGTCGTCGGCCAGGTTGTCAGCTTCCGGGCCGACGATGACCTGCACGGCACTGCCTGCGACGGTCACCCCGTGAGCTCCAGCGGCCTTCAGTGCGGCTTGGTCCACCTTGGAGGCATCCTCGACCTCGGTGCGCAGGCGAGTGATGCACGGTTCGATCTCGACGATGTTTCCGGACCCGCCGAGTGCGGCCACGATGTCTTCTGCTTTGCCCATGGTGCTTCTCCTTGTCGTGTTCCTCTTCGGCTGCGGTGGATCGTAGGGGAGTGTCCTGTCCTGTGAGCTCCGCCGCAGCGTCTCAGGATGCTCAGCGATCTCCCGTGTCATCCGGGTGGTGGCCGAATCCTGCGTGCCCGATCCCCCTATGACGGTCATGTGAACGGTGCCCCCTCATGTCCCTGAGGCTCTTGACAGACGATGTGACGATCGTCATAGTCAACTGGTACGTACCAGACCGTATCAGTGGTCACACACCCTGTCGAGAGGCCCTCTTCTGTGCCGACCAGCCGCCGCGCCATCACAGACGGACCCGTCGCCAAGCACATCCAGCTGAGTCGAGCCCTGGCCAGGAGAGTGGCCGAGGAGCTGTCTTCCGGCCAGGCAGTGCCCTCTGAGCGCGAGCTGATGGCCGAGTACGGCCTCTCCCGCGCCACTGTGCGCAGGGCGGTGGAGGCGCTGATCGCTGACGGGCTGCTGCAGCGGGTCCCTGCCAAAGGAACGTTCGTGGTCGAGCCTCGCGTGGAGAGTCAGCTGCACCTGGCCTCGTTCACACAGGACATGCGCCGTCGGGGTTTCACCCCCAGGACTCTCCTGGTCAGCTGCGCTGAGGAGGTCCCCACGGCTGAAGCCGCACGGGCGCTGGGGATGGCCCAGGATCAGACGGCTTGGCACATCTCGCGCATCCGCTTGGCCGACGACCAGCCCATCGCGGTGGAGACCGGGTGGTACCCCACCGCGACTTTCCCGGGGCTCGAGCGCGAGGATCTGACCGGATCGCTCTACGAGATCTTCGCCCAGCGCTACGGCTGCACCATCGACTCGGCCGGACAGACGCTGTGGGGAGAGACCGCTGACCGCGCCGTGGCGCGTCAGCTGCAGGCGACGACGTCGACGCCGCTGCTGGTCTTCCAGCGCACCTCCTATGCGCAGGGGAAGCCGCTGGAGTACGTGACCTCGCGGTACCGCGGAGACCGATACCAGGTCCATATGGAGCTGAGCAGTCAGCCCAGCCCCACTCGCACAGAAGGGACAGGCCAGTGAGCAAGGAAGACGGAAAGATACTTCAGAAGGACGGCAAGGGCTTCAACGTCGCCGGCGTCCAGAAGTTCGGACGCAGCCTCATGCTGCCCATCGCGTCACTGCCGGCTGCCGCACTGCTGATGCGTCTGGGCCAGCCGGACCTGCTCGGAGACGAGGGTCTGGGCTGGGATGAGGTCGCTGCCGTCGTCGGTGCCGCCGGTGATGCGCTCTTCGACTGGCTTCCGCTGCTCTTCGCGGTGGGCGTGGCCATCGGTATGGCAAAGAAGGCTGACGGATCCACTGCGCTGGCCGCAGTGGTCGGTTTCGTCGTCTGGGAAGCGGTCTGCGAGGCCATGTCTCCCATGGTGCTGGGGGCTGACGCGGCAGAAGCAGGCGAGGTGGTCGACTTCCACGTCCTCGGCGGCATCCTCGTCGGCCTCATCACGGCGTTCCTGTGGCAGAGATACCACCGGATCAAGCTCCCTCCCTACCTGGCCTTCTTCGGCGGTCGGCGATTCGTCCCCATGATCACTGCGCTGGCCGCCATCGTGCTGGGAGTTCTGATGAGCTTCCTCTACAGCGGGTTCGACGCCGGCATCACCGCACTGGGCGAATGGGTGACCCAGAATGCCGTCCTCGGAGGCTTCGTCTACGGCTTCGTCAATCGTCTGCTCCTGCCCCTGGGGCTGCATCACATCCTGAACAATCCGCCGTGGTTCCTCATCGGTTCCTATGACACGGGGGACGGCGTGGTGACCGGTGACATCGAGCGCTTTCTCAGCGGTGACCCGACCGCAGGCATCTTTATGACCGGCTTCTTCCCGATCATGATGTTCGCCCTGCCGGCTGCCGCCCTGGCCATCTGGCATGAGGCTCGTCCGGAGAACCGCAAGGCTGTCGGCGGGATCATGATCTCGGTGGCGCTGACCGCCTTCCTGACCGGTGTCACCGAGCCGCTGGAATTCGCCTTCATGTTCGTGGCCTTCCCGCTCTATGTGGTCCACGCCTTCCTGACCGGCACGTCGATGGCGCTGGTCAACTATCTGGAGATCAAGCAGGGCTTCGGCTTCTCCGCGGGCCTGTTCGACTTCCTGCTCAACTGGAACATCGCTACCAACCCTGCATGGCTCATCCTGATCGGGCTGGGTTACGCGGTGGTGTACTACGTGCTCTTCCGCGCGATCATCCGCCGGTTCAACCTCAAGACGCCCGGCCGGGAGGACTCGGAGGAGAAGCCCGAATCGGCGCCCGAGACCGGGCAGTGAGCGTCTCGACGGTGAGCTCACTCCGACGGGCGCGCGTGAGGAGGGTCTGATCCTGGGCTCGCCCCGGTGCCACGGGGGCGCTGGTCCAGGCGCTGCCGGCGGCCCCGCAGCTCGCCTGAGAGACTGAGGCTATGGCGCACCGCATCCAGCTTTCCTTCTCCGGGCACTTCGCCGAGCTCAGCCCCGATGACCTCACCGAGACCGGCGTGGTGCTCAGCACCGGGCCCGCCCCGGACCAGATGGCCGAGCAGTCCCATGTGGAGGTCGAGGACCCCAGCTACCTGCTGCACGACTACACCTACCGGATGAGCTCGGTGCTGCGCGCGGTGGCCCCGCGGCTGTGGGGCGAGCGGCCGGCATCGGTGCTGCACCTGGGGGCTGGGGCGCTGACCCTTCCGCGGTGGATCCAGGCACAGTGGCCGGGATCTGCCGCCATCGCCCAGACCGTGGTGGACATCGAGCCCGAGCTGGTGGACTTCATCCTCGAGCATGTCCCGATGGAGCCCGCCCCGGAGAACGTGGTGGCCGATGCCGCCCAGGTCCTCGGCCCCGAGGGTGCTCTGGCCGGGCGCAGCTTCGATGTGG
This sequence comes from Nesterenkonia cremea, assembly GCF_014642675.1. Lineage (GTDB taxonomy): Bacteria > Actinomycetota > Actinomycetes > Actinomycetales > Micrococcaceae > Nesterenkonia > Nesterenkonia cremea. Next base: position 375,562 of record NZ_BMIS01000001.1, read on the forward strand.
TGATCGTGGACCTGTTCAACAGCGCCGATGCGCCGGCGTCGTTGGTCTCCGCCGAGTTCTGTGCCCAGGTGCTGCGCGCGCTGAATCCGCAGGGGCTGCTGCTGATGAACCTGGGCGACGACGCCGGCATGGACTTCGCCCGTGGGCTCACCTCCACGCTGCTCGGCGCAGCGGGGAAGCCTGATGACGCGCTGCTCACCGCGCCCGACGCCGTCCTCTGCGCCCACGAGGAGGGGAATCTGGTCTTCGCCACGGTCCCCGACGCCGGCTTCACCGACTTCGAGCGTCAGCTCATCTGGGCCGCCGGCCCGCATCCCGGTGACGTGCTCACCGGGTCAGAGCTCACCGACTGGACGTCTTGACGCGAGTCGAGCGGGGCCCCGGCCTCCTTCAGCGCTGATCGCGTCTGAAGAAGGGCCGAGACCCCGCTCGTCTCTCAGTCAGGCTCACTCAGGCGGAGAGGCTCACACCTTCGTGGTCTGCTGGGAGGGGTAGCGGATGGACTCCACCATCTCCTGGACCTCGTGGCTCGGCGGCCGGGTGAGGTTGGAGACGATGATCGTCACCGTGAAGTTGACCAGTGCGCCGATGGCGCCGATGCCCTCCGGTGAGATGCCGAGGATGTGGTCGTTGGCGCCGGTGCCGAAGATCTCCAGGGTGTAGATCATGTAGCCGGCGCTGAACACCAGGCCGGTGAGCATGCCCGCTGCGGCACCCTTGGCGTTGGCCTTCTTCCAGAAGATCCCCAAGATGAGGATCGGGAAGAAGGTCGAGGCCGCGAGTCCGAAGGCGAACGCCACCACCTGGGCCACGAAGGCCGGCGGATTCAGCCCGGCGAAGATCGCCACGATCACAGCGCCGGTCATGGCCAGGCGTCCCACCAGCATCTGGGTCTTCTCCGTAGCCTGCTCCTTGGAGATCATCCGGTAGTAGATGTCGTGGGAGGCGGCGGAGGAGATGACCAGCAGCAGGCCGGCCGCAGTGGACAGAGCCGCTGCCATACCGCCGGCGGCCATCAGGCCGATGATCGGAGCCGGCAGGCCGCCGATCTCCGGGGAGGCCAGGACCAGGATGTCGTTGGAGACGATCAGGTCCGCGCCGGAGGCCGCATCATTGGAGACAGTGTCGATCAGGCCGTCCTCCGCGTTGAGCGTCACATAGCCGGCATCGGCCCAGGGGTCGATCCAGGAGGGCAGCTCATCGGCCGTGGAGCCCTGGGCTCCGCGCAGCAGGTTCAGGTTGGTGAACGCGCCGACGGCGGGAGCGGTCAGGTACAGCAGGGAGATGAAGAACAGCGCCCAGAAGGCGGAGAACCGCGCACCGCGCACCGTCTTGGTGGTGTAGAAGCGGATGATCACATGCGGCAGACCAGCCGTGCCGAGCATCAGCGAGGCGGTCACCAGGAAGACGTCCAGCTGGCCGCCGTCGCGTCCTGCGAAGGCCTCGGTGAACTCATGCAGACCGAACTCGGTGCGCAGCGCATCCAGCTCGGAGAGGATGGTTCCGTAGGTGACCTGCGGGATCGGGAAGCCGCCGATCTGCTGGGAGACGGCCACTGCCGGGATCGCGTAGGCGATGATCAGCACGATGTACTGGGCCACCTGGGTGTAGGTGATGCCCTTCATTCCGCCCAGCACTGCGTAGAAGAAGATGACTGCGGCGGCCACGACCACGGCCCATTCGGCCGAGAGGCCCAGGAAGCGGGCGAAGACCACGCCGCCGCCGGTCATCTGGCCCACCACGTAGGTGAAGGAGACGACGATGGCGCTGATCGCCGCGATCACGCGGACGCTGTCGCTGTAGCGGTCGCCCACGAATTCCGGGACGGTGAACTTGCCCCATTTGCGCAGGTAGGGGGCCAGCAGCAGCGCCAGAAGCACGAAGCCGCCGGTCCAGCCCATCAGGTAGACCGCGCCGTCCGAGCCCATGAAGGTGATCATGCCGGCCATGCCGATGAACGACGCCGCGCTCATCCAGTCCGCGGCCACCGCCATACCGTTGGCCACCGTGGGCACGCCCTGGGAGGCGACGTAGAACTCCTTGGTCTCCTTCACGCGGGAGCGCCAGGCGATGTAGATGTAGAGCCCGAAGCTCAGCACCAGGAAGAGGAAGGTCCAGAACTGCATCGAACTCATCGGGAGTCACCGCCCTCCGCCGCCGGCCGCTCGTCCACGCCGAACTCCTTGTCGATCCGGTCCATCCACAGCGCGTAGACGAGGATCAGGAGCACGAAGGTGTAGATGGCGCCCTGCTGGGCGAACCAGAGTCCCAGCGGGAAGCCGAGGATCACGATGTTGTTCAGCGGCTCCACCAGCAGCACGCCGAAGCCCAGTGAGACTGTGGCCCAGATGGCCAGCAGGACCACCAGCAGGCGCACGTTCTTCTTCCAGTAGCGGCGGCGCCAATCCTCGCCCGGAGGAGCGCCTCCTCCGTTCTCATATGTCACATCAGACATGTGAGGCTCCTTTGCTCTGTTCGCTCGCCCCCGCGCAGTGCGCGCCGGGGATCTGCGTTCAGCAAACTGTGATTCAGCTCACAAGACAAGGCGACGCGACTCAACGGCGCGGGCGATCTGGCGAGCGGCGCCCTGGGCTCCGCCAGCGGTCATCGAGGCCCAGGGATGCCGCTCGCACCCCGCTTGTGACCGCTCGTCATCACAGAGCTGCCGTTCGGCGCAGGGAAGCGGCTCCGAGGATGACTGTGACTCGCATCACCCTAGAATGGGTGGCATGACTCAGGTGAAGAGCGCAGCGGAGGACAGAGGCCTGGCAGGGGTGGCCGCCCGGCTGAAGGCTGGCCGCGGAAGCGGCTTCGGGATCTTCCATCCGGGCAGCTGGGCAATGATGATCGCCGGCATGATGATGATCTTCTCGGCCTTCCTGCCCTGGGTCTACGTGACGCTGACCCAGGAGATCGTCGGCGAGAGCTTCGTGCTGCGCGGCACGGACGGCCCCGGTGTGCTGACCCTGGCTGTGGGCTGTCTGGCCTTCGGCGGAGCCTTCATCCCGCGGCGCCGCCTGGCCATCGGCCATGCCGCCGTCCCCGGACTGGTGGTGGCCGGCATCGTACTGCTGCAGGTCTGGAACATCATCGCCGCCTCCCTGGAGACCGCCTGGGGCAGCTTCCTGCCCGGTATGGGCCTGGTGCTCGCCGGCGGCGGAGCGGTCATCCTGATCCGCGCCGCGCTGAAGATGTACCGTCAGTGGCCCGACCCGGCCAAGGGCTGAGCCGCCCGCGCGTGAGAGCTGAGCCGGAGGTTCAGGACACTCCTGCCGAGGTCGACGCCGCCTTCCGCACCCTGCGCCGGGTGGCCGTCACCTATTTCATCGTCTTCCTGGCGGTGGTCGCCGCCTTCCCGGTGCTCACCATGACCCTGGACTGGTGGACCGAATCCCGGCTGTTGGGCGACCTCAGCCCCGCCTTCCTGGCCGCCGCCGTCGGGCTCTATGTGGTCTTCGCGGTGATCGGGGTGGCCGCGGCCACGCTCAGCAGCTCGGTGGAGCAGCGCATGCTCGGCGGCACCGGTGCCGAGGGTCCGGAGCAGGACCCCACAGACCCCGACGCCGACCCCTTCGGCTACGGCCCGGAGGGGTGGGAAGACTTCGGTTCTGTCGCCGATGAACCGCCGGGGCGCCTGTGAGCACAGCCGCCGTCATCACTCTGCTCGCCGTCTTCGTGGTGGTCCTGGGCGTCTCGCTGATCACGCGGCCGCGGAACTCCTCCACTGTGGACTTCTACCTGGCCGGCCAGCGCGTGGGAGTGGTCACCAACTCCTGGGCCATCTGCGGTGATTACCTTTCGGCGGCCTCCTTCCTGGGGGTGGCCGCCGCCGTCTACGTCTCCGGGCTGGACGGTGCCTGGTACGCCGTGGGCTTCGCCGCAGGCTTCGTGCCCGTGCTGCTGTTCGTGGCGGCCCCGCTGCGCCGCTTCGGCGAGTTCTCCCTGGCCGACTTCCTGGGCCGGCGTCTGGAGTCGGACCGGGTGCGGCTGACCTCCGTGGGCGTGGTCCAGGTGGTGATCCTCTGCTACCTGGTCCCGCAGTCGGTGGGCGGCGGCATCACCTGGGAGCTGCTTGTGGGCCACGGGATCCTGGGCCTGAGCCCCTACGCCACCGGAGTGCTGATCTCCACGGCGGTGATCGCTGTGGTCGTGGCCTTCGGCGGGATGCGCGGCACCACGTGGAACCAGGCGGTGCAGTTCCTGCTGCTCTTCGCAGCCCTGCTCTGGCTGGCGGTGATGGTCACCGCCGACGGCTTCCGCTACGGAGACGAGGTCCCCGTCCACACTGAGGACCCGGTCATGTTCGGCGAGCCCGGAGCCCGCTATGGGCATCTGGGCCAGGTGGCCCTGGTGATCACTCTGGCCATGGGCACCGCCGGGCTGCCCCATGTGATGAATCGGTACTTCACCTCGCCCACCGGCCGGGCCGCGCGCACCACCACGCTCTGGGTGCTGATGCTGATCGGCGCCTTCTACGCCCTGGCCGTGATGATGGGCACCGCCGCCCGGGACGTCATCCCGCGCTCGGTGGCCGACCACCCCTGGCTGGAGGAGCTCACTGTGGACGGGGTGCTGCGGGTCCCCGAACACGCCCTGCCGGTGCTCGGGCGGATCTACGGGGAGGAGGCCGGGCTGGGCCTGGTGGCCGCGGCCGCGCTCATCGCCGCGATGTCCACCGTGGCCGGACTGCTGCTGGCCTCGGCGGCCACCTGGGGCCATGACGTCTACGAACGCCACATCAACCCCGGCGCCACCCAGAAGCAGGCGGTGCGCGCCGGACGGCTGACCACGCTGATCGCCGCCGGACTGGCCGCCGCGCTCGCCGTGCTGCTGCGCCCGGAGACCTTCACTCCGGCCATGCCCTCACTGGTGGCCACGATGGTCACCTGGGCCTTCGCCGTGGCCGGCTCCGCGCTGACCCCGGTGGTGGTGCTCTCCATCTGGTGGCACCGCACCACTGCCGCCGGCGCCCTGACCGGGATGCTCGCCGGGGGAGGGGCCGCTGTGGCCATGTTCGTCACCGCCGGCTTCCTGGAGCCCTCTTCGCTGCGCGATCTGCTGGCCGCCCCCACGCTGGTGGCCGCCCCGCTGGCGGTGCTGGTGACCGTGCTGGTCTCCCGCAGGACCTCCGCCCCGGAGAGCATCCGCGAGGTCTGGGTGCGCATGCACGGCACGGCGGCCGATCGCCAGGCCGAACGATTGGCGAGGATGATGGTCAGGAGGAAGGGGAAGTCATGACCACTGGCGGGATCCGCGGAAGCCTGACCCTGGCCGGCGTCGTGGTGCTCATCTGGACGGTGCTGTACCTGATCACCCAGCTGCTGGTGAGCCCGGCACTGCCGGTGCTGCCCACCCTGGGCATCGGAGTTGCGCTGACTGTGGGCGTGGTGCTGGGCTATCCCTCGGCGCTGCGCGGGCCCCGCGGCGGCCGCTCGGCTCATCTGGGCGGGGCCCACCGCAGCGGGGATCGGCGCGATGATCCGGAGCGCAGCGTGCGTGATCTCGCCGCCGCCGGACGCTCGGTCCCGCTGCGTGCCGGCCTGACGCCCGACGCCGCCCGGCGCACCTGCGAGCTGCTGCGCCCGATGCTCTCCGGGGACGCGGTCACCATCACAGACCGCGAGAACATCCTGGCCTTCGTGGGCCCCGGCTCCGACCACCACCGCGACGGCGGCGCCCTGCAGACCCGCTCAGCCCGGCGGGCCATGGGCAAGGGCAGGACCGTGGTGGTCAACGATCCCGCCGGAGTGGGCTGCCGCGAGCCCGGATGCGAGATCCAGTCGGCGGTGATCGCTCCGCTGCGGATCGGCAGCCGGGTGATCGGCTCGCTGGGCGTCTTCCAGGCTGGAACCCGCATCCCGCCCAAGCGGATGGTGGAGGACATGGCCAATATGCTCTCGCTGCACCTGGAGCTGGCAGAGCTGGACCGGGAGCGCCGGCTGGCCGCCAGCGCCCGGCTGGACGCGCTGCGGGCCCAGATCAATCCTCACTTCCTGTTCAACATCCTCAACACCATCGCCTCCAAGGCGCGCACCCGTCCGGAGGAGGCCCGCGAGCTGCTGCTGCGGCTCAGCGAGTTCTTCCGCTACACAGTCCGCCAGGAGGGGCATTTCGCGGAGTTCGCCCAGGAGTACTTCTTCGTGCGGACCTACCTCTCCCTGGAGCAGGCGCGGTTCGGCGACCGCTTGGAGATCCGCTATGACATCGACCCCCAGGTGCTGACCTCCCGGGTGCCGGTGCTGGTTCTGCAGCCGCTGGTGGAGAACGCTGTCAAGCACGGGGTGGCGCGGAAGAAGGAAGGCGGCACCGTGCGGCTGCGCGCCCGGCTGGACCCGCTGACCCGGATGGTCTCGCTGCGCGTCAGCGACGACGGCGTCGGGATGGATCCGCAGGTGCTGAGCCGACTGATGGGGGAGGGCCAGCCTCCCCAGGAGGCGGAGAAGACCCGCGACGCCGTGGCCGAAGGTGACGTTGTGCTCGCCGGAGGCGGCGAGGACGGGGCCCACGCCGGCGTCGGGCTGAAGAACATCACCGAACGTCTGGATGCGCTCTTCGGAGACCGCTATGACCTCAGCATCACCGCACCCAAGGCCGGGGGCACTGTGGTGGATCTGAGCATCCCGCTGCGCTGAACCGCGGTGCTGGTGCGGGTCTGCGGCGGGATCCTGTGGCGCGGAGCACATATACTGGCCGCATGCAGCCCCGTGCCCTCATCGTCGACGACGAAGCCCCCGCTCGGGAGGAGCTGCGCTTTCTGATCGAGGAGCTCGGTGAGCTCGACGGGGCCGGACCGGTGCAGGTGGTCGGCGAGGCCACCAACGGGGAGGAGGCGCTGCTGCTGCTGAAGTCCCTGGACTATGACCTGGTCTTCCTGGACATACGGATGCCGGGGCTGACCGGGCTGGATGTGGCCCGCGAGCTGCGCGACCAGGCCCGCCGCCCGCAGATCATCTTCACCACCGCATATCCGGACCATGCGGTGGACGCCTTCGATCTGGCCGCCACGGACTATCTGGTCAAACCCTTCGACGCCGAACGCTTCCGCCGCGCAGTGGAGCGCGCCCTGGCGGTCGGGGGAGAGCGGGGCTCCGAGCGCGGTGGTCTCGAGCGCGGCGCTGCCGAAGGGGAGGTTGAGCAGGGTGCCGCGGGCAGCGTTGCAGGTGCGGCTGGAGTCGGTGCCGCGGAGGCGGCGTCGCCGGCTCAGGGTCAGCCGGCCCAGAGCCAGCAGAGTCAGGCGCCGCAGCCTCAGCAGCCCCCGCGGCTGGTGCGGATCCCGGTGCAGAAGGACGGCCGCACTGTGCTGGTCCAGGGGGACTCGATCGTCTATGCCGCGGCCTCCCGCGGGTACTCCTCTCTGAAGCTGGCCGACGAGCGGGTGTTGGTCTCCTTCTCGCTCAATGAGCTCGAACGGCGGCTCCAAGGCCACTTCTGCCGGGTGCACCGCTCCTACCTGGTGAATCTGCGCTACGTGCGGGAGCTGGTTCCGGACTTCCGCGGCACGCTGGTGCTGGTGATGAATGATCGTCAGCGCAGCCGTGTGGAGGTTTCCCGGCGCCACGCCCGCGAGCTGCGGCGGCGACTGGGACTGCGTGAATGATCTCACCCTGGCACTGCGCCGATGTGGGGAATGAGCGCGGGGGTGTGCCGGTTCGAAAGGAGCGGAGGCATCCTCTCCGATGCCCTGATCAGAACATCCGAGGAAAGGTCGCTATGACTGCAGTACCTGAGATCACCCTCAACGACGGCACTGTCATCCCGCAACTGGGCTTCGGGGTCTGGCAGGTCCCGGCCGATGAGGCCCAGGCCGTCGTGGCCGAGGCTCTGAAGGTCGGTTACCGCCACATCGACACGGCTGCCGTCTATGAGAACGAGGAGGGCGTGGGCCGCGCGATCGCCGAGTCCGGCATCCCGCGTGAGGAGCTCTACATCACCACCAAGCTGTGGGTGAGCGACTTCAAGGCCGGCCGCTCCAAGGAGGCGCTGCGCACCTCTCTGGAGAAGCTGGGACTGGACTATGTGGACCTCTACCTCATCCACTGGCCCTCGCCGGAGGACGAGAAGTACCTGGAGGCGTGGAAGGCCCTGGAGGAGCTGCAGGATGAGGGCCTGACACGCAGCATCGGCGTCTCCAACTTCCTGCCCCACCACCTGGACCGGGTGGCCGAGGAGGGCTCCAAGACTCCGGCCGTCAACCAGATCGAGATCCACCCGGCGCTGCAGCAGCGCGAGACTGAGGCGGCCAACCAGAAGGCCGGCATCAAGACCGAGGCCTGGAGCCCGCTGGCCCAGGGTGCAGTCTTCGGTGAGGAGGCCATCGTCGAGGCGGCAGAGGCCCACGGCGTCTCCCCGGCCCAGGTCATCATCCGCTGGCACCTGCAGCAGGGCCGCATCCTGTTCCCCAAGTCGGTGACCCCGGAGCGCATCGCCTCGAACTTCGACGTCTTCGGCTTCGAGCTCTCCGAGGCGGAGATGGATGCCATCACCGCTCTGGAGCGCGACGAACGCACCGGTATGCACCCGGACAGCTTCAACCCGTGAGGCGGACCAGAGACAGAGAAGAGCCCCCGGCCCGGTCATCGACCGGGCCGGGGGCTCTTCTCTGTCAGCCCAGCTGAGGACTATTTCTCAGCGTCCTCCTGCGTGTCCTCCACGGTGGGGAGGGTGCCGGTGGCGACAGTCTCTTCGAAGAACTGCTCCGTCTCCTGCTCCCAGCCCACAGCGGACTCGGCGAACTCAGGGGTGTCGAAGACCTCTTCTGCCACAGGATCCTGCAGCGAGGCCTCCTCCTCCCAGTCGAGGGTGCCGGTGTGCGGATCGACCACGGTGGCGTAGGCAGGCACATCGTGCACGGCCAGGATGACATCCTCGGAGTCGTAGTACTGCGGCTCCTGGCTGCTCTGGCGCCGGTCGGAGGAGAGCCCGGCCAGCGTGGCGGAGGCCGAGCCCAGTCCGCTGCCGGCTCCGCGCAGACCATCGGTGCGAGCCGACCTCGCCCGGTTGGCGAGGATCTCGCGCAGACTCTTCTCCACCTCTTCCTCCCTGTCGGAGGAGGCGGCCTCCTGCGCGGCGGAGACCAGGGCAGACTTGGTGGCTTCCTGGCGGACGCGCACATAGCGCGGCATATTGATCGACTCGTACCGCAGGATCCGTATCAGTGCGATCATCGCCAGGACGTAGACGAGCGAGAGCGGAGCCGCTGCTGAGATGGAGCTGACCTGCAGCACCGTCAGCGCGGCCTCGCCGCCCGCGATCAGCAGGATCAGCGCGGCAGCGCCCATCAGCAGCGCCCAGAACAGGCGGGTGATCCGGGGCGTCTCGGTGGCGCCACCCTGGGCGAGCACATCGACCACCAGCGAGCCGGAGTCTGAGGACGTCACGAAGAACAGCACCACGATGATCATCGCCAGCACGGCCAGGGCGCCGGCGACCGCGCCAAGCGGAAGCTGCTCGAGCATGAGGAACAGCGAGGTGTCGGTGTCGACGACGCCGTCGGCGTCGGTCATCACTTCGTCCTGCAGCTGGTACCAGATGCCGCTGGAGCCGAAGATGGTGAACCAGAGCATACCGATGATCGTCGGTGCCAGCAGCACGCCGAAGACGAATTCGCGGACCGTGCGGCCGCGGGAGATGCGTGCGATGAACATGCCCACGAACGGAGCCCAGCTCATCCACCAGCCCCAGTAGTAGATGGTCCAGCCCAGGGTCCAGCCGTCCTCGGTGCCGGCGCCGGCGTTGAGCATGAACTCCGGCAGCACCGTCAGGTAGGAGCCGGAGTTGCCCACGAAGGACTGCAGCAGGAAGACGGTGGGGCCGAAGGCCAGCACGACCAGCGCCAGGACCGCCGCGGCGATCATATTGGCGTTGGACAGGATCTTCATTCCCTTGTGGATGCCGATCACCACGGAGATGGCGGTCAGCGCGGTGATGCCGCCCACCAGGGCGACCAGCAGCGTGTTGGACGGGTCGAACCAGTCGAGGTAGCCCAGGCCGGCCTGAACCTGGATGACACCGGTGCCCAGTGAGGTCGCCACGCCGAAGACGGTGCCCACGATGGCGACGACGTCGATCGCGTGGCCCACCCAGGACTCGATGAGCTTGCGGCCGAAGACCGGCTCCAGCAGCCACCGGATGGACAGCGGACGGCCGCGGCGGAAGGTCATATAGGCCAGGCCCAGGCCCACCACCACGTAGATGGCCCAGGCGTGCAGACCCCAGTGGTACATGGTCTGGCCCACGGCCTCACGGGCTGCGGCGGCGGAGCCGTCCTCCAGCCCGCCGATCTCTGGTTGGGCGAGCATGTGATTCAGCGGCTCAGCCACGCCCCAGAAGACCAGACCGATGCCCATGCCTGCAGAGAAGAGCATGGCGAACCAGGAGCCCATGGAGAACTCCGGCTTCTCGTCATCCCGGCCGAGCCGGATGTTGCCGGCTTTGGAGAGGCCGGCCCACAGGGCGAAGATGACGAAAGAGGTGACCAGGAGGACATACCACCAGCCGATGTACTCACCGATGTCGTCGCGCAGGGCCTCGAAGGCTGTGCCGGCTTCCTCGCCGTTCTCACGGCTGTACCAGATCGCGAACACCAGCGCTGCGGTGATCACGATGACCGAGGGGATGAAGACGGGTTTGGACAACCGCCTCCACGCTTCAGTGAGGGACCAGTCCCTCAACTTTGCGTCGGGTTGCGAAGCCATGAAAGTTCCTCCTCGTCGAATACCAAAAGTCCGTGTTCCATAGGCAACCATACAGAGGTGCCAGTACCACGGAGGATTTTCAGCCTGGCCGTATTACACCTTCATAACGTGTTCCACAATCTGCGGTGACTGGGTTGGCAGTCCCCAGGGGGATGGTTACGGTGGTGGGCATGCCCAATGGCCTGAGTATGTCTGCTGCCCAGAGGAAGGAAGCGTGCAGGAGCGGAATCGCCGCAGCTGCCGCTGCCGGCTTCGTCCTCCTCAGTACCTCCGGAGCCCAGGCCGCCGCATCCGACTACCCGACGCCGGGCCAGCCCGTGGCTCCTGGGGAGAGTACAGAGGATCTCGATCCCGCCGCCACCACGGCTGAGAAGGATGAGGACGATCTCCGCGCAGCCACGATGAACGCGGAACTTACCGGTGCCTCCACCGAAGAGGTCCTCGCCGACCTGCGCGACGGTCTGCCGGAGGCCCGCACTCTGGCCGAGACGGTTCAGATCAACGCCCCCGACGTATTGGTGCTGACCGGAGTCAGCAGCGACGAGTACGGGGAGATCGCAGAGACGCTCAACGAGGAGTATCTGGCGGTCAGTCAGAACGGCCAGGAGCCGCTGGACTACCCTCACGTGTTCACCGCGGAGACCAACTCAGGCTTGGACTCCGGCGCCGACCTCGACGACGACGGCGTCATCGGCGGCCCCGGTGATGCCATCGGCTACGGCGAGTACCCGGGCCACTACGGCACGGTCATCTTCTCCAAGCATCCGATCGAAGAGGATCAGGTGCGCACCTTCCAGGAGTTCCTCTGGGATGACATGCCGGAGAACTCCATGGAGGAGGACGACTTCTCCGAGTTGGAGCGCTCCATCCTACGCCTGAGCACCGGCACCCTGTGGGATGTCCCCATCCGCGTCGACGGCGAGAATATTCACCTGGTGGCCAGCTCCGTGGCCCTGCCGGAGGACTCGCAGGATGTGGACCCCGCCCGCGGCAGCGACGAGCGTCGGATGGTGGAAGACTTCATCAGCGGTGACGGTTGGTACCTCTACGACGATGAGGGCCAGGAAGGCCCGCTGATCCCGGGCAACCGCTTCGTGCTGCTGGGCCAGCCGATGAGCCCTCACGGCCTCGAGGATGAGGCAGACGGCCTGGACTCGCTGCTGAGCTCCTATGTTCTGCAGGACACGGAGCCGACTGCGGTCACCGATCAGCCGGTCGATGAGCGGGTCGGCGCCGAGCACGGAACCGACGAGAGTGCCACCCGGGCTGTGCCCTCCGGAACGGATGTCCGGGCCTCCTACGCGTTGCCCGGCGCCATGCTGGACGTGAACGGATCCGGCGTCTTCTGGCCCGGGGAGGGTGAGTACGGCTACGAGCTGGTGGATCCTGAGAGCCCGGATGCGCCGGAGGATCGTCTGGTCTGGCTCGACGTCGGTACTCTGTGAGCATGGCCAAGAAGGATAAGCAGGACAAAGCGCTGATGCGCACCGCTGCGGGCGGATTCGTCGCGCAGCAGACCGTCTCCGTGGTCTCCAAGCAGGCCTTCGACGAGAACGGCAATCTGACCCCCTCCGCAGAGACGTGGCTGACCCGCGCGGTCACCGTGCAGCGTCCTCTGGTGCTGGCCAATCTGCGCCGGCTGCGCAAGAAGCACCCCACGCTGAGCAACCGGCAGATGGCCCGAGAGCTCGACAAGGAATTCATGCGGGTCATGACCGGCAGCGGTGCGGCCATCGGAGCCTCCGCCGCGGTGCCCGGCGTCGGGACGGTGGCCTCCCTGGGGCTCTCGGCCTTCGCCACCGGCGGCTTCCTGGAGACCAGCGCGGTCTACGCCCAGTCCATCGCCGAGCTCTCCGGGATCTGCACGGAGGACCCTCAGCGTGCGCAATACCTCGTGATGGCTGTGATGCTCGGTGATGAGGGCCGCAAGCTGCTCAGCGAGCTCTCCGATCAGGCCGGCGGCCGGGGCACCGGCCCCTACGCCTCACTGGTGCCGATGAATGCCCTGTCCAGCTCCTCCGGGATGGGCGGGATCATCGCCAACCAGATCAAGCGCCACTTCATCCGTCGCTTCTTCGTGCGGCAGGGCACCACCATGTTCGCCCGCGCCATCCCCTTCGGGATCGGTGCCGTGGTGGGTGGAGCGGCCAACCGCATGCTGGCCAAGCAGATCATCTCTACGGCTCACCAGACCTTCGGCGAGCTGCCCGAGCAGACGCCCCAGGCGCTGATCGAGGATATGCGCCGTGCCCTGGACCGGGAGAAGCTGCGGGCCGATCGGCGTGAGCGCCGGGAGAAGAAGAAGGAGATCAAGGGCCAGCAGAAGACGGCCCATAAGGAGCGCCGCGGCGAGATCCGTGAGCAGCGCCGGCAGCAGAAGGTCGAAGAGGCCGACCGTCGCCTGGAGAAGGCTCAGCAGCGGCTGGAGAAGACTCAGGGCAACTCCTCCGAGGGCTGAGCCCCTCGGTTCACCGGACGTTCATCATGGTTTCCCTGCGATGTCGGCCGGTGGAGGGCGTTGCCGTGGTCTCCGGATCCTAGCCTGGAGCTGTGCAGACCTTCGGCTCTCCTGCTGACCTCTCACCGGCCCCTTCCCGACGCCGGGCCCGCATCTTCGCGCACCGCGGATCCTCTGGACTCTTCGCCGAACATACCCGCGCCGCCTATATCCGGGCGTTGGAGGAGCAGGCCGACGGGCTCGAGGTGGACGTCCACCTGACTCGGGACGGGGAAGTGGTCTGCTTCCATGACTCCACCGTGGGCCGCACCTCAGATGCCAGCGGTCCGGTGGCTGCGATGACCTGGCAGCAGATGCGGCGCCTGGATGTGCACTCCTGGAAGAACCCGGTGCTGCCGGAGCGCTATGGCCGTGCGGACCAGCAGCTGATGACGCTGAAGGACACTCTGGAGCTGCTCAGCGGGGCCGGGCGCAGCATGAGACTGGCCCTGGAGCTGAAGCACCCCTCGCCCTATGGCCACCAGCTGGAGGAGCGGACGCTGCAGGTGCTGCTGGCCCACGGCTGGGATCCCGAGACCTCCATGATCAGCTGCCGTGACCTCTCCGGGCAGGTGACCCACACTGTGGAGGTCACCTTCATGAGCTTCTCCCGGGGGTCCCTGCTGCACCTGGCGGAGCTGGTCCCGGCCGAGAAGCTCTGTGCGCTCTTCGACACTCTGACCGAGCGGCATATCGAGCGGCGCGTGGAGCATCTGCGCTTCGGCCCGGCGGTGCGGCCCCTGGTGGCAGCGGTGATGCGCGGAGCCGTGCGCAACGCTGAGGCCCTGGTCTGGAACGCCCATGTGGGCTACGCGGGTCCGGGGATCGCGCTGGTGCGGTCACGGCGTGCCGAGGTGAAGGCCTGGCAGGCCCGCGGGCTGAGGCTGCGCGTGTGGACTGTGGACCGTCCCGAGGATGCCCAGCTGCTGCTGGACCTGGGTGTGGGGGAGATGACCACCAACTACCCGGCACGCCTGGGCGCCCTGGTCTCCGGCGATCGGCGTCCCCTCTTCGAGGACGTCTGAGGCCTCCGGTCGCCTCAGGACTCGCCGATGGCGGGGCCGAAGGCGGGGCGGTCGTCCAGACGGCCGTCCTCACGGTCCGGAACCACCATGAGCGGGCCCTCGGCATGGTGCAGGACGCCCTGGGAAGTGGAGCCCAGCAGCATGCCGGTGAAGCCGCCCCGGCCGCGGGAACCGACCACGGTCAGCTGGGCATGACGGGTCTCCTCCACCAAGACGTCCACGGCGGGGCCGTCGACCACTGCGGCTTCGATCTCCAGATCCGGGAAGTGGTTGAGCAGCCAGCGGCGGCCGTTCTCCAGTTTCTCGCGCAGCTCCTGAGCCGCTGACTCGTCCTCCATATGCGTGGGGATCCAGACCAGAGTGGCTCCCAGCGGCGGCAGAGCGCAGACGATCCGCAGCGTGGTCCCGCGCAGTATGGCCTCCCGGGCCGCGGCCAGCGCGGCCACACGTCCGTAGTCGGAGCCGTCGACGCCGGCCACCACAGGACGTCGGTCCTGGGTGCGGATGGGGTGGGCGCCCTCTCTGATCAGCTCGGGGGAGGGCTCGGTGCTCGGCTTCTCCGGCGTCGGGGGAGGGGAGGCGGAGACTATCGGGATGGCCCCGGTGGCGGTGGTGACCGCATTGGACTCCTGGGAGGAGAACTTCAGCGGCACGATCACCGTGGGGCAGGCGGCGTGGGCCGGCAGTGCGGAGGAGACAGAGCCCAGCAGGCGGCCGAAGAAGCCGCCGCGGCCGCGTCCGCCCACTACGAGGACATCAGAGTGCTGGGAGTAGTCCAGCAGCACGCCGGCCGGATCGCCGGACTCGATCTCATAGCGCACCTCGCCCGGATAGTCCCGCAGGAACTCCTGGGCCTGGCTGATGACCTTCTCCGATCCCTGGCGCAGGGAGGAATCATCCATCAGGGCATAGCCGCCGTCCATAGAGGAGGCGGCGAAGGCCGGCAACGAATAGGCGGTGACCACAGTGAGCGGCAGCTCTCGGCGGTGGGCCTCGGCGGCGGCCCAGTGGGCTGCGCGCAACGACTGCTCGGAGCCGTCCACGCCGACTGCGACGCCGTGACCGGCAGGGGTGCGCTCGTTCATCATTGCCTCCTGGTAGGCCGAAGGGGCGTGGGGATCATGGTACCCACACGCCCCTTCGAGGGCTAGAGATCCCTGATCAGACCAGGGTTCAGGAGCTCAGAGCAGGGCCACGCCTCAGACCAGGATCATGCCCACGATGGCGGCAGACATCAGGTTGGCCAGAGTGCCGGCCAGCACGGCCCGCATGCCCAGCTGGGCGATCTCCGAGCGGCGGTTCTTCACCAGGGTGCCCAGGCCGCCCAGCAGGATCGCCAGGGAGGAGAAGTTGGCGAAGCCGGTCAGGGCGAAGGTCACGATGGCAGAGGTCTTGTCGGAGAGGCTGCCGTCGTATTCGGTGAAGGCGGCGAAGGCGACGAACTCGTTGAGCACGATCTTCTGTCCCAGGAAGCTGCCCGCCGCCGTAGCCTCCTCCCACGGGACACCGATGGCCCACATCAGCGGAGCGAAGATATAGCCGAAGATCTCCTCCATGGTCAGATCGCCGTAGCCGAAGATTCCGCCGATCTGGCCGATGAAGAGGTTGAGCAGTGCGATCAGCGCGACGAAGGCCAGCAGCATGGCGGCGACGTTGAGCGCCAGGCGCAGGCCGTCGGAGGCGCCGCGGGCTGCGGCGTCGATGACGTTGCGGGCCTCCGGGGTGCCGTAGGCCTCATCGTTCCGGGCCGGCGGCTCGTCATCGCCCAGAATGTCCTCCGGCTCGGCGGGCGCTGTCGAGTCCTCAGCGGGGGCCTCAGCTGTGGCCACCGCACCGGAGGGGGCGGCGTCGTCTCCCTCAGCCTTTTCGGTCTTGGTGTACTTGGCACCGCCCAGCACCGTCTTGTCTGTGGACATGGCCTCTGGGTTCTCGCGCTCGAGCTCGCCGGCGTCGACCTCGTCGAAGGAGCCGGCCGGGACCAGGATCTTGGCCATCAGCAGGGCGCCGGGAGCGGCCATGAAGCAGGCCGCGATCAGGTACTCCAGGTTCGCGCCCATCTGGTTCAGGCCCACCAGGACCGAACCGGCCACGGTGGAGAGGCCCCCGACCATCACGGCGAAGAGCTCCGACTTGGTCATGCCGGCCACATAGGGGCGGATGACCAGAGGTGCCTCGGTCTGGCCCACAAAGATGTTGGCCGCAGTGTTCATCGACTCTGCGCGGGAGGTTCCCAGCAGCCGCTGCAGAGCGCCGCCGATGAAACGGACCACGAGCTGCAGGATCTTCAGGTGGTAGAGGATCGCCGTCAGCGAGGCGAAGAAGACGATCACCGGCAGCACGTTGAGCACGAAGGGTGCGTTCTCATCGAAGAAGTGACCGAAGAGGAACTCCGTGCCTGCGGTGGTCTGTCCCACTACGGCGCGCACGCCATCAGAGACGAAGGTGAGCGCCGCTTGACCCCAGGGGACATAGAGCACCAGGACCGCGAAGCCCACCTGCAGCGCCAGCGCGACGGCCACTGTGCGGATCTTGATCTTCTTCCGATCCACGGAGAACAGGACTGCGATGGCGAGCAGCAGGCACATGCCCAGCGCGCCCCAGAGGATGGTGATCATGCTTCCTCCCGAAGGTGATGAGTGATGGAGAGGAGAAAGGCGGGTCCTCTCTCACTACCGCAGAAGAGAGAACCCGCCTATGTCTCAGGGCTCAGCGGGCGGTCAGAGCCGCACCGCTGAAGTGGGGCTGCCGAACATGGACCGGACGGAGACCCCGGAGCTCGGGCTGCCGGCGTCGACGATCTGACCGTCCCCCAGGTAGATCGCCGCGTGCCAGTCGCCCCAGAAGATCAGATCGCCGCGCTGGGCCTCGCCCACCGAGATGGTGGTGCCCTGGTTGATCTGGTCGTAGGTCGTGCGCCCCAGGCTGATGCCGGCCTGTGCGTAGGCCTGCTGGATCAGCGAGGAGCAGTCCCAGCCGTTCGGGCCGTTGGCGCCGAGCTGGTAGTAGGCGTTCGGGTTGTTGGCCTGAGCGACGGCGAACTCGATGGCCGCCTCGACGCCGCCGCCGGAGGTGGCCGGTGCCGGGGAGCTGCCGCCCGATCCACCGGAGGAGGTCTGGCTCTGGCTGGCCTCTTGCTGGGCGGCCTCCTGTGCGGCTGCTTCTTCGGCTGCGGCTTCCTCAGCCGCTGCTTCCTCAGCCGCTGCTTCCTCAGCCGCTGCTTCCTGTGCCGCTGCCTCCTGGGCGGCGGCCTCTTCAGCGGCTGCCTGCTCCTCAGCCTCGCGCTGTGCGGCTTCGGCAGCCTCGTGCTGCTCACGCAGGTACTCCACGTGCCAGCGCATCGCAGTCCAGGAGGCGTTGCCGTCGGCGTTGGTCAGCGCATCGTTGGCGAGCACAGCCTGGTAGTACTCCTGGGCGCCGTCGCCGAAGTCCGGCGCGTACTCAGCGCCCTGGCGCATCAGAGTCTGCATGTTGACGCTCAGGTCGTCGAAGCCGTGGATGACCGGTTCGGGTGCCTGGTAGTCGAAGGTCCAGGAAGTCTCGCCGGAGAGCTCGTGGCCCTCCTCGGCGGAGGCTTCGATGGTGATGCCGTCCTCGGGGACCTCGACCTGCCCGCTGCCGGAGGAGTAGGAGACGCCCTCCACCTCGGGCACGGTCAGCAGGTTGCCCTCCTGGGAGGGGGCCTCAGCCTCGACGGAGACCACCTGGGGCTCCGGTTCAGGCTCGGGCTCCGGTTCGGGTGCCTGGTAGTCGAAGGTCCAGGAGGTCTCGCCGGAGAGCTCGTGGCCCTCCTCGGCGGAGGCTTCGATGGTGATGCCGTCCTCGGGGACCTCGACCTGGCCGCTGCCGGAGGAGTAGGAGACGCCCTCCACCTCGGGCACGGTCAGCAGGTTGCCCTCCTGGGAGGGGGCCTCAGCCTCGACGGAGACCAGCACCGGCTCAGTCTCCTCCTCGGATGCCTCGGGCTCTTCCTCCGGCGCGTCCTCTTCGTCGGCGGTCCCTTCCTCGATGTCCTCCTCGGACACGCGAGCCTGCTCGGCGTCGGCCTGCATCGCGCTGAGGTGCCTCACCAGGGCCTCCTCATCGATGGAGCCGTCCTCGTTCAGGAAGTCAGCGTTGCCCAGGACCAGCTCGAAGTAGCCCTGGATGTCGTCGCCGTAGTCCTCGAGCTCAGCCAGAGCCTCGAGGAGTTCGTACATGGTCTGTCCGACCTCGGAGACGTCGTCGGCGGTGGACTCCTCCACCTCTTCGACGGCCTCGTACTGGGCGTCGCGCTCCTCAGCTGCGGCGTCGGCCTGCTCCTGGAGGGCCTCGTACTCGTTGCCCTCCTGCTCGGTCTCGACGTACTCCTGCTCAGCCTGGTCGGACTGGTAGTCCTCAGTGGCCTCATCGGCCAGCGAGGAGTCCTCCTCGAGCAGGATGTCCTCGGAGCCGGCCTCGCCTTCCTGGTACTCCTCGGAGGCGTCGGAGGCGGCCTCGTCCTCGGACTGCTCCTGGGCTTCCTCAGCCTCGGCTGCGGCAGTGGCCAGCTCTTCGGCCTCGTCCTCGGCGGCCAGAGCGTTCTGGTGTTCGATCTGCACGGCAGAGTCGAGCTCCAGCGCGCGTTGGTTGGCCTGCGTCAGGCGTTCGCTGATCTCGCCGATCATCTGGTCGGTGGCCTCGGAGGATTCCTGGGCGCTGGAGATGTCTCGTGCGGAGGGGACCTCGGGAAGTTCGGTCACGACCACGGAGTCGGCGGAGTTCTGGCCCTGGCTCTGTTGGTCGGGGTGGGAGGCTCGATCAGCCACCAGGTCGGGAAGGGTGGTCCCGACGAGTGCGGTCGTCACGACGACGGCAGTCGCTGCTGCCACCGCGAGATTTCGGCGGTTTTTCACGGTAGTTCCTCACTTATTCCTCACTGGGTGCAGCGTTCACGCATGGGCTGGCCTCCGGCGCGGACGTCCAGGCTGGGAGACCTGGACGACATGATGGGAATCGCGTCAGAAGCCGTGTGGCGCTACGTCGGTAACGATAGAGGCGTGGTTGACTCCTTGGCAACAGCCCGTGTCGTTCCTGTGACGAAACTGTGATGCGTGGATCCCCGTCATTCCGGGGATGTGAGGTCACAGAATGATATCGTCAAACCTTCAAGTAGGTTGAAGGTTGAGCTTCCGTGACTTCCGGGTGACCCTGTGCTAAACGATCTGAGGCCGGGGCCGGTCTCAGCCCCAGCCGAGGCGGTGCAGCGTCTCGTCGTCGATGCCGAAGAAGTGGGCCACCTCGTGGATCACCGTGATGGTGATCTGCTCGACGACCTCCTCCGAGGAGCTGCAGATCTGCAGGATCGGCTCCTTATAGATGGTGATCGTATCCGGCATCGCCCAGGGCTCGGAGCCGCGCTCGGTCAGCGGGATCCCCTCATAGAGGCCCAGCAGGACGGTGTCGGGGTCCTCCCAGGGCTGGGGCTGGTAGCGGTCCTCCACGAAGACGGCGACATTGTCGATCTTCGAGGCCAGCTCATCGGGGATCATCTCCAGGGCGCGGGCGGCGGCGTCGTCGAACTCATCTTCGCTCATCTGCGCAGGCATGGGATCGAGTCTACGGGGCACAGCCCCGCTGGTAGTTTTGACCCCATGCGAATTGCCACATGGAACGTGAATTCGATGCGTGCCCGGGCGGACAGGGTGGAGGCCTGGCTGGAGCGGCACGACGTCGACGTCGTCGCCATCCAGGAGACCAAGTGCAGGGACGACAACTTCCCCTGGGAGGTCTTCGAGCACAACGGCTACGACGTCGCCCACTTCGGCTTCAGCCAGTGGAACGGTGTGGCCATCGCCTCCCGCGTGGGGCTGAAGGATGTGGAGCGGACCTTCGCCGATCAGCCTCCCTTCGGCAAGGGCGGCGAGGATCCGGTGCAGGAGGCCCGCGCCATCGCTGCGACCTGCGGCGATGTGCGGATCTGGAGCCTGTACGTCCCCAATGGGCGGGCGCTGACCGATGAGCATATGGAGTACAAGCTGACCTGGCTCAAGCAGCTGCGCGAGCAGGCCGAGACCTGGCTGGCCGGTGACTCGCAGGCGCAGATCGCGCTGGCCGGCGACTGGAACATCGCCCCGCAGGATGAGGATGTCTGGGACATCGACCACTTTCGTGAGCAGGAGCTGACGCATGTCTCCGAGCCGGAGCGGGAGGCCTTCCGCTCCTTCCTCGACGCCGGCTACGCCGACCTGGTCCGCCCCCACACCCCCGGCCCCGGGGTCTACACCTACTGGGACTACACCAGCCTGCGGTTCCAGAAGCGCGAAGGGATGCGGATCGACTTCGTGTTGGGCTCCCCGGCTCTGGCCGAGCGGGTGGAGTCGGCCTTCATCGATAAGGATGAGCGCCGCGGCAAGGGTGCCAGTGACCACGCCCCGGTGGTCGTGGATCTGGGCTGACAGTCCGGCTGCAGATGAGAAGAGGCGCCGCCCCCGAGGGAACGGCGCCTCTTCTCATCTGAGGTGGTGAAAGGTCACTGCTTCTGCGAGGTGCGCACCGAAGCCACCGTGAGTTCGATGGCCAGGCGGGCGAAGATCAGCACGATCACCGGGACGATCCAGCCGAAGAGCAGCGGGTTGAGGAAGGTCCAGACCATGAAGTCGCCCGGGCCGGACGCGGCGACCACCAGGCCGCTGATGACGTCGGAGATGTACCAGACGGCTGCGATGACCAGGAACAGGGTGTAGAAAGCCTTGGCCGCCTTCTCCACCTTCAGAGTGCTGAAGTCGAGGTCCAGCAGGACGCCGAAGCCCTGAGCCTCCTTCTTCTGCTGCGGAGGCTGCGGGTAGCCCTGGTAGCCGGTGCCTTGGGCGGAGGAGGCGGAGGGCGCGCCGCCCTGCTGCGGGTAGCCGCCCTGCTGCTGGCCGTACTGGCCGTACTGCTGCTGGTTGGGCTGCTGGCCGTAGGCAGGGTTCTGATCCTGCGGGTTCTGGGGGTTGTCGGGCTGCTGAGTCATCGCGCTCCTCCAGGAGTTTGTTCGATCTGTTCTTCATTCCACCAGCGCTGCCCCTCATGCACCGTGCACTGGTGACTGCTGTCTTCGTATCAACCTACCGCAGTGGCATACGCCCACAAAGACAGGTGTCAAAGGTGAGATCAGGGGATGTTCGAGGAGTTGCTGTCTCAGTCATTGAGCAGGGCCCTTCCCATATGATCGGAATCATATTTGGGTCGTTCCATGAGCACCGTGACGAGGATGATGACTGTTCTGGCGGCGACAGCCCTGCTCTCCGGCTGTGCGCTGAGCGCTGAAGGGGAGGATCGGGAAGTTTCGGCAGATGCGGAGGAGGAGGCGGCCGTCGGCGTCGGACCTGCTGAGCCGGGCACGTTGGAGACCTGTGAGGAGCTGACGACCTTCGACTTCGAGGCCACGCAGATCCGACAGGCGGAGCTGATCCCTGAGGGCGAGGAGGAGAACGCCGGTGAGCCGGTGGGTGAGCACTGTCTGGTCAGCGGGGAGATGAACGAACGGACCAGCGACGCCGACGGCGAGCGGTACGCCATCGGCTTCGAGATGCGCCTGCCCGCCGACTGGGCGGGCCGCTTCCTCCACCAGGCCAACGGCGGTATGGACGGTGAGGTGGTGCCCGCGATGGGCAGATTCACCGGTGGTCAGCTGGAGGACGGGCTGCAGCAGGGCTTTGCGATCCTCAGTTCGGACGCTGGCCACAGTGCTGACCAGAACCCGCTCTTCGGGATGGATCCCCAGGCGCGGCTGGACTACGGATATCAGGCGGTGGATGCACTGACGCCGATGGCCCAGGCGCTGATCGAGGAGGCCTATGGTCGTGGGCCGGACACCTCCTATTTCGCCGGCGGGTCCAACGGCGGCCGGCACGCCATGGTGGCGGCCAGCCGCTCCGCTGATGAATATGACGGTTTCCTGGCGGTGGCGCCCGGCTTCAATCTGCCGCAGGCCGCAGTGGCGCAGATCTGGGGCGCCCATCAGTGGGATCAGGTGGCGGAGGAGCCGGGTGACATCACCACCGCGCTCTCGGCCGAGGAGCGTGAGGTGGTGGCCGCGGCCATCCTGGAGCGCTGCGATGACCTCGACGACGTCGAAGACGGGATCGTGGCGGACAGCGAGGCCTGCCAGGAGGCTTTCGACCCGCAGCAGGATGTCCCCACCTGTCAGGAGGAGCGGGACGGCACGTGCCTGTCCGCTGAGCAGCAGGAGGTGCTGGCTGATGTCCACGCCGGGGCTGTGGATTCGGCGGGCGATCCGATCTATACCTCCTTCCCCTTCGATCCGGGGATCAGCAATGAGGACTGGGGCTGGTGGACCTTCGAGGCCAGCGTGATGCTGGATCCGATGGCTGTGGGCTTCGTCTTCTCCCCGGAACCGGCTGACCCCGCGGTCCTGGAGGACCTGCCCGGATACGCCCTGGAGATGGACATCGACGAGGCGGCCGCCGGGATCTCGGATGAAGGAATCGCCGGGGAGAGCGCCATGGAGTTCATGACCCCGCCGGCCCCTTATGACCTCAGCGAGCTGGAGGCCGCCGGCTCCAAGATGATGGTGGTCCACGGAGCCTCCGACGCCGTGTTCAGTGCTGATGACACGGCCCGCTGGTACCGCGAGGTGGAGTCCCAGCATGAGGATGCTCGGGACTTCGTCCGCTACTTCCAGGTGCCGGGGATGGCACACGTTGAGGACGGTGTGGCCACTGATCAGTTCGATGGGCTCGGCGCGCTGGTGGACTGGGTGGAGCACGGGGAGGCCCCGGAACATATGGAGGCGACCGCCCGCGGGGAGGGCAATCCTGGCGGCGTCAATGAGGAGCTTCCGGACGACTGGGCGGCTGACCGGACCCGTCTGCTCTGCCCCTACCCCGAGACGGCTCACTATGAGGAGGGCGACCCGGAGGATGCGGCCAGCTTCAGCTGCCGGAAGGGGAGCGGTTGAGCTCTCCGCTGATGCGGGTCACCTCGGGGGTGGGGTCTCATCGTCCGGCATATGAGGCCGGGGTCGTTCCGGGGCATTACATCTAGACTGGCGGAGCGTCCCACGGCAGAGCTCGTCCGACGGGTAGGGGCGGCACATCGAGATCGCACCAAGGAGGTACAGGTGGACAGCAGCTCCAGCAGCGGGCCTCCGCGTCGCCGGGTCAGCGCCCTCGACGTCGCGGGGCGGGCCGGGGTCTCGCGAAGTGCGGTGTCAATGGTCCTCAACGGACGTGCCGATGGCAATGTCTCGCCCGCCGCGCAGGAGAGGATCCGCAGAGCTGCGGCCGAGCTGCGCTACATGCCCCAGGGCCTGGGGCAGTCGCTGCGCTCCCGGACCACGCGAACAGTCGGCATCATCACTGATGAGATCGTGACCTCCCCCTTCGCAGGAGGGCTGATCAGCGGAGTCGGTGAGGTGGCCAGGCGACAGGGCTTCATGACCGTCGTCAATGACACGGAGGGAGACCGGGAACGGCTCCATGAGGCCTGCGAGCTGTTCTTCGCCCGGAGCGTCGACGCGCTCGTGCTCGCCACCGGTGGTCTGGTTCAGATGGAACCCCCGGAATCGGTGAGCGCATTCCCCACGGTGCTTGCCAACTGCTTCGACCCGGCTGGGCAGCTGCCCTCGGTCATCCCTGACGAGGTCGGCGGATCTGTTCAGGCGGTCGAACACCTGGTCGGGCTGGGTCACCGGGACATCGTCCTTCTCTCCGGAGCTGAGGAGTCGCCTGCCGTTCCGCTGCGTAGGGAAGGCTTCCTGCAGGCGGCGCGAGATGTCGGTGTGGCCGCCCGGACCCATCTCTGCGGTTGGGAGATCCATGACGGCTATCGGGCGGCCGCGGATCTCTTTGACTCAGGAGAGCAGCCGAGCGCCGTGATCGCCTCCAACGACCGCACCGCCGTGGGGGTGCTCCTGGCTGCTGCTCATCGGGGCCTTCGTGTGCCCGAGGACATCTCCGTGGTCGGCGTCGACGATCAGCCCCATGTGGCCAGCACCGTGGTCCCTGCTCTGACGACAGTCGCCCTGCCGCATCGCGAGATCGGTCTGCGAGCGATGGAGATCCTCCTGGAGCTGGTCGCGGGGGGAGCCGCTCCGGCGTCGGTGGAGCGGCTCCCCAGCACTCTCATCGAGCGTGCTTCGTCCGGCCCAGCCGCCACCAGGTGAGCGGCGCCGTCTCGGTCCGCAGGACCCATCGGGCATCGTCGGCGGGGTAGTGCCTCAGGGTCGTCGATGCTTCCGTGAGTGGGTAGACCTCGAGGATCGAACGGTCGATCACGATGCGGTGGGCTGGTCCGGAGTACACCAGCTCGTCGGATCCGTCACTGTGTCGCAGGACCAGCTCGACCTCGTCCTCGGTCAGCTCATCCGCTGAAGGGCTCTCGCCGATGACGATGTCTGACTCCGCGCCCACGGGTGCCTCGGTTCCGCTCTCATGACGCTGAGGCTCACCCTCACGCCAGCCCGCACACTCCGGCCGGGGCCGGGAGACGAGCTCTCCGCCGCGCAGCGACAGGTCCCTTGGCCAGGTCAGAAGCCCGGACCATCCGAGACTGTCGGAGACTTCTTGGGCGCGGCCTTCCCGCGCCCAGCCGATGAGCACGGGCCCCTCCTCGAGCGCGACCACCTGAGGAGCATAGAGGGAGTCGCCGTGGTCGACAGCCGTGGAGCCGCCCACTGCGATGTTCAGGCTCGCGTCAGCGGTTCCATCTGCGGCGGAGAGGTCGACGAGCAGAGCCCGGGTGCCTTCGAGCTGGGCCTCGCTCGGGTGATCCTCAGGCATCCGGTTCCACAGGCAGACCAGGAGCACCCACGTGCCCTCGGGGC
Source organism: Nesterenkonia cremea (assembly GCF_014642675.1). GTDB lineage: Bacteria > Actinomycetota > Actinomycetes > Actinomycetales > Micrococcaceae > Nesterenkonia > Nesterenkonia cremea. Next base: position 400,564 of record NZ_BMIS01000001.1, read on the forward strand.
CGATCTGAACGAGCTGAGGGCATTCCCAGATCGAGGCTTGAGCGTCCTCGGGCACGCCCTGCTGGCCGGAGGACAGCAGAACGCCGCGGTAGCTCCAGTTCCACAGGTCTTCGGCATCGTAGAGAAGGATCGCGGCCTGTCCGTCGGCGAGTCCGGCGCCCTGGATCGCCCATCGGCGGCCCGAATGCCGGAAGACGAAAGGGTCACGGACCGCGATGACGCGTTCGTCATCGGGCATTCCGGCCGCCACGTGGCGTTCCGGGCCCCACTGTCGGAGATCCTCGGACCCGCGGACCAATGTCACTGAGGAGCTGTGATCGTGGCGCTCCACTCCGCTGTACACCGCCACCGGGGCGGCGTCCTCGTCGAACGCCATGACGCCTGACCAGCAGCCGGCGCTGTCCGGAGCCCCTGGAGTGGGTGCCAACGCGATGGGCTCCTGTGTCCAGGTGACCAGATCGGAGGAGGAGAGGTGTCCCCAGTGGACATTCTCATGGCGCGCCGAGTCTGGGTTGTACTGGAAGAAGACGTGCCAGGTGTCACCGACCCGGCACACGCCGTTGGGATCGTTGAGCCAACCCAGGTCCGGTCTGGGGTGGGCGACCGGGAAGGAAAGGTCGTCCTGGGCAGGACGCGCAGAGGTGGTGGCGGGGTCGGTGGTCATCAGTTCCTTTCGGGTGGGTGCGGGTCAGCGGGATGTGGCTTCGGCAGTCATTTTCCGGCGCCGGCGGTCAGGCCCTCGCGCAGGTATCGCTGGCCGAAGAGGAAGACCACGAGGGCGGGGATCATGGAGATGATGACTCCGGCCAGCACGACGGAGATGCTGCCGGTTCCCAGGTGCCCCTGGAGGGAGACCAAGCCGAGCGGCAGCGTGAAGTTCTCCTCCGAGTTGGTGAGCACCAGTGGGCGGAAGAACTCGTTCCAGTGGTAGTTGAAGGCGAGGATTCCGACGATGGCCATACCTGGAGCAGAAAGCGGCAGATAGATGGAGAAGAACGTCCTCCACGGCCCGGCGCCGTCGATCTCGGCCGCTTCGGCGAAGTCAGTCGGCAGGCTCATGAAGTACTGACGCATCAGGAAGGTGCCGAAAGCGGTCGGGATCGCAGGGATGATCAGAGCCAGCAGCGTGTCTGAGAGGCCCATCCCACGGATCAGCATGAAGACCGGAACGATCGTCACCTGGACCGGCACCATCATGGTGGCCAGAACGAGGGCGAAGAGCAGGTTCGACCCCCGGAACCGCATGCGGGCGAAGACGTACCCCGCCATCGCTGCGGTGAGCATCTGCCCTGCTGCGATCAGGGCGGTCACCAGGGCGGAGTTCAGCACCAGGCGGGTGATGTCGATCTGGACGAACACCTCTCGATAGGCCGTCAGGTCGAAGCCCAGGGGGATGAAGTGAGGGGGCAGGTCGAACGCTTCCGACGGAGAGCGAAGCGAGGTGGAAAGAGTCCACATCACCGGGACGAGCACCGCCGCCGCTGCGACCATGGTGAAGAGGATCGCTGCTGTTCTGCCTGGTGAGGGCAGGCGACGTCGCCGCCGCGCCGGGCGCGATGGAGCGGGTGGGTTGTCTGCGCCTGATGGGCGGGTCTGCTGGGTTGTCACGTCGTGGGCTCCTTCTGGGTGAGCTGGGACGGTGCGGGGAGCGGGCGCCTTCTGCTCGAAGGCAGGGGCTTCTCGGAGGACGGCTCACTGGTAGAAGACCAGCCGTCGTGAGAGTCGGAACTGTCCCCAGGTGATGAGCATGATGATGAGCATCAGAACGAGACCTGTGGCCGAGGCCAGGCCGAATTCGAGCCGTTGGAAGGCCGCTTCGAAGACGACCATCACAGCTGAGCGGGTGGAGTCCCCGGGCCCGCCGCGGGTCAGCACGTAGGGCTGGTCGAAGACCTGAAGGGCGGTGATCATCGCCGTCACTGAGGCGACGAGCATGGAGGGCGAGATCAGCGGCAAGGTGATGTTGCGGAAATGCCTCCAGCCGCTGGCTCCGTCGATCTCGGCGGCCTCGTGCAGCTCCTTGGGGATGGAGGCGAGCCCGCCGATCAGGATGAGGAACGAGAAGCCGAAGTTCTGCCAGACGAAGACGAAGATCACCACGGCGGCCGCGCCCGTCTGGGTCGTCAGCCAGGGGACCGACGAGATGCCCACGAGGTTCAGCATCCAGTTCACGACGCCGAACTGCTCGTTGAACATGTACCGCATGAAGATCGAGACGCTGGCGGCGGAGAGCACCAGTGGGAAGAAGAACGTCGAGCGGAAGAACAGCCGCAGCCAGTTGGGCATCCGGGACTGGATCATGACGGCCAAGAACATCGCAAGAGCCAGCTGGAGCGTCACGGCGATGGCCACGAATCCGATGGTGTTGATGAAGGCCCGGCGGATGGTGGTGTCGGCACCCAGCGCGACGAAGTTGTCAACTCCGTTGAACGTGGGTGCACTGACCAGGTCCCATTCGAAGAAGGCGAGGACCAGCGAGCCGAGGATCGGCAGGATGGTGAAGATCCCCATGCCCACCAGAGTGGGTGCCAGGAGAAGGGCGATGAACCACCGGTGGGAGCGGCGGCGTGCTGGGGTGCCTGTGGGCTTGTCGGTGCTGATCATGCTGGGGACTCCATCGCAGCGGTGAGTTCACCATCGAGGCGATCCAGCGCGTCATGAAGCTGCGCCTGGCTGCCGCCCATCGCTGTGGCCACGTTGCGTGCCAAGGCATTCTCGATCTCTGCCTGCTGGGGCGGTGCCGGGATCGGCCCTGAGTCGGGAAATTCGTCGAGGGTGTCGTAGAAGACCTTCCAACGTTCCGGCCCGGTCTCGCGGTAGAACTCAGGAGTGGCCATCGAACGACGAGTCGGAGTGGTCTCCGGGCTGGGGAAGGCCAGTTCCATCCCCTCCTTGGAAGCTGTGAATTTGAGCCATTCCCAGGCCTGCTCCTTGCGTTCTGAGCTGCGCATCATGGCGTAGCCGGCGGATCCGAACTGGTGGCGCTGGCTCCGCCAGCGGGGGAAGTACTGGACGTCGAACCGGTCTTCGGCCATTCCGGCCTCGTGGAGCCCCTGTGCCCAGTAGCCCCCTGCCGGTGTGGCACCGATCCGGGAGGAGGCGAACAGGCCGACCAGCGCATTGCCGCCGCCCTCCTCAGGGCGCACGCTGAGCCCTTCCCGGACCCAGCGGTTGAGCATCTCGAAGGTCTCGCCCACAGCATCGGAGGATACGTTCGACGTCGTCCAGCGGTAGCCGCCCCGGCGCTCTGCCACCTGGTCGGCGGAGTAGAAGCGGTCCCACAGCCAGCTGCCTCCGTCGAACCGGTCTTCGCGGAGAATGGAGGTGTCGTTGGCATAGAGCCACGGCACGATGCCCCCGAAGAGCCGGTTGGTCCAGTAGTACGGGCTGAAGTCCGTGCCCTGGTGCTCCTTCATGGTCCGCAGCATCGATTCGAACTCCTCGACATCCCAATCCTCTGAGGGGAAATCCAGGTTCGAGGAGCGCAGGGTGTCCAGATTCAGATACATATTGGCCGCGTTGAAGTCCAGCGGCAGCGTATAGAGGCTGCCGTCGTACATGAAGGACTCGATGAGCGAGGGGTGGACATCCTCGAAGTAGTCGGCGACCTCAGTGTGGTCACCATCGACCCATCGGTCGAGCGGTTCGGCCATACGTTCGGCGAAGAGCTGGGCTCCCTCAGTGGCCACATAGGTCACATCAGGTGCGGTTCCGGCCGCCGTCATCGTCAGGATCTTGGTGAAGAAATCGCCCCAGTCCGCCGATTGGATCGCTTGGAGGCGGACGGGAATATCAGGGTGGGCCTCGGTGAAGGCGTCCACGAGGCTTTGGCGGGCGGCCGCGTCCTGGGCAGTTCCCTGGATAGCGATCCGCAGCACGTCCTCGTTGCGGCTGGGGATGTCGGTCCCGGTCAGTCGCGGCCAGGCCGCTCCGGTGAGGCCGACTGCCGTGAGTCCGCCCAGGCCGAGGAGGCCTCGGCGAGAGAGCCTCCGAAGATCTGTCGAGTGATTCATCACACCCTCCTAACACGTGTCAGGAACTGTAGCGTGATCTGCATCATATGGCAACACCGGGGCAGACGACCGACCTCGCCGCCGGGGTCCGGAGCCGGGTGAATCAGGTCATGGTCTCCGCCGCGCTGCGGTCATAGACTCAGTGACAGGTGGGCCGGGCGGTCCGAGATTCGGGTCGGCCGAGTCCTGCCGCAGAAAGGGGAACGTCCTATGCCGACTGTCGCACGCACAATGGTCGACACCTTGCACGCCAGCGGAGTCCAGCGGGTCTACGGGATCCCCGGAGACTCACTCAACGGCTTCACCGACGCCCTGCGCGCCTCCGGGACCATCGATTGGGTCCAGGTCCGGCATGAGGAGACCGCCGCCTTCGCCGCGAGCGCGGAGTCTCAGCTGACCGGCGAGCTCGCCGTCTGCGCGGGCAGCTGCGGTCCCGGCAACCTTCATCTGATCAACGGACTCTACGACGCTCAGCGCTCCCGCACCCCGGTGCTGGCCATCGCAGCCCACATCCCCAGCGAAGAGATCGGCTCGGGCTACTTCCAGGAGACCCACCCGCAGGAGCTCTTCCGTGAATGCAGCGTCTACGTCGAGCACGTCTCCCAGGCAGACCAGATGCCTCGTCTGATGCGCGTAGCCATGCGTGAGGCCATCGAGAAGCAGGGTGTGGCGGTGTTGGTGATCCCCGGCGACGTCGCGCTGCAGGAGATCAGTGCGGAGCCTGAGGCGATCCGCCCGACCGCCTCTGTGGTCACCCCGGCTGAAAGCGGCCTCGAGGCTGCGGCAGAGGCGCTCAACGGCTGCGAACGGGTCACCATCCTGGCCGGCGCCGGTGCGGCAGGCGCTCACGATGAGCTGCTGCAGATCGCCGAACGGCTCCAGGCTCCGATCGTCCACGCCCTGCGCGGCAAGGAACACGTCGCCTACGACAACCCCTACGACGTCGGCATGACCGGTCTGCTGGGCTTCTCCTCGGGCTACCACGCCATGGAGGCCGCCGAGACGCTGCTGGTCCTGGGATCCGACCTGCCCTACCAGCAGTTCTACCCGCAGGACGCCTCAGTGGTGCAGGTGGACCTGCGCGGGTCCCAGCTGGGCCGGCGCACCCCCGTCGACGTCGGGCTGGTCGGCGGGGTCAAGGAGACCATCGAGGCGCTGCTGCCGCGGCTGAAGGCTGACCGCAGCTCCAAGCACCTCGACACGATGACCAAGCACCATCGGCGCACCCGCAAGGACCTGGACTCGCTGGCGACCCCGTCCAAACGCACCATCCACCCGCAGTACCTGGCACGGCTGGTGGACCAGGCCGCCGCTGAGGACGCGGTGTTCATCCCCGACGTCGGCTCCCCGGTGGTCTGGGCCTCTCGGTACCTGACCATGAACGGCCGACGCCGGCTCATCGGCTCCTTCTCCCACGGTTCCATGGCCAATGCGCTCACTCAGTCGGTCGGCGCGGCAGCGGCCGACCCCTCCCGGCAGGTGGTCGCCCTGGCGGGCGACGGCGGACTGACCATGATGCTCGGTGAGCTGCTGACCCTGACCCAGGCGCAGCTGCCGGTGAAGACGGTGGTCTTCAACAACTCCTCGCTGAACTTCGTCGAGGTGGAGATGAAGGCCGCCGGCTTCGTGAACTTCGGCACCGGACTGACCAACCCGAGCTTCGCCGACATCGCGGAGTCCATGGGCATCCGCGGCATCCGAGTGGAGTCCTCGGAGGAGCTTCCCGGCGCCGTGGAGGAGCTCTTCGCCCATGAGGGGCCAGCCGTGCTGGACGTGGTCACCGAGCGGCAGGAGCTGTCCATGCCGCCGTCGGTCACCGCCGAGCAGGCCAAGGGCTTCACTCTCTACGCCATCCGCACGGTGCTCTCCGGCCGGGGTGACGAGCTGGTGGACCTGGCCCGCACCAATTGGCGTCAGCTGTTCTGAGCAGCCGCTGATCCGAGAGCCTTCCTGGCCAGGCCACCCCGACAGTGAGGACCCGACCGATGCCCCCTGCATCCACCGCCGCCACCGAGCGTCAGGCTCTCGTCAGAGCCCTGCGCGAGAAGGGCCCGATGGCCGACACCCTCTGTGAGGGTTGGACTGCCCACGACCTCGCAGTCCATGTGGTCGCCCGCGACTCCCATCCGCACCTGATCTTCGGCAGAGAGCTGCCGGTGGTGGGGTCCAGGGCTCAGAGACAGTACCGGAGCATCGAGCAGCTCAGCTTCGCCGAACTGGTGGACCGGATCGAGGCTGGGGTGCCGTCCTGGCATCCGGCCCGCAGCCGTGCCGTCGATGACGCGATGAATACCCTGGAGTTCTTCGTCCATACTGAGGATGTCCTGCGCGTCGATGAGTCGACGGCGAGCCCCGGGCCCGACGAAGAGCGCACAGGAGCCGACGGCGAAAACACAGGAGCCGCCGACGCTGCGGAGAGTTCATCCGCCCTGCAGCCGCACCGCCGCAGGTCCTCCCAGGGTCTCCAGCGGCGACTGTGGAAGCAGGCCTCCCGCACTCTGCTGATGGCTGCGGCCCGAAAGCAGGGCCGCCGCATCACCTACATCAGCCCAGGCTACGGCTCGGTGACCCACGGCGCTTCAAGCGACCCGTTGCTCATCCTCGAGGGCGCCCCCGGCGAGCTGGTGCTGTGGGCCTTCGGCCGGCAGAGCGTGGCCGACGTCGTGGTGCGCCGGCACTGAGCTGCGCGGTCCGGGGCGTCCTCAGCCGCGCAGGCCCAGGGCAAAGGGCAGCACCATCTCCGCCCCGGCTCCGCGCAGCTCCCGGGCGGTCACGGTGAGCGTCCAGCGGGAGATCACTTCGTCGTCCACCAGCAGCACGGCAGCGCCCTGGATCTGGGAGGACAGCTCAGCCGGCACCCTGAACCGGCCCATCAGGCCCGCCAGGCGGAAGGCGCTGTTGGACTCTGGAGAGCTCGACGGCCCGCCGTCGGCCGGTTCCAGGGAGCCGGCGTAGGGGAGCCGTCCCAGCTGGGCCACTCCGCGGGCCAGTGAGTCCACCAGCCGGGGATGCCGGCGCGAGGACACCGAGACCACCACATCCGGGCGGCGCGGCCAGTCCCATTCGGAGAGCAGCCGCGTCACCGCACTGGCTAGCTGATCAGGGACAGCGGTGTCCTCGCCCTGCAGCGTCTCCCGCACCAACGGCCCCCATCCCAGGTCGGACAGGCGAGCCAGCGCCCGGCCCTCCTCGGCCACCTCACCGGGACCCAGCCGCCCCTTCAGCGAGAGTCCCAGCGCGGCCAGGCCCGTGGGCCACTGCTTCCGCGGCGCGATCTCCACTCCCACCCTGTCCAGCGAGGCGCGCGCCCGGCTCACCGAGCCTTGATCCAACTCCTGTGGGTACCAGGGGCCTGAGCAGGTGTCGCAGCGGCCGCAGGCTGTCGCGGCGTCGTCGTCGAGGGTTCCGGCCAGGTAGGCCATCCGGCACTGACCTGGCTCCAGCCGCTCGTAGTCGAGCATCGCCTGCTGCTCGGCCCGGCGCAGGCGCAGGATGGTGTCATAGCGCTCGGCGTCGTACCGCCAGCCGCGGCCGGTGGCCGTCCATCCACCGCGCACCCGGTGCACCGCGCCGTCCACCTCTAGGACCTTCAGCAGCAGCTCCAAGGGCGAGCGGCGGATCTCCACCATCGTCTCCAGGCGAGCCGCTGAGAGCGGCTCCTCCGGATGCTCGGCCAGCGCGGCCAGCACGGCGTCGGCCCGCTGCTGAGTGGGCATGGAGGCCTGGGCGAAGTGCTCCCAGATCCGCACGTCCTCCTGGCCTGGGAGCAGCAGTACGTCCGCGCTGTCGACGGCGCGTCCGGCGCGTCCGATCTGCTGGTAGTAGGACACCGGCGACGACGGCGCCCCCAGGTGCACCACGAAGCCCAGATCCGGCTTGTCGAAGCCCATGCCCAGCGCCGAGGTGGCGATCAGCGCCTTGACGCGGTTCTCCTTCAATGCGGCCTCCAGCTGCTGGCGCTCATCCGGGTCGGTCTGCCCGGTGTAGGCGGCCACCTCATGGCCGTGCTCGCGCAGATGCCGGGTCAGGTCCTGGGCCTGGGAGACGGTGAGGGCATAGACGATCCCGCTGCCGGTCAGGGAGCTCAGGTGCTGGGTCAGCCAGGCGATCCGCTGCTCTGACTCAGGCAGGGTCAGCACCCCGAGCCGCAGCGAATTGCGGCTGAGGCTGCCACGCAGCACCATCACCTCCTTGCCGCTGGAGTCCTCGGGCGGGGCCAGCTGTGCGGCCACATCGTCGACCACGCGTGAGTTGGCCGTGGCCGTGGTGGCCAGCACCGGAACCTCAGCAGGCAGGCCGCGGACGATCTCACCGATCCGGCGGTAGTCGGGGCGGAAGTCGTGTCCCCAGTCGGAGATGCAGTGAGCCTCATCCACCACCAGCATGCCCAGGCGCTCCAGCAGCCCGGGCAGCACCTCATCACGGAAGCGGGGATTGGCCAGCCGCTCTGGAGAGATCAGCAGGACGTCCAGCTCATCGGCGGCCAGCGCCTCCACCACCGAGTCCCACTCATGGGCGTTGGCCGAGTTCACCGCCTGGGCGCGGACCCCGGCGCGTTCGGCGGCCGAGATCTGGTCCCGCATCAGCGCGATCAGCGGGGAGACGATCAGGCTCACCCCGCGGCCCCGACGGCGCAGCAGATGCGCGGCCAGGAAGTACACGGCCGATTTGCCCCACCCGGTCTTCTGGACCACCAGGACCCGGCGTCGTTGTTCCACCAAAGCGGAGATCGCCTCCAGCTGACCGGGACGGAAGTCTGCGTCCTGCCCGGTCAGCGCGGTGAGGCGCCCCCGGGCTTCGGCGTGGAATGCAGTGGAGACAGGCGGCGAGAAGGAAGAGGCAGAGGTGGCGCTCTGCTGCCGAGGATGATCCGGACCGGGCTGACGAGGAATCGGTGAGGAGGTCACGGCGTTCACTCTGCCACAGGGGTCTGACACAGTGTGTCGGTTCTCCACAGCGTTTTGGGGCGGATGAGCATCACCACCTGTCAGCCCTCGGCGCTGGATCGTCAGCGTCTCCGGATCACCCACAGGGAAAGGACCCTCCATGACATCTGCCGGCTCGACCCCCGTATTCGACGCCGCCGCTCTGCGCGCCCGTGCCGAGACTCTGCTGCAGCTCCATCACCGGGAGGAGCCGGTGGTGCTGCCCACTGCCTGGGACGTCTGGTCCGCGCGGCTCATCGCCGACGCCGGCTTCGGCGCGCTCACGGTGGGCAGCCACCCGCTCGCCGACTCTCTGGGTGCCGCCGACGGCGAAGATATGACCCTGGACCAGGCGCTGGAGGCGATCGCGCGCATCACCGCCGCCGTTGAGATCCCGGTCTCGGCCGACCTCGAGTCCGGATATGACACCGATCCTGCTGAGCTCGTGGAGAAGGCCCTGGCGGCCGGCGTCGTCGGCATCAACATCGAGGACACTGTCCACTCCCGCGGTCAGATGCGCGGCGGGCAGGAGCACGCGGACTACATCGCCGGAATCCGCCGGGCCGCCGATGCTGCCGGAGTCCACCTGGTGATCAACGGTCGTACCGACGTCTATAAGCATGCTGATGACTTCGCCGACCCGCTTGCCGAGACTCTGCACCGGCTGTCTCTGCTGGAACAGGCCGGCGCGGACAGCCTCTACCCGGTGGGCCTGCCCAGCGAGCAGGAGCTCTCCACCATCCTCGAACAGGTCAGCACGCCGCTGAACGTCACGGCTCACCCCGAGCGCGGTGCCATCCCAGAGGGCCTGACTCTGCCGCGGCTGGCCGAACTGGGCGTCAGCCGGATCAGCTTCGGGCCTCTGCTGCAGATGGCGCTCAGCGAGCAGGCTGCACAGCTGCTGGGCGGGTGGAACGAGCAGTGAACGGCTGAGACACGAATAAGGCCCCGTCCCTCCGAAGAGGAACGGGGCCTTACTGCTCTGGTGGCTCCGACCGGCGTCGATCCGGTGACCTTTCGATTTTCAGTCGAACGCTCTACCAACTGAGCTACAGAGCCATACTCGCCAGCATACATGCCGCGAGCTTGACGCCTCAGCTCTGGCGAGAGCGACCCTGACGGGACTTGAACCCGCGACCTCCGCCGTGACAGGGCGGCGCGCTAACCAACTGCGCCACAGGGCCTTATTCATCTGTTTGTGCCGTTCAGCACGAGGAGAAACTTTACCAGGCTTTCTCCTCCCTCCGCAAAATCGACCGAAACCGAACTCTGCGGAGAGTACCCCCAACGGGATTCGAACCCGTGCCGCCGCCGTGAAAGGGCGGTGTCCTAGGCCGCTAGACGATGGGGGCGCGAACCCTCGTGGGAACCTGTAAAAGTTTAGGGGCAACTCCCGGGGCCGCGCAACTTCAGCAGATCAGCCGCAGCTGAGCGTCCTGATCAGCTCTGCTTCCACCACTCATCCAGGATGGTCACCGGAACAGTGCGCTTATGGCGGGTGGACAGATACCGCTGCTCCAGCTTCTGCGCCTCATCCTCGGGGATCTCGCGACCCTCCAGATAGTCATCGATGTGGTCGTAGGTGATCCCCAGCTCGGTCTCATCCAGCTGACCTGGGTTCTCATCCAGCAGATCGGCGGTCGGGGCCTTGCTGTAGAGGGCCTCCGGCGCACCCAGATGCTTCAGGATCTGGCGGACCTGGCGCTTGTTCAGCGTGAACAGCGGCAGGATGTCTGCGCCGCCGTCGCCGTGCTTGGTGAAGAAGCCGGTGATCGACTCTGCGCCCTGGTCGGTGCCGACCACCAGGGCCTGCTGCTCGCCGGCCACCGCATACTGGGCGGTCATCCGCAGGCGAGCCTTCACATTGCCGCGGTGGTAGTCCTTCATCCCGCGGCCGAAGCTCTCGTGGAAGGCCACGTCCACGCCGGTCACAGCCTTCTCGATGTTGAAGGTGTGCGTGTGGTCCGGGCCGATGAACTCGAGGGCGCGGACGGCGTCGTCCTCATCCTTCTGGTTCCCGTGGGGCAGGCGCATGGCGTGGAAGGAGGCCTCCACGCCCTGTTCGCGCAGCTTCTCCGCGGCCAGCTGGCCCAGCCGACCCGCCAGGGAGGAGTCCACGCCTCCGGAGATCCCCAGCACGAAGCCCCGGGCACCCACCGACTGCAGATACTCCGCCAGGAAGTCGGTGCGTCGCCGCACCTCCTCCGCCGGGTCGATCTCCGGCTTCACGCCCATCTCTTCCAAGATCTCAGACTGTAGCTCGCGCATGCCTCGAGTCTACTCACGCAGGTGTTTCCTGGGAATGAAGATGTCCCTCTACGATAGGTCCGTGATCATCGGTGAGTGACCCCCAGGAACAGCCCTGGCAGAGCCCTGATATCAAGGGCCTGGCCCTGTTGCTGCTGGTCACCGCGCTGGCTTTCGGCAACTACGCCGGCCTGCTCTCCGTGGTGCCCATGTGGGCCTCTGCCGGCGGGGCCGCCAGCGTGGCCGTGGGCGCCACCACCGGCGTCATGATGGGCGCCACTGTGGCCGCGCAGATGGCCTCACCCTGGCTGTTCCGCATCCTGACCCTGCGCGGGATGATGATTCTCGGTGCCATCCTGCTGGGACTCCCGACGCCGCTCTACGTCCTCTCCGACGGCCTGCTCTGGATCCTGCTGATCACCGCAGTGCGCGGCATCGGATTCGCCATGATGGTGGTGGCCGGCGCCGCCCTGGTGGCCGAGCTGGCCGGCATGGGCAAACTCTCCACAGTGGCCGCGCTCTACGGCGCCGCGGCCGCGCTGCCCAATCTCGGCGCCCTCTCCGGCGGCGTCTGGGTGGCCCAGACCATCAGCTTCGAGGTGGTCTTCTGGGGCACCGGCATCGCCTGCCTGGGTGCGGCTGCCCTGAGCTTCCTGCTGCCGGCGGTGCGCACCGAGTTCTCGCTCAGCTCCCTGGCCGGGATGGGCCGGGTGCTGCCGCCGCTGATCCTCTTCCTCATCACTGCGGCCGCCTTCGGTGCGCTGACCACCTTTCTGCCGCTGGCAGGTCCCGACGCCGCCCAGGCCGCCGCGGCCCTGCTGGTCGCCTCCATCGCGCTGATCATGGGCCGGCTCGGCGCTGGATTCCTCGGACGTGCTGGCGCGGGGCGGCTTGTGGTGCTCTCTGCGCTGCTGGGTGGAATCGGTCTGGGACTGCTGGCCTTCTCCCTGGAGGGGCCGCTGCCGCTGCTGCTCATCGGGGCGGCTCTGGTGGGTGCCGGATTCGGGGCTGCGCAGAACGACTCCTTCGTGGTGACCGTGGAGCGGTTCGGTCCCGGAAAATCCGGTGCGGCCAGCACAGTCTGGAACGTGGCCTATGACGGTGGGTTCGGCGTCGGGGCGGTGGCACTGGGTGCTGTGATCGGGGCCGCAGGATACAGCGGCGCCTTCGCCGCGATGGCGGTGGCGGCGGTGATCATCGCCGCTGCGATGCCCGTGCTCACCCGTGGCCGCGGCGCGTAAACTTCAGCAGAAATCCTCCTCAGAGGGGTGCCGGAGAGGTGCTTCCCTCCCGTAGGGTCTGCTCTATGGCGAATAACACAACAGGACTCATCGGGACCATGACCATGAGCGCAGCGGCGGCCTCCGCGCTGCTTCTGACTGCGGTCGGTGCTCCGGCGGCCGCCTCCGCTCCCGTGGTGACACCCGCCTCCTCTGAGCAGGAGCGCATCATCGGCGGCGACGACGCAGCTCCAACGGATGCCCCCTATATGGCGGCGCTGAATGTTCCCGACGGCGCCACCGGCGCCGACCCGGACGGCCAGCCGGACAACTGGTGCGGCGGCGCCCTGATCAGCAGCACGGCCGTACTGACCGCGGCCCACTGTGTGGACGGCGTGGACGAGAACCTGTTCACGCTGAGCATCGGCAGCACGGACCGCACCGGAGGTGCCGAGGCCGGCGTCGAGGATGTCTGGATCCACCCGGAGTACTCCAACGCTGCCCATGACCACGACATCGCCGTGATCACCCTGGACCAGGCAGTGGATGCTCCCACGGTGGACCTGGCCGCGGCAGACCCGCAGCCCGGTCAGGACGCCACGGTCTACGGCTGGGGCGTGACCGAGACCGGCTACCCGGTGGATGACCTGCAGAAGGTCACAGTGCCCATCGTCAGCAGCGCGGACTGCACCGACTCCTACGGTCTGGCCTATGACTCCGACGTCATGATCTGCGCCGGCTTCCCCGAGGGCGGCCAGGACGCCTGCCAGGGCGACTCCGGCGGTCCGTTGGTGGTCGGCGACGAGGTGGTCGGCGTGGTCTCCTTCGGCAGCGGCTGCGCCGAGGCCGGCTACCCCGGCGTCTACGCTCGGGTGAGCAGCTACGTGGACGAGATCAACGCCCAGCTCTGAGGCAGGGCTGTCTGCCCCTCTGAGGACTTTGCTTGGCGCGCAGGTGTCGGAATAAGCCGATTTCGGGCCGCTTTCCGACACCTGCGCGACAACTGAACGGGTGTGGGGGTGTGGGGGCTCAGAAGTCCAGGTCCATGTCCCCGTCGAGCAGCCAGTTGTGCCGCAGCCGCAGAGCCCGTTCGAAGCTGGCCAGGGCGGCGGCCACGATCAGCGCCGTGTTGGCCCAGGCCGGCAGATGCAGCGGTGAGCTGAAGGTGCCCACCACATCGGCCACGTCCTCGATGCTGGTCAGCTCCTCCAGCAGCTGTGGGATCCCTAGCAGCAGTGCCACCACCAGCACCACCAGGGACACGAAGCCGATCATCCGGCTGGCCAGCGGATGCCGGGCGGCGAACCTGGCCCGGTAGCCCTCATTGGAGTCGGCGTCCGGAGTCAGCTGCCGCTCCGGGCTGCCGTCCTGGGGCACATAGTGCATCCGCTTGACCCCGAAGGTCGACGCCGCCACCTCGATATGCCCGCCCGGCACGGGGAAGGCGGCCGGCAGGGTGGACTCCGCCTCATGCCGCCCGTGACAGTACAGATGAACCTTCTCATCGAGATCGAAGTGGCTCAGGCTCACCGCATAGACCCGACGCCGGTCCTGAGGCTCCGCGGCGACTCCCTCCATCCGCAGATGGAACAAAGATCGGTGGGCCAGATGCCACCAGCGGAAGGGTCTGAGGTGATGCCCGTCGCCGGGCTTCACCTTGTTCTGCCGCCGTCGGCGCCTCCATCCTGCGAACATCCTTCTCCTCTCAGGCCAGGCCGTTCTCGCGGGCACAGATCGCCGCCTGCATGCGGCTGCTCAGGGCGAGCTTGCCCAGCAGGCTGGACACGTGGGTCTTGACTGTGGCGCGGCTGACGAAGAGCTCCGCGGCGATCTCCTCATTGGACAGTCCGCGCCCCAGCGCGGCCAGCACCTCCACCTCCCGTGGGGTCAGGACGGAGAGATCCGCCGACGCCGCACCGGCCGTCTGTGCTTCCGGCCTCGCCTTCTCGGCAGACCCCTTCTCCGGGGTCTCGGCGAAGGTGCGCAGCAGAGTGCGGGTCACCTCCGGGGCGAGGACACCGTCCCCGGCGGCCACGCGCCGGATGGCGTCGATGAGCAGGGCCGGCTCGGCAGACTTCAGCAGGAAGCCCGCGGCCCCCGCCCGCAGTGCGCCGAAGACCACCTCATCCAGATCGAAGGTGGTCAGCATGAGGACCTCGGCCGCGGCCTCGGCCACGACGGCTCGGGTGGCCTCGATCCCGTCGGTGCCCGGCATGCGGGCATCCATCAGGACCACATCGGGGCGCAGGGCGCGGACCTGTTGCAGGGCGGCGGCTCCGTCGGCGGCCTCGCCGATGACCTCGATGCCCTCAGCGGTCTCCAGCAGCAGCCGCAGTCCGGCCCGCACGCTGGAATGATCATCGGTGAGCAGCACGGTGATGGTCTCAGCCTCAGTCATGGAGCTCCTCCCACGGGGAACGCTGAAGCGGCAGAGTCGCCTCCACCAGCCAGGCTCCGGAGTCAGGGCCGCAGCGCAGTCGGCCTCCGGCCTGGCTCACCCGCTCCTGCATCGCCAGCAGACCGGTTCCGGTGCCGAGGGGCTCAGCGCCGTGGGTCCCTGCCGCGGGAGTCTCAGTCTCCGTATCCGGGTGCAGTCCTGAGATCACGCGAAGACGCAGGCTGCGGCGTCGGGACTGGATCTCTACGTAGGCGGAGGCGTCTCCGTGGCGCAGCGCATTGGCCAATGCCTCCTGGGTGACGCGCACGGCGACCTGCCGCGGAACCGGGGCGAGGTCGGAGGGAAGCTCTCCTCCAACCTCCACCCGGACGCCCTGGGTGCGGGCGCGGGACAGCATCCCCTCCCAGGTGAGGGAGGCCATGGGGCCCTCCTCGGTCTCCTCACCACGCAGCAGCCGCATCATCTCGCGCAGCTGGTCCAGAGTCTCCACGCTGGTGGTGCGGACCGTCTGCAGGGCCTGACGGTCCCTTACGGCGTCGGGCTCTGCGTTGAGCACGGCTCCGGAGGTCAGCGCCATGGCCGAGACCTGGGAGGAGATCCCGTCGTGGAGCTCGCGGGCCATGCGCCGGCGCTCAGAGTCCACCGCGGCGGTGCGCTCCTGGCGCTGGCGCTCCAGCAGGGCGGCGTGACGTTCGGCCTCCAGGGCTCGGCGGGCGTCGCGCTCCTGCCACAGCGGGTAGCCGCGGCGGACCTCCGAGGCCCACCAGAGCGGACCCAGCAGGACGCTGGCCAGGACCAGCACCATATGGAACAGACCCTCGGCATCCATGCCCACCAGCAGGCCCGCCGGAGCGCTCAGGAGGATCAGCCCCAGGAAGCTGCGGTGGGCGATCCGTACACTGCGCCGACTGCCGCGGATCCCCAGGGCATAGATGAGGTCGGCCAGGCAGAGCAGCAGCCCCAGGTTCACCCCGATCAGCAGGTGCAGGGCCACTGTGGTGAGACCGAGCACCAGGGCCAGCTCCACGTGGCTGCGGCGCAGCTGGACCACAGCGGCCATGAGAGCCAGCGGGATCAGATGCCACCACAGCTGCGGCTCCAGGCTGGGGGCCCGCAGCCAGACGGCATCACCCCAGACGTCGGCCCATCCGGCGGCCAGGACCAGCAGGGCAAGGGCCACGGAGGCGTTCTGCTGCAGCCGATCCCTGAACCTGTGGGCCATAGCAGTATTCGACCACACCCGTTCAGCCCCCGCCTCCCTCCGAAGGACGAGATCCCCGATCGGCAGAGCCCGGTTCTCGATCCTTCGGCCGATGTGCCCGGCCGTGGCTCACGGTCAGCATAGAGCTATGCTCAACCACTTCCTGTCCGCCGGGCCCTCACCGCTGGAGCCGCTGTTCGGGCTCTCCAGCCTCACCGAGGGGCTGGTTCCCGACGGCGCCCAGGGCGCCTGGAGCATCCTCGGGATCCTGGGCGTGCTCGCCCTGCTGGACTCCACCAGCTTCGGCACGCTGCTGATCCCGGTCTGGCTCCTCATGGCCCCGGGGCGGCTGCGCGGCGGCCGCATCCTGGGATATCTGGGCGTGGTGGCCGGGGCCTACGCGGCCATCGGCCTGATCCTGCTGGCCAGTCTGGTGCTGGTGGGCGACCACCTGATCGGCGCCCTCTCCGAGCTTTCCGCTCAGCCCGCATTCCTGCTGGGCCAGGCCGCACTGGGCGCCGGGCTGATCTGGTTCAGCTGCCGGCTGGACCCCTTCACGCAGGCGGGTAAGGAGAGGAAGCGGCGCCGAGAGGAGGCCCGCGGCACGGGCGGACGAGTCGCTCAGTTCCGTGAGCGGGCAGTGGGCGACGGTGCCCAGGGCGGAGCGGCTGCACTGCTGGGTCTGGCGCTGGCCGCCGTCGGGCTGGAGATCGCCACGCTGCTGCCGTATCTGGCCGGCATCGCGGTGGTTGCCGCAGAAACGCCCGAGGCGCCCATGGGTCCGGCGATGATCCTCTTCTACTGCATGGTGATGATCACGCCTGCGCTGGTGCTGCTGGTCCTGCGCCTCACCGCGCATCGCGTCCTGGAGCGGCCGCTGAAGAAGCTGGAGGGCTTTCTGAGCCGCCACGCCAACGGCACGGTGGCCCTCATCCTCTTCCTGCTCGGCCTGTGGCTGGTCCTGGGCGCCGCCTGAGGGCTCTGCTCGGCGCGCAGGTGTCGGAACAAGCAGATTTCGGGGCTCTTTCCGACACCTGCGCGCCCACTGAACGGGTGTGGGGGAGGGACGTGCCGCGTGGCACGGGTTTCTAGCGGTGCAGCGCCGCGCCCATCCGCTCCACAGCTTGGGTGAGGGTCTGCTGGGAGGCGGCGAAGTTGATTCGGGCGTGGCGCTCGCCGCCCTCGCCGAAGGGATGCCCGGCGGTCAGCGCCACCTTGGCTTCCTTCAGCAGGAACTTGGCCGGGCCTCTGATCGGGGACTCGATGCCGCCCTCGGCCACGTCATCGGCGAAGCCGTAGGCGCTGAA
The DNA here is from genome assembly GCF_014642675.1 of Nesterenkonia cremea. Taxonomy (GTDB): domain Bacteria; phylum Actinomycetota; class Actinomycetes; order Actinomycetales; family Micrococcaceae; genus Nesterenkonia; species Nesterenkonia cremea. Next base: position 417,875 of record NZ_BMIS01000001.1, read on the forward strand.
GTCCATCCACGCCAGATATGTGCCCTCCGGGGTGATCCACTCCAGCTCCGGCAGGTGCTCGTCGATCAGCTCACCCAGCAGCCGGCGGTTGGAATCCAATCCGGCCAGCAGGGCATCCAGCCATTCGCCGCCCTCGCGGTAGGCCGCGGTCTGGGCCATCACGCCGAAGTGGCTGGGGCCCTGGGCGGCCTCGTGGGGCAGCTCGCTCAGCTCGGAGATCACGTCCTCTCCGGCCACAAGCAGGCCTGCCTTGGTGCCCGCCAGGTTCCAAGCCTTCGACGCCGACATCACCGAGTAGCCGCGCGGATCCACCGAGAGGTAGGGGACGAATTCGCCGTCGTAGACCAGCGGAGCGTGGATCTCGTCGGCCACCACGCGGATACCGTACTTCTCGGCCAGCTGGGCCACCTGCTCCAGCTCCTCGCGGGTGTGCACTGCGCCGGTGGGGTTATGCGGATTGCACAGCAGGAAGGCAGCGCTGCCGCCCAGGGTGCGCAGGTTGAAGGACTCCTCCAGCGCCTCCAGGTCCAGCCGGCCGTCGCCGCCCAACGGGGCCTCCACCACGCGCAGCCCGGCGCTGCGCGGATAGTTGAAGAACGGGGGATACACCGGGGAGTTCACGATCACGGTGTCGGCCAGATAGGTGACCAGCTTCAGCGCCTCCACCACACCGATCATCACATCGCGCACCGGGCGGATCTGTTTCATCTCCGGCTTCCAGTCCCAGCGGGCCGCGGCGAACTCAGACAGCGACGCCGAGAACTCGCCGGAGAAGGGATAGCCGGTGTCGCCCAGCTCCACGGCACGGTGCAGGGCCTGTGCCACCGGCTCGGCCAGCGGCACATCCTGCTCGGCCACCCACAGCGGCAGGACATCGTCTCCGAACGCCCGCCACTTCGCCGAGCGGCGCTGCCGGAGCTCATCGAGGGAGAACTGTTCCAAGGGGTTGGGGAGCTGGCTCATGCCCCGAGCCTACTCAGATACGCTCGTCGGTGTGACAGATGAAGAACCGCGTGAGGTCGGCGTCGGCCCCTGGGAGGGGCCCTGGCCGGAGGGCGACCATTGGGATCCGGAGCTGCTGCGAGAGGGCGACCGGCGCAATGTGGTGGACGAGTACCGGTACTGGAGCCGCGAGGCGATCGTGGCTGACCTCGACCGTCGCCGCCACGGCTTCCATGTGGCCATCGAGAACTGGCAGCACGACTTCAACATCGGCACAGTGGTCCGCACCGCCAACGCCTTCCTCGCCGCCGAAGTCCACATCATCGGCAAGAAGCGCTGGAACCGCCGCGGCGCCATGGTCACCGACCGCTACCAGCATGTCCGGCACCACCCGACGGTGGAGGACTTCGTCCAGTGGGCCCAGCAGGAGGGGCTGCCGGTGATCGGCGTCGACCTCTTCCCGGAATCGGTGCCGCTGGATACCTATGAGCTGCCCGAGCGCTGTGTGCTGGTCTTCGGGCAGGAGGGTCCCGGGCTCAGCGAGGAGATCCGGCAGGTCTCCCGGGACACGCTCTCCATCGCCCAGTTCGGTTCCACGCGGTCCATCAACGCGGGCGTGGCCGCGGGGGTGGCCATGCACGCCTGGGTGCGGCAGCACCGCTTCGGCTGAGCGCCCGGTGCTGAGCTGCTGGTCCCTGAGCAGTCGGCCGCCGGCCGTTGGACGGGACCAGGGGAGTTGAGAGGTTTAGGAAACTCTGGAGTAATGTGGTGCCGCTCACCGCTCGACGTCTCCAGGAGTTCGTTTGTCTGACCAGGCCTACCTCATCGCCGCGCTGATCCTGTACTTCGCGGCGATGGTCGCCATCGGGATCTACGCCTACCGGCACACCACCGACCACGAGGGATACCTGCTGGCCGGGCGCCGGCTGCCCTCCTGGGCCGCGGCGCTGAGCGCCGGCGCCTCGGACATGTCCGGCTGGCTCATGATGGGCCTGCCCGGCGCCATCTACCTGGCCGGCCTGATCGAGGCCTGGATCGCCGTCGGGCTCACCATCGGCGCCTATCTGAACTGGAAGATCGTGGCGCCGCGGCTGCGCTCCTACACCGAGGTGGCCAAGAACTCGATCACCATCCCCAGCTTCTTCGAGAACCGTCTGCATGACCGCAGCCGCCTGCTGCGGATCGCCTCCGGCGTGATCGTGCTGGTGTTCTTCACCTTCTACGTGGCCTCCATGATGGTGGCCGGCGGTGAGTTCTTCCGGCTGGCCTTCGAGACCCCATACCTGACCGGCATGTACATCGTCGCCGGCGTCACCCTGCTCTACACGCTGTTGGGCGGCTTCCTGGGCGCCTCGCTGACCGATGTGGTCCAGGGGACCATGATGCTCTTCGCCCTGCTCATCGTGCCGGTGATCGCCCTGTTCTCCCTGGGCGGCGTAGGCGAGGCCGTCTCCGTGATCGAGGATGTGGATCCCTCGCGGCTTTCGCTGATCGGTGGCGAGGCGCTGACCGCGGCCACTGTGGTCGGCGTCGTCTCCGCCCTGGCCTGGGGCCTGGGCTACTTCGGTCAACCCCACGTGATCGTCCGGTTCATGGCGTTGCGCAACCCCTCCGACGCCAAGGCCGCGCGGCGGATCGGCATCGGTTGGATGGCGCTGTCCCTGCTGGGCGCTGTGGCGGCGGGTCTGGTGGGCGTGGCCTACTTCAACGACACCGACCACAGCCTGGACAACTCTGAGCATGTGGTCCTCGCACTGTCCCAGATCCTGTTGCACCCGCTGATCGTGGGCCTGGTCTTCGCCGCCGTGCTGGCCTCCATCATGAGCACGGTCTCCAGCCAGCTGATCGTGAGCTCCTCGGCCTTCGTGGAGGACATCTACCAGGTCCTGGGCCGGAAGACCTCGCCGCGGCGTCTGCTGCTGATGGGCCGGGTCTGCGTGCTGCTGGTGGCCGTGGTGGGTGTGCTGCTGGCCATGGACCCCGGCGGGACGATCCTGGAGCTGGTGGCCTTCGCCTGGGCCGGATTCGGCGCCTCCTTCGGCCCGGCCATCCTGCTCTCCCTGTTCTGGCGCCGGCTGAGCGCCTGGGGAGCCCTGGCCGGCATGGTGGCCGGCGCCGCCACCGTGTTCCTGTGGTCGGCCTTCGGCCCGGAGGTCTTCGGAGCCGAGCTCTACGAGATCATCCCCGGCTTCGCGGCCAATGTCCTGGTCGCCGTCGTGGTCAGCCGGCTGACCTTCCGCGAGGATGCTGAGCTGGAGCGTGAGTTCGACCTGGCGGTGGAGCAGGCCAAGTCCTGACCCACCCTCGTTTTACCAACCAGAATTCGTTTTACCCCTGCAGATCCGGGCAGGTAAAGCGAAAAATGCTTGGTAAAACGAGGGTTGGGTCGAAGGCGGGGCTGAGGGTACGACGCCGGCGAGTGCGGTCGTCAGCCGGTCTGCCGGTCCCGTAGGCGGTTCAGGATGATCTCGGCCGCCGGCTGGGACGTGCGGATCACGGCCTCATGGCCGCGGTCGGGGATCTCCTCCATGCGTCCCTGGGGCAGCAGGTCGGTGATCTGCTGGGTCCACGGGCGCGGGCAGACCCGGTCCTTCTCCCCGCGCAGGACCATCACATCGGCCTGGATATGCGGCAGCGACTCCTCGATCCGGTGATCGAGCATCTGGCGCATCTTCTTGAAGAACCAGCGAGGCCCCGCCTTGGCGTACTGCGCAGTTCCCAGCGCCAGGACCTTGGGGCTCTCCCCGGCCAGGTCCTGGACCATCCGCAGGGCCTGCCGAGCCGCAGTGCGCTCGGCCTGGTTCACCGCCGGGGCGATCAGCACGCCGGTGCTGCTGAGTTCCGGGTGCCGGGCGTGGATCTCCGCGACCACCTGGCCGCCCATCGAGTGCCCCACCAGGACCGGATCCTGCAGCTGCTGCTCACAGATGAAGGCGGCCATGAAGTCCCCGGTCTCCGGGATGCTCAGTGGGGTCTGCGGCTCCGGGGAGTCGCCGAACCCCGGCAGATCCACCGAATACACGGTCCCGTGGGCGGAGAGCTCAGCGGCCAGCTCCGCATAGACCGCGCGGCCCATCCCGATCCCGTGCACCAGCAGGAACGGCCGTCCGCCCCGGCTGGGCGCCGGCGCATCCGCCGCGCGGGCATGCCGGTGGTAGGCCATGGTCCGGCCCTGATGCGTGAAGTGCTCGGTGACCCCCTCATCCATGAGCACCACAGTATCGGGCGGCAGGCCCGACGCCGGCGCGGCACCGCCGCTTCACAGGCTCAGCAGCTGCACCGGTCCAGCCGCCGGCCCGGTTCAACAGGTGCCCTCACCAGCCGAACAGGCTCAGCCCTTCAGCCGGCGCATGGTCTGGTGGGAGAGCACCCGGCTGACTGCCGGCAGCTGGGAGAGGGTGGAGATGCTCAGCGCCTCATAGGCTTCGCCGTCGGCCACCTGCACCCGCAGGTAGTAGTCGGGCTGGCCGAACATGCGCCGTACCTCGGTCACCTCGGGCACAGCGACGGCGGCGGCCTCGAAGTCCTGGACGGTGGCGGTGTTGTTCACCGCGATGTCCACAGCCACGATCACCTCGAAGCCCTTGCCCGCGGCCTTCGGGTTCAGTGCGGCGTGGTATCCCTCGATCACGCCCTCGCGCTCCAGGCGCTGCACCCGGCGCAGGCAGGGTGCGGGGGTCAGGCCCACGCGGCGGGCCAGTTCGGTGTTGCTCAGCCGGGCATCGTTCTGAAGCTCAGCAATGATCGCACGGTCCAGGTCATCCACCGCATGGTTGTTGCTCATAATTCGACACTACCATCGCGCAGAAGCAATTTATGTGCATGAAATTTTTATTATCATTGCCCTGTGGATGATGCCCTGAAGGACGACGGCCGGCTGCTGCGTCTGACCCCCGCCGCCCGCACGGGCCTCTCCATCTCCCTGGCCGTGGCGCTCTACGGCATCTCCTTCGGCGCCCTGGCCGTGGCCTCCGGTCTCACCTTCTGGCAGGCCGTGGCGCTGAGCGCGCTGATGTTCACCGGGGGATCGCAGTTCGCCTTCATCGGGGTGCTGGCCTCCGGCGGCTCCCCGGCCACCGCCTTCACCGGGGCCACGATGCTGTCCATGCGCAACACGATCTACGCAGTCCAGCTCAAGGCGCTGCTGAACCCCGCCGGTGCTGCGAAGTACGCCGCCGCCCAGGTCACTATCGATGAGTCCATGGCCGTCTCCACCGCCCAGGAGTCTCGCGCCGAACAGCGCCGCGGCTTCTGGATCACCGGCGTGGGCGTCTACATCGGCTGGAACATCGCCACCGTCATCGGGGCGGTGGCCGGCGACTTCATCGCCGAGCCGGAGGCCCTCGGCCTCGACGGCGCCGTGGTGGCTGCCTTCCTGGCCCTGCTCTGGCCGCGCCTGCGCTCCAGGGAGCCCTGGGCCCTGGCCGTGCTCGCCGCACTGGTGACCACGCTGACCATGCCGTTGGTTCCCGCAGGCATCCCGATCCTCATCGCCGCCGGCGTCGCGGTGGTCTGGGGCCTGATCTCCTCCCGCCGGCAGCAGGAGGTGGCTGCATGAGCGAGCTGTGGATATGGATCCTGGTGGCCTGCGCAGCCGCCTACGCCACCAAGATCATCGGCTATCTGGTGCCCGCCGCCTGGCTGCAGCACCGCCTGGTCACCCAGATCTCCGGTGTGCTCACCGTGGCGCTGCTGGCAGCACTGGTGGCTATGAACACCGTCTCCGGTGACGACGGCCTGGCCTTCGACGCGCGGATCGGTGCCCTTCTGGCCGCCGCCGTGGCGCTGATCCTGCGCGCACCGTTCATCGTGGTGGTGATCGTCGGAGCAGGAGCCGCGGCCGGGCTGCGCCTGCTCGGGGTGCCGTAGTTCAGGACCTCAGAGCGACGCCGCCCAGCGGTGCAGGAACTCGGCCCCGGCCTCGTCATGGATGGCGCCGGTCTCGGAGACCAGCACCGGGTACTCCGTCTCCGGGACGCCGTCGGCCGGGCGCACATCCACATGGCGGACCGTATGGCCCTGCTCGTGGAGCCAGTCGGCCATCGCATAGTCGGTGCGGGAGTCGCCCATCGTGTACCAGGCCTGCGGGTGGATGTCCCGCTCAGCCAGCAGCTCCAGGCTGCGGGAGGCGCCCAGATCCTTGCCCAGGCGCTGATGTTCCACGTCGGTGGAGATGATCGTCGGATCGATCCGCACCTCCTCCAGGCCGTGCTTCTTCAGCAGGGCGGGCACGGCGGCGTCGAACTCCTCCTGTGCCCGCAGATACCGCTCGGAGGGCACATGCACGTGCTGCTCCACCGAGACCATCGCGCGCTTGGTCTCATCGAAGAACATCAGCTCGGAGAAGCGCTCGGCCACCAGCTCCCTGACATCCTCCGAGAGGGCGTCGGGAAGCTTCAGCTCAGCGTCCACGGACACCTCGCCGAGTCCTTCAGGGGTGACCTCGGCCCAGACGGCGCCCTTCTCGCTGACCGTGTAGACCGGCGTCGCAGGTTCCAGCTCGGCGGCCCGCAGCACCGGGACCACCTGCTCAGCGATGAAGGCGTCCGAGCGTCCTGTGTTGAAGATGACTGGGATCCCGGCGTTGGCCATCAGGACCAGGTCCCGGCCGATGGACTCCACGGCCACCGTCCGGGAGACCGGGGAGGCGATGGGGCCGTCGACGTCGAGCAGCAGCCCGAAGGCAGGGGCGCTCACTTCTTGCTCAGCAGGTCATCCAGCACCAGGGTCACGCCGGTGCCGAACATGACGATGTCCTTGGCGATCGGGGTGCCCGCCTCAGTGGGACGGATGCCGTCCTCCTTGGTCATCTCCGGGGTGCGGAAGTACATGGCCATCAGGGCGCCGGAGAACCCGGCCAGGCCTGCACCGGCCACCCAACTGGGGACGAAGGGCGTCAGCAGCGCGGCGCCCAGGGCGACCTCGCTGCGGGAGAGAGTCTCGCGGAACGTGCGCGGCGAGAGCTTCTTCACCGGCGGGACGCCGTTGGCGCCCATGTCCTGCATGCCGGCGGCGGCCTCTTCGGGCAGCTTCCTGATGTCCAGGCCTGCGTTGAGGATCAGGGCGCCTGCGGTCACACGTGCGGGGAGATGGCTCAGCTTCATGCCGCAAACCTAACAGCCGCCTGGGCGCCGGGGATATGCGGTGGGTCACGGGTAGATAGGTAGGATGGGCCGCGAAGGCACCGACGCCGTTGCCGCCATCGATCCAGACCTGAAGGAGTTCAGCGTGGCTATTGCAACACCGGAGAAGTACAACGAGATGATCGACGCCGCCAAGTCCGGCGGCTACGCCTACCCGGCTGTGAACGTCACCAGCTCACAGACCCTGAACGCCGCCATCCGCGGTTTCGCCGAGGCAGAGTCCGACGGCATCATCCAGGTCTCCACCGGCGGGGCGGCCTACTGGTCCGGTGCCTCCATCAAGGACATGGTGGCCGGCTCCCTCGGCTTCGCCGCCTTCGCCAAGCAGGTGGCCAAGAACTACGGCGTGAATATCGCCCTGCACACCGACCACTGCCCCAAGGACAAGCTGGACGGCTTCGTGCTGCCGCTGCTGGAGGCCTCCGAGGCCGAGGTCAAGGCCGGCCGCGACCCGATCTTCAACTCCCATATGTGGGACGGTTCCGCCGAGACCCTGGAGGAGAACCTCCGCATCGCCGTGGAGCTGCTGGAGCGCACCTCCGCCGCCAAGCAGATCCTCGAGGTCGAGATCGGCGCCGTCGGCGGCGAGGAGGACGGTGTGGAGAACGAGATCAACGAGAAGCTCTACTCCACCGTCGAGGACGCCGTCGCCACCATTGAGGCGCTGGGCACCGGCGAGAAGGGCCGTTACATCACCGCGCTGACCTTCGGAAACGTCCACGGCGTCTACAAGCCCGGCAACGTGAAGCTGCGCCCGGAGATCCTCAAGGAGATCCAGGACGCCACCGGTGAGAAGTACGGCAAGGACCGTCCCTTCGACCTGGTGTTCCACGGCGGCTCCGGCTCCACCGAGCAGGAGGTCCGCGACGCGGTCAGCTACGGCACCATCAAGATGAACGTCGACACCGACACCCAGTACGCCTTCACCCGTCCGGTGGCCGGCCACATGTTCTCCAACTACGACGGCGTCCTGAAGGTAGACGGCGAGGTCGGCAACAAGAAGACCTATGACCCGCGCGTCTGGGGCGCCAAGGCTGAGGAGTCCATGGCCGCACGCATCGTCGAGTCCGCCCAGTGGCTGGGCTCGGCCGGCAAGTCGGTCAAGTGATGCGCTGAGCGCCCACACACCTCTGGGATCACCCCGTCCTCCTCCCGCAGATCGGTCCTTTCGGGCCGCTGCTCGGGAGAAGGGCGGGGTGATTTCGTCTCGGCGGGTGTGCCAAGATCACTGGCATGCGTGAGCAGCTGATCCTTCTGGACTTCGACGGAACCCTCTGCCTGGGCGATGACCCGGTGCTCTTCTACGCGGAGCAGGCCGACCTCCTGCTGGCGGAGAAGGGGCAGGTTCCCGACGCCGGCGGTGAGCCCGACGCCGCTGCCTCGCCGGAGAGCGGCGGCATCCGCGCCGCCGTGGAGCGCGCCTTCGCGCAGAACACCCTGCTCGCCTCCGAGATCCGCTACGACGCCTCCGGGTGGCCGCTGGGGGTGGACCAGGAGGCCGTTCGCTCAGCCGCGGCGCAGGAGGCAGGGAAGGCCAAGGCCCATCCGACCTCCTGGCCCCTGCAGGACGGCTACCAGCTGGTCCAGCTGCTCGCCGTCCAGGCTGGGCTGAGCGACGAGGAGGCCGGCGTCGCCTTTGCGCAGGGACGCCGGGCTCTGCTGGCCCGCGGACTGGAGCACTCGGACGTCCACGCCCCTCAGGGGGCGGACGAGCTGCTTGCTCGGCTGCGCGAGGTGGCCGGCGTCGTGCTGATCACCAACTCTCCGGCTGACGCCTTCGGCCCCTGGCTGGAGCATCTGGGGCTGTCCGACAGCTTCGACGCGGTGATCAACGGGGCGCAGAAGCCCTTCGGGATGCCGGCTGCGGTGCGCGCGGCCCAGGAGCGGGCCGGCCTGGAGGTGGATCCGCAGCGGATCATCTCGGTGGGGGACATCTGGCGCAATGATCTGGAGCATGTCCACGCCCAGGGCGGCACCACGGTGCTCATCGACCGCTTCGGCACCGGGCTGGGTGATCCCACTCGCCGTGTGCAGCAGTGGAGTCAGGTCTCTGAACTGCTGACGGGAATGACCCGTGTAAACATTGAGTGACGGCTGGGCCAACTGACGGGTGCCAGGTTGTCGCCCCTTCGGCCGCACCCTAGAGTGATGCTCGTAACTGCGCACGTCAGAAGCCTTACCGGGCTCCTCGCTGCGCAGGGAGGCCGATGAGGCCCGGCACCTGCATCTTGTTGGAAGAGGGAACTTCATATGCGCACAAAGACCAAGTCCGCCTTCGCGCTGGGCAGCGTTCTGGCCCTGGGCCTCTCCGGCTGTGTGGCCGATGAGAGCGACGACGGCGACGGAGGAGATGACGGCGAGCCGCTGGTGCTGGGCTTCCTGCCCTCCCAGGATGATGATCAGCTGGTCGAGGACGCGACGGCGATCGCCGAGCAGCTCAGTGAACACCTCGACCGCGAGGTCGAGCACTACATCACCGAGGGATATGCCGGCATGGTCACTGCGCTGCAGACCGGCCAGGTGGATGTGGCCATGGGCCTGGGCCCGGTGGTCTTCACCCAGGCGATCGATCAGGCTGATGCGGAGCCGATCCTTCAGGCGGAGCGCTTCGGCTCAGACACCTATGTCACTCAGTGGTTCACCGATGACCCGGACACCTACTGCCTGGACGAGCCGGTGGAGGGTGAGACCGACCAGGGCTACGAGATGCTCTACTGCAACGGCACCGATGAGGCCGAGGACGGTCCGGTCGGCGAGGAAGCCCTGGAGCTGATCGAGGAGGGCCAGACCATCTCCTTCGTGGATGAGGGATCGGCCTCGGGTTACTTCTACCCGGCGACCCAGCTGCGAGAGGTCAACGGCTTCGACCCGCTCAACGACATCGACGCCCAGTTCGCAGGCGGCCACCCGCAGTCGGTGCAGAACGTCTACGAAGGTGAGATCTCCGTGGGAGTCTCCTTCGACGACGCGCGCGAGGGCATGGTCGAGGAGTTCGAGGACGTGGGCGAGCAGGTCGTGGTCTTCGCCTGGAGCGAGAACATCCCCAACGACGGCATCGCCGTCTCCTCCGAGATCGATGAGGAGGAGACCGAGACGATCAAGACCGCGTTCGAGGATATGGCCGCTTCGGAGGAGGGGGCTGAGGCGCTGTTCGATGTCTACGAGATCGACGGTCTTGTGGATGTCGACACCGAGGGGCTGGAAGCTGCCCGCGAGGTCGCCGCCGACTTCGGCGACGAGGCCGAGTAAGGTCTGGGAGAAACGGAGAGTCTCTCCCCTTCCGACTGCGTCTCAGGGCTCACCCGCGGTACTCTGCGGGTGAGCCCTGAGAGGCTGGAAGGCAGAACTGTCACACTATGATTCGATTCAGCAACGTCGACGTCGTCTACCCCGGTGGATTCCAAGGGCTGAAGGGAGTCGACCTCACCATTGACAAAGGCGAATTCGTGGTCATCGTCGGACTCTCCGGAGCCGGCAAGTCCACCCTCATCCGCACGATCAACGGCCTGGTCCCCTACACCTCCGGGGAGCTGACCGTCGGTGATGAAGTGGTCGACCCCACCTCCAAGGGTAAGATCCGCCGTCTGCGCTCCTCAGTGGGCATGATCTTCCAGTCCTTCAACCTGGTCACCCGCATCTCGGTGTTGAACAACGTGCTGGTGGGCCGCTGCAGCTCGACGCCGGCCTGGCGCTCGCTGCTGGGTTGGTACCGCGCAGAGGACAAGGAACTCGCCTTCCAATCGCTGGAGCGGGTCGGGATCGTGGACAAGGCCTATAACCGAGCCTCGGCGCTCTCCGGCGGTCAGCAGCAGCGCGTGGCCATCGCCCGCGTGCTCGCCCAGGACCCCGAGGTCATCCTGGCCGATGAACCCGTGGCCTCTCTGGACCCGCCCACAGCTCATAGGGTGCTGCAGGACCTGCGGCGCATCAACCGTGAGCTGGGGATCACCACCATCGTGAACCTCCATCACTTGGAGATGGCGCGGAAGTATGCGGACCGAGTCATCGGCATGCGCGGCGGGGAGGTCGTCTTCGACGGTCCGGTGGAAGAGGCCACCGACGCTGCCATCGAAGAGGTCTACCAGCGCTCGCTGACGGCGGGGGATGCGGCACCGGAGAGTGCTGCACATTGAGCACGCCGGCCATCGAAGCACCGGCACGGCCGCAGAAGCCGAGGCCCGCAGCCTCGGCCTATGCGGGACTGCTGGCAGCCGCCGTCGGACTCATCCTCTTCTTCCTCTGGAGCTCCACCTCCACCCTGCAGCTGGACATCGGGGTGGCCCGCCTGCCGCTCTACCCGATCCTCGGCGCGTTGGGCGTGTTCGCGGTCCTGGCGCTGTGCTGGAGGGCCCGGACCGGGCCCCTCACCGCCCTGGGCGCGCTGGCCGTCATCGGGGTCACCTGGTGGGGCGGCTCCGGAATCGGTTTCACACTGGCACCGCTGTGGGAGGACTTCGACCGCGGGTGGCCCATCATCCAGGAGTTCCTCGACCCCAGCTGGGGCTTCATCTGGCGAGTCTGGGACCAGTGGGTGGTCACTCTGGCTATGGCCGTTGTGGCCACCGGAATCGGCTGCTCGGTGGGGCTGCTGCTGGCCATGCTGGCCTCCCCGGTCTCCAGCCCCAGCAAGCCGGTCTCCCAGGCGGTCAAAGCCATCAACTCGGTCATCCGCTCCATCCCGGACATCGGCTACGGGCTGCTGTTCGTCGCCATGCTCGGAGGCACCGCAGCCGGTGCGGGAGAGATGGCCGGCATCCTGGCCCTGATCATGTTCAACATCGGCATCATCGCCAAGCTCACCGGTGAGACCATCGACTCTGTGGACAAAGGACCGCTTGAGGCTGCAGACGCCACGGGCTCCACACTGCTCCAGCGTGATCGGATCGCGGTCCTGCCACAGATCCTCCCCGGCTACTCCTCGTACAGCCTCTACGTCTTCGAGCTGAATATCCGCGCCTCGGTGGTGTTGGGCATCGTGGGGGCCGGCGGAATCGGCTCGACCATCTCGGTGCAGCTCTCCCACTTCAACTACTCCAACATCTCGGCCATTATGATCGCCCTGGTGATCGTGGTGCTGATCGTGGACTACGTCTCGCTGACCATCCGGAGGAGGATCACGTGAGTGACAGCAGCTCCAAGACGCCACAGAATCCTCCGACGCCGGGCGGCGAATCCCAGCCCACCACCGGTCAGTACAAGCCGGACATGCTCGATGCCCGGCCGGTGAAGCCCTCCAAGCTGGGCTACAACATCGCGCTGCTGGTTCTGGGGATCGTCTTCATCGCAGCGATCTCAGCCACCGGTGCTGACTGGGGCCGGTTGGTCCAGCTCCCCGGCAATATGGTCAACTACTTCACCCTGATGGGTCAGGGGGTGGCCCAGCCGCTGACCGCCGAGGTCCAGCAGCATTGGCTCTCGGCCTTCGACAACATGCTCGAATCGGTGCAGATCGCGTGGATCGGCACCGTGGTCGGCGCGCTGTTCTCCCTGCCGATGGGCTTCCTGGCGGCGCGGAACATGACTCCGCTGCCGCTCTACGTGGTCGTCCGCTTCATCCTCTCGGTCATCCGTGCCGTGCCGGAGATCGTCTTCGCCATCGCGATCATGCTGCCGATCTTCGGCCTGGGTCCGCTGGCCGGCGCCCTGGCGTTGGGCATCAGTTCGATCGGGACACTCTCCAAGCTGATCTCCGAGGCCATCGAAGGGGTGGATCAGGGGCCGCTCGAATCGGCGCGCGCCTCCGGGGCCACCCAGGTGCAGATGATCCGCTGGGCGGTGCTCCCGCAGATCATGCCGGAGGTCATCGCGATCTGGCTCTATCGCTTTGAGGTCAACATCCGTGCTTCGGCCATTCTGGGCGTGCTGGGTGCCGGCGGCATCGGCTCGCTGCTCTCGGCGCTCTTCGGAGTGCGCGCCTGGGATCGGATCGGCATCACTCTGGTGGTGATCGTCGTGGTCACCATCATCATCGACCAGATCTCTGCCTGGATCCGTCACCGGGTCATCCATGGGGCACCGAAGAAGGAGGCACGAGCTGCGCGGGAACGCGATGACAGCGACGGTGTGGGCGTGCCTCCGGCGGGTGCACATCCGATCTGAGGATGGCGTGATCGGAGGCCCGCCCACCGGTTCACCACAGCACAGCGACGGCGGTCGCGGTGCAGAGCAGGCTCAGGACGCCCAGGCGTGAGCCGGGCTGAGCACGTGGGCAAGGAGCACGATGGTGGGGGTCAGTTCCAGGAGGACTCTCCGGCGTCGGTCGGTTCGGGGCGGGACAGCGCGCCGTCACGCATCGTGGCCACGGCGTCGGCCGAAGGCACGTACTCGGTGTCGTGGGTGACCATCACCGTGGCCACCTGATGCTCGATGGTCAGCCTCGCGAGCAGCTGCACCACGGTCAGGGAACGCTCGTGGTCCAGAGCGGCAGTCGGTTCGTCCACCAGCAGCACCGACGGCGAGCCGATCAGGGCGCGAGCGATGTTGACGCGTTGGCGCATGCCCCCGGAGAGCTCATGGGGCCGCCGCCCGGCGGCGTCGGTCAGGCCGACCTCCTCCAACAGGGCGTCGGCCCTGGCTGCGGCGGACCGACGGGACCCGCCCCTCATGTCCTCGGCGAGGATGAGCTGCTCGCGAGCTGTCAGCGACGGCAGCAGATTGGGCTGCTGAAAGATCATGCCGACCTCGTCACGGCGCAGCCGGTCGCGACGTCGTCGGCTGAGCTGCGCAGCGTCGCTTCCGGCGATGCTCACCACGCCGTGCTGAGGTTGGACCAGAGTGGCTGCGACGGCGAGCAGGCTGGACTTCCCGGAACCGGAGGGGCCCACGAGGGCGAGCATCTGGCCGGCGCCGACGCGGAGGCAGACCTGGTCCAGAGCGGTGAGCGTCCCCGCGCCGTCCGGATAGGTGAGAGTCACCCCGTCCAGCTCGAGCGCCGCTGGTGCGGGGGAGCAGACGCTGTGCGAGGAAGCGCCGGAGGGCATGGTCGGTGCGGCCTGGTCTGAGACGCGTGGTGATGTGGGCATGGGTGCTCCTATGTGGGTGGAGGGGGCGAGGGACAGTGGGACTGAGCGTTGCCGAATGCGGGCGAGGTTCAGCTTCCGCCGAGCGCGAGGAGGGGGTCCACACGGGTGACTCGGCGGACAGCGAGGACGGCGGCGGCAAGTCCTGTCAGCAGTACTCCGGCGGCGGGTGCGAGAGTGGTCAGCACGGTGAGTTCGACAGGCGCAGCCCCGCTGGCCGCAAGACCGCCGGCCCACCCGGCCAGACCTCCGATGCTCGCTCCGAGGAAGAGCACCAGGGCGGCCTCTGCCAGGGAATCTCGCAGCACATAGCCGGTGGAGGCGCCGAGTGCTTTGAGCACCGCGATGTCCCGAGTGCGCTGGATCGTCCACACGGTCAGGAAGGCCGCTATGACCAGTGCCGAGATCAGATAGAGCATGACCTGCATCAGCGTCAGCGATCCGTTCTCGGAGGAGTAGGACGCCAGCGCGTCGAAACTCTCGGTGGGAGTCATGCTCCAGGTGCCGGCCACGTCATCCACGTCCTGTCCGTCGAGGGTCGGGACGGCGTCGTCCTGCAGGGTGACTGCCAAGACTGTGCCCACGGCATCAGGGTCGCCGCGAGGGGACAGTTCCTGCCACTGCGTCAGTGCGGTCCACATCACTGGGGTGTGGCTGTACCACTGGGTCGGAGCCACAGCGCTGACGGTGAGCTCCTGGCCGTTGACCGTCACCGAATCGCCCACCGTCAGCCCCAGATCCTCGCTGATCTCTTCGGAGATCACCGTCTCACCCGCACTCGGTGCTGCCCCGCCCTCCGGACCCATCACGGAGTCCTCGGCGAGGCCGAAGACGGCCACCGAGAGGGCGGTCTCGGACTCGGCCGTGGTCTGGCTGATGCCGAGCGGTTCCGCGTGGGACACGTTCGCGGCCTGCTGCCAGGCCTCAAGCTGCTCGGCGTCGACGGAGGACTCCGTGTAGCTGGGATCGCGTTCGTCATCCCCGAAAACGATCCGATCCGCCGGCAGGGAGTCGATCGCGGCGATGTTCTGCCGCGCAAGCCCGGATGTCAGCCCGGTGAGCATCACCAGCAGCAGCGTGATCAGGGCGACCACTGCGCCCATCAGGGCGAAGCGTCCGCGGGCGAAGCGGACTTCGCGAAGTGCCAGATACATCAGGATCTCCGATCGTTCTCAGGGCTGTTCCGACCTCGGTCCGTCGGTCGGGGCGGAGCGCTTCCGCCGTGTCTTCCTCCACTCTCCTGGGCCCACGCGGGTTCGCCATCGTCTGGAGGGTGGTGCTTCTGGATCCGAAGGGTGGAGCCGCGGGTCAACCGTTCGGTTGATGCCCTCATGTCCCCGCCCCGCTTACGATGGGAGGATGCTGAGGTCCGACGAGCATCCTCCTGCGGAACGTGGCGTGATGATCCTGCGCAGCCTGCGCGTCGGGCTGCACACCAGCGTCGCTGTGCTCCTGGTCATCGGGCTCATCCGACTGCTCGACGGCCCGTATCCGCTGGGGCACCGCATCGCCGGTGTCACGCTGACAGCGGTGTTCGCCCTCGTCTACGTGGCCGGAACCCTCGTGGAGCGTAGGGTCTCCGAAGCGATGGCGTCTGCCTCCCCGGGTGCAGCGGGGCTGCTGCGTACCGGCTCAGCTCTCGGGCGCAGCGGCACCCTGATATGGCTGTTCGTGGTCACCGGACTGTGGGCCGGACTGTTGGCCGTCAGTGCGGACTTCGCCTGGGTGGCCTTCCCACTGTTCTTCCTGCACCTTCACCTGCTGCGCACTCCCTGGGCCGTGGTCACCGTTGCCGGCCTCACCGCCGCCGTCGTCCTGGCACTCTGGAATCAGCCCGGCGGCGACCATCCCGCCACGGTGATCGGACCGATCATCGGAGCGGCCTGCGCGGGGCTGATGGCGCAGGCCTACAGGATCATGGACCGAGAGAACCGCGCCCTGCGTGAGACGATGACGGACCTGCAGCGAGCCCGCCAGCAGCTGGTCGCCGTCCAGCGGGAGGCGGGGGCGCTCGCCGAGCGGGAGCGGCTGGCACGCGAGATCCATGACACGCTCGCCCAGGGCCTGGCGAGCATCGTGCTGATGAGCCGTGCCGCGGTCTCCAGCCTCGACTCAGGCTCCGCATCGCAGGCCCGGGAACAGCTCAGCACGGTGGTCCACACTGCCGGGGAGAACTTGGAAGATGCTCGGCGGTTCGTCGCGGTGCTGCAGTCCGGTGAGCAGCAGGATCCAGGTCTCCTCGACGAGCTGCGCCGGACCTGTCGGCAGATCGAGGCGCAGGCGGCCGCGCAGGGGCACGGGCTTCGCTGTCGACTGCGCATCAGCGGAGGCAGCCGACCCGTGGCCGGCGGCCAGGCGATGCTGGTCCTGCGGACGGTGCAGGCGAGTCTGGCCAATGTGCTGCAGCATGCACAGGCTGAGACCGCCGCGGTCACTCTCACGTTCCTGGAGGACGATCTGCTCGCCGACATCGTCGATGACGGCGTCGGCTTCGACCTGCAGCAGGCGACCGGTGCACCTGGCGCAGCCGGTGCCGAACGCCCCACAGGAACCGGCGTCGGGCTCGGAGCGCTGCGTGACCGTGTGGCAGCACAGGGCGGTCAGCTGCATGTGGAGTCTTCCCCCGGGGCAGGGACAGCGGTGTCCGTGCGTATTCCGCTGGACCAGGGGACTCAGCAGAATCAGAGGGAGGCGGCGTGATGAGTCGGCCGAATCAGGGGTCCGGAGAGGTCGGAGGCGGAGAGACCGGCGACGTTCTTCGGGCAGTGCTCGTCGATGATCACCCGGTGGTCCGGGCAGGGCTGCGCGCGATGCTCGGTGAGGATCCTGGAATCCGAGTGGTCGCTGAAGCGGCGGACGGGAAGGAGTCTGTCGACGTCGTCGCTCGCCTCGTCAGTGAGGGGGCCCCACCCGATCTGGTGCTGATGGACCTTCAGATGGGGGAGGGGATGGACGGGGTCGCGGCGACTCGGATGCTGCGGCAGCAGTGCCCGAGCCTTCCGGTGCTGATCCTGACCACCTATGACACTGAGGCTGACATCCTGGCCGCTGTGGACGCCGGGGCCAGTGGGTACATGCTCAAGGACGCCGCTCCGGGGGAGATACATCGCGCGGTCCATGATGCGGCGGAGGGCCGCACGGCGCTCGCTCCCGTCGTCGCCGCTCGGCTGATGGGCCGAGTGCGAGATGAGAGCACCTCGCTGAGCACGCGTGAGGTGGAGCTGCTGGAGCTGCTGGCCACAGGGCAGTCCAACCAGCAGATTGCGCGCCGTCTCTTCATCTCGGTGGCGACGGTGAAGACCCACCTGGTGCACATCTATCAGAAGCTGGGGGTCGATAACCGGACCGCGGCGGTGCGGGAGGCGTCCTCGAAAGGGATACTCCGCGCGTGAGTGCGCGGTGCCCGCGTAGGATGTCGACCATGAGCATCGTCGGACAAAACCTGATGGAGCCGGAGCCCACGCTTCTGCCGGCCGAGCCCGAAGTCACTGAGTCCCTGGCCGCAGGAGAGGAGCCGGTGGATCTGGCCGCCGAGCACCCCAAGTCCTCCCTGGTCTGGGCACTGCTGGCGGAGGACGCCCTGAGCCGGGGCTACACCGTGGAGGGCTACGCCTATGCCCGGGTGGGATACCACCGCGGTCTGGATGCCCTGCGCGGATCCGGCTGGCGCGGCGCCGGGCCGGTGCCCTGGTCCCATGAGCCCAACCGAGGCTTCCTGCGTGCCCTCGGTGCGCTGGGCCAGGCGGCCGCTGCGATCGGTGAGACCGAGGAGATCCACCGGATCCAAGCATTGCTGCGCGACTGCGACCCCACTGCGCCGGAGCAGATCGCCCAGCTGCAGAACTGAGTGCACCGGTAGGGCAGAAGGGGGAGGGCAGGCCACGTGGCCCGCCCTCCCCTTTCTGGTCTCCCCCTTCTGCTCTGCGCTGGGAGCAGAGACCGTGGTGGATGCTGGGTCTTCCCAGCGTGCCCAACTGACATTAGTGTGTGATGTGGATCATATGTTACTCGCGAGTCACACCAGCGAGTGATGAGTGGTCCACCGGCGATCACCCACTGATGAGAGAGGTTCGATGACGAATCCCACCACACCCCAGAGTCCCCCTCCCCCCAGCGGCAGTCAGGCAGAGGGAAAGCCTCCGAGCTCCTGGAGCCGTGGCAGCAGGCCCCTCCGAGCGGCCCAGGGCGCAGGTGCGGTGCTCACCGCGGCGGCGCTGGTGCTGACAGCGATGCCTGCCGTCTCTGCAGCGCCGGAGGATCCCTCGGACGTTGCCGTGGAGGAGGAGCTGGAGGAGATGGAGCAGCTCCTGCGGGAACGCGAATCTGAGGCGGCCGGGTCCGAGGATCTTGACCCCGCCGACGTGCCCGATGACGTCTCGGTGGAGGACGCGCAGGAGGTCCTGGACGCCTCCGACGAGCTGGCTGCAGATGACCTGCGGTACGCAGCGGCCACCGAGGACCTGGCCGCTGGGCCGGATTCGGACTTCTACAGCACTCCGGAGAGTCTTCCGGAGCAGGACGGTGAGCTGATCCGGCAGGAGCCGAGCACGTTCTACCTGGACCCGGTCCGCCTCGTGGAGCATGATGCCGAGGTCACCCGCATCATGTACCGGACCACCGATTCCAACGGCTCGGCGCGGGCCGCAGTGGCCACAGTGCTGGAGCCTGCAGTCGGCGGCGAGGACTCGGAGCGCCCGATGGTGGTCCACGCGCCCGGCACCCAGGGCATGGGGGACCAATGCGCCCCCAGCAGGCAGCTGGCCGCCGGCACTGAGTATGAGGGGCTGGGGATCGCCGCAGCGCTGACGGCCGGCTACTCAGTCGTCGTGCCGGACTATATAGGCCTGGGCACCGAAGGTGAGCACACCTATCTGAACCGGGTCGATCAGGCCCATGCGGTGCTCGACGCCGCGCGAGCGGCTCAGCAGGCCGAAGGGGTCGGCCTCAGCGAGGAGAATCCCATCCATCTGCGCGGCTATTCGCAGGGTGGGGGAGCCTCTGCCGCGGCACTGGAGATCGCCCACGAGCGCGCCCCGGAGCTCAACCTGATCTCGGGTGCGGCCGGTGCGGTCCCGGCAGACCTGCCCGAGGTGGCGGAGACGATCGACAGCAGCCTCTACAACGCCTTCCTGCTCTTCGCCCTGGGCGGACTGGCAGAGTCCGAGGGGCTGGATCCGGCGGAATTCCTCAATGCCGAGGGACTGGAGCGGCTGGAGCAGGCCTCCGGGCAGTGCACCGTCTCAGCGCTGATCAGCCACATGTTCGTGGACACGGCGATGCTCACTGTGGATGGGCGCAGCTTCACGGAGCTGATCCAGGAGGAGCCCTTCACCTCAGCGCTGGCGCAGCAGCGCATCGGCGAGGGCCGGGCGCCCCAGGTGCCGGTGCAGATCAACCACAGCCTGCTCGACGATGTCATCCCATCCCAGACCGGGCGTGGTCTGGCTCAGCGGTGGTGTGATCAGGGCACTCGGGTGGCGTTCGAGTCCAATGCCGGTCCGACCCACGTCGGCGGCTATGTGGCTGGTGCGCCGGGGGTGGCGCTGTTCACCACGCTGTCCCTGAACGGTTGGACCACCGCGAACAGCTGCTGGAGGCTCTGAGGCCCTGGGGCTGGCCCTTAGAATGAGCGGGGTCCGCAGGTGCTGCAGAGAGGACGAGGGTGGCCAAGCTCTATTTCCGCTACGGGGCGATGAACTCCGGCAAATCCACCGGTCTGCTCCAGGCGGCCTTCAACTATGAGGAGCGCGGCCAGCGGGTGCTGCTGGCCAAGCCGGCCACCGACACCAAGGGAGAGGATGAGATCGTCTCCAGGCTCGGTGTGGGCCGCAGGGTCGATGTCCTGATCCCCGCCGAGGCCGACCTGCGAGAGCTCTTCAGGCAGCATGCCGAAGTCGATCCGCAGGGAACCCTTCTGGAGGGATTGGGGGACGAGGGCGCGGCCCTGCGCTCCAAGCCGGTCTCCTGCCTGCTGATCGACGAGGCCCAGTTCCTCACCGAGGCCCAGGTGGACGATCTGCTGCGGATCGCTGTGCTCGACGGCGTCCCCGTGCTGGCCTACGGCATCCGTACTGACTTCCGCACACGGGCCTTCCCCGGGGCCGCCCGCCTGATGGACCTGGCCCATGCCCTGGAAGAGCTGAAGACGATCTGCGGATGCGGACGCAAAGCGGTGTTCAACGCTCGCCAGGTGGGGGAGCACATCATCTTCGACGGCGACCAGGTCGCCATCGACGGCGCCGACGTCACGTATGAGTCGCTGTGTGCGGCCTGCTATCTGGAGGCCAGCGGCGGCCGGCTGGGCTGATGCGCTGATGGGTGGGCCGCCGGCGTCGGGCGCTCGTCACCGGGTTGCGATTGGTAGACTTTCTGAGTCTTTTGACCGCACGCCGAGAGGAATTCCATGCCAGCCATCGTGATCGTCGGTGCCCAGTGGGGCGACGAGGGAAAAGGCAAGGCGACTGACCTCCTCGGCTCCCGTGTGGACTATGTGGTCAAGCCCAACGGAGGCAACAACGCCGGGCACACTGTGGTGGTCGGCGGCGAGAAGTTCGAGCTGAAGCTGCTGCCCGCGGGCATTCTGTCCCCGAACGCCACCCCGGTGATCGGCAACGGCGTAGTGGTCAACCTCGAGGCGCTGTTCCATGAGATCGACGGTCTGGAGGCCCGCGGCGAAGACACCTCCAAGCTGCGCATCTCCGCCAACGCCCACCTGGTGGCCCCGTACCACCAGACGATGGACAAAGTCAGCGAGCGCTTCCTGGGCAAGCGGGCGATCGGCACCACCGGCCGCGGCATCGGGCCCACCTACATGGATAAGGTCGGGCGCCTGGGCATCCGGGTGCAGGACATCTTCGACGAGTCCATCCTGCGGCAGAAGATCGACGGCGCACTGCGCCAGAAGAACGAGCTGCTGGTCAAGCTGTACAACCGCCGGGCCATCACCGTCGATGAGATCGCCGAATACTTCCTGTCCTACGCCGAGCGGCTGCGCCCGATGGTCGTGGACACGACCATCCTGCTCAACGACGCCCTGGACGAGGAGAAGGTGGTGCTCATGGAGGGCGGCCAGGCCACCTACCTCGACGTGGACCACGGCACCTACCCGTTCGTGACCTCCTCCAACCCGACCGCCGGGGGCGCATCAGTGGGCTCGGGCATCGGGCCCACGCGCATCAACCGTTCCATCGGCATCGTGAAGGCCTACACCACCCGTGTGGGCGCGGGGCCGTTCCCCACCGAGCTCTTCGACGAGTGGGGCGAGTACCTGCAGAAGACCGGCGGTGAGTTCGGCGTGAACACCGGCCGACCACGTCGCTGCGGCTGGTACGACGCCGTGATGGCCCGCTACGCCACCCGTATCAACGGGTTCACCGACTACTTCCTCACCAAGCTCGACGTCCTGACCGGCATCGAGCAGATCCCGGTCTGCGTGGCCTACGAGATCGACGGCGTGCGCCACGATGAGATGCCCATGAGCCAGACCGAGTTCCACCACGCCACGCCGATCTTCGAGCACTTCCCCGGCTGGACCGAGGACATCTCCGGGGCCAAGACGCTGGAGGACCTGCCGGTCAACGCGCAGAACTACGTGCTGGCCCTGGAGAAGATGTCCGGCACGCGGATCTCCGGCATCGGCGTGGGCCCGGGCCGTGAGCAGACCATCCAGCGCTATGACCTGATCGAGGACTGACTCCTTTCACCCTCGTCGTACCAAGGCAGATGAGGTTTACCCCTGCGGATCCGCAGGGGTAAACCTAAGAACGGTTGGTAAAACGAGGGTCGGGTCAGCGGGGGGCGTCAGGCGCAGTAGACGACGAGACCGCCCAAGAGGCCCACTCGGATCGTCGTGGCGGAGGAGACCTCAGAGGTCCAGCCTCCCGGGCCCAGAGCCGTGATCCGTACGTCGTAGTAGCCGCCCAGCAAGTTCGAGATCACATCGAGCAGGCTGCGATTGACCTGGGCGCTTCGCACGTTCGGGTCCTGGATGACCCGTTCGCCTAAGCGTTGACCCAGCAGGCCGCGGTTGTAGAACTCGCCGCGGAAGCCGGTGGGGGAGACCGCCGCGGAGGGCACATCCCAATGCACAGTGGGGTTCTGGAGCACGCCGCCGCCGGTGCAGCGGACGTTGGTCGGCGTAGGGACCACACCCGCTTGGACCGAGCCCACGGCGCTCTGCCCGCCTGACCAGTCCGCGTCGGTCCATTCGGCAGTCGGAGCGCCGGCACCGGAGGCCTGCACCGAGGTCAGGATGAGTCCACCGGTCAGCAGAGCGGCTGCTCACCGGGCGCTGCGACGGCGTCGGGGGTTCTGCTCAGGCATCGTCCCTCACCTCCTGCGAGTTGCGCTGAAGAGCTCGCCCCACCAAGACAGAGAGCAGACCGGCTCCCACCAGCGCGAGCAGGGAGAAGCCGGTCTGTGCGAGCCGTCCGGGGCCCTGGGCGTGTGCCTCCTCAGGGTCGGTCCCCGCCTCAGCAAGTTCCGGCGAGTCCGCCGCGGAGCCGCCCGGACTCTCGGAGCCGTGGGGCGCGTCTGCTTCCGGCGTCGCACCGGGCGCGTCCGAGGGAGAAGGTTCTCTCGGCAGCTCGGAGGATGTCTCATGCCCGTCCCCCGAGATGTGGAACCGCAACCTGCTCGTGGAGTTCTGGGTCTCGTGGGGAGAGTCCAACGGCATACGGGCCTCGACGCGCAGCCAGCGCTCCTCTTCCTCAGAGGAGAAGCTGCCCACCCAGTTAGTCTCGTGCCCCGGGGTGCACCGGGCGGAAGACTGTCATCGCTTCCAGGTCCGCCGGGCACTCCTCCTCGATGGCGCGAGGACCGTGCCGCCGGCCAGAATGGCCTGGATCTTGCGGCGAGGATCACCGCGTTCCACGCTCTCGGCGGGGACCTAGCGGACCACCGCCACAGACCCGCTGGGGATGGTGGGCTCCATGGAGCCGGTGCGGAACATGATGAGGCTGATGTTGAACGTCCAGGCCAGGACCACCAGGAGGATGCAGACCAGCCCCACCAGCGAGGCCGGCCACAGCAGCACCTCCCCGATGAGCCGTCCGAACCTCATAGCCTCAGCCTAGCGCGGCGTTCGGCTCAGACGCGCACAGTCAGCGGGGAGAGTTCTTTGAACTCGCTGCGGTGGAAGGCCACAGGCTCTGCGTCCTCACGTACACCCAGGTCCATCACCTCCAGGACGACCACGTCATGATCGCCCGCGGTGAACTGGGAATGGACGCGCGTGTTCAGCCACATCGGCACATCCTCGAGGATGAGCGCCCCGTCCTCGGCCACGTGATACCCGACGCCGGCGAACCGGTTCTCCCGGTCCTTCGAGGCGATCTGCCGGCACAGGTCCGAGTGCTCCCGCCCGATGACCGAGATGCCCAGGCGGGAGGCGCCGTCACGCAGCTTCGGCCAGGTGGAGGAGGTGTGCTGGACCGCGAAGGTCACCAGCGGCGGCTCCAGGGAGACGCCCACGGTGAAGGTGGAGGCCAGCAGGACCTCCGGCCGGCCGTCCACCTCCGCGGCGACGGTGACCACGCCCTGGGGGAACTGGGAGAAGGCCCGCCGCAGGTCCAGGGGATCGAAGGCGCGGGGCTGCACATCACTCATGGCAACTCCCTCATCCCTCGTCCCGGAGCTGGCGCTTGGCGCTGATGACTCCGGTGTCGAAGCCGCCCAGGTGCAGGTTGCCGTGGAAGCGCCCGTGCTCGATCTTGATGCAGCGGTTCTGCACAGCGTTGAGTCCCAGGTCCGTGGCCTTCTGCATGGCCTCCTCGGAATGGATGCCCAGCTGGACCCACAGAGTCTTGGCTCCGGCCTGGGCGGCGTCCTCGGCCAGCGCCGGCAGATCGGCGGGCTTGCGGAAGGCCACCACTATGTCCGGGGACTCCGGGAGGTCCGACAGGGAGGCATAGCCGGGGCGTCCCAGGACCTCCTTGCCCTCCAGGGCCGGGTTGACCCAGTAGAGCCGGTAGCTGGAGTCCGAGGTCAGATAGGTGCCCACGAAGTAGCTGGCGCGGGCCGGCTTGTTCGACATCCCCACGATGGCCACGGACTCGGCGCTGCGCAGCAGCTGCAGGCGCCGGGCCGGGCCGGGCTCCTCCCAAGCGCCATGGGGGTGATCGGTGTTCTCAACGGTGGCGGTCATGCCTGAGCTCCTTCCAGAGCGGCGGTCAGGGCCTGATCCAGGTCCCAGATGATGTCCTCGACGTCTTCCAGCCCTACTGAGATGCGCACCAGGTCATCCGGGATGCCGGCGGCTGCCAGCTGCTCGGCGTTGAGCTGCTGGTGGGTGGTGGAGGCCGGGTGCAGAACCAGGGTGCGGGCATCGCCCACATTGGCCAGATGGCTGGCCAGCTGCAGCCTGCCGATGAAGTCCGCACCGACCTCGCGGCCGCCCTTCACCCCGAAGCTGAAGACCGATCCCACGCCGTGGGGCAGCAGCTCCTTGCCGCGCTCGTGGTGCGGGTGGGCGGGCAGACCGGCATAGTTCACGTACTCGACGCGGTCGTCGGCGTCGAGCCATTCGGCCACCCGCTGAGCGTTGCTCACATGTTCTTCAATGCGCTGAGGCAGGGTTTCGATTCCCTGGATCAGCTGGAAGGCGGCCTGCGGGGTCAGGCTGGGACCGAAGTCGCGCAGCTGCTCGGCGCGGATCTTGGTGAGGAACCCGTACTCGGCGAAGTTTCCCCACCAGGTCAGCCCGCCGTAGGAGGGGACCTCCTCGGTCATCTGCGGGAAGTTGCCGTTGTTCCACGGGAACGTCCCGGACTCCACGATCACACCGCCCAGGGTGGTGCCGTGCCCGCCCAGGAATTTGGTGACCGAATGGGTGACGATGTCGGCGTCGTGGTCGATCGGACGGATCAGGTATGGGGTGGTCAGCGTGGAGTCCACCACCAGCGGGATGCCGCGCTCATGGGCCACATCGGCCAGGCCGCGCAGGTCCACCACATCGGAGCTGGGGTTGGAGACGATCTCGGTGAAGATCAGCTTGGTGTTGTCCTGGACGGCCGCGGCGAAGTCTTCGGCCTCATCGGAGTTCACAAAGGTGGTCTCGATGCCGAAGCGGCGCAGGCTCACATCCAGCTGGGTGACTGTGCCGCCGTAGAGCTTGGAGCTGGCCACGATGTGGTCGCCCTGCTCGCACAGTGCGGCGAAGACCAGGAACTCGGCAGACATCCCCGACGCTGTGGCCACGGCACCGATGCCGCCCTCCAGCGAGGCGATGCGCTCCTCCAGGGCGGCGACCGTCGGGTTGCCGATGCGGGAGTAGATGTTGCCGAACTTCTGCAGCGCGAACAGGTTGGCGGCGTCGTCGGTGTCCTTGAACACGAAGGAGGTGGACTGGTGGATCGGCACCGCGCGGGTGCCGTAGGTGGCGTCCGGGACGGCGCCGGCGTGCAGCGCTCGAGTGCGGAAGCCGAACGTCCGGTCTTCAGTCATGCTGTGGCCTCTTCTCTCTGGGGTGCTGTCTTCAGGTCCTGGCAGATCTGTTGGATCTGCGGAACACAGGGTTCGTTCTGCAGGCTTGTGGTGTCGCCGAGGGTCTCACCGTCGTGCAGCTGGGTCAGCAGCCGGCGCATGATCTTCCCCGAGCGGGTCTTGGGGACCTCCGGCACGGGGATGACCATGCGCGGCTTGGCCACCGGGCCGATGACCTCACCCACATGGGCACGCAGCTCCGGAAGCAGCTCCTCCTCGGAGCGCTGCTGTCCGCTGCTGCTGAGCACCACGAAGGCGACGGCGGCATGACCGGTGGTGGCGTCATAGCAGGGCGCGACGCCGGCCTCGACCACATCGGGATGGGTCACCAGGGCGGATTCGATCTCGATGGTGGAGAGCAGGTGCCCGGAGACATTGATGGCGTCGTCGATGCGGCCCAGGATCCAGATGTCCTCATCGGCGTCGCGGCGGGCCCCGTCCCCGGCGAGGAACCAGCCGCGGCCGCCCTCGGCCTGGGCGTACTTCTCCCAGTAGGAGGTGTAGAACCGCTCCGGGTTGCCCCAGACGGTCCGTGCCATGGAGGGCCCGGTCCGGGTGACGACGATGTTGCCCTGCACATCGGTGCCGGTGGGAGTGCCGAGCTCATCGACCACGGCGGTCTTCCAACCGGGCATCTCCTGGGCCACCGAACCCGGCTTGAAGCGGGAGGGATCCCGCTGCTCGGGCCTGGGGGAGAGGACCGTGGAGCCGGATTCGGACTGCCACCAGGTGTCCACCAGCGGCAGGGCAGGGGTGCCGTCGGCGGCGATGGAGTCCCGCCCGACCTCCCGGCGCAGCCAGTCGGCGGCCTCCGGGTTCACCGCCTCACCCACTGTGCCGCCCAGGCGGATGGAGGAGAGGTCGTATTCGGCAGGGATTCCTGAAGGCCACCAACCCATCAGTGAGCGGACCAGCGTGGGGGCGGTGTAGTAGCTGGTCACCCGGTGGCGCTGGATGATCTCGAAGTGCCGGCCCGCATGCGGGACGTTCGGCACGCCCTCGTAGATCACCTGGGTGGCTCCGGCGCCCAGCGGCCCGTACATCTCATAGGTGTGGGCGGTGACCCAGGCGAGGTCGGCGGTGCACCAATGGACGTCGGCGTCGCGCTGGTCCGGATCCGGGTGCGCGAACAGCCGCAGGTAGCTGTAGACCGCGCCGGTCAGATAGCCGCCGGTGGTGTGCACCAGGCCCTTCGGCTTCCCCGTGGTCCCGGAGGTGTACATGATGAACAGCGGGGTCTCCGCCTCGAAGAACTGCGGCTCATGCTGGGCGGAGGCGGTGTCCACGATCTGGTGCCACCACACATCGCGGCCCAGCCCGTCCCCGTTGAGGTCCTCGGAGGTCCAGGAGACCTCGCTTCCGGTGCGGCGCAGCACCAGCACGTGCTCGATCTGGTTCTCACCGGCCACGGCGGCGTCGGCGTTCTCCTTCACCGGAACCGCACGGCCGCGGCGGAACTGGCCGTCGGTGGTGACCAGCAGCTTGGCCCCGGTGTCCTCCACGCGGAACTGCAGCGCCTCAGCGGAGAAGCCGCCGAAGACCAGCGAATGCACCGCACCGATCCGCGCGCAGGCCAGCGTGATCACGATGGTCTCCACCAGCACCGGCAGGTAGATGACCACGCGGTCGCCCTGGGTGACGCCGAGGGACTCCAGGGCGTTGGCGGCTCGGTTCACCCTTTCCTGCAGGTCGGCGTAGGTGACGTCCTCACGGTCGCCGGGCTCGCCCTCGAAATGCAGAGCGACGACGTCGCCGCGGCCGGCCTGGACATGACGGTCCACGCAGTTCACCGCGGCGTTGAGCCGGCCGTCCTCGAACCAGCGCATATCCGGGCCCCGCTTGGCCTCAGAGTCCGGAGGGGTCCAGCTGTGGGTGGTGCGGAAGGGGGTGCCCCAGTCCAGGAGACCAGCGGCACGGGCCCAGAAGTCCAGCCGCGCGGCCTCGGCGGTGTCATCGGTCAGGTCCGGCTCATCCCAGGCATGGACGTCCGCTTCCAGCGGGTGCGGGGTCCGGGCGTGTGCGGCTGCGGCGTGTGTGTTCAGGCCCATCTCACCAGTGCCTTTCGTTCGATCACACCGAGCAGAGCGTCGGTGAGCTTGCCCAGCAGTGCCAGCAGAACGATCGCCAGCAGCAGGCGGTCGGTGCGGCCGTTGTTCTGCGATTCGGTCAGCAGGAACCCGAGTCCCTCGGCCGCGGCCAGCAGCTCGGCGGCCACCAGGAACAGCCAGGCCTGGGCCAGGCCGAGGCGCAGCCCGGAGAAGACCGGCGGGACCACTGCGGGCAGCTGGACGGTGCCCAGCAGTCGGATGCCGTGGAAGCCGAAGGCGCGCCCTGCCTCCACCAGCTGCGGATCCACGTGACGCAGCGCCGAGTGCACCGAGGTGAAGACCGGGAAGAAGGCGCCGATGGCGATCAGCAGGACCTTGGAGTCCTCGCCGATTCCCACCCAGAGCAGCAGCAGCGGAACCCAGGCCAGCGAGGGCACAGCGCGGAAGGCACCCACAGTGGGGTGCAGCAGGTGGTCGGCGATCTTGGACAGGCCCAGCAGCGAGCCCAGCGCCAGTCCGGCGCCGGCGCCGATGGCGAAGCCCAGCAGCACGCGCTGCAGGGAGATGCTCATATGTTCGGCCAGCAGCCCGGATTCGAAGAGCCCGACGCCGGCCTCGTAGACGTCCATCGGCGGGGGCAGCTGGATGGGGGAGAAGATCTCCAGGGATTCGGTGACCAGCCACCACAGTGCCAGCAGCGCCACCGGCACCACAGAGCCTACGGCGAATTTGGCCAGTGGGTTCAGTCCCTCGCGGGGTGCCTTGGCGGGCTTGGTCTGAGCGGAGCCGGCGTCGCCGCTGTGCGGATCGGAGACCCGGTTCTGTTCAGCGTTCGCCTCCGCAGCGATGCCCGCGGCAACATTGCTGCCGGGGGTGTCATGGCTGGGGGACTGGGTGTGGAGCGGGCTCATGCGTCGTCCTCATCCTCTGCGATGTCGGCCTCATGGGCGGCGTCCTCGGACCCCTCGGCGTCGGTGGGCTCAGCCTGCTCGGCGTACTCGGTCCAGAACAGCTCCTCCAGGGCCTCGTCCACCTGCTCCTCAGTGTCCACGTCGCCGTTCTCCACGAAGAACGGGCCGACGGGCTCCAGAGACCCGTGCAGGTCATCGCCGGGCACCGGGCTGATGTCGAAGTTCACGCGCTCATCGAGGACCAGCTCAGCGACCTCGAGGTCGATGCCCGCGTGCTCAGCCAGGATCTCCGCGGTCTCCTCCGGGTTCTCCTCGGCCCACTGGCGGGCCTGCTCGTAGACATCGGTCACCGTCTGGGCGACCTCCGGGTAGTCTTCGAGGAAGTCGGCGGTGGCGTTCACCGTGCTGTAGGTGTTGAAGTCGACATCGCGGTGGACCAGCTCGGCTCCGGCGAGCTCGGCGTCACCCATGATCGGGTCCAGCCCCATCCAGGCGTCGACGTCGCCGTTCTCCAAGGCTTGGCGGCCGTCGGCGTGCTGAAGGGACTGAACCTCCACATCGTCCAGGGTGAGGCTGGCCTCGTCGAGGGTCTGAGCCAAGAAGAAGAACGGATCGGTGGCCAGGGTGGCGGCGACTGTGGCGCCCTCGAGGTCATCAGGGCCCTGGACCTCGGAATCCGGCTGCGCCACCAGTGCGGCCCACTCCGGCTGGGACTCGACGTAGAAGGTATGCACGTCTGCACCCACCGAGCGGTTCAGCAGAGCCGCCGAACCTGCAGCGGAGCCGACGTGCAGATTGCCGGCGCGCAGGTTCTCGTTGGCCTGGTTGGAGCCATGGGACTGAACCCATGTGACCTCGGTGCCCAGATCGTCCAGCTCCTCTTCCAGCCAACCGTGTTCCAGGATGATCAGGGAGAGCGGGTTGTAGGTGGCGAAGTCGATGTTGAGGACCTCGAGCTCGCCGTCACTCTCGCCGCCGCAGGCGGTGACCAGCAGCATCACGGCAGCTGCGCCGGAGACAGCCTGGGCGGAGCGGGGGATGCGGCGGGCAGTGCTGGGCATGGGAGAGCCTTTCGGGATGTGAGTGTGGGACGGTGCAACAGCCGTCCGGGGTGGAGTCTGTGCAGGGGATGGCCAGCGTCAGCGGCTGTGGGCTTCTACGCCCAGTCCGGAGAGGAGGTCTTCGCGCAGAGCGGTCACTTCGGCGGAGGAACGGGCGCGGGGGCGCCGGCCCGGCACGGTGAGCAGGCGGGAGATGGTCGCACCTTCGGGGGCGCCGCCTGGCTCCTGAGCCGGCTCGGCCGGTCCCAGCAGCAGGATGCGGTCGGCCAGCTGCAGGGCCTCGTCGACGTCGTGGGTCACCAATAGGACAGTTGTGCCGGTCTGGGCGTGGACGTCGAGGAGCAGATCCTGCATCTTCAGGCGGGTCAGGGCGTCGAGCGCACCGAAGGGTTCGTCGAGCAGCAGGACGCCGGGGCGGCGAGCCAGGGCTCGGGCCAGCGAGGCGCGCTGGGCCATGCCCCCGGAGATCTCCCGCGGACGCAGGTGCGCTCGGTCGCTCAGGCCGACCAGCTGGAGGAGCTCATCCACGCGTTCGCGGCCCTCAAGTTTGGACAGGCTGCGGGGCAGGCCCAGGGCGACGTTCTTCCGGATGGAGCGCCAGGGCAGCAGGCGCGGCTCCTGGAAGCCGACGGCGGTACGCTCGTCATAGCGCCGGACCGGCTCCCCGCCGATGAGGATCTCACCCTCATGGCCGGTGTCCAGGCCTCCCACCTGGCGCAGCAGCGTGGACTTGCCGCAGCCGGAGGAGCCCAGGACGGCGATGACCTCGCCGGGCCGGATCTGCAGGGTGACATCGCGCAGGACGGTGCGCTCGCCGAAGGTCCTGCCCACGTGGACGAGATCCACAGTGAGCGAGGGGGGCGATGCCGTGGGCGCCGGAAGCGGCGAAGGGGCCACGGGTGCGCTGTGCTCAGCGAAGACGGCGGCGTCGCGGTCCAGAGTGGGTGCGGACGAGCCCATAGGAAAATCACTCCCATCGATCCTGGCGGTAGCACCTTTCGAGAAGGGGTGACTTCTCGGTGGTTGCTGCGGCGTCGCAGAGCCAGATCTCTCAGCCGCTCGGGATGGTTACCTGCCCAGAGTACGCTCCGGGCGGCGAGGAGATCAAAGTCTCGCTGTCATGTCGGGACACACTCACAGTTGCCCACATCACATCAGGGGTGTACTGTTGCTCGTCAGAAATAGGTAGCAGGGTTGTTACTTTCGAGACCTCCGGTTCGCTGGAGTTCTGTGAGGCAAGACCTGAGACATCACGTCACACGTGTGTCTCGGGTCTTTTTTTTGTGCCCGGAGTAGGGCGTGAGGAGTGATCATGATGGCCGCCAAGACGGATCATGCGCAGCTGGCAGAGGGCATACTCGAGCGGGTCGGCGGTGCCGAGAACGTCGATTCGGCATTCCACTGCGCAACCAGGCTGCGCATGCACCTCAAGGACAGCACCGCCGCGGATCAGCAGGCCGTGGGAGAGCTGCCCGGTGTGCTCACCGTGGTGGAGGCCGGAGGGCAGTTCCAGGTGGTCATCGGTGATGAGGTGGGCAAGGTGCACCAGGCCTTGGTGCGCCATCTCCCGGAGGGGGAGCCCTCCCAGAAGCAGGAGCAGGAGCCGGATTCCGCAGGGGAGAAGTGGAACCTGTTCGAACAGTTCATCCAGATGATCTCGGCGATCATCACGCCGATCATCTGGCCGCTGGCCGGCGCTGGCCTGTTCAAAGCGTTTCTGGTCCTGTTCACCACGCTCGGGTTGCTGGACCCGGAGGGGACGACCCACCTCATCCTGGATGCCGCATCCGATGCGATCTTCTACTTCCTCCCGCTCTTCTTGGCGGTGACGGCGGCCAAGCGATTCGGTGCTGACCAATTCATCGCCATGGCCATCGCCGGAGCGCTGGTGTACCCCAATCTGGTCGAGGCTCAGCAGGCCGGGGAGTCAGTCACCTTCTCAGGGATCCCCGTGGTGCTGATGGACTACTCCGCCTCAGTGATTCCGATCCTGGTGGCCACATGGCTGTTGGGTCATCTTGAGCGGCTGCTGGACAAGATCCTGCACTCCTCGATCCGGAACTTCACCAAACCGCTGATCGCTCTGCTGGTCATGGTGCCGCTGATCCTGATGACGGTCGGGCCGATCACCACCTTCGCCGCGCAGGGTATGGCCGGAGGGATCACCTGGCTGTTCGACGTCGCGCCCTGGCTGGGCGGGATGATCATGGGCGGCATCTGGCAGATCCTCGTGATCTTCGGTCTGCACTGGGGCTTCGTCCCCATCTTCCTCAGCGATCTGGGATCGGTCGGTCACGTCGTCATGCTGGCACCGCTGATGCCGGCGGTGCTCGCCCAGGGAGCGGCGACCTTGGCCGTCTTCCTGCGCACACGCAGCGCGGCCCGACGCCAGGTCGCCGGCTCCGCATCACTGTCCGGGCTGTTGGCCGGAGTCACCGAGCCTTCGATCTATGGTGTCAACCTCCCGCTGAAGAAGCCGCTGTACTTCGGCGTGGTCGGCGGAGCCATCGGTGGAGCGATCAGCGCCCTCGGGGGCAGTGCCTCGACCTCATTCGTCTTCCCCTCCTTCCTGGCCTTCCCCGCGTTCCTCGAGGTGGGAAGCTTCACCCTGCTGGTGGTCGGCGTGGCCGTCGCCATGGTCATCAGCTTCACCCTGACCTACTTCTGGGTCGACCGGGAGGCTGACCCGTCGGAGTCTGCCGCATCAGTGACAGGGCCGCCGGTTGATCAGCCTGCTCCACAGCCTCAACGCTCCTCCGTGGTCACCGGAGGCTCCCCTGCGGTCGGGTCGGGCTCTTCAGGGGCCGGCCGAGTGCGCAGCGCAGAGCCGGGAGTCGTAGAGATCCATGCTCCTTTCCTCGGACGCCTGATCGAGCTCTCCAGCGTCGGTGACAAGGCCTTCGCCTCTGGCGCCCTCGGCGACGGTGTGGGGATCGTCCCGGAATCGGACGGAGTCGTCTCCCCGGTGGAGGGCACGGTGGTGTCTGTGGCCTCATCCGGGCATGCTTACGGAATCAAGACCGCCGAAGGCGTCGAGATCCTCATCCATATCGGCATCGACACCGTGCAGCTGAAGGGACTTCATTTCAGCCCTGCGGTGTCTCAGGGAGACCACGTGGACATCGGCCAGCAGCTTGCTGCCGTGGACTTCGACGCGGTCTCCGAGGCGGGGTATGACATCACCACTGTGCTCACGGTGACCAACAGCGACAGCCTGACCGACGTCGTCGCTGAGGGGGCCGGCGAAGCTGTTCCGGGCGCCGTCATCATCACCGTGACACCCTGATCTCGGCCGCCTCACAGCGCTCCATCCTGCACACGAAAGGAAACCAGACATGACCAACTTCCCCCACGATTTCCTCTGGGGCGGGGCGACTGCCGCCAACCAGATCGAAGGCGCCTATGACCAGGGAGGAAAGGGCCTCTCCATCCAGGATGTGTTGCCCCAGGGAGCGCTGTTCCCACCGGTGGAGCAGCCCACGCCGGATAACCTGAAGTTGGAGGCCATCGACTTCTACCACCGTTATGCCGAAGACATCGCGCTGTTCGCGGAGATGGGCTTCTCGGCCTATCGCTTCTCGATCGCCTGGAGCCGGATCTTCCCCCAGGGCGATGAGGAGAGCCCCAACGAGGAGGGGCTCGCCTTCTATGATCGGGTGCTCGACGAACTCGAGAAGCACGGCATCGAACCAGTCGTCACCATCTCCCACTACGAGACTCCGCTGCATCTGGCCCGTGAGTACGACGGCTGGACGGACCGGCGGATGATCGGATTCTTCGAGCGGTACGCTCAGGTGCTCTTCGAGCGGTACGGTTCGCGGGTCAGATACTGGCTGACATTCAACGAGATCAATGCGATCCTCCATATGCCGCTGCAGGCAGGAGGCATCCTCACGCCGAAGGACCAGCTGCGCAGTCAGGACCTCTACCAGGCCATCCACCATGAGCTGGTCGCCTCGGCCCGGGTGACCCGGCTGGCTCACCAGATGATGCCGGAGGCTCAGGTGGGCTGCATGATCATCGCCATGCCCACCTACCCGCTGAGTCCTCGTCCGGATGATGTCCTGGCCGCCCTCGGTGCCGAACAGGCGAACTACGCCTTCGGCGACGTGCACTGTCGAGGAGAGTATCCGGGATACTTCCTGCGCGTCCTGCGTGAGCAGGGTGTCGAGTTGGAGATCACCGATGACGATCGTCAGGACCTGAGGAACACGGTGGACTTCGTGTCATTCAGCTATTACATGAGTGCCTGCGAGACCGCCGATGAGTCCCAGCGGATACCGGGCCGGGGCAATGTCATCGGAGGAGTGCCCAATCCACACCTGGAAGCCTCCGAATGGGGTTGGCAGATCGACCCGGTGGGTCTGCGGATCGCACTCAACGACTATTGGGATCGGTGGCAGAAGCCGCTGTTCATCGTCGAGAACGGGCTGGGAGCCCAGGACCGGCTGGTCGAGGTCGACGGAGTGATGACCGTGGAGGATGACTACCGGATCGCCTACCTCAACGATCATCTCTACCAGGTGGGGCAGGCTCTTGAGGACGGAGTCGACGTGCTCGGCTATACCAGCTGGGGGTGCATCGACCTGATCAGCGCAAGCACCGCCCAGATCTCGAAGCGATACGGATTCATCTATGTGGACCGGAACGAGGACGGCAGCGGGACTTTCCAGCGGTACCGGAAGAAGTCCTTCCATTGGTACAAAGAGACCATCGCCGCTGGTGGAGCGAATCTGACCGGTTGAGAGCTCAGGCCGGGCTGGACGGGCCGCTGTCAGAGGACGCAGCTCCAGCGGCGGCCGGCCCGGTCTGTTCCGGCTCGGTCTGATCCGGGTCAGTCGAGAGAGGCGGCAATCATGGAAGTCCTGAGGACCTTCAACAACAACGTCATCCTTGCGCGGTCTCCGCAGGGTCAGGACGTGGTGCTGACCGGGCGAGGACTGGGTTTCTAAGCCAAACCTGGTCAGAAGGTCGACGAGTCGAAGATCGTCCAGGTCTTCGCGCCGGTGGACGGCCGTGATCCTGACCATCTGGGCCAGCTCGTGGCCGCGGTGCCTCCTGAGCACATGAAGCTCAGCGTGGAGGCCTTCGCCGCCGCGGGACTCAGCCGGCTGATCGACAGTAGTCCCTCGCTGGTGGTGACGGTGGCGGACCACATCAGCTTCGCGATCAGGCGGATCAGAGATGGGATACAGGTGACCTATCCCCTGGAGGCGGAGGTCGCTCATCTGTATCCGAAGGAGCTGGAGCAGGCCCGCCACGTGCTCACCGCGCTCAACAGAGCCGCTGAGGTGGAACTCCCCGACGGGGAGGTGGTCGCCATCGCCATGCATATCGTCAACGCCGGGTTCACCAGCGGGGACCTGTCCTACACCTACACGATGACCGGCCTGCTGCATCAGCTCCTCGAGGTGGTCGGGGACACGTACGGCTGCACGCTGGAGACATCGAGCATCTCTGTGGCTCGGTTCATCACACATCTTCGCTATCTCTTCGTGCGCATCGCCTCAGGGAAGCAGCTCGAGGACAACGCCTCGGCCGTGGCCACAGCGATCATGGACGGTGATCCTCAGGCGTACCGCTGCGCAGAACGGGTGGCGACTCTGCTCGAGCTGCGTCTGGACACCACCATCTCTTCAGACGAAGTCGCCTACCTCGCCCTCCATATCGCCCGTGTGACGTCTGACCCGCGGACATGACGGCTGTGCATGTGACCTCCTGTGACGGGAGCGACCTGACGATTTGGCGCTCTGCGCCTCCTGGGCCTTAGAGTTGGACACCGGCTGATCATGCAGATGTTCGGCCGAGACCATCCAGAGCGACTGAGAGATCTGGCTCGAAGACGTCGCAGCAACCACCCCGCGGGGCCCGGTGCTAACGCCAGGAACGATGGAGAGTGTTCATGATTTCTCTGCGCAATGTCACCACCGCCTTCGCCGCTCGCGGCAAGGATCCGGTGATCGCCGTCGAGGACGTGAGTCTGGAGATTCCGCAGGGGAGCATCCAGGGCATCATCGGCTTCTCCGGCGCCGGCAAGTCGACTCTGCTGCGCAACATCAACCTGCTCGAGCGCCCCACAGTGGGCGAGGTCGAAGTGGCCGGCATCGAGCTGACCTCCCTGGACGATGAGGAGCTGCGTCAGGCCCGGCACCAGATCGGCATGATCTTCCAAGGCTTCAACCTGGTGAACAACCTGACGGTGCTCCAGAACGTGGAGCTCTCGCTGAAGTTCGCCGGCGAGCGGAACAGGAGCGTCCGCCAGGTCCGTGCGGCCGAGGCGCTTGAAATCGTGGACATCACCGAGAAGGCCACGTCCTACCCGGCCCAGCTCTCCGGCGGTCAGAAGCAGCGGGTGGCCATCGCTCGCGCCCTGGCCACCCGTCCGGAGGTGCTGCTCTGCGACGAACCGACTTCCGCGCTGGACCCGTTCACCACCGCCACTGTCCTGCAGTACCTGGCCGATGTGAACCGGGACCTGGGCATCACCGTGGTGATCGTGACCCACGAGATGGAGGTCATCAAGGCCCTGGCCGATGACGTGGCCGTGATGGAGGGCGGAAGGCTGGTGGAGAAGTTCCCCTCCGCCGACCTGCACCGCGAGGACTTCACCCCGGAGACCTCCATCGGGCGCTATCTGATGAGTGAGGGCATCAGCGTGGACCGCGGCCTGAGCGCAGCAGGAGGTGCCCGCTGATGGAACGCGTCGTCGAACTGCTGCCCGAGCTCACCGAGGCGATGCTCCAGACCTTCGCCATGATCGGCGTCGCCATCCCCCTGGCCGTGCTGCTGGGCACGCCTGTGGGGATCTGGCTGTTCATCCACGCCCCGGGCGGGATCGCCCCGCTGCCCAAGACCCATGCGGTGGTCAGCGGGATCGTCAACACCATCCGGTCGTTCCCCTTTCTGATCCTGCTGATCGCGATCATCCCCTTCACCCGCCTGCTGGTGGGCACCACAGTGGGGACCGCAGCGGCCATCGTCCCGCTGACCATCAACGCGATCCCCTACTTCGCCCGACTGGTGGAGCAGAACATCACCCAGCTCGGCACCGGTGCGGTGGAGGCATCCCGCGCCATGGGGGCGACCCGTGGACAGATCATCCGCAACGTCCTGCTGGTGGACGCCAAGCCGGCGATCATCGGCTCGATCACCATCACCACCGTCAGCTTCATCTCCTACTCGGCCATGGTCGGCCTGGTGGGCGGCGGCGGCATCGGCGACTTCGCCATCCGCTACGGCTACTACCGGTATGAGACCGACGTGATGCTGGTGGCCATCGTGCTGATGGTCCTGCTGGTCACTCTGGTCCAGTGGAGCGGCACCCGCGTGGCCCGCCTCACCGACAAGCGTGTCTGAGACGCGCCTCTCCCCACTTCTCACCCACGCCCAGTCTGCTCACCGGCTGCGGCGCACCGAAGCCCAACACGAAAGCAGAACCTCATGAGCGATCACTCGTACGCCCCTGCCCGCCTGAAGCTGACCGCGGCCGGCGCCGCCGCCCTGATGGCTGTCTCCGGATGCGGGCTGGCCGGTGACGATGAGAACACCATCAGCATCATCGTCACCGAATCCGCCCCCTTCCAGGAGCCCACGGAGATCGCCGCGGAGCTGCTGGCCGAGGAGGGCTACGAGCTGGACATCCGCTACGTCACCGACATCAACATCCCCAACCAGTCGGTGCAGGACGGCGAATACGACGCCAACTACTTCCAGCACCTGGCCTACCTGGAGAACTTCAACCGGTCCAACGACACCGACATCGCCCCAGCCTTCTCGGTCTACTACGCCCCGGCCGGCATCTTCTCCCTGGAGCATGACTCCCTGGAGGATCTGCCCGACGGCGCCCAGCTGAACCTGCCGGTGGACCCCTCCAACAACGGCCGTGCCCTGCAGCTGCTGGCCGATGAGGGTCTGATCGAGATCGATGAGGACGTCCCGGTGATCGAGCTCACCCAGGGCGACATCACGTCCAACCCCAAGAACCTCGACTTCGTCGAGACCGACCAGCAGGAGGGCGCCCGCGCACTCTCCGACGTCGACGCCGGCTTCGCCTTCGTCCGTCTGGTGGCCGAGGCAGGCCACGACGTCGGAGACACCGAGCTGGCCATCGAGGACGGCCGCGACGAGGTCCGCACCCCCTTCACCTGCGTGGTGGCGGTGAACCCGGATGACGTCACCAGCGAGGAGGCCGAGCTGCTGCAGGAGGCCTTCCAGTCTGAGGAGGTCGAGCAGTGGTTCGAGGACTATCAGGGCGGCGTCGTGGACTATGACGGCTCCATCGCCATCGACAACGCCGAGGAGACCTGGCAGGAGTTCCAGGGATGAGCCGCAGCGCATCCGGTGCGGCCGGCTCCGCGGTGCTCTCCCGGCGGCAGTTCGGCCGCGGGGTGCTCGGACTGAGCGTCATGGCCGGCGTCGGGAGCCTCACCTCCTGCGGGTTGGTCGGTGATGACCGGCGCATCCGCATCATCGTCACCGAGAACGCCCCGTTCCAGGAGCCTACTCAGATCGCCGAGCGGATCCTCGAAGATGAGGGCTGGACCTTCGAGGCCACCTACGTCACCGACATCATCCAGCCCAACACAGTGGTGGACAACGGCGAGTACGACGTCAACTTCTTCCAGAACATCAGCTATCTGCGCCAGTTCAATGAGGACAACGACCTCGATCTGGAGCCGATCTTCTTCATGTTCGAGCAGCCCTCGGGCATCTACTCCTCCCAGTACGACTCCCTGGAGGATCTTCCCGACGGCGCCCAGGTGGCGCTTCCGGTGGACACAGCCAACAACGGCCGCGGCATCCGGCTGCTGGCCCGAGCCGGGCTGATCGAGATCGACGAGTCCAGATGGGTGGCCGAGCTCAGCACCCGCGACATCACGGAGAACCCGCGGAACCTGGAGTTCGTGGAGGTCGACCAGCAGTCGGTGGGCCAGGTCTACCCCGACGTCGACGCCGTCTTCGGCTTCGCCCGTCTGCTCGCCGAGATCGACGTCATGCCTGATGAGGTCCTGATCATGGAGACCGAGGAAGAGGCGCTGCCCTTCGCGCTGACGGTCTGCGCGCGCCCCGGATTCCGCGAGGAGGAGCCGGAGAAGTACGAGGCGCTGAGATCCGCCTATCACTCCGATGAGGTGCGGGAATGGTACGGCGAGTATCTCGACGGCCTGCTCACCCCGGCCTTCGACCGAGACATCGATTCCGCCTGGGAGGACGTCAATGAGCAGTGAGAAGACCCAGCTCCCCGAGGAGCTGCTGGAGGAGATCGCCGCAGGTGCGGTCCACCGGGAGCTGGAGCGCGAGCTTCCCTTCGAACCCATCGAGAAGCTCGACGCCGCCGGCTTCGGTGCGCTGCGGGTCCCGGCCGAATACGGCGGCCCGGGGCTGAACATCGAGCAGCTGGTGGCCCAGCTGATCCGTCTGGCCGAGGCGGACTCCAACGTGGCCCACCTCTACCGCGGGCACTTCGGTTTCGTGGAGGCCATCCGCTTCCAGCCCGAGGAGGTCCGCGCCCACTGGTACTCCCAGGTGCTGGCCGGAAAGACCGTGGGCAACGCCTCCACCGAGAAGGGCGGCAACGCCCTGGGCGAGCTGAACACGGTGCTGACCGAGGAGGACGGGAAGTCTCTGCTGACCGGAGAGAAGTTCTACTGCACCGGCACGATCTTCTCCGACTTCACCCGGGTCTCAGCCTCCCGCGCGGAGGGCGGACGGAAGTTCGCCGTCGTCGCCGTGGATGCCCCGGGCGTGACCGTCCACGACGACTGGGACGGCTTCGGCCAGCGGCTCACCGGCACCGGAACCACCGAGTTCGACCGCGTGGAGGTGGCACCCCACGGCGTGCTGGACCGCGTGGTGGGCGGCCATGAGGCCGTCCATGAGGCAGCCTTCTTCCAGCTCTATCTGCTGGCGGCCCAGGTGGGCGTGGCCAAAGCCGCAGTCCGCGACGCCGCCGCACTGGTGGCCAAGCGCAAGCGCACCTTCAACACCTCCGGCGGCGGGCAGCTGTTCAAGGATGATCCGCTGATTCAGCAGATCATCGGCACGATGTCGGCCAAGACCTTCGCCGCCGAGGCCACAGTGCTCGAAGTGGCCCGCATCCAGGACCGCGCCCTGGCGGCCGGTCTGGCCGCAGGAACCGACCGGCGCGACTTCAGCGGGGATCTGCCCGAGGAGGTCTACGACGCCGAGATCGCTGTGGAGAGGGCCCACGTCTCGGTTCCGGAGCTGGTCATCGGGGTCACCCAGGAGCTCTTCCAGACCGTGGGAGCCTCGGCCACGATGCGGCCCAAGGCCCTGGACCGGCACTGGCGCAATGCCCAGACCATCGCCACGCATAACCCGATCGTCTTCCGCGCACGCTCGATCGGCGACTACGAGATCAACGGCACGCTGCCGGAGGGGCTGAACGCCATCGGAGATGCCCAGAAGACTGACACCCCGGGGACTGAGGTCCAGGGGACGACTGAGGAGAAGAACTGAGCATGCACTTCAACGCCTTCGACATGCTCGTACCGGTCCACCAGTCCCCGGGGCTGTGGCGGCATCCGGAGTCGAGGATCGATGAGTTCGACCAGCTGGACTATTGGACCTCTCTGGCGCAGACGCTGGAGCGGGCCGGCTTCTCCAGCCTGTTCCTGGCCGATATCCCCGGAGTCTATGACGTCTATGGCAGCAGCCACCATGCCGCGGCCCGCGGGGGAGTGCAGTACCCGCTGCTGGATCCGCAGGTGATCATCCCGGCTCTGGCCGGGGCCACGACGCACCTGGGCTTCGGGCTGACCGCATCGGTCACCTATGAGCAGCCGTATCTGCTGGCCCGGCGCTTCGCCACGCTCGAT
This sequence comes from Nesterenkonia cremea, assembly GCF_014642675.1. Taxonomy (GTDB): domain Bacteria; phylum Actinomycetota; class Actinomycetes; order Actinomycetales; family Micrococcaceae; genus Nesterenkonia; species Nesterenkonia cremea. The sequence continues at coordinate 458,318 of NZ_BMIS01000001.1, forward strand.
CACCTGACCAAGGGTCGGATCGCGTGGAACATCGTGACCAGCTATCAGGACTCTGCGGCGCGGAACCTCGGGATGGAGGGCCAGATCCCCCATGACGAGCGCTATGACCGGGCCGATGAGTTCCTCGAGGTGATGTACAAGCTCTTCGAACACTCGGTGGAGGACGGGGCGGTTCTCGCCGATCGCGAGACCGGGGTCTTCACCGATCCGGAGAAGGTCCACGGCATCGAGCACAGCTCGCCCTGGTTCTCCGTGCCGGGGCAGATGCTGACCCACCCCGGTCCGCAGCGCACTCCGCTGCTCTTCCAGGCCGGATCCTCGGCCCGCGGCCAGAAGTTCGCTGTGGACCACGGGGAAGCGATCTTCGTCATCAATGCCAAGCCGAAGAAGCTGGCTGAGCAGGTCCAGGAGACCCGGGCCGCTCTGAAGGAGGCCGGACGTGATCCGCAGTCGGTGAAGTTCTCGGCGATGGTGACCGTCGTCGTCGCGGAGACCGAGGAGGAGGCCCAGGCGCGTCTGGCCGACTATAAGAGGTATGTGGACACTGAGGCGGCGCTGACGCTCTTCGGCGGCTGGACCGGCGTCGACCTCTCCGATCTCAGGGATGAGGACTATGTGGCTGATGTCCAGACTGAGGCCAACCAGTCGGCGCTGGCCATGTTCACCAAGGATCCCTCACAGCGGTGGACGGTCCGCGACGTCGCCGAGTTCATCTCGATCGGCGGGCGCGGTCCGCTGATCGTGGGCGACCCCTCCCAGGTGGTGGACCAGCTGGAGCACTTCCAGCAGGTCTCCGGCGTGGACGGCTTCAATATCTCCGCGGCGGTGCGTCCGGCCGACTTCGAGCGGTTTGAGCACTTCGTGACCCCTGAGCTGAAGCGCCGCGGACTGCTGGAGGAGCGCCCGGAGACCCCGGTGACGCTGCGGGAGCAGCTGCTGGGCGCAGGACCGCACCTGGCCGAGGACCACCCGGCCCGTCAGCTGGGCTGAGGAAGCACCTGCTCGTTTTCCGTTGTGTGGGCACTTTGTGGCGGAATGCCGCGCCGGACCGGCGTCATTCCGTGCCGAAGTGCCCACACAACTCGTGTCCGGGGTGGGTCGCCCTCAGGTGTTCCAGGGCTCGGTGCCGGGCACCGTCCACTGCAGCGGGCTGTGATGCCAGGAGGACCCGGCCGAGAGCATGATCTTCCCGGAGATGTAGCGGTCGGTGGACCATTCCAGCGGCCTGCCCGAGGGGTCCCGGGAGATCCGACGATGCACCAGCAGCGCCGTCCCGCGGGAGATGCCCAGCCGTGCAGCCTCCTTGGACCTCGCGCCCTCTGCGGCGAAGACATGCTCGGCGTGGCTGAAGTGCACGTCATGTTCGTCTGAAAGTATAGAGGTGACCGATGGAGTGTCATGCGGGATCTGCGCGACGATCTCTCCCAGCCACTCGGGGTAGTGGGTGTGCTCCAGCATCACGTTGCTGCCGTCCAGAGTGCGCAGCCGCACCACGCTGAAGATCCGCTGGCCGGACGGCACGCGCAGCAGCTCCTCATCCATCCGTGAGGCGATCAGCCATTCTGAGGTGATCACCTGCCCGCCGGGGTTCAGGTTCTGTTGCCGCGCCCACTGGGCGAAGCTGCGGAACTCCTCGAAGGAGGCCTGCCGGCGCGGCATGCGGATGACCGTCTTGGGCCGCCCGCGGATGCCGTCCACCGTACCCTCGGCCACCAGTTCCTTCAGGGCCACACGAACTGTCCCGGGGGAGACTTCGAAGCGCGCGCTGAGTTCACGCTCTGATGGCAGAGAGGAACCCACAGGGTAGGTTCCCGCGCTGATCTCGTCGCGCAGCGCCTGGGCGATGTTGGAGAAGGCGAACGTTGCCATTGCTCCAGTCTACGGCCTTGTCCAGAATTCCCGACGCCGCCCACTCCTGTTCATCGCTGTGTCACCCTGCATCCGACAAGCTGTGACTTTCACTAGTGACCTTTTACTTGACTCGCCAGAGGTCACTAGTGAGGATAGAGATTGCTAGGGCCTGTCGGCCGGACTGGACACAGAAGGACACACACCCTGATGAGCACTCGTACACACACACCCAAGCTGCTCGGCGTCATCGGCGTCGCGACCTTCGGCCTGACCGCCTGCGGAGACGGCGCAGGGGAGTCCGAGGCCTCCGCCAATTGGCGCGAGGCCACCTCCGTGGAGGACGGCGGCGGCATGGACCAGCTGATCGAGGATGCTCAGACGGAGGGGCAGCTCAACGCCATGGGCCTCTTCGAGGACTGGGCGAACTACGGTGAGCTGCTCGACGCGTTCTCTGAGGAATACGGCATCGAGATCACCAACGACACCTCCACCGGCTCAAGCCAGGACCTGATCAACGCCGTGGTCAACCGCCAGGGTCAGGACAATTCCCTGGACTACCTGGACACCGGCGTCAGCCACGCCGAGGAGGCCGCCGAAGACGGACTGCTGGCCGAGTACGCCCCGGAGACCATCGACGACATCGACGAGGAGTACATCTCCGAGTCCGGCACCTGGATCAACCACCTGGGTGGCACCATCGCCATCGGCTGCGACACTTCGCGGGTGGACGACTGCCCGGAGAACTTCGAAGACCTGATGGACCCGCAGTACTCCGGCCAGATCGCCCTGCCCTCCAGCCCCACCGCCTCCGAGGGATCCTTCATGATCGTCCACGCCGCGGCCGAGGCCAACGGCGGCAGCTTCGACGACATCGAGCCCGGCATCGAATTCTTCGGAGAGCTCTCCGAGATGGGGAACCTGATCCCCGTGGAGGCCGACGCCGGCACCGTGGAGACCGGGGACACCCCGATCGTCATCGACTGGGACTACCTGCTCCAGCCCATCGCCAACGACCTCGAGGAGGACACCGGCGCCGAGATGGAGATCCACCTGCCCGAGGACGGCCAGGTCTCCTCCTTCTACGCCGCCTCCATCAACGAGGACGCCCCCAACCCGGCCGTGGCCCGGCTGTTCTACGAGTTCATGTTCTCCGACGAGGGCCAGAACATCCTGCTCGAGGGCTACGTCTCCCCGGTGCGCCTGGACGCCATGATCGACGAGGGCACTGTGGACGAGGAGGCCCTGGCCGAGCTGCCCAGCCAGGACGGCATCGAGGCACCGCAGCCCACGCTGGAGCAGCGTGAGGCCAACCAGGCCATCGTCAACGAGCAGTGGGACGGCACCGTTCAGTGAGTCTCCCGGTGACCCAGGCCGGCGCCGCACCGGCCCCCACGCAGAGCGGCGCTGAGCAGGGCGGTGCCGCCGCATCGCCCGCTCAGCGCCCCTCGCTGTTCAGCCGCGCCCGGTGGCAGGGTGTCGGTTCCGCGCTGCGCTCCCCGGCCACGCTCTCGCTGCTGCCGCTGAGTCTGGTGCTGCTGCTGTTCTTCATCGTGCCCATCGTGGGCATGGCCATCATCGCCTTCACCGTCACCGCCGAGGACGGAAGCACCGGCGTCGGGCTGGACAACTTCATGGCCCTGACCAGCGGTTCCCACTCGGCCGCCATCGTGAACTCGGTCCAGGTCTCCCTGGTGGGCTCCACCATCGCCGCGGTGATCGGAACGCTGACCTCCTTCTGCATCTCGCAGATCCGTTCGGAGAAGCTGGACTCGGTGGTGGCGGTCTTCACCTCGGTGCTGGCCAACGACGGCGGCGCCCCGTTGGCCTTCTCCTTCATCGTGACCCTGGGCAACGCCGGCGTGGTATACGGCCTGCTGAACCTGGGCGACACCGGCTTCTCGCTCTACTCCTGGCAGGGCCTGGTGGTCATGTACCAGTACTTCCTGATCCCCACGATGATCATGGTCACCCTGCCCACCTTTGTGGGTCTGCGGAAGGAATGGCGCGAGGCCAACGCCGCACTCGGCGGCTCCGCACCGACCTTCTGGCACCGCGTGGGACTGCCCATCGCGATGCCGGCCCTGCTGGGAGGCTGGATCCTGTGCTTCGGCGCGGCCTTCGCCACCCACGCCTCCGCCGCGGTGCTGATCGGCGCCGGCGGCTACCCGCTGATCCCGCTGAACATCGGTGCCCTGCTCGGCCAGGCCGGCGACAGCCAGCAGGTGGCCATGGCCTTGGGCGTGACCATGGTGGCCATCGCGGTGATCACCCTCTTCGCCTTCAACCGACTCCAGAGGAGGAGTGCCCGATGGATGCACTGAAGCACTCCCGCTGGGTGCCGGTGGCCGCCGTCGCGCTCTATGTCGCGATCCCGGTGCTGTGCAGCATCTACTATGCGGTGTTCCCCGGCGGCGAGTTCTCGCTGCGCGCCTATTCGGTGATCACCGAGGACGCCTCGCTGGCCGCCGCGGCCACCCGCACGCTGACCATCACCGTGCTGACCGTGATCACCCTGGTGGTGACCCTGGTGCCCGCCCTGGTGGCGGTGCACCTGTGGGCCCCCAAGCTGCGCCCGATCCTGGAGATCCTCTGCACCCTGCCGCTGGTGGTCCCGCCGATCGCCATCGCCGCCGGTGTGATGGCCCTGCTCGGCATGGCTGCACGGCAGGGGAGGGGCTCGGTCCCCAACGCGATCAGCCAGTTCCTGCAGAACCCGGACCTGCCGCTGATCCTGGTGGGCACCTATGTGGTGCTCTGCCTGCCGTTCACCTTCCGCTCCATCGACGCCGGACTGCGCACCATCCCGCTGAAGGCGATGGTGGAGGGGTCGGCCATCCTGGGCTCGAGCACCTTCGGCACCATCTTCCGCGTGGTCATCCCCAACATCCGCGGCTCCATGCTGTTCTCGGTGTTCTTCGCCGTGGCCCTGTGCTTCGGCGAGTACTCCCTGGCGGCCACGCTGAGCCAGCAGACCATCCCGGTGTGGCTGGACGATGTCTCCTCCAACAACTTCCGGGCCTCGGTGGCCATCGCCGTGCTGCTGAACATGACCACCTGGGGGCTGCTGCTCGTGGCCACCCTCTCGGCCGGCCGGTTCGCCCCGGCAGGCCGCGCGGCCCGCGCCGAGAAGAAGCTCCAGAAGAAGACCACCCAGAAAGCTCTCGCCTCATGAACGCGACCACACCCGCCTCCAATGAAGTGACCCTCGAGGGGGTCTCCAAGGCCTTCGGCCCCACCACAGTGCTGCAGGACCTGGACCTGACCATCGGCGCCGGTGAGCTGGTCACCGTGCTGGGCCCCTCCGGCTGCGGCAAGACCACCGCCCTGCGCATCCTGGCCGGCTTTGAGAAGCCTACCGACGGCCGTGTGCTGGTGGGCGGCAGGGAGCTGACCCAGGTGCCGCCCAACCGCCGCGGCATCGGCATGGTCTTCCAGGCCTACAGCCTCTTCCCGAACATGACCGTCCAGGACAACGTGGAGTACGGCCTGCGCGTGCGCAAAGTCGACCGGGAGAAGCGACGCCGCACCGCCCAGGACATGCTGGAGATGTGCGGTCTGGGCGAGTTCGCCTTACGCTTCCCGGCTCAGCTCTCCGGCGGTCAGCAGCAGCGCGTGGCCCTGGCCCGTGCTCTGGCCACTCAGCCGGAGGTCGTGCTGCTGGATGAGCCGCTCTCGGCACTGGACGCCATCGTGCGCGTCCAGATCCGTGAGGAGATCCGCCGGCTGCAGCAGCAGCTGGGGATCACCACTATGTTCGTCACCCACGACCAGGAGGAGGCCCTGGCCATCGCCGACCGCGTGGCCGTGCTGCGCGGGGGCGTCATCGAGCAGATCGATGTACCCCGTGCGGTCTACCAGAATCCGGCCACCGAGTTCGTGGCGCGGTTCGTCGGATCGGTCACCGAGCTCGGCGCCGCGGCCGACTACCAGGGCGGGCGCCTGCCCGTCCGCGCTCCCGGCGGGGACCTGGACACTCTGTTCATCCGTCCCGAGGACCTCACCCTGGTTCCGGAGCCCGACGGCGACTGCACCGTGGTCAGCCAGATCTACACCGGTGAACGCACCACCATCCGGGCCAGCAGCCAGGAGCGCGACGCCGAGGGCAACCCGTTGGAGCTGATCACCTCGGTCTCTGCCGCTGAGGCCGCGGATCTGACTCCGGGTACCCGGGTGAGCCCCTATGTCATGTCCTCCCCGGCGTTGCGGGTCACCGCGGCCGAGCGTCACGTCGCCGAGCGTGAGGCGGCCCTGGAGGCAGGCGAGGGCGGCCTCAGGGCCGCAGGCGCCGCATCCGTCCAGGCGGGAGCCGCCCGGTGAGCGCCGGGCTGACGGCCGGGCTGACGCTGAGGCTGGAGACCCATCAGGGCCCGCGCGAGGTTCAGGTGGCCGGAGCCGTCTTCGACTGCGACGGCCTGCTGGTGGACTCCGAGTCCATCTGGCTGCAGATGCTCGCCGAATGGCTGGCCGAGCGGGACGTTCCCTCGGAGGGGCCCCAGGCGGTGCTGCCCCAGGACTTCCTGGGCCTGTCAGTTCATGACACGGCTGCCCGTCTGAAGGAGGTCACCGGGCATCAGGCTTCTTCCAGGGCCCCGGCTGATGACTCCGCCCAGGCCGATCCGCAGAGCGTGGATCAGATCGTGGCCGAGATGTCCGAGCGCTATTCGGCGCTGCTGGCTCAGGGCGTGGAGCCAATGCCCGGGGCGGTGGAGCTGATCTCCGAGCTGGCCTCCCGCTTCCCGGTGGCAGTGGCCAGCAACGGCCTGCGCCAGGATGTCCGTGCCATGCTGGAGGAGGTGGGCATCCTGGACAAGGTCATGACTGTCTGCACACTGGATGATGTCCTCTGCGGCAAGCCGGAGCCGGAGCTCTACCTGACCGCCGTCGGCCGTCTGGGGATCGAGCCCGGGCGGGCGGTGGCCTTCGAGGACTCCCCGGCCGGTGCGGAGTCGGCCCGGCGCGCCGGGCTGACCGTCGTCGGGGTCAACCAGAGTCAGGCAGTGCGGCTGCCGGTCACCCACCGCCTGGACCATCTGCGCCAGGTCAGCATCAGCACCCCCGTATGAGCAGCGTGAGGAGCAGCTCCCGATGACGAACACCCCCACTCCGGATGCACCCACTCCGGATCATGAGCCGCGGCCGGAGGACACCAAGGTCCAGGAGACCATCCGTCAGCTGCGCACCATCCGGCTCGTCTGCTGGAACCTCTGGTACGGCGGCGCGGAGATCGATCAGGGCCGCCAGAAGCAGGCCGAGGTGCTGCGCGGCCAGCCCGCCGACATCGTCTTCGCCCAGGAGTGCTTCGGGGATGCGGCGCTGGAGCTGGGCCGTGCCAGCGGGATGACCGTGGCGCAGCAGGACTTCGACACAGCCGTGCTCAGCGCTGCCCCGGTGCGCCTGCTGCCCACGGACACCGCCCACTATGCCACCGCGGCGCTGGTGCAGACGCGGATCGGCGAGGTGATCGCCTGGTCGGTGCACCTGGGCCCCTGGGACTACGGGCCGTACCGAGCCGATGAGCTGCCTGAGCAGTCGGCGTCGGTCTTCGGCCAGTACGGGGAACGCGAACGGGACCAGCAGGCCGGAGCCATCCTGGCCGAGACCGAGCGGCTGCGGGGCGAGCTGGGAGAGCTGCCGGTGATCGTGGCCGGGGACTTCAACGTCCCCTCCTCGGTGGACTGGAACGGCAGCCACCGCCCGCAGGTGCAGTGGCCGGCCACCCAGCGGTTCATCGACGCCGGCTACACCGATGCCTTCCGTGCGGTCCACCCGGACCCCGACGCTGCCCCGGGCCGCACCTGGTCCCAGATCGAGCCCCTGGAGAAGGAGCCGCGGGACCGGATCGACTTCATCTATCTGCTGGGCCTGGAGGTTGATGATGCCGACCACTTCGGTGATGCCGCCGATGACGACGACGCCGCCCAGGACGGGGGCTTCACCCCCTACGGCGGGGCCTGCCGTCATATCCCGGACCAGCGGGTCAATGCCTTCCCCTCGGACCACCTGGCGGTGCGTGCCACCGTCCGCCGCCCCGGCACCGGACAGGTTTGATCAGATAGTGCCGCCATTCCTACCGAATCGGCCCTCTATTCCGCGCGTATCTGATCAAACTTCCGTGCCCGCACCACATCCACCGCTCAGCCCCCTGCAATACGCCGGACATCAGGGATCTGTCAGGGTCGGAGAACCAGGGCCGATTCAGGGTGCAGAGCTGATGACAAGGATCCACTGCGCCCAGTAGGTTCTTAATACGGAAACCGTCGAGGAAACGGAGATGATCATGGGACTGCTTTCACTGGGCGCCGGTGTGGCGATCGGCTATGTGATCGGCACGAAGTCGGGCCAGAAGAGCTTCGACAGCTTCAAGAGGACCGCCGAGGAGAAGTGGAACGATCCCAAGGTCCAGGACGCTGTGCGGAAGGCGGAGGAGACGGCCAACAGTGTCGCCCACGACGTGGCCGGCCGCGCCAAGGAGGCCGTCACGGCAGCCTCCGGTGCGATCAAGGACGGCCTCTCTGAGGCCACCGACGCAGCCGCCGACGCCGAACAGAAGGTCGACGAAGCCGCCGCCAAGGCCGAGGACACAGTCGAAGAAGCCGAAGAGAAGATCGACGAAAAGACCTCCTGACCCCACCGGCACACGAGAAGGGCCGCATCCAGCGGAAGGCGGCCCTTCTCTGTCCAGGTCTCTCCGCCCGCAGCCCCCGACGCCGGAAACTGCTGAACCCTATCCAGTGTGATCAGATACGCGCGTTATGACCGCCGAATCCGCCGTCATAACGCGCGTATCTGATCACACCTCGTTGCCTCCGATCACCGGCGACGCCGCAGCTGGAACTGTGCGCCGTGGTGGGTCTCCGGGAGGTGATCGCCCTTCTCGAAGAGCTTGTTCCGCAGAGTCCCCGGCCGGTACTCGGTCTTGTACCGGCCGGCCTGCTGGAGCTCAGGGACTACGTGCTCGACGATGTCCTCAAAGGTGCCGGGAGTGATGTGGTAGGCGAGGTTGAAGCCGTCGACGTCGGTCTCCTCCTGCCACTCGATCAGCTGCTGGGCGGCTGAGGGTCCGTCGCCGATGATGACGGGACCGAAGCCGCCCACGCCCACCCACTCGGCGAGCTGGCGCACGGTCCAGACTTCGTCCTCGCGCCCGGAGGCCTTCTTGAAGGTCTCGACGGCGGACTGGATGGCGTTGGACTCGAGGTCGCCGATGGGCTGGTCGAGGTCGAACTGGGAGAAGTCGGTGCCCATCCAGCCGGACATCAGCACCAGGCCGCCCTCGGGGTCGATGTACTGGGTGAGCTCGTCATATCTGGCCTGGGCGGCGGCCTCGTCGGCACCGGTGACGATGGTCTGCATCGCGAAGATACGCACATCGTAGGGGTCGCGGCCGGCGTCGGCGGCTGCCTGTCGGATCTTCTGCACTGAGGCTTTGGCGAGCTCCTTGGTGGGCGGATTGATGAAGACGGCTTCGGCGTGCTTGCCGGCGAAGGCGCGGCCGCGGGTGGAGGCGCCGGCTTGGTAGACCACGGGCATGCGCTGCGGGGAGGGTTCGACCACACCGATGCCGGGGGTCTTGAAGAATTCGCCCTCGTGTTCGATCCGGTGGACCTTGGAGGGGTCGGTGAAGACGCCGGACTCCTTATCGGCGACCACGGCGTCGTCCTCCCAGGAGCCTTCGAGCAGCTTATAGACCACGTCCATGTACTCATCGGCGTGGTCGTAGCGGCGGTCGTGCTCCATCTGGTCGTCCTGGCCTATGTTCTGGGCGGCCGAGGGCAGGTAGCCGGTGACCACGTTCCAGCCCACACGTCCTCCGGTGAGGTGGTCCAGGGTGCCCAGCCGGCGGGAGAAGGGGTAGGGGTGCTCATAGGCGGTCCCTGCGGTGATCCCGAAGCCGAGGTTCTCGGTGACGGCGGCCATCGCGCTGACCAGCAGGAACGGATCCTGCAGCGGGATCTGCGCACCGGAGCGCAGTGCGGCGTCGGGGGAGGCGCCGAAGACGTCGTAGGGGCCGAGCACGTCGGCGATGAACAGCCCGTCGAAGAGGCCCTTCTCCAGAGTCTGGGCCACTTGGGTCCAGTAGCCGATGGTGTTGTAGTCCCGTGCGCGGTCCTCCGGGTGGCGCCACAGTCCGGGGGACTGGTGGACCACGCAGTTCATGTCGAAGGCGTTGAACAGGATCTCGCGCTGGCCGGAAGGTGTGGTGGCGTGAGGCATAGGATGATGGCTCCTCTTCCATCGGTTCTGGCGGTAGCACCCGGCGAACGGATCGTTTCGGGTTGCTGCGGCGTCGTCGAGCCAGATCTCTCAGCCGCTCTGGATGGGGTACGCGCCCGACTCTACTATTCTGGTCCCATGCCGGAGAATCAGGAGGCCCTGAGCGGGTTCATAGAAGGACATGTCGCCCCCTCGCTGCAGGAGCTCCGGATCCTTCAGAAAGCTCCCTCTCACCGCGCCCTGATCCGCAAGGCGCTGAGCAGTCGGACCGTGGAGGTCCGCACCGTGGATCAGACCGATGTCTTCGTCTTCGGCGGCACGGTGATCGGTGGGATGGACCACCGGGTGACCACTCTGGTCAGCTCCCATGCCCGGCGGGTCGCCGCTGATGAGACGCTGACCCGCAGACATCTGGAGCTGCAGAACCTGCCGGTTCCGCAGGAGGATCAGCCGCTGCCCGACGGCCTGGACATCCGCGCCTATGTGGCCGGTCCGCAGGTGGTGGCCGCCGTGGCCTATGTGCCGCTGGCCGCCCTGGAGGAGCAGCTCCCCCCGGAGGAGATCCTCGACTCCGAACAGCTCGCCTCGCTGCGCAGCGGCCCCGCCAACCCGGAGGGCGGGATCGCAGTCGACGTCACCGAGCTGCTGGATCCTTCCCTGACCGAGCTGGCCGCCGATGCGCTGTGGTCCGTGCCCGGTCTGGCCGCGGGTGCGGTGGATCTGTGGGTGCCGCAGCTGGATTCGGCCGCCGAGGCCGTCGTGCTGAGCCTGGACGTGGAGGCCAGCGTGGTCACCCATCACCTGCCAGCACTGGGTGAGGCCCGGGATGTGGCCGGGGCGATCGTCGACCAGCTGCTCATCCGCGCCTCCCGCTGACTGAAGGTTATTGTTGCTCCATGGCCCCTCGCTCTGCTGCCCGCCCCACCGCCACGGAACGGTTCATCCTTGACTATGTCGAGCCGCGGCGGGCGCAGCTGCGGACCTGGACCGGGACGCTGGCCCATGACGTGCTGATCCAGCGCGCCGCGCACCGGAAGTCCATGACGGTGAAGCAGATCTCGGAATCCAACCGGGTCTTCTTCCTCTCCGATGTGGTGGTCGGAGGGATGGACGCGGTGATCACCTCCCTGGTCAGCCACCAGGCGCGGCGGATCTCTCGGTCCAAGCAGATGACCAAGCGTTACCTGGAGGCCTCGGAGGTCCCGACGCCGAAGGGCAAGGCCATCAACACCACGGAGTTCTCCCGTGCGGTGAAGTACATGAAGGCGTTGGGCAAGCCGGTTGCGGTCAAGCCCTCCTCAGGACGGACCGGCAAGGGCATCACCACCAACGTGACCACGGAGACGGAGCTGCGCCAGGCCTGGGCCAAGGCGATGGCGGCCCGGTCGGTCACCGCGGAGACCAAGTATCAGATGGTGATGGAAGCCCATCACCCGGGACTGGATGTGCGGGTGTTCGTGGTGGGCCAGACCGTGGCCGGTGCCGTGGCGCGCGTGCCCTTCTACATCGTCGGCGATGGGCTCACGACTGTGGGCGGACTGGCCGACGCCGAGATCGAGCGTCGCAGCTCCAACGCCTACTTGGCCGCCCGGCAGCCGGAGGTCACCGATGAGTTCCTGGCCCCGGTCGGCCTCACCCGCGCCTCTGTGGTGGAGGCGGGGAAGATCCAGCCGCTCACTCCCATCGCGGATACCGTCCGCGGCGGCGGACTGGCCGTGGACATCACCGACCAGCTCAGCGATGACATCCGTGATCTGGCCGTGGACGGGCTCTGGTCCATCCCCGGGCTGAACGCTGCGGCGGTGGACCTGCTGGTACCCAGCCTGGACAGCGCCGAGGGGGCCGTGGCCCTCGAGGTGAACCCGTATGCCAACATCACCGAGTTCCACTACCCGGCCTACGGGGAGCCCCGCCGCGTGGCCGACGCGATCATGGAGCACATCCTGGAGCGCGCCTCCCGCTGAGGCGCCCTGCGGAGAGACGCTGAGATTCGGCTACGCGTCGGCGAAGCGCGGATTCAGCTGGCCTTCGGCCCCGGGGACGGGCTCGGCGGGGTCGTTGCCGAGCTGGACGATGCGGTTCTCTCCGTCCACATGCACCACGCGCGGCTGATGTTCGGCGATCTCGTCCTCGGTGCCCATGAGGTAGGAGATGACGATGATCAGGTCGCCGGGGCTGACCAGATGCGCCGCCGCCCCGTTGATGCCGATGACCCCGGTGCCGCGCTCACCGGCGATGGTGTAGGTCTCCAGCCGGGCTCCGTTGGTGATGTCGACGACCTGAACCTTCTCTCCCTCCACCATGCCCGCGGCATCGAGAAGGTCGGCGTCCACGGTGAGGGAACCGACGTAGTGGAGATCCGCCTGAGTGACGGACGCGCGGTGAATCTTGCCGCCCATGACTGTCCTCAACATCGGTGCTTCCCTTCGGCCGGTGTCTGGTCCGCTGCAGCGGTGGATCTGATCTGCAACGGGTCAACGATACCGGAGCTCGTCCAGCAGCAGGGCCACGTGCAGGGCGGACAGCGTCTCCCCTGCCAGCGGCGCGCCGACGGCGCGTTCGATGCGTTCGATCCGTGCGTACAGCGTGGGCCGGCTGATGCTCAGCTCCCGGGCCAGCTCGGCCTTGTTCCCGCCGGTGCGGACCAGGGCGAGCACGACGTCGCGCATCCGCTGGCCCTCCTCGCCCCGGAAGGGCGCCAGCTGGTGCTCCAGGAACCAGCCCACCGGGGAGCCGGCGTCGTGAGGGGTGCTTCCGGCGCTCAGATGCACCAGCAGCCCGCGCAGCCCCAGGTCCGCCGGACGCCAGAAGCCCTGCAGCGTGACCGACTCCGGCACCTCTTCCGCGGAGGAGAAGCGGCGGGTCAGCAGGGCGGCGGAGGCGGCGACCTCGGCGGCGGCCTCCAGACCGGCCGGCGATTCGCAGAGCAGGGTCCGTTCCCGGCCTGCGGTCTCGGCCGTGCCCACGGTGAAGCGGGGCAGAGCCTCCTGGCCGCGGCGCCGGGTGATCTCTCGAGCGATCTCTCGGCAGAGCCGGGCCGGGTCGCCCTGGGCGATCAGCACGGACAGCTCAGCCTCCGAGCGGTGCCCCACCAAGGCGGGCAGGCGCAGTTTGGCGGCGGTCTCGCGGATCAGCACCGAGAGGGACTGCAGCTGGGAACCGGAGGAGGAGCCCATGCCACCCGCAGGCTCAGTGCGGATCACCAGCGGAAGGAAGCTGGGCTCAGTGCCCAATGCGTCCGAGGGCATGCCCAGGGCGGTGGCGCGGGCGGTGATCTCCGGCTCCGGCAGGCCCCCGGGCGCGGCCAGATCGTCGAGCAGATTGGTGGTGGCGCTGACGATCGGGTCCCAGGTGGTGCCGTCGGAACGCATGCCCAGCTGCCGGGCCACCAGCTCGCGGTGGATGGACTCGGTGATGTCCACGAACCGCACCACCTGACTGAACAGGAACAGCGGGAAGCGGCGCTCGGCGTCGGGCTGGGCCTCACGTTCGGCCGCCACGGTGCGCAGCGCCTCGATCAGCCGCGGACGGTCCGGCAGGATCTCCACCGCCAGGGCGGCGGCCCCGACGCCGTCCAGATCGGCAAGATAGCCGCGCAGGATCTCGGTGAGGTCCTGCCGGTCCTCGGTGAACTTGGGCAGGGTGGAGAGCACCAGCTCCCCGCCCTGCAGCATGGTGCCGGGGTGGTCCTGGCCGATGATGTGGGCCCAGCGGATGCCGGCGTCGAGACCGGCGCTTGGGGTGAGCAGCTCAGGGCTGCCCAGGGCCAGGGAGGGCAGCTCCAGGGCGTCGCGGAGGTTGAAGGCGCCGGCGGATTCGGCGCTCGCAGTACGGGGTAGGGGCATGGAAGCAGAGTGTACCCAGGCCATATTTACAGAATGTAAGAATCCGGGCCGCAGTTCTGACACAGTGCATCTTCTTCCTGCAGGTCAGCCCCGCGAAGATCTCAGAATGACTCAGACACGCACAGCATTGGTGACCGGAGCATCATCAGGAATCGGCGCGGCGACCGCCCGCAGGCTCGCCACGGAGGGGTGGCGCGTATACGCCGTCGCCCGCCGCGCGGAGAAGCTGGAGGAGCTCGCCGAGAACGAGGGCATCATCCCCCTGGTCTGCGATGTGACCGACCCGCAGCAGGTCTCCGCCGCAGCCGAGAAGATCCGCGCCGAGGGCGGGATCGACACTCTGATCAACAACGCCGGCGGCGCCATCGGCATGGACTGGGTGGCCGACGGCGACATCGACGACTGGCGCTGGATGTACGAGGTCAACGTGCTGGGCCCGGTGACCATGATCCAGGCCTTCCTGCCCATGCTGCGCGATCATGGGGAGGGAACCATCCTGAACCTGACCTCCACCGCCGGCCTCGTGGCCTATGAGGGCGGTGCGGGCTATAACGCCGCGAAGTTCGGCGAGCACGGCCTGACCTGGGCGCTGCGCCTGGAGGAGGCCGAGAACAACATCCGCGTGGTCGAGGTGGCCCCGGGTATGGTCAAGACGGAGGAGTTCTCCGCCAAGCGCTTCGGCGGGGACACCGCCGCCGCGGAGAAGGTCTATGCCGGCATCGAGAAGCCGCTTCTGGCGGAGGATGTGGCCGAGGTCATCGCCTCGGCGGTGACGCTGCCGCATCATGTGAACCTGGACCAGATCATCGTCCGGCCGGTGGCCGAGGCTGCCAAGCACAAAGTCATCCGAAAGGGGATCTGAGATGACCGAGACCTTCCCGGAACGCGAGTTCACCGCCGAGCAGATCGACGCCGGCCGCCGCGCCTATGAGCTGGACCGCGCCCATGTCTTCCACTCCTGGAGCGCCCAGGAGCCCCTGGACCCGATGACGGTGCTCGACGCCGAGGGCTCCTGGATCTGGGACGGGGAGGGCAACCGGCTGCTGGACCTGACCTCCCAGCTGATCTACACCAACGCCGGGCATCAGCATCCCAAGATCGTCCAGGCGGTGAAGGACCAGGCGGAGGCGCTGTGCACAGTGGCCCCGCAGCACGTCAACGACGCACGCTCAGAGGCGGCCCGGCTGATCACCGAGCTGCTGCCGGCAGACATCAACCACGTCTTCTTCACCGGCGGCGGGGCCGATGCCAACGAGCATGCGGTCCGGATGGCCCGGCTGCACACCGGCCGGCGCAAGGTCTTCTCCGCCTACCGCTCGTACCACGGCGGCTCCCAGCTGGCGGTCAACATCACCGGTGACCCGCGCAGGATCCCCAACGACGACGACGCCGGCGTGGTCCATTTCCTGCCCGCCTACCACTACCGCTCCTACTTCGGCCCGCAGGACGAGTCCTGGAGTGAGAAGGAGGAGGGCGAACGCGCGCTGCAGCATCTGCGCGACATGGTGGTCCTGGAGGGCCCCGGGCAGGTGGCCGCGATCATCCTGGAGGCCATCCCCGGCACTGCCGGCATCTACCTGCCCCCGGAGGGGTATATGCAGGGGATCCGCGAGCTCTGCGACGAGTTCGGGATCGTGCTGATCATGGACGAGGTCATGGCCGGCTTCGGACGTTCCGGCATGTGGTTCGCCCACCAGCACTTCGATGTGGAGCCGGATATCGTCACCTTCGCCAAGGGCGTGAACTCCGGCTACGTGCCTATGGGCGGTGTGGCCATGGATGATGCGATCTATGGGACCTTCGCTCAGCAGGTCTACCCGGGCGGTCTGACCTATTCGGGGCATCCGCTGGCCGCTGCGGCGGCGGTGGCCGGCATCAACGCCATGAAGGATGAGCAGATGGTGGAGAACGCCCTGCGCCTGGGCGCGGAGGTGGTGGCACCCCGGCTGGAGGAGATCAAGGATAAGCACCCCAGCGTGGGCGATGTGCGCGGCGTCGGGCTGTTCTGGGCGGTGGAGCTGGTGCGTGACCAGACCACGCGTGAGCCGCTGGCGCCCTACGGGCAGACCGCGCCGGTGATGAACCAGATGGTGGCTGAGGCCAAGCGCCGCGGGGTGCTGCCGTTCATGAACATGAACCGCTTCCACATCTGCCCGCCGCTGAGCGTGACCGCCGAGGAGCTGGAGTTCGGCCTGGACGTGCTGGACGAGGTGCTGACCCTCGCCGATGAATCTGTGGCCGACGGCTGAGCGATGGATCATCACGCCGACGATGCCGGGCTCTCCGCCTGGACTCTGCCCGGGACCCCTGAGATCAGCCCCGGTGACGAGCTCGCCGCGCTGCTCGGGGACGCCCTGGCCGAGCATGCCGAGGCCCGCCCCGAGCGGGAGCCGCAGGAGGGGGATGTCCTGGTGATCACCAGCAAGATCCTCCCAAGGCGGAGGGCCGGATCATCCGGGCTGAGGACCGCGAGGAGACCATCACCCAGGAGACGGTGCGGGTGGTGGCCAGCAGACCGCGGGCCGAGGGGCCCGAGATGACCCGGATCGTGGAGAACCGGCTGGGCATCGTCGGGGCCGCGGCCGGTGTGGACGCCAGCAATACGGCCGAGGGGACGGTGCTGCTGCCCGAGGACCCGGACGCCTCAGCGGAGGCGATCCGGGCCGCGCTGAGCCGCCGGTTCGGCGTCGGGCTGGGTGTGATCGTCTCGGACACACTGGGTAGAGCCTGGCGGATGGGGCAGACCGATCTGGCCATCGGTGCGGCCGGGGTGCGGGTGCTGCACGATCACCGCGGCGGCATCGACGGGCACGGACGGCCGCTGGAGGCCCCGCAGATCGCCGTGGCCGATGAGCTCGCCGCCATGGGAGACCTGGTCAAAGGCAAGGCGGCCGGCCGGTGGCCGTGATCCGCGGGGCAGGCCATCTGGTGGTGCGCGATGAGCTGCCGAGCCCGGGTGCCCGGACCATGGTGCGGACCGGGCCGGGAGATATGTTCCGCCTGGGCACCGACGAGACCCTGGCCGAGGGCTACCGCCGCGCACAGGCCGGAGAGCCCCTGGAGCAGTGAGCTGGGGTTGGGCTGAGGAGCTGAGTCTCAGGGGCGTGATCGGCCGTCAGGACCCAGGGATGAGCTTCCGCGCACGGCCAGCACCAGCGAGAGCTGATCCTCCAGGGAATGCGGATCCAGACCCGTGAGCTCGGCGATGCGATCAGGCCGATGAGCTGGCGGCGGTCCATGATGCCCTGTGCATCGCCTATCTGTTGGATCCCGAGGTGCTGGAGCTGCACCGGATGCACGTCGCAGCGGAGATCGCCCCAGGTGCCTCCTTCGGCCGGACCATCATGGACCTGCGCGGCCGCAGCAGTCAGAATCCCAACGCCCGAGTGGCCCTGAACGCCGACCGCACCCGCTTCTTCGACCTCCTGCTCTCCTCCCTTTCGCGTGGGTGATCGATAAAACCCACTTTTCTGTCCCAAAAGGGGTGGAAAAGTGGGTTTTCATGGGTTTCTCTGATCCCCCAGGGGCTGGGGCAGGGAGGTTATCCACAGATTTTGATCTTCGTTCCCGCGAGTCGGCCCGATGCGCTGGGATGGGGAGGTGGAAGAACCTCTGCCCACAGACGCCCGACGCCGACTCCCCACCCTTCGTGCCCGAGGCGGGTGTGCGGCGTCGCCAGCTCTTCGACAGCGGGCTGAGTCTGGCTCAGGTGCGACGCGGTGGCCGCGGCGCGCACCTGGGTGGACCGTGCGGTGGGCCAGTCCCTGGAGCAGGCGGTGATCGATGCCGACATAGCACCATTCGCGTCCTGATCAGGTGGAGCGTGATGTCGCCCGCGCGGATTAGCGGCTCATTGCAGATGCGGGTGTAGCAGGGGTCTGAATCCTCCAGTGTCCAGCAGCGCTCGGGTGATGTAGTTAGTCAGGTTCCGGCATCCCAGGGCAGTGCCGCGGAGGTGTTCGAGGTGGCCGTTGATCGCCTCGGTGGGTCCATTGGATGTGCCGGGCCTTTCGAAGTAGGCCAGGATGTCGCCGGCCCGCTTGTTCAGGGTCCGGCCCAGCTTCTTCAGCTCGGTCAGCTTGGCCGGGACTCCGCGGCGCAGAGCGGCGATGACCTCTTGGAGCATCTGCTTGCCGTCCTTCTTAGAAGGGTGGCGGTAGGCGGCGACGATCTTCTGATACACACTCCAGGTGGCCTCGACTTCGACGTGCTCATCAGCAGCGAATACGCGCTGAAGCTTGTGGTCCTGGCGCGTGGTGAGCAGATCGACTCCGGTGCGCAGGGTCTTCCGTGCCCCTTAGAGGGGGTCACCGGTGCGGCCGCGGTGGCCGGTGGTCTCTGGTTGAACCCGTTGTCTGGTCTGGTCCAGCGCGTCGCCGGGCAGGGCGACCACGTGGAAAGGGTCCATCACCGCCACGGCGTCGGGGAGTTCTTCGGCGGTGGCGGTCTTGAACCCGGTGAACCCGTCCATTGCCACGACCTCGATGCCGTTGCGGAAGTCCTCGTTTTGGGCGTCGATCCAGGTGGTGAACACAGCCTTGGACCGGCCCGGCACCTTGTCCAGTAGCCGGGCAGGCCCGGTGCCGGCGCGGACCGGGGTCAGGTCGATGACCACGGTGACGTAGTGAGAACCCCTGCCGGTGTGGCGCCAGCAGTGCTCATCGACTCCGATGACGGCCACACCGTCGAACCGGTGGGGATCTTCGATCAGCAGGTCCCTGCCAGTGGCCAGCACCGCGTCGTTGACGGTATGCCATGAACTGGCCAGGGCGGCAGCAACCCGGGCGATGGACATCCTGTCGATCACCACTGATTTCAGCGCCCACAGCACCGCATGCCGAGACAGCTTCGATCGCGGGGCCGCAGCCTGGGATGTATCTTGCCGCCAGGCCCTGGCACAGTCGGCGCATCGGTACCGGCGGACTCTGACCCAGAGGGTGGTGGGCCGCCACCCCAGTGGCAGATGCGCCAACTTCCGCACCACCGTGCCCCGAGGAGTCCCTTCACCGCCGCAGTCTCGACACCATGGATCATCCTGGGTGAGACGGCATTCAAGGATCGAGCCGTCGCGGCGGATCTGCTGGCCGGTGACGACGAGTCCGAGCTGGTCGAGCAGGCAGAAAGGGTTGAGGTCAGGACAGGTGAAAGTAGGCTTGGGCATGTCGAGGTCTTTCGAGTGGAAGGCGTAGGAACCTCCATCTTCGAAAAGGCCTCGACCTCTATCCAGCCACCGCCACGCCGCTGCTCCCCGTCCCTGCCTCTACACCCTCAAATGCGAAGAGCCGGATAAGGCTGCGGCTCTGGGCTGGACAGAGGTGCGGGTCACTCGGCGGGATATGGTCGACGGCGGATGGCGGGCTGTGTGCAAAGTCTTTGCCGCCCTGCGAGCCAACGGCTGGCCCGGCCTCTGATCACCCACGAGCTGGGGCGGCGGTAGAGGCAGCGGAAGCTGAGGGGGTCTCCACCTTGGCGGCGTAGAAGCGCCAGCCCAGCTCCACCAGGCCGCTGCCCAGTACGGCCGCCACGAAGGTGGCCGCCAGCAGTTCGGCACTCGGCATCGCGAAGAGGTGGTACTGCTGGGAGATCGGCACCAGCAGCACCAGCGCCAGCAGCACATACATCGAGCTGATCAGCACGATCCGCGGCAGGGTCAGCGGGCGCAGGGCCACATTGAGCACCCACAGCCCGACGACGGTCAGGCACAGTGTGGCCGCGGTCTGGATCCCTGCCGGGGCGTCTCCGAAGAGCCGCCCGAAGAAGCTCACCGGGATCACCGCCAGGCATATCGCCAGCGAGGCGGGGATGGAGAAGAGCACCGATCGTCGCAGGAACCCGGGCCGGTAGCGGCGGGTGTTGGGCATCAGCGCCAGGAAGAACGCCGGACAGCCCAGCATCAGGAAGTCCACTGTGGAGAACTGACGCGGCAGGAAAGGGAACTCCCAGAACAGCAGCGCGTAGAAGAGTCCCAGCAGCACCGCATAGGCGGTCTTGGTCAGGAACAGGTGGGCCACACGCTCGGTGTTGGCGATGACCTTCCGGCCCTCGTCCAGGACATCGGGCAGCCGGTCGAACTTCCCGTCCAGCAGCACCATCCGGGAGACCGCCTTGGTGGCCGGGGCGCCGTTGCCCATGGCGATGCCCAGGTCGGCCTTCTTCAGCGCCAGGGCGTCGTTGATGCCGTCGCCGGTCATCGCCACCACATGCCCATTGGCCTTGAGCGCATCCACCATGGCCCGCTTCTGCTCCGGGGTCACGCGCCCGAAGACCGAATGGGTGGCCATCACCGAACGCAGCGCCTCCGGATCCTGCGGAAGGCGGGAGGCGTCGACGCCGTCGCCCTCCACGTGCATCCCCACCTCGCGGGCCACCGCGGCCACGGTGCGCGGGTGGTCCCCGGAGATCACCTTCAGCCCCACGTTCTGGCTGTGGAAGTACTCCAGGGTCTGCTTAGCGTCGGAGCGGACGTTCTCCTTGAAGGTCAGCAGCGCCACCGGGTAGAGGTCGTTGGGCAGGCGCTCGCCGCGGCCCAGCGGCCCGGAGGCGCCGTCCACCACCGTCTCATAGAGCGGAGCCCGGGCCAGCACCATGGTCCGCAGCCCCTGGGCGGCGATCGCATCGGTGTGGGCGAAGAGCTGTTCTGCCTCGATGCCGCCGGCCACCACCGGGTCCAGCAGGATCTCCGGGGCGCCGAGCACCCAGTGTCCGGCCAGATCGCCGGCGTCGTCGGCGAATGTCACCGCAGACCAGCGCCGGGCCGAGGAGAACTGCACCTGGAAGGCGGCGTGGTGGCGGGGCAGCGCGTTGAAGGGCACCTGCAGCGCCGCCGCCGTCGGGTTGGCCAGCTCATCGTTGCCGAACCAGGCCAGCACCTGCTGCCAGGGCTCGGTGCCGGCGATGGCGGTGGAGCTGGGGTCCTGGCCCCAGGTGGTGGGCAGTCCGCGGCGGTCCAGCGGGGCCGCACTGTGGAAGGCGATGGTGCCGTCGGTCAGGGTGCCGGTCTTGTCGAAGCAGACCACATCCACCCGCGCCAGGATCTCCACGGCGGGCTGCTCCTGGATGAGCACATGGGTCTGGGCCAGCTTCACCGCGGCCACTGCGAAGGCGATGGTGGTCATCAGGGCCAGGCCGGCGGGGATCATTGCGGTCACCGAGGAGACGGCGGTGACCATGGCGTCTCGCCAGGCGCCGTCGCTCCAGCCCTGGGAGATGGCCTCGGACCAGCCGCCGTGGGCCTGCATCTGGCCGTTGAAGACCACAGCGGTGATCGGCAGCAGCGCCATGGACAGCCAGAAGGCCACCTTCTCCAGGGCCCGGCGCAGTTCGGAGTTGATCTTCTGGTACCGCTTGGACTCGGTGGCGATCTTCACCGCATGGGCCTTCTCGCCCACGGCGGTCACCACAAAGCGCCCGGTGCCGGCCAGCACGGCCGTGCCGGAGAGGATGTAGTCGTCGCGGCGCTTGGGCACCGGTTCCGCCTCACCGGTGAGGATGGATTCGTCCACATCCAGCCCGCGGGAGGAGATGACGATGCCGTCGGCGGGGATCTGGTCTCCGCGGCGCAGCTCCACCACATCGTCCAGCACGATCTGCTCGCGGTGGATGCTCATCAGGGTTCCGTCGCGCAGCACCCGGATGTGGTCCTGATGCAGCAGCGCGATGGCGTCCAGCTTGCGCTTGGCGCTGTACTCCTGGACCAGGCCGATGATCACGTTTGCCACTGCGGCCACGGCGAAGAGCAGGTCCAGCCAGCGGCCCAGGATGATGATCACCAGCGCGCAGACGCCGATGATCAGGTTGAACAGCGTCATCAGGTGGGTGCGGAGGATCTCCGCGATGGACCGCGAGGTGGTGTGCGGCTGGACGTTGTCCAGGTCGAGACGCTGCCGTTCGGCCACCTGGACAGCATTGAGCCCATAGGTCTCCAGGATGACCGGGTCCACCGGGGACCGCGACTCGGCGGGGTCGCGCGGTGGGGCTGCCTCACTCACCGATGTCATTCACCTGCAACGGAGATGATGAGTTCCTCGCCGTCGGCACCGACCTGCACGTCCAGCCGGAACGGGACGTCGTGGCTCTCGTCGAGCTCCTCACCGTCGTGGTGGTCCAGGGCCTCGAAGGTGACCGTGGCGGTCATGTCCAGACCCGAGACCTCCCAGCCGTCGGAGTCGAAGCTCAGCGAGGTGTCGGCGGCATCAGGCATGTCCCAGCTGATCGTGTCCGAGTCCACCTGGTGCGGGGTCTCGATGCCCATCGGGCAGCCCGAGGGCATGAGCACCTCCTGCTCGGCGCACTCCTGCAGGAAGGTCTCGACCTCGCTGTGCAGGAGCTCCTCGGCCTCCTCGGAGGCCTCCAGCTCCAGGGTGAGCTCCTGAGCGGCGGGCTCGGCGTCGGCGTCGTCGTCCTCCTCCGGCAGGAGGACCTCAGTGGTGGTGCCGGCCAGCCACTGGCTGTCGATGCCGAACTCCACCACGCTGGGCAGGAAGGCGCTCAGCGTGACGGTCTCGTCCTCGAGGTTCACCGGCTCACCGTTGACCTCGATCTGCCCGACGCCGGCGGCTTCCGCACCGGGGACGTCCACCTCCAGGTCGGTGTAGGCCTGGGAGCCGACCTTCCAGTCGTCGAAGATCAGCCAGTGGTTGCCGGCGTCGACCACGGGCAGAGTGGTCTCGTACTCCTCGCCGTCAGCGGTGAAGGTCACCGAGGCGCTCTCGGCTCCCTCGGTGAAGCTCATGCCCTCCATGAGGGAGGCACTGTAGGAGAGGGGGTCGCCGTCGAGGAGCACGGCGTCGCCGCCGGTGTCCTCAGGCACAGAGTCCAGGTGACCCAGGGCCTCGGCGCCGTTGCCTGAGCGCAGGGCCTCCCAGTAGTTCTCCGCGGAGGCTTCGGTGGTGTAGAGCTGTTCGTCGACCTGCCAGGCGATGATCCCGCCGGCCACCAGTGCGACGGTCAGGGCAGTGCCCCAGGCGGCCCAGACCAGTCCACTGCCCTTCTTCCGGGTGGGCGCCGGCGGCTGGGCATAGGGAGGTTGGTGAGGATGGGGCGGCTGGGCGTGATGAGGAGGCGCCGGGGGACCGGCAGGCGGGCCCGCAGGACCCGGCTGGCCCGGCGGCTGTTCGTCGCCGAATGGATATCCGTGGTGGCTCATCTGCTCAAGATCCCCTGTATTCCTGCGGCTGCCCGTTCCGTCCCTGCGGGCAGCGTGACGTCTGGCTCAGCCTAGCAACCCAGAGCGATCGGGTCCCATCGGAGGCGCGGATCCCGGCTGATCTGTGATGAAGAGGTGATCTTTGGCGTGCCCCGGGGTTCTCCCAGCCTCGTTCCGCACCCACCGCACGGCACCGTGCCCCATCCCACCGCACCCCCGTTTTACCAAGGCAGATTCAGATTACCCCTGCGGATCCGCAGGGGTAATCTGAGAAGTGGTTGGTAAAACGCGGGTGAGGGTACGACGCCGGCGGCTCATCTCAGGCACGCACGGTCACCTCACCTGACCGCACATCAGGCATCGATGTGCCGGGACGGTGCCCCCTCGGAGAGGTAGGTCTGCACGTAGCGCGGTCTGCGGCCCTGGCGCATGAGCTTGCCGCGACCCGGGCCCATGAGCTCAGGCCGGACGCGGCCCACCACGGGCCCTTCAGAGGGATCGCCGGAGAGCATCAGCGAGGGCGCGCCCACCGCACGCACCGCCTCGGAGAGCGGGTCATGCATGATCCCGGAGTACCGGCGGGCCAGCACCACGTGGAACTTGATGTCCGGGGCGCTGGGCACATGCTGCATCAGCGGCTCCAGCGGGCGCGGCATCGCGGCGTTGAGGATGTCGTAGTCATCGACGATCAGGAAGGTGTGGGGCTCCTCGGCCAGGTCCTCGGCCGACATGGTCCGCCGCTCGGCCAATCGTGCCGCCAGCCCGCCGCGGATGCGCTCGTACATCTCCTGGTTGTTCGCATAGCCGCCCACGAACTCTTCCGGGGCCACATCGGCCAGCAGCCGGCGCGGGTCGAAGATCGCCAGCTTCATATCCGCCGGATCGTACTGCTGCATCAGCTGGACCACGATCGACTCCAGCACCGAGGTGCGTCCGGTCTGGGTGTCGCCGTAGATGATCAGGCCCTGGTCGCGGCCGGTGAGCGCCAGCTCCTCGGGCCGCAGGTCGCCGTCGCGCAGTCCCAGGGAGACCGTGCCGGGCTTCTTCGGCACCTCCATCGCAGTGTGCTCCACCAGCTGGGGCAACACGCGGACCTGCCGGACCGGGGTCTCGCCGAAGTCCAGGCTGTTGACCAGCGTGGTCTGCTCGGCGGCGGTGCCCATGGCGTCCTGCTCCAGGCTGGGCAGCGCGAAGTGCCCGATCAGCTTGTCCTGAGTCAGCGCGCGCCCGGGCCGGTCGCCGGTGATCTGCTCGGCCTTCTTGCGGTCGATCTGCGAGTCGCGCGGCTCGTTGAGCGCGAACTCGATGGAGTTGCCGAAGGCGGCCTGCTCATCGGCGCGCAGATCTCCGGGACGGTTCACGGTGACGATCACATGCACGCCCATGGCGGCGCCGCGGCTGAGGATGTCCTTCATCCCGGCCTCCAGCGGTTCGCGCTCATCGCGGGTGCGGATGAACCCGTCCACCAGCAGCACCACGTCGCAGCCCAGATCCGTGGTGATCTCCTCGGTGCCGCGCGCCCGGCGCACCTCGGCGAAGCTGTCCCAGCCGTGCCGGGCCATGAGCGCCTCGCGCTCATCGAGCATCTGCTGGATCTCCTCCACGGTCCGCCGCGCCTTCTCGGCCTCCTTGCGGCTCGCGACGCCGCCCACATGTGGCAGGTTCTCCAGCGGCTTCAGCGCGGAGCCGGTCAGGTCTATCCCGTAGATCGCCACCTCGGACGGCGTGCAGCAGAGCGCCAGTCCAGTACCGATGCTGCGCAGTGCGGTGGAGCGTCCGCTCTGCGGTCCGCCCTGCATGCTGATGTGGCCGCCTCGACTGGTCAGGTCCAGATGCCACGGGCCCTGCCACTGGTGGGCCGGGTCGTCCAGGACGCCGACCACCGGTCCCAGCGGACCCTTTCCGGGCAGCGCCGGGCCGCTCTCGCGCTGTTCGAGCTCATAGCCGACCTGGGCGAAGCTCATCCAGTCCGGCAACGGCGGCAGCCACACCGGGGAGACTGCACTGGGGATCGGGGCCATCTCGCCGACCATCGTGTCCACCATCATCGGCTCGTCCAGCTCGGGCACTGGCGGGGCCGGATCGTTCTCCGGCTCCTTCTCAACACTTCCCGACGCCGGATCAGCAGCTCCCGACGCCGGCTCGGCAGCCTCACCAGAACCATCCTCAGACCCAGCGCCGTCCCCGACCAGGATCGACTTTCCGGACCCGGCGAACAGCCCGAAGGACGCCACGCGGATCTGGTCGGCCTCCAGCTCCTCGGCCTCACCCTCGATGTCGTCGTCGGAGGGTGGCATGGGCCCGGAGACGTAGGAGGCGCGGAACTTCCTGAACACGGTGGTGTCCACCTTCAGGTAGCCCCAACCGGGCTGGGAGGGCAGGTTGAAGGCCTCGGGACGGTTGATCGCGGTCCGGGACTCCATCTCGGAGAAGGTGCGCAGCGCGATCCGGTAGGACAGGTGGTTCTCCAGCCCGCGCAGGGTACCGGCCTCCAGGCGCTGGGAGGAGAGCAGCAGGTGCACGCCCAGGGAGCGTCCGGTGCGGCCGATCTGCTGGAACAGATCGTTGAAGTCGTTATAGGCGGCCATGAGCTCACCGAACTCGTCGATGCACACGAACAGATGCGGCATGGGTTCGCCCTCGATCTGCCCTGCCTTGTGCAGCCTGCGGTACTCGGTGATATTGGCCAGGTTCCCGGCCTCCTTCAGCCGCTCCTGGCGCCGCATCAGCTCACCCTGGAGGCTGTCGTGCATACGGGCCACCATGGCGGTGTCATCGGCCAGGTTGGTGATCACACCGGAGGTCTGCGGGGCGTCTTTGAAGGGCGCGAAGGTGGCGCCGCCCTTGAAGTCCACCAGGATGCAGGTCAGGTCCTCGGGGCTGTGCGTGGCCATCAGTGCGAGCACCAGGGTGCGCAGCAGCTCGGACTTTCCGGAGCCGGTCGCACCCACGCAGAGCCCGTGGGGTCCCATACCGCCCTGGGCGGACTCCTTCAGGTCCAGGTGGACCGGGGCCTGATCGTCGTCCACGCCCAGCGGGACCCGCAGGAAGTCGGCGGTGCCGCGCTTGCCCCACACCGAGGTCAGCTCCTTCTGGGTGAAGCCGGGGACGCCCCAGGAGGAGGAGAGGCTCTGGATACGCTTATGCTCCGAGTGCTCGTGGCTGTCGGCGGAGAGCCGCAGCGGGGCCAGCTGCCGGGCGATGGACTCGGCGTAGTCGGTGCTGACCGTATCCAACACGCCCTCGCGGAGTGCGCCCTGGTACCAGGCGCGGATGGACCCGTCCTCGGCCCGGACCCGCATGTCCACCCGCTCGGGCTCCAGCTCCTGGGAGGCCAGCAGGTGCATATGGGTGGTGTGCAGGCCGCCCAGATCCGCCGGGGCATCCTCCCACACCGAGTGCGCCTCGCGGCTGGGCTGGTCGCTGATGATCAGCAGCCGGGAGTGGGCGTCGGCGGGGATCTTGGTATAGGACTGTTGGGATTCGATGACGGTCTGCATCCGCCGCTCCCGCTCCGGGGCCAGGGTCTGGACCAGGGAGGAGTAGGTGGTGAAGGTCAGCGGCGCGTCCTTGCCCTGGGCGTGGGGCAGCCACTTCACCCAGTCCCAGTCCTGCTGGTGGGCCCGATCGGTCAGGACCACCACCATCAGGTCCTCGGGGGAGTGGGTGGTGCACAGCTGCAGCAACATGTTCCGCACGGTCAGCAGCTGGGACTCGCGGTCACCCAGGCAGCTGATCACTCCGGCGTTCCGCAGCGGCAGCAGGAAGGGCATGTTCGGGATGGAGCCGAAGCGCTCCTTGAGCAGATGCGCCTCATTGAGCATGAAGGCGTCTGGGGCCTCCACCTGGTCGGCGTCGCCCTGGATCCGGAAGTCGCTGATCGGCAGCGGGGCGGTGCCCACCCGCGGGGCGTAGGCGTCCTGGGACGCGCGCCGGCGTTCCCAGAGCCGCAGCGGGTCCATGATGATCCGGTGCAGCTGCTGGGCGTCGGGATAGGCGTGGTGGTGCTCGGCGCGCAGCCGCTCCTCATCGGCCTCCATGGAGGTCCGCTGCCGCTTGAGGTAGTCCATGTACTGCTTGCGCTGGTTCTGCCGGTTCCGCGCGGACTTGCCGCGCTGGGAGACCATCATCGCGATGCCGGCGATCACCGTGGTGACCATCATGATCGCCCCGATGCCGGCCATGGAGGAGCCGCGGAACATGGTCATCACCGTGACCGAGGCGGCCGCGCCCAGCATGGGGATCAGCATGATCACGTTCATGCCGGTGTTCCCGGAGAGGGCGGGCGGCTCGGCCACCGTATGCTCCGGAGGCATATTCGGCGGGGTGGTGCTGCGGGCCGGGCGGTGGATGACCTGTCTGGTCACAGCACCGCCTCCGCGGCACGGCCGGTCAGTCTGAGCAGGGCGGTGCGGCTGCGGCGTCGCAGCTTCTCGGCCCGGCACTCACTGTCCAGGGCGGCCCGCGGATCCCAGGGCATGGTCACGGCATGACCGCCGAGCAGACGCCGCCGGGTGGAGTTTTTCGACAGCAGCTTCAGCACCGGGGTGCGTGGCTGCAGATGATCGGCCAGATGTGCATCCGGCTCCTCCTGGGGCTCCTGACGTCCCGGTGCGGAGACTGAGATGACGGTGTGGCAGTGCCCGGCGGCCTTGGCGGCGTTCGGGGTCATATATCCGCTGCCCAGATCGATCACGGTGAAGGGCACCGAACGCGACAGCGTCCCCATCAGTCGGCGCCAGTGATCCTCCTTCAACCGCTGGTCAGGACCCAGGCTCAGGCAGCTGACTCCGCCCTGGTCCAGGCCCAGGATCTCCCGGGCGCGCTCGGGGTTGGAGTTGGGCGGCAGCTTCAGCAGCTGGGCGAGCACCTTGCCCAGGGAGCGCTCCTCAGCGCCCAGACGTTGGGCGGCGGTGGAGCGATGGGCTGCCAGGTCCAGGATCAGCACCGGCTCGGCGCGCACTGAGGAGAGCGCCTGGGCCAGCAGCGTGGCGGCCGTGGTGGTCCCGACGCCGCCGTGGAGCCCGTGCAGCCCCACCCGGCGTCCGCTCACGGCGGGTTTCCGGATGGTCTCCCAGTGGGTCTGCAGCTCCCGGGAGAGCTTGGATCCGCTGAGGAACTCGTAGATCTCATGGGTCAGCCGCTGAGGAGACAGCGTGCGGTGCACCGGTGCCGCCGCCGGTGTCGGGGCGGGCTCCGGGGGCTGGGCAGGTGAGGGGTCGGCGTCGGGCGCTGTGTCTGTGGCGCTGCCGAAGCCCATCAGTGCGCGGGCGGAGCCGGAGGAGGGTGGCCTGTGCTGGTCAGTCATCAGAAGGTGTCCAAGAGGTCGCCGTAGAGTCCGGTCATGCCCAGGGCCAGGGGCACGCTGGCCAGCGCGCAGAGCAGCTCCACGCGGCGCACCCAGATGCGGAACTGCGCACCCTGGGTGGCCTTCCAGCTCACAGAGGTCAGCAGCAGCACGACGCCGGCCAGTCCGACCAACGCTGCCAGGGCCCAGTGATGGTGGTCCCCGCTCAGCTCGGCGGAAGTGATGCCCAGCACTGCACCCACTGCGGCGAAGCTGATCGCCAGGCGTTCGGGCAGCATCGGCACGCTCTGGGCGCGCAGGGCCAGGGCCACGGTCAGCACCAGGCACAGCGGGAAGGTCCAGATGCGCTGCTCGGTGTCATGGGCGAGCACCGCCGCACTGACGCCGATGGCCGGGGCCATGACCAGGTAGATTCCGGCCACGCTGCCGTGGGCGCGCAGCAGGGCCTGGCCGGCCTCGGCCATGGAGATGCGCTCGCCGCTGCGCTTGGAGGTGTCCAGCGAGTCGATCCCGGAGAGCCCCACGGCCATCCGGGGCGCCGAACCCATCAGGTAGAGGGCCACCACTCCGATGATCCCCGCCGAGAGCATGGTGGAGACTCCGGAGGTGTGCAGCAGATGGATCGAGCCCAGCAGGGCCAGCAGCAGCGATCCGGTGACGATGTTCGGGCGGGCCAGGTGCCCGGCCACCGCCGCGCCGAGGAAGGCGGCGGCCAGTACGACGCCGGCGATCAGCGAGCCCTCCCAGGCTCCAAGGGTGTCGAAGCTCAGGGCGCCGCCGATGATGACTGCGCTGCCCAGCAGGTACAGGGAGATGGTGGGGAAGGCCCGGCCCAGCATGATGCCGCCGGCGGCCAGCAGTGCGGCGGCCACACCCACGCCGATGGTCTCGTTGCGGGTCTCTGAGTGGTGGATGCTCATCAGCCCGCCCACGGTCAGCAGCACGGCGGCGCAGAGGGCGGACACCCATCCGCGGTGGCGCTCCCAGGCCAACGGGTGGGAGTCGCGGTCCGAGGCCACCACCGTGGTGACGTCGTAGACCTCTGGGGGAGGGGAGACGGCCTCGGTCTCCTGAAGGTAGAGCACGGAGCCGTCGCGCAGCTTGGCCTGGTGGGGCGAGGCGTCCATGTCCAGCTCTTTGCTGGACTCGGTGACCAGGGTGAAGCGGCGCTGGCTCTCAGCGGGGATCTCCAGCAGCTCCAGCACAGTGGGGAAGACGTCCACCAGGGGCGCGGCGGTGGGGACGCGCAGATCGGCCCGGCGATCCTCGGCGACCACACGGATATGTGACATGGAGACATGGATCTCGCTCACCGAAGGTCTCCTTCCGCAGCGGGTGCAGTGGTCAGGCGTGCGGGGGAGTGGGGCGCGGGGAGCGCAGCTGCGGCGCCGGCGTCGTCGTCCACCACGACGACGGCGGCAGGGTTCTCCCGCTGCTCGCGCTCCTGCTGGCGCTGTTCGAGCATGTTCATGATGAAGGAGGCTCCCACGCAGCCGGCGGCGATCAGCGCCGCGATCAGGATGCTGAACATGAGCCGGACCGTATTGGTCCGGTGCATCTGCTCATGCGGGTTGGTCCCGTAGACGAAAGCATCGGTCAGGCGCTGCCGGCGGACCTTCTCCGACTCCAGGAGCCGTACATCATGTTCAAGCTCCATGCCGTTCACCGTCCCGGCTGGGGTAGCCGTCCACGATGGCCGCGGCGATCTCGCGGTAGGCCTTCAGCGTGGCCGGCTTCAGCTGGTCGACCCGGACGCTGTCGCCGTCCGCCACGGCCGGGTCATGCGGGACCACGTAGAGCCCGCGGCAGAGGCCGGCGAGGATCTCGTTGATCTTCTCCGGGATGACCCGGTCGGAGACAGTGTCCTTATCGGTGATCACGATGATCGCCTCATCGGCCAGGTGGCTGTAGCCCTGGTCGTCCAGCCAGGTGAGCACGCGGCGGGCGCGCTCGGCTCCGGAGATGGCGTAGCCGGCGGCGATGACGATGTTGTCGGCGCGCTCCAGCACCGCCTCCATGGCCGGGTGAGAGACGCCGGTGCCGCAGTCTGTCAGGGTGACCGCGAAGTACTGGCTGAGCAGGTCCTGGACCCGGCGGTACTCCTGAGCGGTGAGCGAGTCGGAGAGCTCGGGGTCCTGCTCACCGGCCAGGACGTAGAGACGGTCGGAGATCTCCAGGTAGTTCTGCAGCCCGGTGAGGCTGTTGATCTGGTCTGCGTCGTTGACCACGTCGGCGATGGTCAGCCCGTTGCGGCTGTGCAGCTCGGCCTCGCCCAGGGCGCGCTCCACGAGGTCGCCGCTGTCCGGATTGGCGTCCACGGCGCAGACCATGTCACCGCGGTGCTCGGCCAGCGCGTGGCCCACACCCACAGTGGTGGAGGTCTTGCCGATCCCACCCTTCAGAGACAGGACAGCGGTGTTGTGGCTGCCGGTCAGACGCCGGCGGATGCGCTGGGCACGGGCCTGCTGCTCGCGCTCCTCGGCGGAGGGGCCGGCCTTGTTGAGCCCGAGGGTGAGCAGCTCCACGGTCTTGGCCCAGGTGCCCGGGTCGGGTTCGCGCTCCTGCTCCAGGAAGTTCTCCTGCTCGGCGCGCAGCCGGCGCTCGCGGCGGCTGGGCTCCATGTCCAGCTCCGGTTCCTGGCCGTAGGCGTCCAGCGGCGGGCCGGCCACCGGCTGGACGGGAAGGGGCTCATCAGCGGCGGGGAAGGTGAAGTCGGCCGGCGGGAGGTTCCGGGCAGGGGTGGGGAAGGTGGATTCGGGGGCCGGTGCCTCGGGGGTTGGTGAGGTCTCCAGATCAGGGTCCGACGCCGCAGGCTGCGGTTCTGCAGCGCGGTGCGGGTCCTGCTCCGCAGCGGCAGCCGGCTCGGCAGGGGAGGGAGCGGCAGGTGCCTGCTCGCCGAGATTCTCCTGCGGCTGGGTGTGCTGCAGGTCTTCGGGAAGAGCAGTCTCTGCAGAGGCCGTCGGCGCAGCGGCCTCAGCGGGGGCCGGGTCTGCAGGGCTGTCCTGCTGCTCAGCCCGCGACTGCTCTGCGGCAGGGGCCTGTTCGGAGGCAGAGCCCTGATCAGCCTCCGGAGTGTGTCCTGCTGCGAATGTCTGCTCAGTGTCAGCTGCCCGGGCAGGCGAAGGTGACGCAGCGGAAGCCTCCTGCTCAGCAGGCTGCTGTGCAGGGGTCTCCGAAGAGACCTGGTCAGCGCTCTGTGCGGCCTCAGATGGTTCGGGTTCCGCAGTGTCCTCAACCTCGGCGGGCTGGTCGGAGCTGGTGGGAAGGGCGGCCTCGGCGGAGAGCTGCTCCTCCGAATCGGCTGCGGCCGAGGCATGTTCCACCACCTGCGGCTCGTACTGCTCAGCGCCGTTCTGTTCAGCCGGGTGTTGATCAGCAGAGCGCCGCTCAGCCTCAGGCTGGGCAGGCTCGAACGGCGGAGGTGCCGGCGGAGCGGAAGGCTCCCGGTCGGCGTCGTGGGCCTGTTCCTGTGGTGCCCGGGCAGATGACGGCTGCTGGGCAGACTGCTGCGGCGCCGCGCTGTGCTGCGCGGGCCGCTGCGTCTGCTGGTGCTGACTCTGCTGCTGGGCCTGCTGATTGTGGGCAGGCTGCTGGTGGGTGCGCACCTCGCCGTTGGGCATCACCGTGAAGAACGTGGACTCGCCGCTGGGGTCGTCGATGGCCTGGACCGATACAGACGTCCCGCTGCCATGGGCCTGATGGATCAGGATGTTCAGGCAGTATTCATAGGGGTCCGTGACGCCCTCAGGCATCTGGACAGTCTGGCCGTCGAGGGTCAGCACCCCATCTGCGGTGAACCTGACAGTCCGTTCGGCGACGCTCACAAGCACGATCCTCTCAGGGCCCAGAGAGTGTCTGGGCCCACCCGTTCTCCAGAGTATTCCCGGGGCACCATTATGCCCGGGCACCACAAGACCTGAAGCGGCCTGCGGGATTCAGCGGGGATCAGCTCCCAGCGCGGCCCGCCATGCGCCCGAAGTACCAGATCACGAATCCGCCCAAGAGGGTGGCTCCTGCAGCGATGGCCACGGTCAGGCCGACATTGCTGGAGGCACGCTCCCAGCCGGACATGGCCTCGGCGTCCTCCTCGGCCAGCTCGGACTGCTCGTCGCGCTCGGCGGGAGTGGAGTTCTCGGCCTCGTCATCCTCCAGCGGCTCGTTCGCCGGAGACTCGTCCTCGTCCTCCTCATCCTCTTCCTGCTGAGCGGCGTCCTGCTGGCCGCCCTCGAGGGGATCGTTGGGCTCCAGGCCCATATCGGTCATGCCGCCCTGGCCGGAGCCGAGGGCGTCCTCGCCGAGCTCATCCTCACCGGGCTCCAGGGACTCCGCCGGGACATCGCCCTCCAGACCGCCCTGTCCGGGACGCTCGTCCTCGAGGCTCTCACCTGCGGCGGGGTCCTGGGCGGCTGCATCCTCAGTGTCCGGGTCCTGGCCGGGCTCGAGGGCCTCTGGGTCCTCAGAGGCGTCCAGGTCAGAGGGTGCCTCGCCGGGCTCAGTGGGAGCGGAGTCCTCCTGCTCAGGGGTGTCCTGGGCAGCATCCTCCTCGTCCTCGTCATCCTCCTCGGGCACGGACGGGGTCTCCTCCTGGCCGGGAGCCTCATGCTCAGGCTGCTCCTGACCGGGGGTCTCCTGGACCGGATCCTGCTGACCCGGCTGCTCGGGCTGCTCGCCGGGCCCCTGCTCACCGGACTGGCCGTCCTCTGGGTACTCACCCTCGGGCAGGTCCTGCCCCGGGTCATGCTCGCCCGGCTGCTGGCCGGGGTACTCCTCGTCAGGCAGCTCCTGGTCATCATCGCCGGGGTAGCCGCCGTCCTGGTCACCCGGGTGCTGGTCATCCTGACCGTCGTCCTCGGGGAAGTCGTCCTCCTGGCCGCCCTGGCCCGGGTGCTCGCCGTCCTCATGCGGGGGCTCACCCTGGCCGGGGCCCTCGTCCTCCGAGCCCTCGTCGTCACTCTCGTCGTCGTCCTCAGGCTCCGGGACGGTGAAGTCACCGTAGTCGAAGGGCATCGAGGAGCTCGTCACGGCCACGCTGTAGTCGCCGGGCTCCAGGCCGAAGTGCTCGACGAAGTCCACGGAGAGCTTGCCGTTCTCGACGAAGAAGGTGTCGCCGTAAGGCGTGCCGTCGGGACCGATGATGCTCACACTGTACGGTGTGCCGTCCTCCGCCTCATCCACGGAGAAGCCGGTGTGGTCCTCGGTGAAGTCGACCTGGCCCGAACCGGTGCCCAGGTCGGCCCAGTTCTCGCGGTCCTCAGCGAAGAGGTCGCCCATATTGCTGTAGAAGAACGCCCAGTCCTCATCGTCGAAGTAGTCGAAGGACTCCGGCAGCTCGCTCCAGAGGCTCTCCTCCTCGTCGGAGTCCTCGTCCTGGTCCTCTTCCTCGTCCTCCTCGGGACGCTCCTCCTCCTGCTCAGGAGCCTCGTCCTCGGGAGCGCCCTCCTCGGGTGCATCGTCCTCAGGCTGCTCCTCCTGCTCGGGGGAGTCCTCGACATCGCCCTCATCCTCGGGGTGGCCGGGCTCCTCCTGCTCAGGCTGGTCCTGCTCGGGAGCGTCGTCCTCAGGAGCCTCATCCTCAGGGGCTTCGTCCTCGGGAGCACCGTCTTCCGGCGACTCGTCCTCGGGCTGCTGCTCTTCCTCCGGAGCTTCCTCAGCGTCCTCGCCCTGGGCACCCTCCTCCGGGGCCTCTTCGCCCTCGGAGTCCTCGGGAGCCTCATCTTCGGGGGCGCCCTCCTCAGGAGCCTCGTCTGCGGGAGCGTCCTGCTCGGCGTCGTCGGCCTGGTCGTCATCGGACTGGGCGGGCTGCTCCTCGTCGCGGGGCTCGAGCTCGGCCTGCTCGATCTCCTCGGCCTCTTCGGGATTGCCCACGGCCGCGGACATCGACAGCGGGAAGGTCATCCCTGCGACTACGGCTGCGGCAAGGGCGCGGCGGCGATGAGTCTCATTCATCCTGGTCTGTTCCTTCGTGGTCGTGGGTACGGATGTGGTCTGTCGGTGTCTGTTGTGTGCTGGGCAGCTGCTGCGGCTCAGTCGCCGCTCAGCGCTGCCAAGGTCCCATCGGGACGGCGGATCAGGGCGATCCTGTCCTCCGAGTAGCCGGTGACCCGGTCCGACTCGTAGTGCTGCGTGCCGTCCACGACAAAGCTGCGGCTGCCCTCGGACTCGGCCAGAGCGGCAGGGCCCAGCGCACCGGTGAAGGTGGCGTCCGGGTGCCGGGCGGTCAGCTCGCCGGTCTCCAGGCTGAAGGCGTAGGGGCCGGTCACGGCCAGCTGCATGCCGCGGCCCACCTGCCAGGCCTCAGGCTCATCCGGGGCGGCCACAGCGGAGGTCACCGTGCCCGGCTCCTCCTCCAGGCTGTGGACCACCAGGTACTCTCCGCCGTCCACCTCCCAGAGGCTGAGTGAATGGCCGGTGCCCACGCTGAGGTGGCGCAGGAAGGAGGCGCCGTCGGTGGGTGCCTGCAGCAGCTCCTCGGAGGCCGGCGGGGAGTCCTCATCGGCGGTCACCGGCAGCAGGGCCACCCGGGGTTCGCCCGGGATGACCTGGATGAGGCTGTCGTCGATGGCGCCGGAGATATAGGAGGGGTTGCCCTCGGTCTCCACGGGGTCCTCCTCTCCGATGATCAGGGCGGAGGTGTCACCGTCCTCGGTGGTGAGCATGGGGGTGGTGCCCGGCGCGCGGACCACCTCGCCCTCCTCCAGATCCCAGCTCTGGTCATCACCCTCGGCGGTGACGGCCACGAACTGGTCCTGGGTGAAGACCCCCGCTGCGGGGGTGTCCTCGTGGAGGAACTCCACCACGTGCTGGACCTCGCCCTCCACCGGGATGCGGACGATCTCGTCCCCGGTCTCGGTGTCCAGCAGGACGACCTCGCCCTCCTCACCGTCGATGACGACGGTGCCTGCCGCGAACCAGTAGGCGGGATCTTCGGTGCTGAGCCTGTGGGTCCACAGCTCCTCAGTGTGAGCATCGGTCAGGGAGGTCTCAGCGGGGTTCAGCGCCGGGGCCGAGGCGATCCAGTTCTCCTGCTCGGAGGCAGGCTCGCTGGCCTCATCCCCGCCGAAGGGCCAGGCCCACAGCCCGGCGCCCAGCGCGATGGCCAGCACCGTTGCGGCGGCCACCGCTCCGGCCACAGGGAACTTCCGGCGCCCGGTGGAGCGCTCCGCGCGGGAGGAACGACGCCGGCCGCGCACCGCAGTGTCAGCCAGGGAGGGTGCCGCATGGTCCCGCGGCGGGCCGGGCTGCTGGTGCGGAGGCTGGTGTGGTGCCTGCTGGGGCTGGTGCGGGCCCGGCTGCGGATGATGCGGGGCAGGTTGGGCCTGTGGCGGGTACGGCTGTCCCTGGTGAGGGGGCTGAGTCTGCGGAGCCGGCTGGCCCGGCTGTTGCGGGGGCGTCTGAGGGCCGGGCTGAGCGGTCAGCGGCGTGGACTCGGCGCGACGTGCGCGGCGGCGCTGCTGATGTTCCGGGGAGAGGCCGGCGTCGGCGTCGGGCTGCGGGGCCTGCTGAGGCGGGAGGAACCCCGGGGGCTGAGGTGTGAAGTCCTGCCCTGCGGGGTTCTGCGGTGCCGGCTGCTGTGGTGCTGGCGTCTGCTCCGGCGGGATCGGGGCAGGGGAGGTGGAGGAGGTCTCCTGGGGGCGGATCACCGCGTCGTTGAAGCTGGCAGAAGCGTCACGACGTCGGCGACGCTGCGAGTGTTCAGACGTCATCCGTTGCTGTTCCCTGCATGCTCAGTAAAGCCGTTCGCCGGATCAGGGTAGCCATAAGGGCGGCATGAGTGCGAACTGAGCGTGATCGGATGAACTTATTGTGTTGCGGAGATGAATGTCGCGTTGCAGACACCCGGTGAACCTGAACATGAGCTGGTATTGAGGTGGAAATTCGCCCAGGATGCTGTTCTCGGCTTGACTTGACTGCTGCAAAGTCTGGGAGGGTGGTGCACGCGATGCTGGTCAGGTGTCTGTCTCTGAGTCGACCTGATGGGTGTTGCCAGCAGGCGAGCAGTCGATATCCGAAGGGAGCGTGCCGCTATGGGCGGAGTGTTTGATATGGGGGCTGAGACCCTCTCAAGTCTGACTAAGCAGACCTCGCATGAGCAGCAGGATCTGGGTCAGCTGGTCCGGGAGTTCGTGTCTGCGGTGGAGCCGCTGGAGGGTGTCTTCCAGGGTTCTGGTCGAGCCAAGTTCGATGAGTTCAAGCTGCGTGCCGATGAGGTCGCCAATGAGCTCAACCGTGGTCTGGGCCAGATTGTGGAGGGTCAGGGCGGTATGGACCTGGCGTTTCAGACTGGGGATCAGGAGTTGGCTGATAACTCCTCGGGTGCACAGTCGATGGCGCAGTTCGGTGCAGCCAACTTCGGTAAGGCAGTCGGCTGAGCGCCGCTGGGGAAGGATTGACAGATGCCTAATGTGAACCGTATTTCCTATGACACCAACGTCTCCGCTGATGTTGAGGGCAACATCAACAAGATCGCCGGTCAGCTGCAGGCCCAGATCGGTGCCCGCCGCACTCAGGTGGAGCAGGCGATGAGTGATTTCCAGGCAGATGGTGTGGACGAGGAGTACCGCACGATTGAGACTTCCTGGAACAGCGCCGCGGATGAGGTGGAGTCCATCATCCGCCTGGTGAAGGACACGTTGGAGAAGAATGACACCAGTGCTGAGACTGCTCGGTCGCAGGCGCTGAACGCGGTTTCGGGGATCCGCTGAGCAGAGGCAGAGGCAGAGGCAGAGGCAGCATCGGCAGGGGCGCGTCCGCGCTGTAGGTGAGGGCGCGCCCCTGCAATCTCTTCGAGGGCATACAGGAGTAAGAGGGAACGGTATGAGCAGCTACGACATCGACGTCGACGGCATCCGTGGCGTGTTGGAGACGGTGCGGCCAGAGGTTGAGACGATGTCCGAGAAGGGCAGTAAGGCCACCTCCGATGGCAATTCCATCGAAGGGCAGTGTGGAACCGCCACGGATGTGGCAGGTGCCTTCTCGACGCTGTGGCAGACGCGGTCCGAGGTGGGGACCAAAGCGGCCAACTATGCAGGGGCATGTGCGGATGCCGTGGGCATCGCATCTGTGCAGATCAGCAATGAGGACGACCTCATGGCTGAGAACGCCGGCAGTGCACTGGCGACGGCCTATGACGGTGGGATGGATACGACGCAGGAGGCGGTTGCGGCCTGATGGAAGACTGGGGAACTCCGGATACTTCGAGCACTGACATCCTCTATCCGACTGAGGTCGATGTTCCGTGGGAGGACCTCGATGACTCAGCCTCGGGCCTGAAGACGGCTTCTTCGGATGTGGAATCGTCGATGAACGACGTGCGCAGCACCTGGGGCGGATTGGAATCGGCGTATCAGCAGCCGGACACTCAGGAGACGGTGTGGTCGGCCATGAACAGTGTGCCGGATTCGGTGCAGGACTGGGCCGACACCATGGATTCTGCTGGCTCTGCGTTGCAGGACTTCGTCACTGAGGGGCGTCCTCTGCAGACGACCTCGCAAGAGCTGATGACTCAGGCGACCATGCTTCAGGGGCGGCTCCTCCTTTCCCGTATCGATTTCCTCGGGATCATCAGTGAAGATGAGACCGATGAGGACTCCCAGCTGCGGCAGGACATTGCACAGCACAACCAGGCTGTCTGGCAGTTCAACCAGGACTGGCGCAACCTGACGACCCGCATCACAGGGCGGCTGGAGTCACTCCACGGGTCTGCCGGAGTGGACGACGATATTCCGGACGTGTCGACGGAGGGTTCAGGGACTCCGCCTTTCGTGCAGGCTTCTACCGGTTCTTCGTTCGACGGAGACCTCTTCACCTTCATGGCTAATCAGGGTGATGGCGACGGTTACGATCAAGACGCCGTCGACGAAGCGATGGACCTATACAACGAGACGCTCGATGAGGAGACTGGGGCAGCAGCCCAGGAGGCGTTTTACGATCATCTCGCTACAATGACCCCAGAAGAAATTGAGGAATTCGCGTCTGAAGGTATTCGCATCCACGTTGAATCACCACAGATGCCGCGCAGCCAGGAAGAACTTGATAACTGGCCAGACGGTGCTGATTGGTGGCACAACGCCCTCGATGAAGACCAGCAGGATGCGATGGTCGAGCATCTTCCGCTTCTGACTGGAAACACGGAGGGTGTCCCTTACACCGAGAGGGATATCGCGAACACGGCCGCTCTCTCCTATTTGCTGACCTCTCACACCATGACTGATAAGCAAAAGGAAGCGTTGAGGGATATTCGGGATTCAAAACAAGGCGATGGTCGGATGCTTCTCTCGTTGAACACTTATGATAGTAGGCGATCAGAGGACAATCCTGATCCGCTTGCGGCAGTCTCGGTGGGAAATCCAGATGAGGCGGATACGACAAGTGTCAACGTGCCTGGTATGGACAGCGGAACGCATAACACGAATGCTGAAGTGGATCGCGCAGACGACATGCAGGGGGAGCTGGGAGATGACCATGCAGTAGTGTCTTGGCTGGGTTATGAAGCGCCTCAGTGGTCGGATGAGAGAATCGGCAAGGGGGATGTGCTGAGTGACCAACATGCTGATGTTGGAGGGTGGCACCTAGCGCACACTATCAATGGATTCAATAACACAGCAGAAGGGCAGGGGCGTGACCCTGAGCTTCGAATAAATGCTCATTCATATGGAACTAACACGGCTGCGCACGCGTTGACACGCATCCCCGAGGGCAATGCTGTAGATAGCTTGACTATGTTCGGGTCAGCGGGCATTCCTGAGGACGTTGCAGAAACTGCTGATGATCTGGAGGTCGCTCAGACGGCTGAAGGTAGGCCTGCCGTGTACGCGACAGAGGCGAGCCAGGACTGGTATGCACAGGGGGGTCGTCTTTGGGGAACTGGCCGGAATGACCCAACGAAGGAAGATTTCGGGGCCTATGTCTTTTCTTCAGACGGTGAAGGCAATGTTATGGGTTACCCAACTACTGGTCATGAGCAGACTTTGAATGGCTCAGGCGAGTTCGGCTACTTGGATGAGGATTCTCAGTCCTTCAACTCGATTTTGAGGATCTCTCAAGGTGAAGCTGATACTATTGATTTTTCGTATGAATATAGCCCAGATGGGCCGAATTGGCCGTGGTGAGTGATTTGTCAATGAAGCAAAGCTGGATGGCTTGCCTGATCATTTTGTCGGTTGCCTCCATATCTGGTTGCAGTGACGAGATGCCCGAGGCTGAACAGGAGGGTTCGATGGCCTACCACGGTGACGTAGAGGGTCAGGAACTAATAGCGGATGAAGGCTACACCCAGCAGGAGCAGCTGCGTGAAGTTGAGATCGTTCTTAGTGCAATGCAAGAGCATTTTGGCGAGGCGCATTTTGTGGATCTCGGAAGCCAAGCCGGAATAGATGACTTTGAGGCGGAGGTCAGGCCACAGGATTGTGGTGACAATCATTATCGGTACCGCGTTGGCTTTGATATTGAGGATCGGGATAACTCGGAACTTTATGAGCGAGCTGAGGCGGTTGCTAATCAGCTAGGTCTCAGTGAGAACGAGAACAACGGTGAAGGGGCAGATGGCGGCCCCATGCTGTATGGGGCTGGGTTGGACGAAGATCGACTATTCAGTGTCACTACGGAAGGTGGTCAGTTGAGTGCTATCTATAAGGGTCGCTGCTCAGATCACCA
The DNA here is from genome assembly GCF_014642675.1 of Nesterenkonia cremea. GTDB lineage: Bacteria > Actinomycetota > Actinomycetes > Actinomycetales > Micrococcaceae > Nesterenkonia > Nesterenkonia cremea. The sequence continues at coordinate 498,333 of NZ_BMIS01000001.1, forward strand.
GACAATGCAGGATAAGTTTCAGGAGTTTGCCGATGAGCATGCCGAGCAAATGGAGGAGAATGCACCTACTCACTTGCCTGGATATGGTAGTGGTGAGTGAAGAGTGTGCTTGTGTGTAGCGAAATCATTTAGCAAGGACCTCCAAGGTTCATAATTGTGTTTGATCTTGCCTGGATGTCAATTTAGTGCGTAATCCCAGTCCCAAGCGCTTCGACGCGGTGGAGTGATGCGCGGTCATCGCACACAGGGGTCGCTGTCGGAGTGCTGCTCGGGATTGGTCTGGTGGCATGCGGCGAGGGGCAGCCAGAACCAGAGCCGGACGGGACTGAAGCTGACTGCTTCGATGGCTGGTGCCGCTTCGGGAGGTCGAAGGCGCCTACTACGGGGGATACCACTGTTCACTCTTCTGCCTGGTGGAGGATGCGCGCCGCGTGATCGTGGAAGAAGATATCGACCTGGATACGCTCGTTGAGTCTTTGCCGGACTGGGCAACCACTGACTCCCGTGACGGAGAACCGGTGCTCCTGTATGTCTCAGAAACTTCACCGAATGTCGCTGGGGAGCGCGCCGATCAGATTGAGGCGACCCTGGAGGATTTCGGGGCGTCAGCGGACCGCGAAGCTATCGACGCATGCATACGGGAGGCAGGTCAGGGCACGATCGAAGAGGTTGAGGGTCCGTATCGCGGGCCTGTCTGACGTGCTCTCAGCGTGGGATCTGATGGGACTGGCGAGGCAGCGGGGCCCGTCGCAGAAGAACTTCGTTCAGTTCCGGCCATGAGGGGTTCAGTAGGATGCGCGGTGATGACCATGAGGAACTCGCACCGTCTGAAGTTCGGGCCGGCTCTGGCTGTGGCGGTGTCGTTGGCGTTGACGGCTTGTAGCGATAGTGGTGCTCTGTCTTCGGACGATACAGGCGTATGCGGCGATCAGTGGGGCTGATGCAGGAACTGGTGACAGGTTGGGTTTCCTGTTCAGGCCGCTAATGTCAGCGCCTGTGTGAGCAGTTTCTCCTCGTAGGCGATGGGGGTCAACTTCCCCAGTCCCTTCTGCTTCCTTCT
>NZ_BMIS01000002.1 GCF_014642675.1 Nesterenkonia cremea
TCCTGCAGTGATCCTCCATCATCCGCACTGCCCGGTCCTTGAACTCCGGGGTGTAGAACGTCCTGGTCCTGCTCATAGTCCGATCCTCCTGAATCAAGTAGGTCGGAACAAAACCCAGGACGGTTCATACGTCATACAACGGGCGAGTTCAGTAGCTTGAGCATAATGGTCCCTATGGCTTCACCAGGAGAGATCACGCTCGGACACGTCCTCGAGAGCTACTTTGAGAATCACACCGACTACCGTGATCGGGGCGACAAGTTCGAGCGGCTGGTCCGGACCTTCCTCACCACAGCTCCGGAGTGGGCCGACCAATTCTCCGACGTGTGGTTGTGGAAGGACTATCCCGACCGAGGCACCCGCCGTGACAACGGCATCGACCTGGTGGCCAAAGACCGCTTCACCGGTGGGCTGACAGCGATCCAGTGCAAATTCCACGACCCCACCGTCGCGATCGACAAGGGCGGGGTGCAGTCCTTCATCGCTGAGGCCACCCCGGAGGAGTTCGAAGACCGGATCTTCTTCCATACTGCGTTGAAGCTTGGCCGTGAAGCCGAGCGGACCTTGGCTCAGAACAATGTCCGAGTGGTCGACCTGCCCCAGATGGACCGGGCCGACATCGACTGGAGCGAGTTCCGGATTGAAGCCCCCGACCGGATGGTCCATAAGTCACAGAAGAAGACCCCCTTCGAGTACCAGCGGAGGGCCATTGACGAGGTCGCTGCAGGTTTTGCCGACGGGGACCGGGGCAAGATGATCATGGCCTGCGGTACGGGCAAGACCTACACCAGCCTGAACATCATGCTGGAGCAGACCCCAGTCAGCGGGTTCGTGCTGTTTTTGGTTCCCTCTATCGCTCTGCTTGATCAGACTCTGCGCGAGTGGAAGCGGGACTCCACCGAGGAGTTCCGGGCTCTGGCTGTCTGTTCGGATGTGAAGGTCGGTAAGAACCAGGACGAGGACATCTCCACCACGGAGCTGGTCGTGCCTGCCACCACGAATCCTGAGGCTCTGCTGCGGCGCCGCGCGGCTGGGGCTAACTACGCCGGCCGGACCGTGGTCTTCTCGACCTACCAGTCGATCGAGGTCATCCACCAGGCCCAGCAGCAGGGCTTCCCCGAGTTCGACATGATCATTTGCGACGAGGCCCACCGCACCACCGGTGCCACCGTTGCGGGCCAAGACGAGTCGGCCTTTACCAAGATCCACTCCAACAGCTACATCGCCGGGGCAAAGCGACTCTACATGACCGCCACTCCACGGGTCTTCGACGACGCAGCCAAGAAGAAGGCCGACGAGAAGTCCGTGGTCGTCGCTTCCATGGACGATGAGAACCTCTACGGGCGTGAGTTCCACCGGCTCGGCTTCGGCGAAGCCGTCGAGCACGGGCTGCTGACCGACTACAAGGTCCTCATCCTCGCGGTGAACGAAAACTCCGTGAACCGCCAGCTTCAGGGACTGCTGACAGACGACGACGGTGAACTGAAGATCGACGACGTCGCCAAAGTCGTCGGCTGTTGGAACGGACTCTCCCGCCGTGGCAAGGAAGACGACCAGCCCGGCGAAGTCCGGGCGATGCAGCGGGCAGTGGCTTTCGCGTCCAACATCAAGGAATCCCAGAGAGTGGCCGGGATGTTCGAGCGCATCACTGCCAAGCTCTCCGACGACACCGAGGGCGCGGGCCTTCTCTGCCAGGCCGAGCACGTCGACGGCGGAATGAACGTCGCTGAGCGCACCGGCAAGCTCAACTGGCTCGAGGCCGAGCCGGAGGACAACGAGTGCCGGATCCTCACCAACGCCCGCTGCCTCTCCGAAGGCGTGGACGTCCCTAGTCTGGATGCGGTGCTGTTCCTCAACCCCAGGAACTCTCAGGTCGATGTCGTCCAGTCCGTGGGCCGGGTCATGCGTAAAGCCAAGGGCAAGGACTACGGCTACATCATCCTGCCTGTCGGCATCCCTGTGGGTCAGGACCCCGCCACCGCGCTGAAGGACAACAAGAAGTACAAAGTCATCTGGTCGGTGCTGAACGCCCTGCGGTCCCACGATGACCGGTTCGAGGCCATGGTCAACAAGATCGACCTGGGCGAGAAGACACCGAATATTGAGATCGGCTCCGTCGGCGGCGACGAGACCGATGACGAGGCTTCGGTCACCACCAGCCAGCAGCTGACACTGGACCTGGACTTCAGCGGCCTGGAGAACTGGCGAGAAGCTATCTACGCCAAGATCGTCCAGAAGGTCGGCGACCGCGAGTACTGGGAGAACTGGGCCGGCACCATCGCCGACGTCGCTGACCGACACACACAACGGATCACCGCCCTGGTGAAGAACGACCCCGCCCCAGAGGTAGAGGAGAAGTTTGACACCTTCGTCGAAGCCCTCCGCCACAACCTTAACGAAGGCATCACCGCAGATGACGCGATCTCGATGCTCTCCCAGCACCTGATCACCAAGCCGGTCTTCGCTGCCCTGTTCGAAGGCTATGACTTCGCGGCGAACAACCCGGTATCCCAGGTCATGCAGGAGATGATCGACACTCTTGAGGGCAACAACCTCGACGCCGAAACCGCAGAGCTGAACAAGTTCTACGCCTCCGTGGCCCGTCGCGCCGAAGGTATCGAGAACGCCGAGGGCAAGCAGAAGATCATCAAGGACCTCTACGAAGACTTCTTCAAGAAGGCCTTCCCCAAACAGGCCGACGCCCTTGGAGTGGTCTACACCCCGGTGGAGATCATCGATTTCATCGTCCACGCTGTCGATGACCTCTCGAAGAAGCACTTCGACCGCGGCCTAACCGATGAGGGCGTCCACGTCCTCGACCCATTCACCGGCACCGGCACATTCATCGTCCGGCTGCTGCAGTCCGGGGTCATCACTCCGCACGACCTGGCCCGAAAGTACGCCAATGAGCTGCACGCCAACGAGATCATGCTCTTGGCCTACTACGTCGCCGCGATTAACATCGAGGCGACGTACCACGGCTTGGCCAAAGCCCAGGAGGGCGAGGCTGACTACCGGCCGTTCGAGGGGATCGTCCTCGGTGACACCTTCCAGATGACCGAAGAAGACAACACCTTCGATTTGGAGCTTTTCACCTCCAACAATGAACGCGCCAAGCGCCAGCTGGCCACCGACATACGGGTCATCATCGGTAACCCGCCCTACTCATCAGGGCAGACATCGGCCAACGACAACAACGCCAACGCGTCTTACCCGACGCTGGATGAGCGGATCCGTACCACCTACGCGGCAAAGACCCACGGGCAGAACAAGAACAGCCTCTACGACTCATACATCCGCGCCATACGTTGGGGCACTGACCGCATCGGCGACCAGGGGATCCTCGCCTACGTCAGCAACGGTGGGTACATCGACTCCAACTCAGCCGATGGTCTGCGCAAGACCTTCATCGAGGACTTCGACCAGCTCTATGTCTATAACCTCCGCGGCAACACTCGAACCCCTGGGGAGAGGAGATAAATCAACGGTCGCACTGTTTATGCGGAAGGAGGACAAACTTTTGGCTCCGGTAGCCGAGCCACAGTGGCGATCGTCGTGGGCGTCAAAGATCCGAACCACTTTGGCGACTGCGAGCTCCACTACCGGGACATCGGCGACTTCTTGAGCACTGAAGAGAAACTCGGCCTAATCCGCGAATCCACCATCGACTCCACCGCATGGGAAACCATCACACCCAACGCCAAGGGCGAATGGATCAACCAATCCAGCGACATCTTCGACACCCTCCTGCCGCTGGGCGACAAGAAGGGTGACACTGGCATGACCCCGGTGTTCAAGACCTACAGCCCGGGGCTCCAGACAAACCGCGACGCGTGGGTCTACAACTTCTCCCGCGACGCCGTCTTGCGGAACGTCGTGACGATGACCCAGACCTATGATGAGGTCCGTTACGCCTACCACACTGAACCCAGAGCCAAACGGAACGAGAAAGACGTTGCTGCCTGGCTCAGCGAACATCTGTCCTTCTCAGATCCGACCCAGATCTCGTGGGCACGGTCTCTCCGGAACTTCGTTGCTCGTGACCGCGAGTTGAAAATGGCTCCTGACAGCCACCGCGTGGGCCTCTATAGACCATTCACGAAGCAACACGTGTTCTTCGGGGCTGGTTACAACCACGAACGCAGCCAGCTTCCCTCGATGTTCCCCACTCCGGAACACTCAAACTACGGTTTTTACCTCCACGGCATTAACCCGGGCCAACCATTTGCGCTCCTAGCCACGGACCAGATTCCCTGCCTGGACCTTTTCGGCAAGGCTGGGCAGTTCTTCCCCCGCTACACATGGAAGCCGATAGAGGATGCTGAGACTGACCTGCTCAGCGGGCTCTCGGACTCCGATTCTGGTGAGGTAATTGATGGCTACAAACGGGTCGACAACATCAGCGACGAGACGCTCTCCCGCTATCAGAATGCATTCGGGCAAGACGTCACGGGGGACGCTATCTTCGCCCACGTCTACGCACTGCTGCATTCCGAGCAGTATCGGACCACCTTCTCAGCGGAACTCACGCGTCAGCTTCCCCGACTTCCGATGCCAACGTCCACGGCTGATTTCTGGGCGTTCGCAGAGACGGGTCAGAAGCTCCTCAACCTGCACATCAACTACGAGACAGTCGACCCCTACCCGCTCGTGGAAGAGAGCGCCTTCGAGGGGGACGACGATGCAAGCTTCTACCGTGTCGAAAAGCTGAAGTGGGGCGGCAAAGCACGCGCTGCAGATAAGACCCGCCTGGTCTACAACTACAACATCACGCTCTCCGGCATCCCAGATGAGGCTCACGAGTACATGCTGGGCAGTCGCAGTGCCCTGGAGTGGCTCATCGACCGTTACCAGGGCAAAAGGGACAAAGCTTCCGGCATCGTCAACGACCCGAACGCCTGGGCCGACGAGCATGAGGAGCCGCGCTATATTCTCGATCTCATCAAGCGGGTGACTACGGTTAGCGTTGAAACTGTCCGTCTCACCAAGTCATTGCCTGATCTGCGAATCTGAAAAATGGTTTCAGGCATGAACTTGGGACGGTCGGAGCAGGTCATAGGAGAGCGGGGGTTGGGGTGAGCATAAAAGGCCGGCACGCGTGGAACTGCCAAACATGTGCTAAAGCGGTGATTCTCGAAGTAATTGAATCTTGGTGGGTTAATCCAGAGGGTGAATGGGACGATTTTGAGCCCTATGAATGGCTCGTAGGAAAGTGTCCTGGTTGCGCGGGGCCCTATGTGCTAACTCGAGAGAGTGATCCAGATTGGCGAGAGCGTTATTATCAAGATGAGCCAGTAGCGGAGATGCCATATGTGCAGAGCTTCCCGGAAACTCATCGTGCTCTGTCACGCGCGGTCCCGTTGACCGTGAGGGAGTCATATGACGAAGCGATTTCTTGTTTTCGTTCAGGTCTAAACACCGCTGCGGTCATTATGGCGAGAAGAACGGTTGAGCTTGTTTGCAAAGAACAAGGTCTTAGCGAAGGGACTTTAGCGCAGAAGCTCCGTAAGATGAGGGAACAAGATCTCATCGATGAGAGGCTATTCGACTGGTCGTCCGTGGCGAAGGACCTCGGCAATAATGGGGCGCACGATTTTAATCCGGTCGCGCGTGAAGACGCCGATGATGCGCTCCTGTTCACGGAAGCCCTAGCAAGTTATCTCTACACGTTTGCTGAACGGTATGAGACCCACAGGCGGCGCGAAGTAGCGAGCGACTAGATGACTCGGTCCGACTAGCGGTTTACGGGAAATTGCCGCGCGTCTGCGCCCAGTCGCCGGCATATTGGATTTCCACGAGGGTAGTCCCAACTTTAGTGTTCTCGAATGCGGCAGTACGACGCGTGGCTGTGCCCGCGCGTTAGGCTTTGTCCTTTACAAGCTTCCGGGGACTCTTAGTAAGTGCCCACGGTCCGCCACGCGGGATGACGCAGCCGGTGGTCGCGAGTGAGGCCTGAGTGCTTCACCTCAGCCTGAAGCTTCGGGGTCACCCAAGTGGCGTCTGAGGAGTCCTCATCGGGGACGTCGTCCACTGGGGGAGTCTTGCGGACCAGCTTCTCGAGCTGAGTTCGGAGGTCCTTTAAGTCAGCACCGCTGAAGCCAGCGCCGACCCGGCCGGCGTAGTGGAGCTCGCCGCTGTCGTCGGGAAGTGCCAGCAGCAGGGAACCGAAGGTGTTCTTGCGGCTGCCCTTGCCCTGGCGCCAGCCGATGATGGTGACGTCCGCATGGTTGTCGTGCTTGATCTTCACCCAGTCCTCAGACCGGCGGCCGGCGGCGTAGGTGCTGTCAGTGCGCTTGCAGACTATCCCCTCCAGCTTCAGCTCCTCGCTGACCTCCATGGCTTCCTCGAGGGAATCGCCCAAGTCACCCGGGGCCTGGACACGTTGCCCCTCGCTGACCAGGTCCATGAGGATTCGTCGACGTTCTGAGTAAGGTTCGCCCGTCAGGTCGCCGTGCTCAGCGGCGTGCAGCACGTCGAAGAGCATGTAATGGACAGGGGTCTTCTTCGCGGCCTGCTCGATCTCGCGCTTCTTGGTGAGCCGCCCGCGCTTCTGGAGCAGGCCGAAGTCAGGACGACTGTTCGAGTTCAGCGCGACGACTTCGCCGTCCACGATCGTTCCTTCGGGGACGAGATCAGCCAGCTCAGTGAGCTCAGGGAAGGTTCCCGTCAGGTCTTTGCCGTTGCGGCTGCGCAGTGTGGCGCCGTCGGCGTCGACCCTGGCCAGTACCCGGTACCCGTCCCACTTGCCCTCGAAGGTCCATCCCTTCCCACGGATGTCTGCGGGCTTGCCGAGTGTGGCGAGCATAGGGGAGGGGAACTCCACGTCCTGCGGCTGAGACGGCGCCTCCTTGTCGGCGCTCTCAGCCTCCGAGCGCTTCGGCTGCTTCTTCATCAGGCGGATCAGCCATTGCTTGTCCTCATCACCAGCCTTCACCAGGGCGTAGCGCCGCGGCTTGCCGCCCAGGCCGCCGTCGGGCTGTCCGTGGAGGGTGAAGACCACCTTTGCCTCTTCCCACTTCTCGATGTCCACGGTGCCGGAGTCCCAGATGGTGACCTCACCGCCGCCGTACTCGCCCTTGGGGATGGTGCCCTCGAACTCGGCGTACTCCAGCGGATGGTCCTCGGTTTGCACGGCCAGTCGCTGAGTTCCCTGCTTCAGCGGCGGCGCCTTCGGAACTGCCCAGGAGACCAGGACACCGTCACGCTCCAGGCGGGTGTCGTAGTGCAGGCGGGTGGCGTGATGCTCCTGGATCACGAAGATGGGGTCCTCGCTGCGCGCGGCGGGGGAGGCGGCGGGGACCGGTTCCGGTGTCTTGCCGGCGTCGCGCATGGAGCGGTAGGTGGTGAGCCGGTCCTCGGGGTCGTCGGTGGGGGAGAGCGGAGATCCGAAGTCCTCCAGGGGGTCGACTCCCTCGGCTACCCGTTCCATGACCTGGCGGAAGTCCAGATGCTCCAGATCGGGGTCTTCTAATTCCTCCCAGGTGCGCGGCGCGGCCACATAGGGGCCAGCCGAGGAGCCCGGGCGCCCGCGCAGCGAGTAGGGGGCGACGGTGGTCTTGTTCCAGTGGTTCTGCGACCAGTCGATGAAGACCTTGCCCTTGCGCTGGGACTTCTTCATGGAGCTGATCACCTCGTCCGGGTGATCCTTCTCCAGGGAGGTCGCCAGCTCCTTGGCGACGTCGGAGACCTGCTCTGAGGTGTAGGAGCCGTCCAACGCTGCGTAGAGGTGCACCCCCTTCGAGCCGGAGGTCACCGGGACCGATGGCAGGCCCATGTCATCCAGGATCTCGCGGCACCAGCGGGCCACCTGTGCGCATTCGGGCAGTCCTGTGCCCGGGCCAGGGTCCAGGTCCAGGACCAGCCGGTCGGGATTGCGGCGCTCCGTAGGGGAGGGGCTCTTCTTACCTGCCTGTTTGGGTTCGCCGTCGAACCGCCACTGCGGCACGTGCAGCTCCAGGGCTGCGACCTGCCCGAACCACGCCAGCTCGGCCTCTGAGATGGCCACGGGATAGGTGTTCACGTGATCGGAGTGCTGCAGCGCCAGGCGATGGACCCACCGGGGTGCGGAGTCCTCGAGGTTCTTCCGGAAGAATGCGTCATTGGGCTCATCGGCAGTGCCCACGCCGTCGGGCCAGCGTTTGCGCGTGACCGGACGGCCGAGGACATGGGGCAGCATGACTGGCGCCACCGTCTGGAGGTACTCGATGACCTCGGCCTTCGTGGTGTCTGAGGCAGGGAAGAGCACCTTGTCCAGATTGGTGAGCTTCAGCTTCTTCCCGGAGATGGTGACGGTCTCCTGTGTGCCCATAGGGGCAGTGAATCATGTGCTGGGCCAAGGGTGAACAGTCCGGTCCTTTGAACGGCTCGTCATATCGATTCCCACGCTGCGATCGGTGAGTAGGATTTCAAGACATCGCACTGACAGAGGGGACAGAAAGATGCTTGGTGGTAAGAAGGGCTTGCGGGATATGAGCCGCGGATTCGAAGATATCTCGAAGGCCAAGGCCGACATGAAGATCGCTCGGGCCAAGACTCCTGAGGAAGCCCTTGGTCTTATGGAAGCGCAGCGAGATCGTCACCTAGAGCTGGCAGCGAAGCATCAGTCGAAGGCACGAGGTATTTTCACCGGACCCGCTGAACTTCGGGCGGCTAAAGCATCTGAAGCGAATGCCAACCAGTATCAGCGGAAGATAGACAAGCTGACCAAGAAGAATCCTCACCTGCAGAAGGACGCGGTTCAGCCAGTCGACCAACAGGTAGAGCCGAGCGTGGCCCAGAAACTGGAGGACTTGAAGCGCCTGTACGACCAGGGCATCGTCTCGGCTGAGGAATATGAGCAGAAGCGGGTGCAGCTGCTCGAGCAGCTCTGAACTTCAGCTGGAGAGGAACCGCCGCAACACCTCGGTGAACACCTGCGGCTGCTCCGCGTGCACCCAGTGGCCGGCGTTCTTGATGGTGGTCTGGAAGACCCGTGGGAACAGCTCGCGCATCACCGGCTCGGCACGTTCTTCCACGTAGTCGGACTTCGCTCCGGCGATCCACAGCACCGGGCCCTCGTACTGCTCCTCGCTGAACTCGGGGAAGTCGCCGATCTCCGCCAGGCTCTCGTGCAGCAGGTCCAGGTTGGACTTCCAGGCCAGGCCCTCGGGCCCGCTCTCCAGGCTCTGCAGCAGGAACCCGCGCACCATGTCCTCCGGGATGGGCTCGCGCAGCTGTGCGTCGGCATCGCGGCGTGAACTCAGCTGCTCCAGGTCCAGCTGGCGCAGGTTACCGAGCAGGTGGTCGAACTCATCCATGTTCTCCCGCTTCACCGGGGAGATGTCCACGATCACCAGGCTGCGGATCAGCTCCGGGTGCCGTAGCGCCAGGCACATGGCGACCTTGCCGCCCATCGAATGCCCCACCAGGTGCACCGGCTCCTCGGCCGCAGCTCCGGAACGCAGCTGCTCGGCCACCAGGTCAGCCTGCTCGATGTAGCTGAACGTCTCCGTCCAGTCCGAATCTCCATGATTGGGCAGATCCACCAGCACCGAACGGAACTCAGGCTGCAACGCCTTGGCGATCTGGGTGAAGTTCTTCCCCTGCCCGAAGAGCCCATGCAGGAAGACCACCGTCTGATCGGCGTCGCCGAGAGTCTGAGTGCTGAGGGAGAACGAACGGTCGGTCATCACGAGCCTTCCTGCTGTGCTGTCGTGTGCTGCGCCAGTGCTGAGGTTGTGCCGCGCCCGCGCTGCAGATGTGCTGAGCCGGACCAGGTCATGCGCCCTCGCCACTCTACGCGCTGGATGTTTGGATGGGCCCATGCGAGCTATCTGGTCAGGGGAAGTGTCCTTCGGGTTGGTCAGCGTGCCGGTCAAGCTGTACTCGGCCACGCAGAGCCACGATGTCAGTCTCCATCAGGTCCACGACGCCGACGGCGGGCGCATCCGCTATCAGCGCCGCTGTGAGGTCTGTGAGAAGAAGATCGACTTCAAGAACATCGACCGCGCCTATGACGACGGCGAATCCACGGTGGTCATCACCAAAGACGAAATGGAGGAGCTGCCGGCGGACGAATCCAAAGAGATCGCCGTCGAGCAGTTCGTGCCCGAGGAGCAGATCGACACCCTTGTCCTGGACAAGGCCTACTTCTTGGAACCCGCCGGAAAGTCTGCGAAGTCCTATGTGCTGCTGCGCCGGACCCTGGAGGACGCCGAGCGCGTCGCCGTCGTGAAGTTCACGCTGCGCTCCCGCACCCGACTGGCCGCCCTGCGGGTCCGCGACGACGTCATCATCCTGCAGACCATGCGCTGGGCCGATGAGATGCGCGATGCCGACTTCGACATCCCCCAGCCCAAGGTCTCCAAGAAGGAGCTGGAGATGGCGGCCTCCCTGGTGGAGTCCTACTCGCAGGACTTTGAGCCCGAGCGGTTCACCGACGAATACCAGGAGCAGCTCCAGGAGCTCATCGACGAGAAGCTGGAACACGGTGAGGAGATCGACACTGAGGCCACCTTCGGCGAGCCGGAGGAGGACGAAGGCCAGGGCAACGTCGTCGACCTTATGGAAGCGCTGAAGAAGTCCGTGGACGATCGGCGGAAGAAGAGCAGCGGCGGGTCTGGGAAGTCCGGCGGCTCCAAGTCTGGGAGTTCCAAGTCCGGGGGCTCCAAACAGAAGAAAGCCAGCTGACCCGAGCCTCAAGGGCTCAGGCCAACTGGCCTTCAACGGTGCTGCTCAGGCGTCAGGCCGCCCGGTTGAGGAGTCGGTCCACGCTGAAGCGGCCGGCGCCGCGGGCGGTGAGGATGATCAGCCCAGCGAAGATCGCCAGGACCAACTCGTAGCCGCCGGCGTCGACGAAGATCCCCGCCTCCAGGTGCACCAGGAACAGGGCGCTGAGCATGCTGATCACGTTGATCAGTGCCACCAGCGGGGTCAACACGCCCAGGATCAGCAATGCGCCGCCGACCAGCTCGGCGAAGGTCACTACGCCTGCCGTGACAGACGGTGCCGGCACGCCCATGCCCGCGAAGGAGTCGCCGGTTCCGGCGATGGTCCACTCATCGAACTTCTGCCAGCCGTGGGCGATGAGGATGATGCCCAGGGCGACGCGTGCCACCAGCAGGGCGAGGTCGGTGAGGATGGGGCTCTTGGACGAGGGGTTCACCAGAAGGCGCACGGGCTCTCTCCTGTTCGTTGGTGTTGCCAAGGTTGTAGGTACAACGAAAACCGTAGAGCATGAATAGTTGTAGCTACAAGCTGATGCGGGATAATGAGAGAGTGAACACTCGTTGGCTCTCCTCCCGTGAACTGTCCTCCTGGGCCCGGCTGGCCTCCATCCTGGAGGCGTTGCCGCCCCTGCTGGACTCTCAGCTGCGCCATGACGCCGGACTGACCCACTTCGACTACCGAGTGCTCGCCCTGCTCTCGGAGACGGAGGGACGCACGGTCCGGATGAGCTTCCTGGCCAAGGCCAACAACGCGACGCTGCCGCGGCTCTCTCACGTGATCCAGCGGCTGGAGGAGCGCGGCTATGTCGAAAGGCTCGCCTCAGCCGAAGATCGCCGGGCCACCGATGTCTGGCTCACCGACGAAGGGTGGGAGAAGATCCGCTTCGCCGCCCCGGGGCACGTGGAGATGGTCAGAGAGCATGTCCTGGACCCGCTCACCGAGGAGCAGGTGGACCAGCTCGGCACGATCGCCGAGCAGATCCTTCGCCGCCTGGATCCCGACGGAGAGCTGCGGCCCATCTACGGAAAGCACGACGACGACTGAGCAGCTCTGCCCCTGTCGACCGCTGGTGAGCCAGCCTCAGGGGCGGATCTCAGCTGCCCGCGGGTGATCAGTCCAGGGCGCGCGGGCCTCGCGGAGCTCTCCGGCCCCGGTGCGGACTGCGTGCAGCGCCAGGATGCCGTTGGCCGCGCTCGGGTTATGGATCCTGCCGGAGAGCACGGCCTGCACCGCCTCGGCCAACGGCAACCAGGCGGTGGTGATCTCGGCTTCCTCCGCCTCACGGGTATGGCGCTCAGCCTCAGGAACCTCGGTGAGGCCCTCGGCCAGGTAGATGCGGATGGCCTCATTGTTGGCGCCCGGGGTGGTGTAGAAGTCCAGGAGCGTGGACCAGGTCTGAGCCTGCAGATCCGCCTCCTCGACCAGCTCGCGCTGGGCTCCCTCCAGCATGGGTTCGCCGTCCACATCCAGCAGTCCCGCCGGGATCTCCCAGAGCTTCATCCGCACAGGGTGCCGGTACTGATTGATCAGCAGCACCCGGTCCTGCTCGTCCACCGCCAGCACGGCTACGGCGCTGAGGTGCTTGAGGTAGACCCGGCGCAGCGTCTCACCGCGCTCGCCGAAGGTGAAGGAGTCCTTCACCGCATCGAAGATCGGAGTGGTCAGAACCTTCTCGGAGCTCTGGACGGGCAGGTCAGCGGGGGAGTCCTGGATGCTCATACCTCACCCTATGCACGAAGGGAGACATTTGTGCAGAACCCGGACGCGGACGGCGTCGCTGACTCCTGTACCCTGACTCCCTATGCGCGTGACGATCGAACCCCATACCGAAGGCATCCTCAACGCCGACCTCGGCTCCACCGTCCGGCGCACCGTCCTCCCCTCAGGAGTGCGCGTGCTGACCGAGGAGATGCCCGGGCAGCGCTCGGTCACCATCGGGTTCTGGATCGCAGTGGGCTCCCGGGATGAGGCTGACCACCAGCACGGCTCCACCCACTTCCTGGAGCATCTGCTGTTCAAAGGCACCCAGCAGCGCTCCGCCCTGGACATCGCCGCGGCCTTCGATGCCGTGGGCGGCGAATCCAACGCCATGACCGGCAAGGAGTCCACGTGCTATTACGCCCGGGTGCTGGATGCGGACCTGACCATGGCCGTGGAGGTGCTGACCGATATGGTCACCTCCGCCACCATCGACCCGGCAGAGATGGAGACCGAGCGCGGGGTCATCCTCGAAGAGCTCGCCATGGACGAGGACGACCCGATGGATGTGGTCCACGAGCGCTTCGGCGAACAGGTCATGGACGGTCACCCGCTGGGCCGGCCCATCGGCGGCACCCCTGAGGAGATCAATGCCGCCACCCGCGACGACGTCTTCGCCCATTTCAAGCGCTGGTACACCCCCGGCGAGCTGGTCATCACCGCCGCCGGCGGCCTGGACCACGATCACCTCTGCCGCCTGGTCACCGAGGCCCTGGGGAAGTCCTCATGGGACATCAGCGTCCCAGGTTCGCCGGCTGAGCGGCGCGTGGGCCACGAGGAGCTCATCCCGGTCCGCGAAGGCGTGGAGACCATCACCAAACCCATCGAGCAGGCTCAGGTCATCCTGGGCGGGCGTGGCGGCTCAGCCTCTGACCCAGACCGGTTCGCGCTCTCGGTGCTGCATGCAGTCCTGGGCGGAGGCATGTCCTCCCGGCTCTTCCAAGAGGTCCGCGAGCGCCGCGGCCTGGCCTACTCCACCTACTCCTTCTCCGCAGCCTTCACCGACGCCGGCCACTTCGGCCTCTACGCCGGCTGCCTGCCGGAGAAGGTCGACCAGGTCACCGGCGTGCTGACCTCCGAGCTGGAACGCATCGCCACCGAGCCGGTCACCGAGGAAGAACTCGCCCGCGCCAAGGGCCAGCTGCGCGGCGCCACGGTGCTTGGCATGGAGGAGACCTCCTCGCGGATGTCCCGGCTGGGCCGGGCCGAGCTGGTCCGCGGCGAATTCGTGGACATCTCAGACACGCTCAGCCAGCTGGACCACGTCACCGCCGAGGACGTGCTGTGCGTGGGCCGCCGCATGGCGGAGTCGCCGCGCGCGGTGACAGTGGTCGCGCCGAGCTGAATCCGGGGCCGCTGAATCCGGGGCCGCTGAATCCGGAGCTTTGTAAGAAAACTAGTGTTTTTCTTGGACGGTGGCCCTGCTGCTCCAAGAAGACTTACATTCCTCTCCTGTGAATGTAAGTAAATCCCTCGTATGCTTACATTGTGAAGCCAGAGTAGTTCAGCCCGGAAGCGCCAGGCGCGCTCCGTCGCATCCAGGGTGTAGACCCTCGAACCCAGAAGAGCTGGGAGACCCATGCCTTCCTCCCGGAGGATCTGCCCCTTGAGCTGGCTCTCAGTCCCGAAGTCCAGCTCACGCTCGGACAAGCAGATCGCGCGCTGGGTGGGCTCAATGCATTCCTGTCCCTGATTCCCAATCCACAGCGGCTCGTCCGACCCTCCCTGTCTCGTGAAGCGGTCTCGACCTCGGCGCTCGAAGGGACATACGCGTCCCTGGAAGAGGTCATGGAGGCCGACTACCTGGATGAAAAGGCTCCAAGCGCTCAGGTCCGTGAAGTTCGAAACTACTTGGACGCAGCAGACCGTTCACTGGAGCTGTTGAAGACTCGTCCTGTCTCCCGACGACTTCTGGAAGAGCTTCAGCTCATTTTGGTCAAGGGCACGCGAGGGGAAGCCTACGACTCTGGGCAGATCAGGCAGAGGCAGGTATTCATCGGTGGCAGCGGCCGGTCCGTCCAGGACGCACGCTTTGTCCCGCCACCGCCGGGAGAGGCGTTGGACGAAGGAGTTTCATCATGGGAAAAGTGGATCAACACTGCTGAACGCATCCATCCTCTGGTGCGGGTGGCGCTCGGTCATTACCAGTTTGAGACATTACATCCGTTCTCCGACGGAAACGGACGCATCGGCCGGCTGGTGGTCACGCTCCAGCTCATCGACCAAGGGTTGCTCGACTACCCGGTTCTGAACCTGGCGTCCTGGCTAGAGCCACGACGTGATGAGTATATCGATCGTCTGTTGGCAGTCAGCCAGCGGGGAGCCATGGACGATTGGCTGGCGTTCTTTCTTCGAGGTGTGGCCGAGCAGGCAGAAACTACGACAAATACGATGAAGGACCTTCTGGCGCTTCGAGACAGCATGCTGAACCAGCTGCGGGAAGCGAAGGACCGGAGCATTGCCACGCGAATCGCCGGGGATCTGATCGAGACACCGATCTTTGACGTGGCGACCGTCGCCCGCCGCTACGCGGTTACTCATCAGGCGGCGAGCAATGCAGTACGCAAGCTGAAGGAGCTGAACCTAGTCGAGCAGGTGGGGCAGAGCGACTATAAGCGGCTCTACATCTCTCGGCACGTTATGGAGATTCTGAATTCCCTCTGATCGCGAGGCACTGAACGGTGCGGCTGAGCCCGAGCAGTCCTCAGGACCCTCTGACCCTCACCCCCCGGCAAACGGGGGCAGCACATCCAGCTGGTCGCCGGGGGAGAGGGCGCCGGTCTCGCGCTTGGTGCGCACGCCGTTGACCAGGAACGAGCTGCGTGAGCACACTCGCTCCAGCGACGGTGCCGCGATCAGCTCGGGCAGTCGGCTCAGGAACTCATCCAGCCCTTGCCCCTCGCTCAGCGGCAGCTGGCGCTCCTCGGCACCGGCGGCCTCGGCCGCGCCGGCGTAGAAGCGGACCGTGACCGCACCAGTGGTGGTGCTGCCGGCGTCGGGAACTGTGGTCTCTGCGCTCATGCTCAGCCTCCGATCGCGCTCATCGAACGTCCCGGCCGGTGGAAGGACTCCAGCTCGAAGCCGGGCCGGTCCGTGCCGTGGGCGGCGGGCTTGACCCACATCGCCTCAGCCCACCGCTGGGCCACATCGGCGTCGGTGGCCTCCGGGTCCCGAAGGATGTGCATCAGATCGAACTCCTCGTTGGAGAACAGGCAGCTCATGACCCGACCCTCCGCGGTGATGCGGGTGCGCCGGCAGTCGGCGCAGAACGGCTCGGTCACCGAGGCGATCACGCCCACCTTTCCCAGGAAGGCACCGGCACCGTGTGCGCCGGCGTCGTGCTTGTCATCGTCGTCCTTGTCGTTGCCGTGCGGCTCATAGACGTCGAAGCGCTCGGCCGGGGCGCCGTCGCGGTTCTCCTGCGACGGGACCAGCCGGAACCGCTGGGACAGCAGCTCACGGGTCTCGGCGGCACTGACGGTGCCTTCGCGCTTCCAGTTCTCCTCGCCGTCCAGGGGCATCTGTTCGATGAACCGCAGCTCATAGCCCTGCTCCAGGGACCAGGCCAGCAGCTCTGGGGCCTCCTGGTCGTTGATCCCGCGCATCAGCACTGCGTTGATCTTCAGCGGCGTCAGCCCGGCCTGTGCAGCGGCCTCCACTCCGGTGAGCACCTTGTCCAGCGAATCCCGGCGGGTCAGCTGTGCGAAAGTCTCCCGATGCAGCGAATCCAGGGAGACGTTGATCCGGCTCAGTCCGGCGTCGGCCAGCGCCTGGGCCTTCTTCTCCAGGCCGATCGCGTTGGTGGTCATCGCGATCGGCAGCTCCGGGTGATCGGCACGCAGCCCAGAGATGATCTCCAGCAGATCGGCTCTGACCAGCGGCTCACCACCGGTCAGGCGCAGCTCCCGGATGCCCAGAGTCTCCACACCGATCCGCACCAGACGCCGGATCTCATCCGGGGTCATCAGCTGGTCCTTCTTCAGCCACGGTAGACCCTCGGCAGGCATGCAGTAGGTGCAGCGCAGATTGCACTTATCGATCAGCGAGATCCGCAGATCCGTGGCTCGGCGCCCGAAGGAGTCCACCAGGCCGTGGGCAGGGTCAGCCCCTTCGACGTCGCGGGGGAGCGAGGGCATCCCCAGGGCAACGGGTGCAGCCGATCCAGTCATCCCTCCAGTCTAAAGGGCTGCGGTACGTAGACTGGAGCCCATGTCCTCCGATTCCCAACGCGCCTCCGTGGAGACGCACATCCAGCGGCTGACCGACGTCCTGGGTGCCGCGATCAGCAGCCGCGCCGTCGAGACCGTCCAGCTCGCCACCAGCGGGCTGGTGGGCCGACTGGCCGCTGAGACCGTCACTGCCCCCATCCCGCTGCCCGGGTTCGACAACTCGCAGATGGACGGGTTCGCTGTGCGGATCCACGACATCACCCCCGACGACGCCGGCCGGGCCACGCTGCCGCTGGTCGGTGCCGTCGCCGCCGGCTCCGACCACGCCGAGCTCCCACCCGGTGCCGCCATGGCGGTGATGACCGGTGCCCCCATCCCAGAGGGCGCGGATCTGGTCATCCCGGTGGAGAAGACCACAGCAGGCTCCTTCGATCACATGGAGCTGCCCGAGGAGCCCGAAGCCGCTCCGGAGGCCCCGCACCACCGCAAGCACCGCTTCTTCGGCTATAAGGCGCCGCTGCTGCTGAGCACTGAGCTCTACCAGACCGAACCGGCCGAATCGCCCCTGGAGGCCGGCACCAGCGTGGAGTTCCTCGGACTGACCCCGGCTGACCTGGAGCCCGGGAGGTTCATCCGTCGGGCCGGCTCCGACATCGCCGTGGGGGACACCCTGCTGGAGCCGGGCATGGTGCTCACCCCCGCCCGGCTGGGCGTGCTGGCCGCCTGCGGATTCACTGAGGTGCCGCTGCTCAGCCGCACCAAGGCCCTGGTGCTCAGCACCGGAGATGAGGTCCGCACCCCGGGCTCCGACCTGCGGCCCGGCCAGCTCTATGACGCGAACTCATCGCTGATCGCCGCCACTCTGGAGACGTTCGGCTGTGTGGCTGAGACCGCCCGGGTGGGCACCGATGACCCCAGCTGGTTCATGGAGAACCTGGAGGCGCTGGTGGCACTGCACCACCCGCATGTCATCGTCACCGCCGGCGGCATCAGCAAGGGCGCCTATGAGGTGGTCCGCCAGGCCCTGGGCGGCCGCGGTGTGGAGTTCGGCTCCGTGGCCCAGCAGCCCGGCGGCCCGCAGGGCTGGGGCCTGATCCATGTGGAGAGCCCGGGGCGCGAGGACCCGCCGGTGGCCGTGATCGCACTGCCCGGGAACCCGGTCAGCTGCGCGGTCAGCCTGGAGACCTTGGTCCGGCCTGCGCTGGCCTCCATGGGTCCGGTGTGCCCGCCGCAGCGCCGCGTCTCTGTGAAGCTGACCGAGCAGCTCAGTTCGCCTGCGGGCCTGCGGCAGTTCCGTCGCGTCCGGTTCACCGGCGAGGATGAGGTGGAGACTGTGGGCGGACCGAGTTCACACCTGCTGGGACACCTGGCGCAGGCCGATGCCCTGCTGGAGATCCTCGAGGAGGACACAGACCTGCCTTCCGGCACCGTCCGCGAGGCCATCCTGCTGACCGAAAGGAGGGCTCATGGCTGAGACCTCACATCTGACCCACGTCCGCTCCGACGGCAGCGCCCATATGGTGGACGTCTCCGCCAAGGAGGTCACCTCCCGCACCGCTCGGGCCCAGGCCGTGGTCACCACCACCGAAGAGGTGGTCAGCCTGCTCGGCCAGGACGGCCTGCCCAAGGGCGACGCCCTGGCCACCGCCCGGATCGCCGGGATCATGGCCGCGAAGAAGACACCCGAGCTGGTGCCGCTGTGCCACCCCCTTCCGGTGGCCAAGGTGACCGTGGACTTCCAACTCCAAGTCCCCGACGCCGCCAGCGTGCTGATCACCACTGAGGTCAAGACCACCTCCCGCACCGGTGTTGAGATCGAGGCGCTCACCGCCGCCTCCGTAGCCGCACTGACCCTCTATGACATGATCAAAGCCGTAGACAAGTCTGCCGTGATCAGCGACCAGAAGGTCCTGGCCAAGAGCGGCGGAGCCAGTGGGGAGTGGAGCCGCGATGACTGAGCAGGGTATGAGCGAGAGTGGCATGACTGAGACTCCGGAGAGTACTGACCGGATCATCGCCCCGGTGATCGTCTCCACCCGGGCCGCCACCGGTGCCCGTGAGGACGAATCCGTTCCGGTGATCGCCGAGTTCGCCGAGTCCATCGGCTTCGGCTGCCGGCCCTCAGTGATCATCCCCGACGGCGAGGGTGTCCTCGCCGCACTCTCTGAGCTGCTGGTCCAGGTGGCTCCCGCGGTCATCATCACCTCCGGCGGAACCGGGCTGACCCCGGATGACCTCACCCCGGAGTACACCAAGCCGCTGCTGGACAAGGAGGTCCCCGGGATCATGGAGGCGGTGCGCGCCCACGGGAGGGAGAACACTGCGCTGGCCGCATTGAGCCGCGGAGTCGCCGGCGTGGCCGAAGGCACCGTGATCGTGAACCTGCCCGGTTCCCCGAAGGCAGTCCGCGAAGGCATGGAGGTCCTGGTGGAGCTGCTCCCGCATCTGTGCGACCAGGTGGCCGACATCCGCAAGCACGATGTCTGGGGCGGAGACGGCCGCAGGAGCGCTGAGTGACCGGGATGTCAGAGGCTTCAGGTGATGCGCCGCTGAACCGTGAAGGACTCTCCGGCGGCCACTCCCAGGACAGCGCAGAGGACCGCGTGGTCGCCGCTTTTCTGAGCGAGGAGACCCTGGACCCGGCCCGTGCGGAGGCCGAGGCCTGGTCGCAGCGGGCGGGCGCCGTCGTCGTCTTCTCCGGGATCGTGCGCAACCACGACGCCGGCCAGCCGGTGCAGAAGCTGAACTACACCGCCCATCCCAGTGCGGAGCGGCGGCTGCAGGAGGTCGCCCTGGAGCTGGCCTCCCGGTATGAGAGTATCCGCCTCTGGGTGGGCCACCGTGTTGGTGCCCTGGAGATCGGCGACCACGCCCTGGTGGCCGCCGTGGCCTCCGGGCATCGGCAGGAGGCCTTCGCCGCCTGCGCAGAACTGGTGGAAGAGATCAAAGCCGAAGTGCCGATCTGGAAGGAGCAGTTCTTCGCCGACGGCACTCGAGAATGGGTGGGACTATAGATGCACCACATGCACGCCGAGGACCAGACCACGCGCCCCACGCTTGAGGGGCGGTTCGGGATGTCAGCCTCCACCCACTGGTTGGCCACGGCGGCCGCCCAGTCTGTGCTGGAGCGCGGCGGCAACGCCTTCGACGCCTCCGTGGCCGGAGCCTTCGTGCTGCATGTGGTGGAGCCCCACCTCAACGGACCTGCCGGCGATATGACCGGCGTCTTCGCCGCTGCGGAGGAACCCCAGCCGCAGATCCTGATGGGTCAGGGTCCCGCACCGGCCGGGGCCAGCCTGGAGCATTACCGCAGCCTGGGCCTGGAGAAGGTGCCAGGAGCCGGTGGCCTGGCCGCGGCGGTGCCTGGAGCCGTGGATGCCTGGCTGGTGCTGCTGAAGGACCGTGGCACCTGGGAACTCGAGGACGTGCTCAGCTATGCCATCGACCTGGCCGAGAACGGCTATCCTGCGCTGTCGCGCATGTGCTCGCTGATCGAAGGCGTCAGCGAGCTCTTCACCCAGCACTGGCCCAGCTCCGCCGCGCTGTGGATGCCCGGGGGAGAGGTGCCGCAGCCCGGCCGCCTGCTTGTCAACACGGAGTACGCTGCGGTGCTGCGCGGTCTCATCCGTGCGGGGGAGCCGCAGGGTGGCGAGGACGGTCTGGTCGACCGGGTCGCGCGGATCGAGGCGGCCCGCCGCGAATGGAAGACCGGTGAGGTGGCGCAGCGTTCGGCCGAGTTCATCGCCCAGGCCCACCGGCATTCCGACGGCGGCGACTACGCCGGTGTGATCACCGCCGAGGACTTCGCAGCCTTCGACGCCGGCTACGAGGCCGCGGTGACCGTGGAGTTCCGCGGGCACACCATCGCCAAGACCGGTGCCTGGGGTCAGGGGCCGGTGCTGCTGCAGGCGCTGAAGATTCTGGAAGGCTTCTCCGACGATCAGCTCGATCCCGGTACGGAGGCCGGCGCCCACCGGATCCTGGAGGCGCTGAAGCTGGCCCTGGCCGACCGGGACACCTACTACGGCGAGGCCGCTGCTGGCAGCGGCGTGCTGGAGCATCTGCTCAGCGAGGACTATGCCGCCCAGCGCCGGGCGCTGATCACCGAGGAGGCCTCCCACGAGTTCCGCCCCGGCCAGATCCCTGGCGTCCGGGCCGTCTGGCCGCCGCTGCACCAGGAGGATCCGACCGCGGCCGGTGCCGGCGGAGCAGGGGAGCCCACCGTGAGCAGGCCGGCGTCGGCGTCGTCGTCCTCTGCTGCGGAGCAGGCGGCCGAGCGCCGCGGCGACACCTGCCACATCGACGTGGTGGACCGCTGGGGGAACATGATCTCCGCGACGCCCTCGGGCGGCTGGCTGCAGTCCTCGCCGGCGGTTCCGGGACTGGGCTTCTGCCTGGGCACGCGGCTGCAGATGAACTGGCTGGACCCGAAGTCGCCCTCGGCGCTGAAGCCCGGGACGCGGCCGCGGACCACGCTGACTCCCACGCTGGTGCTCAAAGACGGCCAGCCGACCATCGCCCTGGGCACGCCCGGAGGTGACCAGCAGGATCAGTGGCAGCTGCCGATGCTGCTGCGCATGCTGATCGGCGGGCACACTCCGCAGCAGGCCATCGATGCGCCCACGCTGCACACCACCTCCAGGGCGGGATCCTTCTGGCCGCGCACCTGGGAGCCGGGCGGGGCCGTGGTGGAGGACCGTCTGGGCGAGGCGCTGATCAGTGGGCTGGAGCGCCGCGGGCACAAGGTGACCCGCGCCGGAGACTGGTCGCTGGGCCGGCTCTCCTGTGTGACCCGTGACCCGCAGACCGGCCGGCTCCAGGCCGCGGCCAACCCGCGCGGGGCCCAGGGCTACGCCGCCGGCCGCTGAAGTCTCCTTCTCTTCCTGCCGAATTGCGTACCCCGTTGTCGACAATCGGGTACGCGATCCCCGTATTCACCACATTCCGGTACGCGATTCGGGAGATTCCGTCGATTCCAGCGGCGACGCAGCCTCTGTAGCCCGGATGTAGCGATCCCGATACCTCGGGGCAACACTGAGAAACCACGGCGAAACACGCGCTCCATAGCGTCGTAGCCATGTATACAGATGTGTCGACAGGGGCGAATACGGCCGCAGCGTCCGTGGTCGGCTCCGCCCGGGGGCAGGCCACCGGCTCGGCCTCGGATACCGTCTACGCCGCACTGCGCGATGACCTGCGCGCCGGCACGGTCTACCCCTGGGACCGACTGACCGAGAAGACGGTGGCCGCCCACTTCAAGGTCTCCCGGACGCCGGTGCGCGAGAGCATCGCTCGGCTCGTGGCCGAAGGTCTGCTCCAGCGCCACCACGACGGCTTCGGCCTGGTCTTCCCGGATCCGGAGACCCTCGGCGGGCTCTATGAGGCGCGCCTGGCCCTGGAGCTGCAGGGCATCCGCCGCGTCGCCGAGGGCACCGCCGACTACGACCAGCAGACCCTGGACGAGCTCACCCGCGAGTGGGAGGCGCTGCAGGACCACCCGCCGGAGGCCAGCCCCCGGTTGGTGGCCGAGGACGAGAAGTTCCACAGCCGCCTGCTCGGCGCCGCCGGGGAGCCCGCGCTGGTCGCCGTCCTGGGCCACGTCAACGACCGCATCCGCGCCCTGCGCATGTACGGCTACATCACCAGCGATCGGCTGGCCAGCGCCACAGCTGAGCATCTGGAGATCCTGCGGCTGCTGCACGGGCAGGACTATGACCAGGCGCAGACCGTGCTCACTCAGCACATCAACACCTCCCGGAACGCCGCACGGTCCCGGGCCCTGCACGACAACCCCGCCAGCGGCTTCCTGCGCCAGTCGCCCTATCTGGGCGGACCATGAGCGCACCCAGTCCGACGCCGGCACCCAGCCCGACGCCGACGGCCCGGCACCCAGCCCACCAGCCCCTTTCCCACACTGCTCCATCGAGGAGGAGAACCCATGCCGAAGACCGGACCGCTGAGCGCGCTGACCCTGGCGGCCGCGCTGGTCGCCCTGTCCGCCTGCGCCGAGGGGGACGTGGAGGTCACCGCACAGGATGACTTCCCGAACACCGGTATCGAGATGGTCATCCCGTATCCGCCCGGCGGCGGCTCCGATGAGCTGTTCCGGATGATGGCCCGCCACGCCTCCGAGGAGCTGGGCGTGGAGATCACGCCCACCAATGTGGACGGTGCCACCGCCACGGTGGGCTCCCGCCAGGTGCTGGACTCCACGCCGGACGGCTACACCATCCTGGCCTCCCACCAGGTGATCTCCGGGGCGTATCACAACGAGATCGTCGACTATGGCTTCGAGTCCTTCGAACCCATCGCCCTGGGCACGGTGACCCCTCATCTGCCCTCCATCAGCACGGAGTTCGCTCAAGAGCACGGGATCGAGGACCTCCAGGACTTTCTGGATCACGTGGAGGCCAACCCCGATGACGTCAACTGGGGCTTCACCACCGGTTCTGAGGATCACTACAGCATCGCCGCGATCCTCGACGGTGCCGGGTTGGACCCGGGCAGCCTGAACTACGTCAACTATGACGGCACCGGACCGCAGTACGCCGGCGTCGTCGCCGGAGAGATCCAGGGGATGACCGGTGACTACGCCTCCGCACAGGGCTATATCGAGGACGGCAGCCTCATGCCGCTGGGCATCGTGGCTGAGGACCGCGACGACAACCTGCCCGAGCTGCTCACGGTGGAGGAACAAGGTGTGGACCACACGCTGACCGTGGACCGCGGCTTCTTCGCCCCGGAGGGGACGCCTGAGGAGCACATCGAGGTCATCGCCGAGGCCTTCGAGGCCGCCATCAACAGCCCTGACTTCCAGGAAGAGGTGGAGGCGGCCGGCTCCTACGCCCATTTCCTGGGTCCGGAGGAGTACCAGGATCATCTCGATGACCTCGACGAGGCCATGGCCAGCCTCGCCGATGAGATGCAGGAGTTCTGAGCATGGCTGATCGCGTCTTCGCCGTCGGGCTGATGGTGCTCGTGGCCGCCTTCTGGCGGGAGACCGCCGAGCTCGCCGGGGCCTCCGGAGGCTCTCCGGTGGGACCGGCCTTCGTGCCGCGCGTCGTCCTGGCCCTGATCTTCGGACTGTCCGTGCTGCTGCTGGTCCAGAGCGTCCTGCAGGCCGAGAAGGCCGTGCGGATGACCGGCATCAGTGACTTTCTGAAGCTGCACTGGCGTGTCCCTGTGCTGCTGGCCGGATTCGGAGTCTATGTGGCGCTGATGGAGGGTATCGGCTTCACCTGGGCCTCGGTGGCCTTTCTGTTGGGCTCCTTCGCGCTGCTGATCCGGGAGTACTCACGGGGGATCCTCATCGCCTCCGCCGTCATCGCTGTGGGCCTGCCGTTCGGCCTGGAGTGGCTGTTCGAATCCGCTCTGAACACGTTCCTGCCCTAGGGGAGAGGAAGACATGGACCTCGTACACATCCTCGACGCCGCCGGAGAGATCCTGGCGCCGATGACGCTGCTGAGCATCATGCTCGGCGTGTTCTTCGGCATCATCGCCGGCTCCATCCCCGGGTTCACCTTCACCATGGCCCTGGTGCTGGCCTTCCCGTTCACCTTCGCCATGGGGCCCATCCCGGGGCTGGCGCTGATGGTGGGCATCTATATCGGCGGACTCTCCGGAGGCCTGATCGCCGGAACGTTGTTGGGCATCCCCGGCACGCCGTCCTCGGTGGTGACCATCTTCGACGGCTATCCGATGACCAAGAACGGGGAGCCGGCCCGAGCCCTGGGCATCGGCATCGGAGCTTCGGTGATCGGCACCATCCTGGGCGCGATCGTGCTGTTCCTGCTCGGTCCGCTGATCGGCCGGCTGACGTTGAACTTCGGGCCCTGGGAGATCTTCTCCCTGGTGCTCTTCGCGCTGACCCTGGTGGCCGGACTCTCCGGCGATCACCTGGTCAAGGGCCTGATCTCCGGGCTGCTGGGTGTGCTGATCGCGATGATCGGGGTGGCGCCCACCGGCCAGCTGCGCTTCAACTTCGAGAACCCGCAGCTGCACGGCGGCCTGGACGCCATTCCGGTGCTGATCGGGCTCTTCGCGGTCTCCCAGCTGCTGATCAACGTGGAGGAGTCGCGGGTGGACACCCGCGGCACCGGCTCAGTGCATAAGATACGGCTGCCCGTGCCGCGCGTGCTGAGAGACCTCTGGCGGGAGAAGGTCAACGTGGGCCGCTCCTCCATGATCGGCACCTTTGTGGGCACCCTGCCCGCGGCCGGGGCGGAGTCGGCCAACTTCATCAGCTACGACCGCGCGCAGAAGGCAGAGAAGAAGGAACCGGAGCGCTACGGCAAGGGCCACCCGGGCGGCATAGTCGCCTCCGAGGCCTCCAACAGTTCCGTGGCCGGCGGCGCGTTCATCCCCACCATCTCGCTGGGCATCCCCGGCGATGTGGCTCAGGCGATCATGATGGGCGCGCTGATCCTGCACGGGATCGCACCCGGTCCCGGGCTCTTCGAGCGTGAGCCGGTGCTGGTGAACTCCGTCTACCTTTCGATCATCGTGGCAGCCGTCGGGGTGCTGATCATCCAGACCCTGCTGCTGCCCTTCTTGGCCCGGGTGACCCTGGTGCCCAAGGCGGTGCTGGTGCCCAGCGTCCTGGTGATGACCGCCGTCGGCGCCTTCGCCCTGAACAACCGGACCTTCGACATCTGGCTGGTGCTG
Source organism: Nesterenkonia cremea (assembly GCF_014642675.1). Classification (GTDB taxonomy): domain Bacteria; phylum Actinomycetota; class Actinomycetes; order Actinomycetales; family Micrococcaceae; genus Nesterenkonia; species Nesterenkonia cremea. Next base: position 25,300 of record NZ_BMIS01000002.1, read on the forward strand.
GTCTTCGGCGTCATCGGCTACTTCCTGGTGAAGCTGGGCGTGCCGCTGCCGCCGATGATCCTCGGCCTGATCCTGGGCGGAACCATGGAGCAGTCGCTGATCCGCGCCCTGCAGATCGACGACCAGGTCTCCGCGTTCATCACCCGCCCGATCTCCGGCATCTTCCTGGCCCTGGCGCTGGCCTCGCTGATCTTCGCGCTCTGCCGCGGCATCCGCGGCACCCAGCGCCGCCTCCAGGAATCGTCTGATCAGGGCACCCCTGAGCAGGACGACGACGCCGACGGTTCCGAGGCCGAGACCTCCCATCTGACCGACACCCGCACCACCTGAGAAGAGGAGAACCTTATGAAATCCCCACGCACTCTGCTCCCCGCCGCCGCGGTGATGGGCTCGATGCTGCTGGTCAGCTGCACCGGTGAGCCCGACGGATCTGCCGAAGGCGATGACGAGGTGATCACGGTGGCCACACAGCGCCAGCCGCACCTCTACGCCCCCTACGTCTATGAGGACTTCGCCCCGGAGGGTGTGACCATCGAGGTGGTCCCGATGGACAACTCCACCGACCAGGTCCAGGCGCTGATCTCCGGAGACGTGGACTTCGCGCTGACCGGTGTCCCAACCGTCATCACCAGCGTCTCCCAGGGTGAGGATGTCACGCTGATCGGCTCCGGCGCCGACGGCGGCAGCGGCCTCATCGGAGACGCAGACATCGACGGCATCGCCGACCTCGAGGGACGCGAGATCGCCCACGTCCCCGGCTCCTCCCAGGAGATGGCCCTGCGGACGCTGCTCGAGGAGGAGGGGCTGGACCCGGACACCGATGTGGAGCTGGTGAACCTGGGCTATGCGGATATGTATGACGCACTCAGCGCAGGAGACGTGGATGCCTTCGCCGGTGCTGAGGTGGGAGTCTCCATGGCGCTGCTGGACGGCTTCGAGCCGGTGGGCGACATCTATGAGACCCCCTTGGGCTCGGTGAACATCGGCTTGGCCACCACCGGCACCCTGGCTGAGGAGGATCCCGAGCTGGTCGACCAGATCCTGGATGCCCATGCTGAGGCGGTTCAGGAGCTGGAGTCCGACGAGGAGGTCTGGATCGAGGGCGCGGCCACCCAGTTCGGCTTCGAGGAGGAGGTCCTGGAAGAGGCGGTGCAGAACATCTGGCTGGGCTCCGAGATCGATGAGGAGTACCGCAGCAGCATGGAGGCGCTCACCGAGAACATGGTGGAGCTGGACGTGATCGACGAGGCCCCGGAGATCGACGACGTGGTCACCGAGGTGGACTGATATGACCGCCACTCTGACCCACGAGAAGACCGCGGAGGCCGCCGCTGAGCCGCAGGCTCCGGCACCACGGCAGATGCCCCGCCTGCGCTCTCCCCGCTGGGGTCGCCTGGTCCTGGCCTTCCCGGTCCCGCTGGCGGTGCTGCTGATCTGGCACCTGGGCGTCCAGTTCGGCTGGACCCTGCCCTTCGGCATCCGCATGGCACAGCTCCCGACGCCGGCCGATGTGGGCGTGCGCCTGGCTGACCTGTTCGTCGGCGGCCTGCTGCCCAGCCCCTTCAGCGGGGAGGTCTACCAGCACATCTGGGCCAGCCTGGTGCGGGTGGCCTACGGCTTCGGCCTGGCTGTGGCGCTGGCCGTTCCCTTCGGCGTCATCCTGGGGCGCTCGGCCCTGGTGATGAAGCTCTTCGAACCCACCATCAACGTCATCCGGCCCATCCCGGTGACCGCCTGGGCGCCGTTGGCGCTGATCATCATCGGCATCGGAGACCGCTCGGCGATCTTCCTGGTCTTCCTCGCGGCCTTCTTCCCCATGCTCATCAGCACCGCCGCAGCCGTGGCCCAGGTGCCGCCTCGGCTGCTGGAGGCCGCGGCCATGCTGGGCATGCCGCGCTGGAAGCGGATGGTCGCCGTCGTCGTGCCCTCCTCCATCCCCGGGATCTTCAGCGGTCTGCGCGTGGGGCTGGGACTGGCCTGGGCGCTGCTCGTGGTCGGCGAGATGGTCGGCATCAACATCGGTCTTGGCGCCATGATCTTCGAGGGCCGGCAGCTCAACCAGATCGACCTGATCATGGCCGGGATGGTGATCATCGGCGTGCTCGGTTTCCTGACCGACCGCCTGCTCACCGCCCTGCTGAAGCTGCTGTCCCGAGGTCGTCCCGTTCTGCAGGAGGTCGCATGACTGCATCAGTGAAGACCGGCGCCATCTCCATCCGAGGAGTGGGCAAGAGGTACAGCGAGGACGCCCCCTGGGCGATGCGCGGATTCGACCTGGAGGCGGCTCCGGGGGAGCTGGTCGCCATCGTCGGGGCCAGCGGCTGCGGCAAGAGCACCGTGCTGCGCATGGTCTCAGGCTTCGAGGGGCCCACCGAAGGGGAGATCAGCCTGGACGGTGCGCCCATCAAGGCTCCGGGGCCGGACCGCGGGTTCGTCTTCCAGGACTACGGGCTCTTCCCCTGGCTGACCGTGGCCGAGAACGTGGAGTTCGGTCCCAAGCAGGCCGGCCTGGGACGGGCCGCACGTAGGGAGCGGGTCCAGGAGTATCTGGAGCTGGTGGGACTGACGCGGGTGCGCGCCTCCTATCCGCATCAGCTCTCCGGAGGCATGCAGCAACGCGTGGCCATCGCTCGCGTGCTGGCCAATAAGCCCACAGTCATGCTGATGGATGAGCCCTTCGGGGCGTTGGACGCGCTGACCCGTGAGCAGATGCAGGCAGACCTGGCCGATATCCGGCGCCGGGTGGGGACCACGGTGCTGTTCGTGACGCACAGCATCGAGGAGGCGGTCCAGCTGGCCGACCGCGTGGTCATCATGACCGGCGGGATGTCCCATGGGGTTCCGGGGCACATCCGGCGGATCGTCGACATCGAGCTCGGTGAGGAGCGCGACCCCACCAGCACGGCCTTCACCGACCTCGAGCGGGCCATCTCAGAAGAGGTCCACGCCAAGCTCTGACCTGCCAGCGTCGAATTGCGTACCCCGTTGTCGTGAATGGAGCACACGATTCGCGTATTCACCACAACGCGGTACGCAATCCGGCGCCGCCCCAGAGCTGCTGGGGATCAAGCACGTCGTTTCGCGGCAGCGAGCAGATCAACTCCATGGCCGCATATCGGGTTCAAGGTTTCCCCCGTAGGTGAGATCACCAGTGGCCCGCAGGACATCGGCCGACACGAGGCCAGCCTCGGCTACAACCCAGCCCGCGAGTCCTCATGCGGTCGACGAGGAGAGCTGGTGACTCCGGGCCGGTTCAACGCTGGCGAAGGGCTGACTCCAGATGCTGGCGCATGAGGTCTGCGGCCTCAGCAGCCCGGTGGGCATCGATATGGCGCACGAGCTCTGTATGCTCCTCGATGGACTTCTCCCACCTCTCATCGGTGCGCAGCGTGGTGGGTGTCACCGACATGGACTGCACCCCGTATTTCCGGTTGGCCTCCAGCAGGAACGGATTGCCGGAGGCCTGCCAGATCTCTTCATGGAATCGGTAGTTCAGGTCACGCCGCAGCTCCGATGAGGGGTTTTTCAAGCCCTGCTGCTCAGCCAAGGAAGCTTCCAAACGGATGATGGTGTTCTCGCTGCGACGCATCGCCGCCAGTCGGCAGGCCTCAGACTCGAGCAGAGCGCGGGTCTCATACAACTGGCCCAGCCGTTCCTCGTCCCAGACCGTCACCCGGGTACGACGATTTTGCCGCTCTGCCAGACCATCTTCGATCAGTCGGGCGACTCCCTCTCGGACCGGGGTCCGAGAGGTGCCCGTCAGATCAGCTATGGCGCGCTCATTCAGATCGTCTCCCTGTGCCAAGGTCCCATCGAGGATCTTGGCCCGGAGCTGGTCATATACCACATCGACCTGAGAGTTCTTCGTCATGAAGCCGCGCACCGTCCCGCAATACGTCCGAATACGATTCCCGCAGCGAGTCCAGAGCCTCCGGGATAGTTCTCGCTAAACAGTCCACCGAGTGCTTCGCCGCATGCGAAGAGCCCAGGGATCGGGGTCCCGTCCAACTTTAGTACACGGGCGCATTCGTCCCCTTTGAGCCCACCGAAGGTGAAGGTGATACCGCACGTGACGGGATAGGCATAGTATGGTGGCTCCGAGATGGCGTTGGCCCAGTTCGATTTCACCGGCGCAGTACGCGCGATTCGGCCATCTTTGACATTGGGATCGAACTCCGCAGAGGTATCGATGGATCGGTTGAACGCCGCTATGGTCTCTTCCAGCCCAGTCTTGTCTATGCCGGTCTGTGCGGCGAGCTCCTCCAGCGAGCCTGCGATGTGCTCGCCCACGCCAGGCACCTCGTACTCCTCAGCGCGCAGCATCGGCCGCAATGGGGCATCGAAGATCTGCCAGGCGATGGCCCCAGGCTGCATGAGCACCTCTTTGCCGTACTTGGCGTAGGTGAGGTTGCGGAAGTCTGCCCCCTCATCCACAAATCGTCGACCTTGACGGTTTACGATGATTCCAAGGGGGTAGCTCTGCCGAGTCAGACGGTTGGTGACCTCAAAGTTGGACTCATTGCCCACGAAACCTGCGTCCCACTGCGTGGCGTGGCCGGACGACCAGTCCCCGCCCTTGGCTGCGCCCAGGGCAATGGCCTCTTCGAGCATGGTGCCGGTGTTGAAGGGCGTGCCGCGGGTCACCGCGTGGTACCACTGCTGCCCCATGTGTTCGGCGCGCATCTGTCTGCTTGCTTCAAAGCCTCCGCTGCCCAAGACAGTTGCCTCGGCACGAACAGCATATTCTTCACCGTCCTTTTCGAACACGACGCCGGTCACCGCACCTGCCACTTCCACAAGGCGAGTTGCACGGGCTTCGTAGATGACCTCTATGCCCGACTCTGCGGCGATGGCGAAGTGATCGCGCATGAGGCCTTCACCGCCGTCGACGTTGCCCACATGCAAGCCGCCCCAAAAGAGGAAGCTGCCATCCGGGCGCTCATATGCCTGGCGCTCGTACATAAGGCGGTACTTCATCCCCTTGGCTTTCAGCCACCGCATATCTCCTGAGACTCGGGATGTCAGTGTCTCAGTCATCCGAGGATCATTCCGCCCCCGGGTGACCTTCTTCAGGTCGGCGGCGTAGTCCTCCGCTGTGTAAGCCGGAACCTCACTGCGGCTGTGGCGCTCATCCGGCTCGACCAGGTCCTTCAGGCTCTCAAGACCCTCATGGGTCATTCGCGTGGCACCAGCGGTGAAGTAGCTGTTGCCACCTGCTTGCTCCTTCGGGGCAGCCTCCAACATCAGGACCGTTTTACCTTCGTCTCGTGCAGCATGAGCCGCGCACATCGCTGCATTGCCGGCCCCGACCACGAGGACATCTGCTGTATAGGTGTACATTAGGGCTCCTAGGGTATACCAAGAGACCTAAGAAGCATGCCAACTGCTCTTATGTGGTGTCAACACCTCGGCCCTTACGCCGCGCCACGTCCATGAGGATGGATCGGAAGGCCACCTCGGCAGGCGAGTAGACCCGTTCTTCGCGCTGAGCCATCATTACGGAACGGACCGGCCCTTGCTCTCCCAGCGACAGCACGCGGACATCGGGGTGTTGTACGGCTACTGCTCCACGCGGCGCCATGGCAACCCCAATGCCGACACTGACCATGGCCTGAACTTCCTGGTAGTTATTGGCGTACAGCGTGATGGACGGCCGGAAGCCTGCGCTCTCTGTGGCGCGCTCAAGGACTTCGACGACGGGGTGGCGGTTGGCCCGCACGATCCAGGACTCGTTGCGCAGCTCTTCAAGGCGCACCTCTCCGCGCTCTGCGAGTGGGTGGTGCCTGGAGACCAGGATCACCGATTCTTCTTTGAAGAGTTCCTCCACGCGTGCGCCGTCGATGTTCACCGGATTCCATGGGTACTCCCAGAGGAAGGCGATGTGGGAGCGGCCTCGCTCCAGGTCATCCATAAGCAGATCCAGTCGACCGCTCTTGAGGGCGAGGTTGATCGCCGGATAGCGAGACTTGAAGGTTTCGATGACCTCCGGCAGAAAGGAGGCTGCAACAGTCGGGAACGCGCCGACGATCAGCGATCCGCGGTTTCCTTCAGCCAGGTCCTTGAGGTCTGCGGAGGCGGCATCGAGCTGGCGAAGCACCTTTCGCGCATGGTTGACCAGAATGTGGCCAGCATCAGTGGGAACGATGCCGCGAGCCCTGCGCCTGAGCAGCGGCTGATCCACCTCACGCTCAAGCTTCTTCAGCTGTTGGGAGACGGCTGAGGCGGTGTAGTCGAGCTCATCTGCGGCGGCGGTGACCGAGCCGTGCTCGACAACATGGACAAGAATTGCAAGCCTCTGAGGGTTAAGCATTTAGTGATTCTAAACTATTGCTAACTTGCTGTTCCAGAATGTTCACTCTCGGGATCAGCGAGTCTAAAACTGCCCATAGTGGCCCTCCGTGTCGTAGTGAGGTGCTCCGGGCGGGCCATGAATCCTAGAAGCCCTCTCCATGAGTTAAGTTCTACTACGTATGTAGTCAGCAAATGAACATTGATTTCATATGTGGTCGCCACCACACTCGTCTATGACCCAGCGAAGTGTGATGGAGGACATATGGCAGAGGTTACGGGAACCTGGATCCGTGGAGGCACCAGCAAATGCTGGGTGTTTGAGACCGAGGACATAGAGGCCACCGGTCTCACCCCGGATGAGTTCCTGCCCCGCATCTATGGTAGCCCCGACCATCGGCAGCTCGACGGCGTGGGTGGTGCCACCTCCACGACCAGCAAAGCCATGCTGCTCTCCCGCTCGGAGGAACCAGACATCGACGTCGTCTACACCTTTGCCCAGGTGGGGATCGACGAGCTCAAAGTCGATTGGGGCAGCAACTGCGGTAACTGCTCAAGTACAGCCGGCCTTTATGCCGTGGAGCAGGGCTGGGTGGAACTAGCCCAGGACATGACTTACGTTCGCACCTATAACACCAATACCGGTCAGCTTATCGTTCAGCGTATCCCCACCCCTGGTGGCGCGCTGCCGGAGAGCCCCACTGCAATGATCCCTGGCACCTTGTACCCGGGATACGAAGTCGGACTGGGCTTTGTGGAACCGTCTGGAAAGACCTTGGGAGCGCTGCTGCCGACAGGCAGAACCCGCGAGGACCTCTCCGTCGCCGGCACCTCATGGCCGGTGACCTTGGTCGACGCCGGTGCCCCGGCGGTCATCCTCCCGGCAGAGGCCGTGGGCCTCGTCAAGATTCCTCATGAAGACTGGACCGATGCTGTTCGCGCACGCCTGGCAGAACTGGACCAGGTACGGCGGGCCGGTGCCGTGGCCATGGGAATGGCCACCACAGCCGGCGAAGCCGAACGTGCGGTACCCAAACTGGGAATCGTGGGACCCTCCCGCACAGACGGTGCGGACCTGGAAGTGCTCATGCTCTCCATGGGCCACCCTCACCCAGCTATGCCGATTACCGGAAGTGTCGCGATGACCATGGCGTCATTCACCGCCGGGACATGGCCAGCAGAATTCGCTGACGCTGACGCTGACCCGCAGAACCTGCGGCTGCGCACTCCAGCTGGTGTGATCGCCACATTCGCCGATGATTCAGGACCCCAGCTCATCGTTGGAGCCGATCGGACCGCCCGGACCCTGGCCTCGGCCAGGCTTCATCTGCCTGCACCTGTTCCTATGACAGCAGTCTGAACTTCACCCTACGGGACCTGCCTCAGGAGCTGGTCTGTGACCCATCTGCACCCGAATCTTCAAGGATAATGCAATGTCACATCGTATCTCCCGGAGAAACTTTTTCCAACTGGGCGCCCTCGGCGGAGCTGCTGCTGCGCTCTCTGCATGCGCCCCACAGCAAGCTGCTTTCAACCCGTCCGGACCGGGCATCATCGACACTGTGGTTCCCTACGCCACCGGCGGCGGCACGGACAGCTGGGCGCGCTTCATCGCTCCCTATTTCGCCGATGTTCTCGAGGACGCACAGCGTTTCCAGATCGAGAACATCACCGGCGGGGAGTCTGTCACCGGCACGAACGCCTATGTGGATTCTGGAGTCAACGACGGCTCCTATCTCCTGGTCAGCTCAGGAACCACCTATTTCAACGGGATCCTCGAGCAGGAGAACGTCCGCTATGACTTCACTGGAATGACGCCGCTGGTGCTGCATGGGACCGGATCGGTGATGTATTCAGGAGCCGACAGCGGCATCACCTCCATGCAGGAGCTGCTCGAGCGCGGCACTGAGGCAACGTTCGGCGGCATCTCCGCGGCAGGTCTGGACCTGCTTCCAGTGCTTGCCGTCGAAGTTCTCGGCGGGGGCATCACCAGTGTCTACGGCTTTGAGGGCAATGGCCCCATCCGTTTGGCCTTGGCACGTGGTGAGATCGACGTCGGATTCGACACCACCTCCACCTACTTGGGGCAGATCAAGCCAGAAGTGGATGCCGGGGAAGCCTTTCCGCTGCTCTCAGTGGGAGTCCTCGACGATAACGGCGAGGTGGTGCGCGACCCCGCGATGCCCGAGATCCCCACCCTGGAAGAGATCCATCGGGATCTTCACGGCACCGGCCCCTCCGGTCCGGCATACGAGGCGTACCAGGCTTTTGTCACCTCTGGCTTCTACTACCAGAAGGGCTTCTGGACCAACGCAGGCGATGACGACGACGAACTGCAGGACCTCTACGCCGAGGCGGTGGAGACCCTCAACAGCGACGAGCAATTCCTTGAGGAAGCCGCAGGCGCCCTGGGTGGATACGAGCTCATGCCTGGAAAAGGCAACTTCGAGGCATTCCGGGACTCGCTGAACATCAGCCAGGAGACCCTCGACTTCACCAAGACATTCCTCACCGAAGAGCACGGTGCGGCCCTGGCCTGAACCTGCCGACTGAGACAGAAAGTACCTAGACATGTTTGAAGCAGCCACTGAGGCGCTATCCAGTTTCGCGGATCCCGCGATGCTGCTCTACCTTGGCGCCGGAGTTTTGGTCGGGTTGATCATCGGTGTGATTCCTGGCCTGGGTGGAACTGGCGCAGTAGCCGTTCTCCTCCCGTTTGTCTTTGTTCTTGAACCCAATCAGGCCATTGCGCTGATCATCGGCGCAGTCGCGGTGGTCCACACCTCAGATGTCATCACCTCGGTGGTCCTGGGCATACCTGGGTCAGCCTCAGCGGCAGTGTTCCTGCTGGATGGCAACACCATGGCGAAGAAGGGCGAAGGCGGACGCGCCCTGTCTGCCAGTTTCATCGCCTCAACCCTAGGCGGCCTACTCGGCATTGTGGCGCTGACCCTTGTGATCCCGGTGGCGCGCCCCGTGGTGACAGCTTTCGGCTCACCGGAGATCTTTATGCTGATCCTGCTGGGTATCTTCCTCACCGCCCTGCTCTCTCAGGGCAATATGCTCAAAGGCCTGCTCATCGCCTCCTTCGGGCTGGCTTTGGGCATGATCGGCATGTCCCCGGTCTCAGCGGAGTATCGCTACACCTTCGGCTCTGAGTACCTGATGGAGGGCATCGGCCTGGTCGCGGTGGCTCTGGGTATCTACGGTGTCGCCGAGATCATTGACCTGGTGGCGCAGCGTGCCGCCGTCGCAGATAAGAAGGACATGGCACTTGGCGGCGGCTGGAGCAAGGGTGCCCGTGACGTCTTCCGCTACAAGGGCGATGTGCTGCGCGGCTCTGCGGTGGGCATCGGATCCGGCATCCTGCCCGGCGTCGGCGCCACGGCAGGGGCTTGGTTGGCCTATGGTCAGGCTCGAGCCATCGGCAGCCGAAAGCAGGATGCACGTTTCGGCAAGGGTGATCCGCGCGGTGTGATCGCTCCGTCGGCAGCTAGCAACGGGATCGAATCCGGTGCGCTTATCCCCACGCTGCTCTTCGGCGTTCCCGGGGCCGCACCGTTTGCGCTGCTGCTGGGTGTGCTGCTGATCTTCGGGATTCAGCCTGGCCCGGATCTCATCGAACAGGATCTGGACCTGGTGTACTTCATCGTCTGGTCCTTCGCGATCGCTGCGGTGGTCGGCGCAGTGTTGGCCTTCTTCATGGCACGCCCGCTGGCCAAGCTGAGTTTCGTCCGGTTCCCTGTGCTGGCCGCCGCGCTGGTGCCGCTGCTGTTCATGAGCGGATTCCAAGAACCGCTGAACCTCAATGTCTTCTACGTGATGCTCGCCCTGGGTGTGGTCGGATGGATCTGCAAGATCACTAACATTCCGCGTGCGCCTTTCTTGATCGCCTACGTTCTGGCTGTTCCGCTGGAACGCTACTACTTCATCACCGTCTCGGCCTTCGAACCGGGCGAATGGATGACCCGCCCGTTCGTCGTCGTCGTGGCTCTGCTCCTGGTGGGCGTGACCGGCTACCAGATATGGAAACGCAGCCGCAGGTCAGCCTCGGCCTCTGAGAACCAGGCGAGCGCGACGGCGCCGGACGGAACAGCTCCCCATGGTTCAGAGCTCGAACCGGTGCCTGAGAAAGAGGGTGAGGCTGAGGCCGAGCCGGAATCCTCGCCGACGCCTCCGTCTTTCGTGCATCTGCTGGTCAGCGGCGGCATGTTGCTGTTCTTTATCGCCGGCCTGCTGTTGGCCGCTGGCTTCTCTGATACTGGCCGGCTGTTCCCCTTCATCGTGGGTGGCCTCGGCGTCGCACTGAGTCTATGTGCTCTGGTCAAAGATATTCGGGAGACCCGGTCTTCAGGTGGTCTGGGCCGGGTCGGTGCCGCGTTCAGAGATCAGCTCAAAGTGGTCGGCATCTCCCTGGCCTGGATCCTCGGTTTCATCTGGCTGGTGCTCTTGGTGGGTATGTTTGTGGGCACTGGCATCTTCTCTTTGGTTTTCCTGCTGGTGGTGGCCAGAATGAAGCCACTGCCCGCAGTGATCTACACAGCGGTGATCGTAGCGGCGTTGTGGGCGCTGACGGAGTTCGCCGAGCTGATGGCTCCGGTGGGCTGGTTCCTCTAGGTCCACCGGATCGAACGCAGAGTGATGACTCGACGACTGCGACGTGCCCGTGGTGGTCGCTGGCTGTGGACCATCTGCCTGGCCGCCGTTTTGGCTCAAACGGCGTTGCACCTGATCCGCCCGGTCACCAGCTATAAGGTGTTGGATCTGGGTGGCACAGCCACGGTCATCGGGGCCATCACTGCTGCCTATGCGTTGCTGCCGGTTCTGGCGGCTTCTCAGGTGGGTCGACTCTCGGACAATCGCTCGCGGTTGGGTCCGTGGATGATCCTGGGCGTGGCCGTGATGGCCTTCGGCTCAGGCCTGCTGGTGCTGGCCTGGGGCATGACACTCATGATTATCGGTTCGGCGCTTCTGGGGCTCGGGCACTTGGTGTTGACCATATGCATCCAGGCGGTCATTGCCCGGCGTGCTGTCCACGGCGGGCTGGAGGCCGGCTTCGGGTGGTTCACCGCAGCGAACTCCATCGGGCAGATGATCGGCCCGTTGTTGGGAGGCTGGTTGGTCGATGTGGGCCCATCAGGTTTGGCCATCAATATGGCACTGCTGCTGGGTCTGGTCATCGCGCTGCTGAGCGTTCCAGTGATTGTGGCCGGGCGGCGCGAGTTCACCTTGCCAGTGCACGCTGAAGGTCCACAAGACTCTGCCTCGGGGCGCAGCAGCTGGTCTCTGGTGCGCATGCCGCGGGTCGGGGTGATCCTGTACTGCTCGGTGGGTTTCGTGGCGATGGTGGATATATTGGCCGCGTTCATGCCGCTGATCGGCGAGCAACGGGGAATCTCTGCCACGGTGATCGGGGCTCTTCTGGCGGTCCGGGGCGCAGCATCGGTGGTTTCCCGGGTGGTGCTGCCTTGGGCGGCTGATCAGTATCGCAATGAAACCTTGCTGCTCTCCAGCCTCCTCGGGGCGGCCGCCTGTTTCGCCACCATGCCCTTCGTGTTGGAGACCATGTGGCTGGCCGTGATGTTGACGGTGATCGGCGGTTTCACTCTGGGCATCGGCCAGCCGGTCACCATGGGGATGATCTCCACTGCCGTGCCCTACGATCGCCGCGGTCAGGCTCTGGCGATTCGGCTGATGAGTTCACGCGCCGGTCAAGTAGTGATCCCCCTGGGTGCTGGGGCTTACGCAGGTGTCCTCGGGCCTGTCGCCGCACTTCAGCTGGCTGTCTTCGTGCTCATCAGCGCAGCGGGAGTGTCAGCTTTCATGGTCCGTGGGAATCCGCCGGATGAGTAGGCACCGAGCGGCGAAATCTGGACAGAATGACATGACAGGAGATGAGATGGAAGACATTTCGGCGCTGCAGCTGGCGCTGTTCGATGGGGATGGAATCGGGCCTGAGGTAGTCGCTGCGACCGAGCGAGTGCTCGAGGCGGTCCTTGAGGCCGCACACGTGGCGTGGGAGCCGATTCGGACACCCATAGGCTTCGCTTCGCTGGAATCTGAAGGGACTACCTTCCCCGCCCGTGCCCTTCAGCTTGCACGCACAGCCGATGGGATGGTGCTCGGCCCGGTCTCACATCTGGACTACCCTGAGGCCACGGCCGGTGGGATCAACCCCTCTGGAACTTTGCGCCGTGAACTGCAGCTTTATGCCAATGTTCGGCCCGCACGGACCTATGACGGCGTTCCCTGGCCCGCACAGGGTCCCTTCGACCTGGTGATCGTCCGTGAGAACACTGAAGGCTTCTATGCCGACCGCACCATGCACATGGGTACCGGTGAGGTCATGCCTACCCCGGACCTAGCGATGTCCTACCGGAAGGTCACCCGCGAGGGGTCCCTGCGGATTGCCCGCCATGCGTTCGAGCTGGCGCTGCGTCGTCGTCGTTCGGTCACCGCAGTGCATAAGTCCAATGTGCTGCGGGTCAGCGACGGCTTATTCCTCGAGTGTGTCCGCCAGGTGGCTGCCGACTACCCGGATGTCGAGTATCAGGAGGAGCTGGTTGATGCGGCGGCTGCTCTGCTGATCCGGGATCCTGCCCAGTTCGATGTCATGGTCACGACCAACATGTTCGGCGATATCCTCTCCGACGAGGCCACTGAGCTCTCCGGTAGCATCGGCCTGGCTGCCTCCCTCAACGTGGGCGAACAGTATGTCATGGCCCAGGCGCAGCACGGTTCTGCGCCTTCCCTCGCCGGAAAGGACGTGGCGAACCCGGCTTCGCTCGTCGGATCTGCCGCAATGCTGCTGGCCCATCTGGGTCGTCGTCGTGGCCAGGAGGCATTGCTCCGTGCCGCCGCAGGCATCGAAGACGGACTCGAGCATCTGGTCACTTCACCTGAGACTCGTACGCGCGATCTTGGGGGCACACTGGGCACTCAGGAGTTCGCCGAGAAGGTGGCGGCAGAGGCGGCACAGCGGGTCGAGCAACGCTGAACGGGTGTTTGCCGGACGCGCGCTTGACACCATTCCGGATGCATTTGCCGCGGAGGGGTGGCGCACGCCGACCTCACCTCACCGCATTGCGTACCCCATTGTGGTGAATGCGCGGATCGTGTACTCCATTCACCACAATGGGGTACACGATCCGGCCGGCGCCGCCCTCAGCGGGTCTGCTTCTCCATGGCGATGGCCCTGCGCATGGTCTTCCGCGCCCGCGCCCGGTCTGAGGCCACGTCATAGGCGATCGAGAGCCGGAACCAGCTGCGCCAGTCCTCGGGGTTCGACTCCGCCTCGGCGGCATAGCGCTGGAACTGCTCATCGGCCTGGGTCTTATCCGCCCGGCCGCCGGGGGAACGCTCCACCGTGTCCTCGGGCAGGCCGTCCTCCGCGTCGAGGATCCGGCCCAGCCGCTCGGTCCTCCAACCGAAGGAGATCTCGCGCCAGAGCACCCACGCGCCGATGGCCACCAGCAGCAGCACGCCCACGCCGATCCCGCGGGCCAGCAGGTCATCCACCCGCAGGAAGCGGAATGCGCTGACCACCGCACCCACCAGGAAGATGGAGAGCAGGGCGATCATCACGCCCGTCCAGAACTTCGCTTTCACTCGGTGAGTCCTCTCCGGCCTAGAGGCCCAGGTCCAGGTAGCCGTCCAGCCCGTGGGTCAGACCCGGGCGGGAGGCGGCGGTGCGCAGGCCCAGCAGCACGCCGGGCATGAAGGAGGCGCGATCGAAGGAGTCGTGCCGGAAGGTCAGCTGCTCACCGGCCGAGCCCAGCAGCACCTCCTGGTGGGCCACCAGTCCGCGCAGGCGCACCGAGTGGACGTGGATGTCCTCCACCACGGCGCCCCGGGCGCCGCCGGGGTCTTTCTGTGTGGCATCAGGGGAGGGCCCGACGCCGGCCTCCCGCCGCGCCTGTCCCATCAGCTCCGCGGTCCGCGCGGCAGTGCCGGAGGGGGCGTCCACCTTACCGGGGTGGTGCAGCTCGATGATCTCGGCGGATTCGAAGTACTGCGCAGCTTTGGCCGCGAAGGCCGAGGCCAGCACGGAGCCCAGGGCGAAGTTCGGGGCGATCAGCACGCCGACCTGCGGGTTCTGCTCCAGCAGGGCCTCCAAGCGGGCCAGGCGCTCGCCGTCCCAGCCGGTGGTCCCGACCACGGCGTGGAGTCCGTTCTCCGCGGCGAAGCGCACATTGTCCTCGGTGACGTCCGGGACGGTCAGATCCACGATATGGGTGGCCCCGGCCTCCAGGACCTTCTTCAGCGAGTCACCGCGGCCCAGCGCGGCCACCAGCTCCATATCCTGTGCGTTCTCAACGGCCTTCACGGCCTCGGATCCCATCCGCCCTTGGGCGCCCAGGACGGCTGTACGAATGGCTGCATCACTCATGGGACCAGACTATCGCCCAGAGGCTTGTGTTCAGTTCTGTTGGATTCTGTTGGAACATGGTGTTTAATGAGGGCCGTCACATCTCAGATCAGACACCTCACAGATCAGCATCACACACCACAGACAGGAAGGATACGGCGTGCTGGCAGCTCAACGGCGAGCGGCGATCCGCAGTCTCATCGAGGCCGAAGGGGCCCTCAGCGTGGCCGACCTCTCGGGGCGCTTCGAAGTCTCCGATATGACCATCCGCCGCGACCTCGACGTTCTGGCCGCCGAAGGTCACCTGGCCAAGGTCCACGGCGGCGCGGTGGCCGCTGAGGAGACCGAACCCCACCGGCGCACTGAGGAGCCCGGCTTCGAGGCCAAGTTCCTCCAGCAGGAGGCCCAGAAGAACGCCATCGCGCAGGAGGCCCTCGCCCTGGTCGAACCCGGGATGTCCGTAGGTCTCTCCGCCGGCACCACCACCTGGACCCTGGCTCAGCGGCTGACCGCCGTGCCTGACCTGACCGTGGTGACCAACTCTCCGCGCATCGCAGACACCTTCCACACGGTCGGCGACAGCCAGATCGTGATCCTCACCGGGGGAGTGCGCACCCCCTCCGACGCCTTGGTCGGACCCCTGGCGGTGAACTCGCTGAAGACCCTCCACTTGGACCTGCTCTTCTTCGGCACCCACGGATTCTCCGCCCGCACCGGCTTCACCACGCCCAACCTGCTCGAGGCCGAGACCAACCAGGCCCTGATCGGCACCGCCCAGCGCTCCGTGGCCCTGGCCGACCACAGCAAATGGGGAGTGGTCGGCATCGCGACCTACGCCGCGTTGGACGAGATCCACACCCTGATCACCGACGCCGGTCTGGGCCGCCGCGCCCGGCAGGAGCTTGAAGAGCACGTGGAGCACGTGATCCTCGCCCAGGCCGGATCCGACCAGACCGCACCCGAAGCGCCCACCCCGAGGAGCCGTCCATGAATCTGACCCATGCCCATCTCGCCGACGGGCGCGACATCTTCTTCTTCGACGATGAGCCGCGCCAGCGCAGCGTCGAGGACCGCCGCGAGATCACGCGCCCCGAAGGCGGCAACGAGATGCGCTTCGACCCCTTCCTCCAGGAGTGGGTGGCCATCGCCGCGGCCCGGCAGAACCGCACCCACCTGCCCAGCAGCGACCAGTGCCCGCTGTGCCCCTCCACCGAGGAGCGCTTCAGCGAGATCCCGCAGGCCCAGTACGACGTGGCCGTGTTCGAGAACCGTTTCCCGTCCTTTCGCGGGGATCAGCCGGTTCCCGCCGATCGGCTGAGCACCGCCGACGCCGAGGAGGAGGCCGCCGGCCTGCTCCAGCCAGGCTCCGGCCGCTGCGAGGTCGTCTGCTTCACCGATGAGCACACCTCCCAGCTGGCGCAGGCCTCCACCACCCGCATGCGCACTGTGGTGGACGCCTGGGCCGCCCGCAGCGAGGCCCTGCTGCAGATGCCCGGCGTGGAGCAGGTCTACTGCTTCGAGAACCGCGGCGAGGAGATCGGGGTGACCCTGCACCACCCGCACGGGCAGATCTACGGCTACCCCTTCATCACCCCGCGCACCCGCCGGATCCTGGACTCCGCCGCTGACTATGAGCAGCGCCGGGGCTCGGACCTCTTCGCCGATGTGCTCGCCGCCGAGCAGGCCGACGGCAGCCGGATCGTCCGCCGCACTGAGCATTGGACCGCCTTCATCCCAGCCTGGGCCCGTTGGCCCCTGGAGCTGCAGATCTGGCCCAACCGGCCCATCGAGCGGCTTCCGGAGCTCACCGACGCCGAACGCGACGACTTCGCCGAGCTCTACCTGGACATGCTGCGCCGCGGCGACCAGCTCTTCAGCGGCCGGCTGCCCTATATCTCCGGCTGGCAGCAGGCCCCGCGCTCAGCTTCCGAAGGCCTGATGCGCCTGCACTGCCAGCTCTTCTCCATCCGTCGGGCGGAGAACAAGCTGAAGTACCTGGCCGGCTCCGAATCCGGCATGGGCGTGTTCATCAACGATATCGCTCCCGAGGAGATGGCCCAGCGCCTGCGCGACCTCGCAGGCAGCACCGACCGCGCAGAACAGGAAGCCTGAGATGGCCGAACAGCTGACACAGGGGACCTGGGCCGCCCCGGGCCGGGTCAACCTCATGGGCGAGCACACCGACTACAACGGCGGCTTCGTCCTGCCCTTCGCCCTGGGCCAGACCACCACGGTCGCCGCATCCCTCCGGCAGGACCGGACGGTCACCGTCCGCTCCACCCCCGACGACGCCGACCAGCCCAGCCCAGCCGTCGAGTTCAGCCTGGAGGGCCTCGCCCCCGGCGGCGTGGAGGGCTGGGCCGCCTATGTGGCCGGCACCCTCTGGGCCCTGGAGCAGGCCGGATACCGGGTGCCCGGCCTGGACCTGCAGGTGGACTCCACTGTGCCGGTGGGTGCGGGGCTCTCCTCCTCGGCGGCGCTGGAGTGCGCCGTCGGGCTGGCCGCCGCTGAGCTGGGCGGTCAGAGCATCGACCGCCTGCAGCTGGCCGGTCTGGCCCAGCGCGCGGAGAACGACTTCGTGGGGATGCCCTGCGGAATCATGGATCAGGTCGCCTCGCTGGCCGGGGCCGAGGGCCATGCCGTGCTGCTGGACACCCGCAGCCTGGAGGTGGAACAGGTGCCCTTCGCGTTGAAGGAGGCGGGCCTGTCCCTGATGGTCATCGACTCCCGCGCCGAGCACCGCCTGGTGGACGGCGAATACGCCGCCCGACGCCGCCAGTGCGAGCAGGGTGCCCAGCTGCTGGGCCTGCAGAGCCTGCGCGAGCTCAACGACGCCGGCACCACAGCCGAGCAGCTGGCTCACCGCCTGGAGGGCTTCACCGAGGACGAGGCCATCCTGCGTAGGCTCCGCCATGTGCTCACCGAGAACGACCGCGTCCTGGCCGCCAGGGACGCTCTGCGTGCCGGCCGGCCCGCAGACTTGGGTGTGATTCTCACCTCATCGCATGTCTCTCAGCGGGATGACTTCCAGATCACCGTTCCGGAGACCGACACCATGGTGGAGGCGCTGCTGGAGCACGGAGCCTTGGGAGCGCGCCAGGTCGGAGGCGGCTTCGGCGGATGCGTGATCGCCCTGGCGCCCTCCGAAGAGGTTCCGAAGCTGCTCGCGGCAGCCGAAGCCAATGCCAGTGACCGGGAGTACAGTAGGCCGCTGGCTCTGACGGCGCAGCCCTCATCAGGGGCTCGCCGCATCACCGATTGACGGTCCGGATCTGCAACACGGTCCGGACCTGGATCACGGTGTGGAACTGAACCTCAGAAAGACTCTCAACGAGGAGACCTTGGAATGACATCAGTACGATCGACATCGTCTGAGACGAACTCCGGAAGCGTGGCGTGGGTGGTCCTGGTGGCCGCCTTCGGCGGCTTCCTCTTCGGCTTCGACGTCGCCGTGATCAACGGCGCTGTCCAGCCGCTGCAGGAGGAGTTCGACCTGGGCGAGCTCAGCCTCGGCTTCGCCGTGGCCTCAGGACTGCTGGGCGCGATGCTCGGCGCGTGGGTCGGAGGGCCCATCGTGGACCGCATCGGCCGTGTGCGCTCGATGCAGATCGCCGCAGTCCTCTTCTTCCTCTCCGCCATCCTCTCCGGACTGGCCTTCACCGCCTTCGACTTCGTGCTCTGGCGCATCCTGGGCGGCATCGGCGTCGGTATGGCCTCCGTGCTGGCCCCGGCCTATATCGCAGAGGTCGCCCCCACTCGGATGCGTGGACGTCTGGGCTCGATGTGGCAGATGGCCATCGTGCTCGGCATCTTCTTCTCCGCCGTCTCCAACGCCTTCCTGGCCAATCTGGCCGGCGGTGCCGGATCGGAGTTCTGGCTGGGACTGGACACCTGGCGCTGGATGCTCATCGCTGAGGCTGTCCCGGCGCTGATCTATGGCCTGCTGGCCCTGTCCATCCCGGAGTCTCCGCGCTACCTGGTCGGTCGCGGCCAGGAGGATAAGGCACGCAGGGTCCTCTCCGAGATCGTGGGAATCTCCGGCCGCGAAGAGCTGGATCAGAAGGTCGCGGAGATCCGCGAGACCATCAACTTCGAGGCTCGGCAGAAGCTGAAGGACCTGATGGCCTCCGGCAAGATCATGCCCATCGTGTGGGTGGGCATCGGCCTGGCGGTCTTCCAGCAGTTCGTCGGCATCAACGTGATCTTCTTCTACTCGGACACGCTCTGGCAGTCCGTGGGCATCCCGGAGGAGCAGTCCCTGCTCATCCAGATCATCTCCACCTCGGTCAACGTGCTCTTCACCGTGGTCGGCATCGTGATCGTGGACAAGGTCGGCCGGCGCATCCCGCTGGCGGTGGGTTCGGCCGGCATGACCGTCACGCTGGGTGTGCTCGTGCTGGCCTTCAGCCAGGCTGAGGTCCAGAATGCCGCCGACGGCGCAGTGACCCTGCCCGAGCCCTGGAACCTGATCGCGCTGATCGCCGCGAACCTCTTTGTGGCCTTCTTCGCCGCCACCTGGGGTCCCTTCATGTGGCTGCTGCTGGGCGAGATGTTCCCCAACCGCATCCGTGCGGTGGCCCTGGGCGTCACTGCGGCGTTCAACTGGCTGGCGAACTTCGTCATCAGCCTGTTCTTCCCCTACATGGCCGAGCTGTCGCTGGTCTTCGCCTACGGCCTCTACGCCGTGGTCGCGCTGATCTCCCTGATCTTCGTGCTCAAGTGGGTCCCGGAGACCAAGGGCCGCGAGCTGGAGGACATGCAGGAGGGCGCCTACCAGCGTCCCGAGCGCTGATCGTCGGACCCGGGGTGATGAGCACCTGAGTGCTCCCTGAGGAGCTCAGGGACGTGGAGTTCAGGGACGTGGACCCGCCATGGAGGCGCTGGCCCGATGGGTCAGCGCCTCCAGCGGTCCTCGGCGCCTGAGCAGCACCTTGACCAGGCCCAGCCCCAGCGCTCCCAGCAGCATTCCGGTCAGGATCGTGGCCTCCCCGCAGTCCCGGAGGAGGTCGGGGGCGCCCAGGACCGGGCCGCCGTCGTCGTCGGTTCCCCTCCAGAGATGCAGGACGATCAGGTGGCCCACGTAGAGGCTCAGCGGCATCGCCCCTGCCCCGATCAGCGGGGCCAGCACCCATCTGAGCCGTTCGGTCACCAGCAGGCAGACGCCGAGCACCAGCATGGCGCAGCCGATGGTGTGTACCAGGTCCACTGTGGAGCCCTCATGCGGGGTCACCAGGCCGAACCACCCGGGGTCGGTCACCAGCGGCACCTGGTGGGTGCCGGTGAGCAGTTCGCCGCGCAGGTAGCGCTCCTGCAGCGGGAGATTCTCCAGGATGCGTGAGGCCACGCCCGGCATCATCAGTCGGCCCACCAGATACCCGGCCCCGGCCAGGATGGCTCCGAGGCCCACCAGGTTCAGCGCCGTGGAGCTGCGGTCCAGACGCAGCCTCCCGATGGCCAGCCCGGCGAAGAGATAGGCCGGCCAGATCAGCAGCGGGTAGTAGCCGGTCAGCGCCAGATCCATGCCGAGGACCGGGGAGACCGCCAGATCCCCGAAGCTGGGGGAGTGCCAGAGCCTCCACTCATGCGGGAAGCCCTCCAGCCGCTCACGCAGAGCGTTCTGCAGCCACCAGAAGGCCACCGGGGCGAACAGCACCCAGCCGGTGGCCACGGCGAACAGCGCCCGGGCGCCCAGGCGCAGAAAGGGCAGAGCCAGCAGGAACAGCAGTCCGTAGTGGACCAGGATGATGGCCACCCCGGAGTCCAGCATGGCCGCCCCCATGCCCAGGACCACGATCAGCCCGGCGCGCACGGCGATGACCTTCCGGTCCCAGGCCACCCGGGCGTTGGAGCGGTCGGCCTCGGGGCCGCCGGTCAGCAGGGCGATCCCCACTCCGGCCAGCAGGGCGAAGAGGGCGGCGGGGCGTCCGGTGAACAGCATCCCGGCCCAGGTGGGATCATCGGTGAGCTCATCGGTGGTGGGCAGAACGTGGACCGCCATCATGCCCAGCAGAGCCAGCCCGCGGGCCGCATCCACCCCCGAGATCCTCGAGCCCGCTCGGGAAGCGCGTCTGAGAGTGTCGGCTGACTTCACAGACGGTAGGCTACTGCCTATGGCAGGACACCACGAGCCCACGCATGACTTCGACCCTTACCTGGCTGAGGGCGAAGTCAAACACCCTGATCAGACAGACCCATACTTCGGTCACCTCATCACGGCCATGGTCACTCCGTTCACCAAGGAGGACGAGGTCGACTACGAGGCCTTCGAGGCGCTCGCCGATAAGCTCGTCAACGAGGGCAACGACGCCCTCGTGGTCTCCGGCACCACCGGAGAGACCTCCACGCTGGAGGACGACGAGAAGGAAGGCCTGGTCCGGGCCGCCAAATCGGCTGTGGGAGACCGTGCGAAGATCATCGCCGGCACTTCCACCAACCACACCTCCCATGACTTGGAGGTGGCCAAGCGTGCCGAGCGCGCCGGCGCCGACGGACAGCTCGTGGTCACCCCGTACTACAACAAGCCCAGCCAGGACGGCGTGCTGGCCCACTACACCGCAGTGGCCGACGCCGCAGACCTGCCGCTGATGATCTATGACATCCCCGGCCGCACCGGCATCCCGGTGGCCACCGAGACCATCCTCCGACTGGCCGAGCACCCCCGGGTGATGTGCCTGAAGGACGCCAAGAACGACATCACCGCCACCACTGAGGTGCTGACCAAGACGGACCTGGAGATCTACTCCGGCGACGACCAGAACGTCCTGGCCTGGATGGCCATGGGCGCGGCCGGCGTCGTCTCCGTCACCAGCCACGTGGCCGCACCGACGTTCCGTCGCATGATCGACTCGGTGCTGAACTATGACCTGAAGGAGGCGCGCATCGCCCACGGCGAGCTGGGCCCGGTCATCCGTGGCATGATGACCCGCGTCCAAGGTGCCGTCTCCTCCAAGCTGGCACTGAACTGGCTGGGCTTCGGCATCAACACAGACGTCCGGCTTCCGCTGGTGGAAGCCAATGAGCAGGAGAAGGAACTGGTTCTGGCCGACCTCCGCGAGGCTGGCTGGAACCTCTGATTTGAAGGAGAACACCTACGTGGCAGCAGAGCGCCTGATCACCCCGCCCAAGCTCAAGAACGGCACCATGCGGATCGTGCCGCTGGGCGGACTCGGGGAGGTCGGACGCAACATGGCCGTCTTCGAGCTGGACGGGAAGATCCTCATCGTCGACTGCGGCGTCCTCTTCCCGGAGGAGGAGCAGCCGGGCGTGGATCTCATCCTGCCCGACTTCAGCTACATCGAAGACCGCCTGGACGACGTCGTCGGCCTGGTCCTGACCCACGGTCATGAGGACCACATCGGTGCAGTGCCCTATCTGCTGCGCCGCAAGCCCGACATCCCGCTGATCGGCTCCCAGCTGACCCTCGCCCTGATCGAGGCCAAGCTGCAGGAGCACCGCATCAAGCCCTACACTCTGGCGGTGAAGGAGGGTGACGTCGAGGACCTCCACCCGTTCCAGTGCGAGTTCGTGGCGGTCAATCACTCCATCCCGGATGCGCTGGCAGTGTTCATCCGCACCGAGGCAGGCACCGTCCTGCACACCGGCGACTTCAAGATGGACCAGCTGCCCCTGGACGGCCGGATCACCGATCTGCGCCACTTCGCCAAGCTGGGCGAAGAGGGAGTGGACCTCTACATGTCCGACTCCACCAACGCGCACGTCCCCGGCTTCACCACTCCGGAGAAGGAGATCGGCCCGGTCATCGAGCAGGTCTTCGGCCGCTCCGAGCGGCGGATCATCGTGGCCAGCTTCTCCTCCCACATCCACCGCGTGCAGCAGGTGCTCGACGCCGCCGAGGCCCATGGGCGCCGGGTGGCCTTCGTGGGCCGCTCCATGGTGCGCAATATGGGCATCGCCGCCAAGCTGGGCTATCTGAACGTGCCCGAGGGCATCCTGATCGACATCAAGAAGGTGGATCAGCTTCCGGACAATGAGGTCGTCCTCATGTCCACCGGCTCCCAGGGCGAACCCATGGCGGCCCTGTCCCGCATGGCCAACGGCGACCACCAGGTCCAGGTGGGCGAGGGCGACACGATCATCCTGGCCTCCTCGCTGATCCCCGGCAACGAGAACTCGGTCTACCGGGTGATCAACGGGCTGATGAAGCTCGGTGCCGATGTGATCCACAAGGACAATGCCAAGGTCCACGTCTCCGGCCATGCCTCCGCCGGCGAGCTGCTCTACACCTACAACATCCTGCAGCCGAAGAACGCGATGCCGGTGCACGGCGAGACCCGTCACCTCATCGCGAACGGAAAGCTGGCTGAGGAGACCGGTGTGGATCCGGACCAGGTGCTGCTGTGCGAGGACGGCTCCGTGGTGGACCTGCGCGGCGGTGTGGCTCGCCATGTGGGTCAGGTCGAATGCGGCTATGTCTACGTGGACGGCTCCTCCATCGGCGAGATCACCGACTCCGACCTCAAGGACCGCCGCGTCCTGGGGGAGGAGGGTTTCATCTCCGTGATCACCGTGGTCAACCGTCAGACCGGCCAGATCGTCTCCGGCCCGGACATCCACGCCCGCGGTGTGGCCGAGGAGGACAAGGTCTTCAAAGACATCAAGTCCAAGATCGCCCGTGCCCTGACCGAGGCCATCCAGGACAACAAGGAGCACACCACCCACCAGCTCCAGCAGATCGTCCGCCGGACCGTCGGCTCCTGGGTCAACCGGAAGCTGCGCCGGAAACCGATGATCGTTCCGGTGGTCGTCGAGACCTGAGAGGTCCCGCGCTGATCGAGCACACCAACCTGGACGCAGGCCAAAGGTGTGCCGATCAGTGACGTGACGCGCCGATGCCGGTAGGTTAGGTGGCATGGCGACACGTACTTCCCCCTCGCGAGCCGCCAGCACCTCGGGTAAGAGCTCCAAGAGTGCGAACGGCCGCGCGACGACGTCGAAGAATCAGAAGAAGACTGCCCAGGATGAGCCCCAGGGCAGCATCTTCGCCACTGCTGTGCGCGGACTGTGGATGGCATTCGCAACCCCGGCCGGCGGAGCGATGCGCGGCATCGGACGGCAGATCAAGATCCACCCGGATGACCGCCGGGACAGCGCAGGACTGGTGTTCCTGCTGCTGGCCGCGGTGACCGCCGTCGTCGACTGGTGGGGAATCCGCCACACCGATCACTGGCTGCCCGGAGTGGTCCACGGCGGCACCGCCGGGACCTTCGGCTGGGCCTCCGTGATCCTGCCGCTCGTGCTCTTCGTGACCGCCGTCCGCTACTTCCGGCATCCCCAGGAGCACGACGACAACGGCCGCGTCGCCATCGGCCTGACCGTCATCCTGTTCTCCGCCGCCGGCCTGGCGCACCTCTGGAACGGCGCCCCGCCGCTGAACACCGCCTTCGAGGACATGCTCGCCTCCGGAGGCATCATCGGCTACCTGATGGCTGTGCCGCTGGCCTCGCTGATCACCCCCTACCCGATGTGGGTGCTCCTGGGCCTGCTGCTCGGCGCCGGCATCCTGGTGGTCACCGCAACCCCCGTGCGCCGGATCCCGGACCGGATCGCCGTGGCCAAGAACTACATCGTGGGCGAGAAATCCTCCGAGCCCGTCCTGGACGACACCCTGCCCATAGGCGGCCAGGCGCAGCAGAAGGAGGCCGAGGAGCCCGCTCCGAAGAAGGCCGCACCCCGTCGCGCCAAGAAGCAGGAGGCGGAGGAGGCCTTCGCCGAGGAGACTCCCGCCGAACCCGTTGAGAAGCCCAAGAAGGGCCTGTTCTCCAAGCTCATGGGCGCCGATGACCACGAGGAGGAGCCTGAGCTCTACGACGTGGACAGCGAGGAGGCCGCCCGCGCCGCCGAGGGCGCCTTCGACCAGGGCGCCGTGGAGCGCGAATCCACCTCCGACGCCGCCGATCAGGGTTCCGCCGTGCCGCCGGGGGTCAAGCGCCCCACTGCTCAGGAGCTCGCCATCCAGCGCGCCCGCGAGAAGGCCGGCGCCGATCAGGCCGCCCAGGCGCAGGAGCAGGCGGGAGGGCCGGCAGCCCAGACCGCGGCTCAGCGTGCTGTGCAGTCCGAGGCCAAGCCCTCGTTGCAGGAGACCACCGTCCAGGAGTCCCCCGCGGCTCCCTCGGACCTGCCCGTGCGCTCCGAGCAGCTCGAACTGGCCGGGGATGTCACCTATACCCTGCCGGATCAGTCCATGCTGCCTGCTGGACCGCCGGCCAAGGAACACACCACCGCCAATGACGAGATCGTCGAGGCGCTGAACCAGACCTTCGCCCAGTTCAAGGTGGACGCGCAGGTCACCGGCTTCTCCCGCGGTCCCACGGTCACCCGCTACGAGGTGGAGCTGACCCCGGGCACGAAGGTGGAGAAGGTCACCTCTCTGGAGAAGAACATCTCCCTGGCCGTGGCCTCCAATGAGGTCCGCATCCTGTCTCCGATCCCGGGCAAGTCCGCGATCGGCATCGAGATCCCGAACAAGGACAAAGAGGTCGTCGCCCTGGGCGATGTGCTGCGCTCCAACGCCGCACGCAAGACCGAGCACCCTATGGTCATGGGTGTGGGCAAGGACATCGAGGGCGGCTACGTGGTGGCCAATCTCGCCAAGATGCCGCATATGCTGGTCGCCGGTGCCACCGGTGCCGGCAAGTCGGCGTTTGTGAACTCCATGGTGACCTCCATCCTCATGCGGTCCACCCCGGATGAGGTCCGCATGGTCATGGTGGACCCCAAGCGTGTGGAGCTCACCGCCTACGAGGGTGTGCCGCACCTGGTCACCCCCATCATCACCGACGCCAAGAAGGCCGCCGAGGCGCTGCAGTGGGTCGTCAAGGAGATGGACAACCGCTACGACGACCTCGCCCACTTCGGCTATAAGCATGTGGACGACTTCAACAAGGCCGTCCGCGCCGGGAAGATCCAGCTGCCGCCGGACTCCAAGCGTGTGCTGCGGCCCTACCCCTACCTGCTGGTGATCGTCGACGAGCTGGCCGACCTGATGATGGTGGCCCCGCGCGACGTCGAGGACTCCATCGTCCGCATCACCCAGCTGGCCCGTGCGGCCGGGATCCACCTGGTGCTGGCCACCCAGCGTCCCTCGGTCAACGTGGTCACCGGTCTGATCAAGGCCAACGTGCCCTCCCGTATGGCCTTCTCGACCTCTTCGGCCACCGACTCCCGCGTGGTGCTCGACTCCGTCGGTGCGGAGAAGCTGCTGGGTCAGGGTGACGCGCTGTTCCTGCCCATGGGCTCTGCCAAGCCCATGCGTGTCCAGGGTGCCTGGGTCAACGAGTCCGAGGTCCACGGCGTGGTCGACCACGTGAAGTCCCAGCTGAAGGCTCAGTACAGCGAGGACGCCGTCCAGGCCATGGAGCCCAAGAAGAAGGAGATCGACGAGGACATCGGCGATGACCTCGAGCTCCTGCTGCAGGCCACCGAGCTGGTGGTCACCACGCAGTTCGGCTCCACCTCCATGCTGCAGCGCAAGCTGCGTGTGGGCTTCGCCAAGGCCGGCCGTCTCATGGACCTCATGGAGTCCCGCGGAGTGGTGGGGGAGTCCACCGGCTCCAAGGCCCGCGACGTGCTGGTCGCCCCCGAGGAGCTGCCCGAGGTGCTGGCCACCATCAAGGGCGAGACTCCGCCGGCCGAGCCCTCTGAGGACGCCCCGGACGCCTACCAGCAGGACGTGGTGGAGTATGAGCCCGGTCAGTCGGTGGCGGCCGCCCCCGCGGATGCCGCTGCTGCAGCGCCCGTTCAGGAGGAGGCTCCGGTCCCTGACTACGACGCCGGCCCCGCACCCACCGCGGAGACTGAGGCTGTGCGCCCCCAGCGCAGCGGCCCGGTGCCCTCGGGCGGATCCACCACTTCGGGGATGTCCAGCGCCGACCTGATCGCCCGCGATCTGGCCGAGCGCACGCAGGCTCTGCCCACCGCCACGGACTACTACGACGAGGACGGCGCGACAGGTTCTGAGGATGCGTGGCAGCTCACCGGGCGCTGAGCCAGGGTGAATTGCTAGAGTCTCGCTATGGTCGAGCCCAATAACGCACCGCTGTTCAACATCGCGAACGTCCTGACGATGCTTCGCATCGCCCTGGTGCCAGTCTTCGTCTGGTTCCTGCTGCTCGACGCCGAAGGCTCGCTGACCGAGGCATTCGGCGGTGGGCTGGAGGCTCAGAACGGCGGATGGCGGTGGGCGGCCGCCGGGCTCTTCGCCGCCGCGATGATCACCGATAAGATCGACGGCGACCTGGCCCGCTCGCGGAACCTGATCACTGACTTCGGCAAGATCGCCGACCCCATCGCGGATAAGACGCTGATCGGCGCAGGCCTGATCATGCTCTCGCTGCTCGGCGAGCTGCCCTGGTGGGTCACGCTGGTGATCCTGGCCCGCGAGCTGGGCATCACTGTGCTGCGCATGGTGATGCTGCGCACCCAGGTCATGCCCGCATCCCGCGGCGGCAAGCTCAAGACTGTCCTGCAGACCGCAGGCCTGCAGCTGATGCTGCTGCCGCTGGTGGTCATCGCCGGTTGGCTGGCTGATGTCGCCTTCTGGATCATGATCGCCGCCCTGGTGGTCACAGTGGTCACCGGTGCGGACTATCTGATGTCGGCTCTGCGGCTGCGCCGCGAGTCCAAAGGGGCAGGGGCAGCCTGATGTCCGGGCGTCAGCACAACTGGCTGGATGAGCACGGCGCCGAGGTCCACGGGGGAGCCCAGGCGGTGGCCGCCGAGGCGGAGGAGACCTCTGATCCGGTGGAGATCATTCAGCGCGGAGCCCACCGCGGACTGACCGTCGCCACCGCTGAATCGCTGACCGCCGGATCTCTGGCGGCCCGGCTGGCAGACGTGCCGGGCGCCTCGGCAGTGCTGCTGGGCGGCGTCGTCGCCTATTGCAATGAGGTAAAACATCATTTGCTCGATGTGGATGCCGAACTGCTGGAGACCCAGGGCGCGGTGGATCCCCCAGTGGCCGCCGCCATGGCGCGCGGGGCAGCTGTGGCCACCGACGCCGACATCGGGATCTCGACCACCGGTGTGGCCGGGCCCGAGCCACATCAGGGCAAGGACGTCGGAACCGTCTATCTGGGCCTGGCCTGCAGAGATGAGGCCGTTCAGCGTTTGGGGCTGCGTCTCCCCGGTGACTGCGAGGAGGACCTGCAGCGGGCTTCGGAAGGCGACGGCGCGCCGTGGCTGGCCGGTTCTCTGCTGTTGGATCTGGACGGGGATCGGGCCGGAATCCGGGAGGCCTCCGTGGAGGGAGCGCTGAAACTTCTCGACGATTTCCTGCACACAGAGCCTTCCGGTATCGGCGAACCGCGTTAGAGTGGGAACAATCCCGGGAGAGATTCGGTTGATCCCGGGTGTAATGAGGGCTACGAGTCCGAAGGAGAGAGTCCATGGTGCGACAGCCAGTCACCGTCAACGGCGTCACCCGGTGGAAGGATATGGACGCCGAAGGCGCAGTCACCGCCGAGACCAAGGAAGCCAAAGCCGTCGTGCTTCGGCAGGAGATCGGTGATGTGCTGCGCAGCATCCGCCAGGCTGAGGGCCGCACCCTCCGCGATGTATCCCACGATGCCCGCGTCTCCCTGGGATACCTCTCCGAGGTGGAGCGGGGGCAGAAGGAAGCATCCTCCGAGCTGTTGGCCTCCATCTGTGCCGCACTCGACGTCCCGCTCTCCGCGATGCTCGGCCAGGTGGCCGAACGCGTGGCAGTGGCCGAGGGCGTGCACGTTCCGGACACTGTGCCCACCGAGTTCCAGCGTGAGTTCGGCCAGCCGGTGGACGGCGGAATGGTTCCGGATGCAGTGCCTGAGGAGTTCGCGAACGAGCAGTTCGCCCGCAGCTGCGGCTGATGTCGGTCGCCTCCGGGCGATCAGTTGAAAGACGTGTGGGGAGAGGGTCCTTCATCAGGGCCCTCTCCCTTTTCATGTCCGGCCGCGGTGTGCGCCTGCGCCCGTACGCTTTCTCTCTTCGGCGCCTGGGTCTCTACACTGTTGGGATGACCACTGAGGGGCGGCGGAGCACGGTCCGCGAGCTGGAGCGTGAGTTCAATCGGCTCTTCGTGCGGCGACGGTTCAACGCCCTGCAGATCGCCCGGCGCCTGGACCCGGAGATCGAGCCGGCCTCCTATTCGGTGCTGGCCGCGCTGCAGCATGACGGCCCCCAGCGGATGACCTCCATCGCCCGGCAGCTGGGCATCGGCAAACCCACGCTGTCCCGTCAGCTGGCCACCTTGGCCGAGCGCGGGCTGGTCACCAAGGACACCGACCCGCTGGACGGACGCGCCCAGCTGATCTCGCTGACCCAGGAGGGTCTGGAGCGGCTGCAGGGCGCCCAGCAGGAGCGGGCCGAACGCTATCTGACGATGTTGGAGACCTGGGAGGAGCACGAGATCGAGACCCTCTCCGGACTGCTGTCCAAGCTCAACCGCACCTATGCAGACTTCGACGCCGCACACGCCCCGGCCTGCGGTGCCGAGGAGGTGCGGCCATGAGGCTCAGCCGTTTCTGGTTCCTGATGGAGGAGGAGTTCGGCAGCGGCTACGCCCATGTGCTGGCCGACTCACTGGTGCTCAGCGACTATCAGAAGACCGTCAATGATGCCCTGGGCTCCGGTGTGGCGCCCCGCGACGTATGGGACGCCGTCTGCGATCAGCAGGAGGTCCCCACCGAGCGTCGCCTGGGACGGGACATCCCGCCCAAGCGGTGAGCGACACGCGGGTCCACCTCTTCGAACCTATGTTCGATGTCGCGATAAGCTCGTGACAGATTCCGCCACAGAGGATCTCAGTGCTGCTGCGGCACGCGCAGGACTTCACAGCACGGAGCGTGTCACGCATCCATGTCAGTGGATCTGCGTAGTCTCGACGGCGTAAGCAATCAGCAGCGAAGAACATCGAATGAACGAGGTGTAGTCATGGCAGTCAGCCAGGACCGGCAGAAGGCGCTGGACGCGGCGCTCGCGCAGATCGACAAGCAGTACGGCAAGGGCTCGGTGATGCGTCTGGGCGATGAGACCCGGGCGCCGATCGAGACCATCTCGACCTCCTCCATCTCCATGGACGCCGCACTGGGCATCGGAGGCTTTCCCCGCGGCCGTGTGGTGGAGATCTACGGCCCGGAGTCCTCGGGTAAGACCACTGTGGCCCTCCACGCTGTGGCCAACGCGCAGAAGAACGGCGGCATCGCCGCGTTCATCGACGCTGAGCACGCTCTGGACCCCACCTACGCCGAGAAGCTGGGCGTGGACACAGACTCCCTGCTGGTCTCCCAGCCGGACACCGGTGAGCAGGCCCTGGAGATCATGGACATGCTGGTGTCCTCCGGCTCCCTGGATGTCGTGGTCATCGACTCGGTGGCGGCCCTGGTGCCGCGTGCTGAGATCGAGGGCGAGATGGGCGACGCCCACGTCGGCCTGCAGGCCCGTCTGATGTCTCAGGCGCTGCGTAAGATCGCTGGTCGCCTGGGGCAGACCAAGACTACTGCGATCTTCATCAACCAGCTGCGTGAGAAGGTCGGCGTCTTCTTCGGCTCCCCGGAGACGACCTCCGGCGGTAAGGCGCTGAAGTTCTACGCCTCGGTCCGTGTGGACGTCCGTCGCATCGAGACCCTGAAGGAGGGCACCAACGCAGTGGGCAACCGCACTCGCGCCAAGATCGTGAAGAACAAGATGGCTCCGCCGTTCAAGCAGGCCGAGTTCGACATCCTCTACGGAGAGGGCATCTCTCGTGAGGGCGGCCTGATCGACGTGGGCGTGGAGAACGGCCTGATCAAGAAGTCCGGCGCCTGGTTCACCTATGAGGGAGACCAGCTCGGTCAGGGCAAGGAGAAGGCTCGCCAGTTCCTCAAGGACAACCCGGACCTGGCCGATGAGATCGAGCATAAGATCCGCGTGAAGCTCGGCGTCATCACCGAGGACGACTCCTCCGATCAGGGTGGACCGGATCTGAAGCCCGTGGGAGAGACTGCCTGAGCAGTCCCGTCCGGACGGAGTGAGCGATGTCTGAGCAGCAGGAGAAGCTGGAGGCCCTCCGCGCAGCTGTGGTCCAGATCCAGGACGGGACCGCTGAGAGCGGGCTCTTCCAGGACGGGCCGGCCCAGGCGGCGGAGCAGTCCCCGGCCGCGGAGCAGTCCGAGGTTGCCGACCCCGCGGCCGAGGAGGAGTCCTCCCCGCGCTCCCAGTGCGAGGACAGCCGCAACGACTACGAGAAGGCCCGCGCCGTGGTCCTGCGCAAGCTGACCGGTTCGGCCAAGAGCCGGCACCAGCTGGCCGAGTCGCTGCGTGAGCGGGAGTTCGAGGAAGCGGTCATCACCGAGGTCCTGGACCGGATGGAGCAGGTCCACCTCCTCGACGACGCCGACTTCGCCCGCACCTGGGTGCGCACCCGGCACGAGATGAAGAACCTGGGCCGGGCCGCTCTGCGCCGGGAGCTGAAGGAGAAGGGCGTCGAGGATGCCCTGGCCGAGGAGGCTCTGGAGCAGATCAGCACTGAGGATGAGGACGCCGCTGCCCGGCAGCTCGTGGCCAAGAAGCTGCGCGGCACCACAGTCCCCATGGGCAACGGACCCGAGGAGCGCAAGGAGCGGGACAAGCACACGCGTCGCCTGGTCTCTATGCTCGCCCGGAGGGGCCATTCTCCCGGTGCCGCCTTCCAGATCGTGCGGGAAACGCTGGACGAGCGGGCCGCACATCAGTGAGCCGGCCTTCAGTAGAATTGGTCAGTGATGACAGCGACCGCCGTGACAGACACCGCGAACACTGAGGCCGCCGGACGCACCTATGAGGTGCGGACCTTCGGCTGCCAGATGAACGTCCACGACTCCGAGCGGATCTCCGGGCTCCTGGAGGATGCCGGCTACACCCGCGCCGACTCCGAGGGGACCCCGGACCTGGTCGTCTTCAACACCTGCGCCGTCCGTGAGAACGCGGACAATAAGCTCTACGGCCACCTCGGCCAGCTGCGCAGGACCAAAGAGGCCCGTGAGGGCATGCAGATCGCCGTGGGCGGCTGCCTGGCGCAGAAGGACCAGAACGCCGTCCAGGAGAAGGCTCCCTGGGTGGATGTGGTCTTCGGCACCCACAACATCGGTTCCCTGCCCACGCTGCTGGCGCGCTCCCGCCACAATGAGGAAGCCTCCATCGAGATCCTCGAATCTCTGGAGACCTTCCCCTCCACGCTGCCGACCAAGCGGGAATCCGTGCACTCCGGCTGGGTGTCCATCTCTGTGGGCTGCAACAACACCTGCACCTTCTGCATCGTGCCCTCGCTGCGCGGCAAGGAACGCGACCGACGCCCCGGCGAGATCCTGGCCGAGGTTCAGGCTCTGGTGGACGACGGGGCCGTGGAGGTCACCCTGCTGGGCCAGAACGTCAACACCTATGGCGTGGAGTTCCGTGACCGCGGGGCTTTCGCCAAGCTGCTGCGCGCCTGCGGCACGATCGACGGCTTGGAGCGCGTCCGGTTCACCAGCCCTCATCCGGCCTCCTTCACCGATGACGTCATCGACGCCATGGCCGAGACCCCCAATGTCATGCCGCAGCTGCATATGCCCCTGCAGTCCGGCTCGGACAAGGTCCTGAAGGATATGCGCCGCTCATACCGGGGCAAGAAGTTCCTGAGCATCCTGGACAAGGTCCGTGAGCGCATCCCGCATGCCGCAGTGACCACCGACATCATCGTGGGCTTCCCCGGCGAGACCGAGGAGGACTTCGAGGACACGATGCGGGTGGTCGAAGCCTCCCGCTTCTCCTCGGCCTTCACCTTCCAGTACTCGCCGCGCCCGGGCACCCCTGCCGCCACTATGGAGGATCAGGTGCCCAAGGAGGTCGTCCAGCAGCGCTTCGACCGCCTGATCGCCCTGCAGAACCGGATCACCGCCGAGGAGAACCAGAAGCAGGTCGGCACCCAGCAGGAGCTGCTGGTCACCGCGGACTCCGGTTCCAAGGGCTCCGAGACCGGACGGCTCACCGGCCGAGCCCCGGACAACCGGCTGGTCCACTTCTCCGTGCCCGAAGGTGCTGAGATCCCGCGCCCCGGTGACTTCGTGACCGTGCCGATCACCGACGCCGGCGGCCACCACCTGCTGGCCGATCCCAGCTCTGCGGAGCAGTACAGCCTGAGTGCCTCACGGGCCGGCGAGGCCTGGGACCGCTGGCAGGCCGACTCCTGCGGTGTGGGGACCACTCAGGTCTCCGGTGATAGGCCAGGGTCGGTCTCCCTGGGCATGCCCAGCCTGCGCATCGGCAGCTGACCCGTGACCACAGACCAGACACCGCTGGTGGTCGTGGCAGGCGCCACCGCCTCCGGAAAGTCCGCACTCGGCGTCGAGCTGGCCCAGCGGCTGGCCGAACAGGGCCGGCCGGGGGAGATCATCAATGCCGACTCCATGCAGCTCTACCGCGGGATGGACATCGGCACCGCCAAGATCACCGCTGAGGAGATGCAGGGGATCCCGCATCACCTCCTGGACGTCCTGGACATCACCGAGGAGGCCTCGGTGGCCGCCTTCCAGGAGCAGGCCCGGGAGCTGATCGCCGCCATCCGCTCCCGGGGGAACACCCCGGTGATGGTAGGCGGCTCCGGACTCTACATCCGGGCCGCCACCGATGTCATCGAGTTCCCGCCCACCGACCATCAGCTGCGCGGCGAGCTGACCCAGCAGCTGGAGGAGAAGGGGGCTGCGGCGCTGCGGGAGCAGCTGCGCGCCGCTGACCCGGAGTCGGCCTCAGTGATCAAGGACGACCGCCGGCTGGTCCGCGCTCTGGAGGTGGTCCGGCTGACCGGACGCAGCTTCAGCTCCTATATGCCCCAGCGGATCTACGAGCCCTCCCTGGGCGAGGTCATCCAGCTGGGGCTCTCCCTGCCGCGGGAGCAGCTGCATGAGCGCATCGCCCGGCGTGTGGACCTCATGGCCGAGCAGGGGCTGCTCGAGGAGGTCCGCCGCCTGGCCCAGCAGGGTCTGCGCGAGGGGAAGACCGCCTCCCGCGCCATCGGTTATCAGCAGCACCTGCAGGTGCTCGACGGCGAGCTCACCGAGGCCGAAGCCTTGGAGTCCACCACCGTGGCCACCCGCAGATTCGCCCGCCGCCAGGAGACCTGGTTCCGCGCCGACCACCGGCTGCAGTGGATGAGCGGCTCGGAAGAGGCCATGGAAGCTCTGGCGGCATGACAGCGTTGACCTCACAGAGACCACCGCAGCCCTGACTGTCCCCAGCCCGCCGAAGAACCCGGAGCGCCCCTTGCCACATCACTTCTCAGCCCTCGACGCCCTGGCCGGAACTCCCGTGACCAAGGCCCACGCCACCGGCAACGACTTCGTCATGCTCGCCGACGCCGACGGCCGGTACAGCGTCGACGCCGACCAGGTGGCTGCGCTCTGCGATCGCCACCTGGGCATCGGAGGTGACGGACTGATCCGCGCCGTGCCTGCCCACCGCAGCCACGACGCCGCCGCCGAGGAGCTGCTCTCCACAGCCGGTCTCTCCAGCACCGATGAGGCGCCCCTGTGGTTCATGGACTACCGCAACGGCGACGGCTCCATCGCCGAGATGTGCGGCAACGGCGTGCGCGCCTTCGCCCACTTCCTGCTGGCCGAGGAGCTCATCGCACTGGAGGAGGGCCAGGAACTCACCATCCTCACCCGTGCCGGACTGCGCACCGTCCGCAAAGTGGCTGAGGGCTATGCCATCGGAATGGGCATCTGGTCCTTCATCGACCCGGAGCTCGCCCAGAACAACGCCTCCGACGCCCTGGTCATGGCCCGCGGCCTGGAGGACCCCCGTCCGGCGCTGAGCATCTCCATGGGCAACCCGCACACTGTGGTGGCCCTGCCGGAGGCAGAGACGCTCGAGGCCCTGGACCTGACCGAGAAGCCCACAGTGGATCCGGTGCCCCCGCACGGGACCAATGTGGAGTTCGTCGTGCCCGGAGAGCCGCTGGTGGAGGACGGCGTCGGGCATGTGCGCATGCGCGTCCACGAGCGCGGTGTGGGGGAGACCATGTCCTGCGGCACCGGTGCCTGCGCGGCGGCGGCCGCGGTGCGGGTCTGGGCCGCTCAGGACGGCGTGGACACCTGGGCCGTTCAGGTGCCCGGCGGTGACGTGATGGTCCGGTTCATCCCGCGTCAGGACGGCGCAGAGGATGTGGAGCTCTCCGGGCCGGCAGAACTGGTGATGAGCGGGACGCTGCGCTGAACCTGCGGCGGGCCCTGATCAGCCCTGTTTCCCTGATCAGCCCAGACCAGCGCTGCGCCGGACTCTGAGCAGACGGAAACCCTTATCCGTCTCGGGACGGTCGGCGGAGAAGTCCTCGCCCACGGAGGCGAGCATGGAGCGGATCCAGGTGAGCAGCGAGTCTGCCCCGAGGTTCTTCTGGACCACCATCCAGGCCTCGGTGTCCTCAGCCAGCCGCGGCAGCCACAGCTCCAGCAGCTCATGCAGAACCTTCTTGCCCACACGGATGGGCGGGTTGGACCAGATGGTGTCGAAGCGCACCGCCGAGGGGACCTCCTCAGGGGCCATGACCTGCACGTTCTCCAGGCCCAGTGCGGCGGCGTTCTCCGCGCAGAGCGTGCGGGAGCGCTCATTGACGTCCACCGCCCAGACCGTGGCCTTCGGGGACCGCATCGCCATGGTCAGGGCGATGGGACCCCAGCCGCAGCCGATGTCTAGCAGATGGCCCGTGGGCGCAGGGTCCGGCACATGCTTCAGGAGCACAGCGGTGCCCTTGTCCACCCCCTCGGGGGAGAAGATCCCACCGGCGGTGCTGACGGTCACCGGTCTGCCCTCGAGTTCGACCTGCAGGCGGCGGCGTTCGAAGGGACTGTCCGGAGAGACGGAGAAATAATGCGAGGAGCTCACCCGTTGATCGTAGTATGATTGACCCCATGTGGATCTACTTCATCTGAGTGCCCCGGTCTCGCTGAGACGCCTGTCTGGGCCACCCTGCTCCCGCCTGATGCGCGGTCGAGCCTGAACACCGTCCACATCTGAGCAATCCGCTCAGCGTATAAGCCCCGCTCATCCCCTCAAGAGCGCTCTGCCATAGGACGATGTCCCCGCCGAGCCGTAGGATGGGTGGACCACAGCGGGCAGGGCCGGGGGAAGCCTCGGTCCTTCAGGAGACTATGACGAAGAAACACGAGACCACACCCTCCGCCGACCAGGCGCAGCCGCAGCACGCCGAGCAGCAGGAGGAGACCAGCCAGTCCTCGATCGATGCGACCATCGAGCGCATCCTCGCGGCCGATGACACCAGCCGTCAGCGCGGCGTGTTGGATGAACGTGCCCGCGAGCTCTCCTCCGTGGAGGTGGAGCACGCAGACACCGACGGCGAGCAGTACGATCTCTTCGAACGTCGCTCGCTGCGCCGCGTGGAGGGACTCTCCACGGAGCTGGAGGACATCACCGAGGTCGAGTACCGCCAGCTGCGCCTGGAGCGTGTGGTGCTGGCCGGCATCTACGTGGGCGGACAGTCCGCTGAGGCTGAGCACTCGCTGCGTGAGCTCGCCGCTCTGGCCGAGACCGCTGGCTCCACTGTCCTGGACGGCTTCCTGCAGAAGAAGTCCACCCCGGATCCGGGCACCTTCTTCGGCTCCGGCAAGGCGGAGCAGATCCGCGAGGCCGTGGCCGAGGTCGGCGCAGACACGGTGATCGTCGATTCCGAGCTCGCCCCCTCCCAGCGCCGCGGTCTGGAGGACATCGTGAAGGTCAAGGTCATCGACCGCACAGGCCTGATCCTGGACATCTTCGCCCAGCACGCCCAGTCCCGCGAGGGTAAGGCGCAGGTGGAGCTGGCCCAGCTGGAGTACCTGCTTCCGCGTCTGCGCGGCTGGGGCGACTCCATGTCCCGTCAGGCCGGTGGCCAGGTGGGCGGCGCCGGAGCCGGTATGGGCTCTCGCGGCCCCGGTGAGACCAAGATCGAGCTGGACCGTCGTCGCATCAACCAGCGGATGGCCAAGCTGCGCCGCGAGATCGCGAATATGAAGCCCGCCCGTGAGGCCAAGCGTGCCAACCGGCGTCGCAATGCAGTGCCCTCGGTGGCCATCGCCGGCTACACCAACGCCGGCAAGTCCTCGCTGCTGAACCGCCTCACCGACGCCGGTGTGCTGGTGGAGAACGCCCTGTTCGCCACGCTGGATCCCACGGTCCGCAAGGCCAGCACTCCGGACGGCATCGGCTATACACTCTCGGACACGGTCGGGTTCGTCCGTGCCCTGCCCACCCAGCTGGTGGAGGCCTTCCGCTCCACCTTGGAGGAGGTGGCCGACGCCGACCTCATCCTGCACGTGGTGGATGCCTCCCACCCGGAGCCGGAGGGGCAGATCGCCGCAGTGCGCCAGGTCCTCGCCGATGTCGAGGCCCATGAGGTGGACGAGATCATCGTCCTGAACAAGGCCGATGCCGCCGAATGGGACGTGGTGGAGCGCATCCGTCGCCGCGAGCCCCACACGGTGTTGGTCTCGGCCCGCACCGGCGAAGGCGTGGAGGAGCTCAAGGAGCTGATCAGCCAGTCCATCCCGCGGCCCAACGTGCCGCTGGAGCTGCTGGTGCCCTATGCCGACGGGGACATCGTCTCGCGTCTGCACGCCGAGGACGTGGAGATCCTCTCCACCACCTACACCGAGGAAGGCACACAGCTCAGCGTCCGGGTACGCCCGGAGATGACTGCTGACCTGGCGAAGTACCAGGTGACTGCGTGACCGAGACAGCCACCCGGTCCACCGGCTACACCCAGTCCCTGCAGCTGCTCGACCACGCCGTCTCCGCCATGGGCGGGGTCAAGCGTGAGGGGCAGTCCGAGATGACCAAGACGGTGGCCATGGCGCTGCGGAAGAAGCGGCACCTGCTGGTCCAGGCCGGCACCGGCACCGGTAAGTCCCTGGCCTATCTGGTGCCCGCCGTGGTCCATGCTTTGGACTCCGAGCGCCCGGTGCTGATCTCCACGGCCACGCTGGCTCTGCAGGCCCAGATCATGGGCCGGGACCTGCCGCGGCTGCTGGAGAACCTGGACGAGGAGCTGGAGAGGCCGGTGGACGTGGCTCTGGTCAAGGGCCGGGCCAACTATGTGTGCAAGCACAAGCTTGACGGCGGCTTCCCCGAGGAGGACGACGATCAGGCGCTGTTCTCCGTGGCCGCGGAGCCCGGCGGCGGCGTGAGCACCTTCGAGCCGAGCTCCCGGCTGGGCAAGGAGATCGTCATGCTGCGCGAATGGGCGCAGACCACGGAGACCGGAGACCGCGATGACCTGCCCGAGGGTGTGACCGATCGCGCGTGGCGGCAGGTCTCGGTCAACGCCGTGGACTGCATCGGCGCGCGGAAATGCCCGATGGCGGCGGAGTGCTTCTCCGAGCTGGCTCGGCAGGAGGCCCAGGACGCCGACCTGGTGGTCACCAATCACGCCATGCTGGCCATCGACGCTTTCGAAGGTCTGGAGGTGCTGCCCGAGCATGATGCGGTGATCGTGGATGAGGCCCATGAGCTGGCCGAGCGGGTGACCTCTGCGGTGACCGCCCAGCTGTCCTCGCAGATGATCCAGGCGGCTGCCTCCTCGGCCCGCAAGCACACCGCCATCAATGTGGAGGGACTGCAGAGTGCGGCCACAGCGGTGGAGGCCGCCTTCCACCTGGTGGAGTCCGGGCTGCTGCCCCGTGGGCTCAACCCGCAGCAGTCCGAGGCCGTGGAGCTCGCCCGCAATGCCGCCCGCACGGCGCTGTCGGACTCCAAGCCCTCCGGGGATGCAGAGGCCGACGCCGGCCGCAAGACGGCCCGAGCTCGGCTGCAGGCGGTGCAGGACACCGCCAACCGAATGTTGGAGTCCCCGCAGACCCCTGATGTCATCTGGTTGAGCCGGCCGGGAAGCTTCAGCCCGGGCAAGGGCTATCAGGAGGCCTCTCTGGAGGAGTCGCCCCTGATCTATGTGGCGCCCACCTCTGTGGCGGCGCGTCTGCGCGAGGGCCTCTTCGGGGACCGGACTGTGGTGCTGACCTCAGCCACGCTGACCATCGGCGACAGCTTCGACCCGGTGGCCGGGTCCCTGGGCCTGGTGGGGGAGAAGGCCCCGGACTGGGATGCCGTGGATGTCGGCAGTCCCTTCGACTACCCCAAGCAGGGGATGCTCTATGTGGCCCAGCACCTGTCGGCGCCCTCGCTGAAGACTGCCGAGCAGCAGCGTGATGAGCTGGCAGGTCTGATCGAGGCCTCGGGCGGGGCCACCCTGGCGCTGTTCTCCTCACGCCGTGCGGCGGAGGATGCGGCCGAGGACCTGCGGGAGCGGCTGAATGTTCCCATCCTCTGTCAGGGCGACTCGACGATGTCCGCACTGGTCAAACAGTTCGCCGAGGAGGAGGAGACCTGTCTCTTCGGCACGATGAGCCTCTGGCAGGGAGTGGACGTCCCCGGGCGGTCCTGCCGGCTGGTGGCCATCGACCGGATTCCGTTCCCTCGGCCGGATGACCCGCTGAACAGTGCGCGCAGCCAGGAGATCGCCCGCAGCGGCGGCAACGGATTCATGCAGGTGGCAGCCACCCATGCGGCCACGCGGCTGGCTCAGGGCGCCGGACGCCTGATCAGGACCGCCGAGGACCGCGGAGTGCTGGCCATCCTGGACTCACGGCTGGCCACCGCCCGGTACGGCGGCTTCCTGAAGAAGTCCATGCCGGACTTCTGGGCCACCACCGACGGTGACGTTGCCCGAGGCGCTCTCTCCCGCCTGGCCACGGGCTGAGCGGGAGAGAGCTGAGCGCTCAGAGGCTGCGCAGCACGGTGACGACTTTGCCCATGATGCTGGCCTCGTCACCCAGGATGGGTTCGTACATGCGGTTCTGCGGCAGCAGCCACAGGTGCCCGTCCCTGCGCTTGAGCGTCTTCACCGTGGCCTCCTCATCCAGGAGTGCTGCGACGATATCGCCGTTCTCAGCATCCTGCTGGCCACGCACCACCACCCAGTCGTCCTCGAAGATCCCGGCCTCGATCATGGAGTCTCCGCGGACCTGAAGCATGAACAGCTCGCCCTCACCGGTGAGCTGGCGCGGCAGCGGCATGACGTCCTCCACCTGCTGCTCAGCGAGGATCGGACCGCCGGCGGCGATGCGTCCCACCAGAGGCACATCGGCGGTGCGCGAATCAGAGTCTGCCCGGTAGGCGTCCAGATCGGCCACCGGTGCAGCGGACTCGGCAGCCTCCTGGCCGGCCTCCTGCAGGAGCAGCTGACCGGAGGAGTCGCGGATGACCTCCATCGCCCGGGGCTTGCCGGGCACACGCTTGAGATAGCCCATCTCCTGCAGGCGAGCCAGCTGGTGAGTCACCGAGGAGAGGGAGGCCAGGCCGCAGGCATCGCCGATCTCACGCATGGACGGCGGGTAGCTCCGCTCCGCCAGTGACTCCTGGATGATGTCCACGATGCGGCGCTGCCGCTCGGTCAAGCGGGGGACGGTGTCTCCCTCTGCTGTGTTCCTGGCCATTGCTCTGCCTCTCTTGCCGTTGCGGACACCCTGGAGGAGTGCCCTGCAGATCTGCCTGTCACGGATTCATGTCAGTGCCTGCTGATGGACTGTGCCGTATTCGAAGATATGACCAGATTACTCGAAATCGTAGACGTGTTCCATGATTTTCGAGGCCGCGCCTGGAACATACTCGAAGATATGTGCTAAAAATAGAACACAGGTTCGAAAGAGAGGATCCATCATGCACACCACGATGCGGCTCACCCGACGCGGTCGACTGCTGGTCTTCGGCATGCCCGCCCTGGCTCTGCTGACTGCCTTCGTGGTCGGGATGTTCTTCCTGGCCGGTGCACTGGTCAATCAGGCCCAGGCGTCCTCCGCCGAGGTCCCCGGTGTCAACGCTGAAGAGGTCCAGGTCGGTGCCGGCGACACCCTCTGGGACATGGCCTCCGAGGTGGACTCCGATCAGGAGGTCCGCGAGCTGATCTCGCAGATCGCGGAGCTCAACGGGCTGGAGAGCTCCGAGCTGGAGCCCGGCCAGACCCTCTTCGTCCCGGTGGAGGACTGACCCGCGCACTGAAGCCGACCGGGCTTCGCCGATAGGATGGCCGGGTGACGACACCGCAGGAAGACTCGAAGAAACAGCGCTCCCAGAAGCTCGCGGCCCTGCCGCTGCGTGAGGAGCTGCGCGGGCAGGAGCCCTACGGCGCTCCTCAGCTCACCGTCCCGGCCATGCTCAACGTCAATGAGACGACCTATGACGTTCCCGCCGATGTGGTGGAGGCGATCACCGAGCAGGTCCGGCGCGCGGCCACCGAGCTGAACCGCTATCCGGACCGCGAGTTCACCGCCCTGCGGGAGAAGCTCGCCCACTACCTCAGCCGGGAGAGCTCATTGGAGGCTCCGCTGAGTGCGGAGAGCATCTGGGCCGCCAACGGCTCCAACGAGATCATGCAGCACATCTTCCAGGCTTTCGCCGGGCCGGGGCGCTCCGTGCTCTCCTTCCCTCCCACCTACTCCATGTACCCCCTCTACGCGCGGGGAACCTACAGCGACTACATCGCCGGTGAGCGCGAGGAGGACTTCACTCAGTCGCCCGAGAGCGTGGCGCAGCAGATCAGGGCCCACCGTCCCAATGTGGTGATCCTCTGCTCACCGAACAACCCCACCGGCACCGCCCTCAGTCTGGATGTGGTCGAGGCCGCCTATGAGGCCGGTGAGGATTCCCAGGCCATGGTCATCGTCGATGAGGCCTACGGCGAGTTTCGGCAGCAGGGCACCCCCTCGGCGCTGGAGCTGCTGCCCGGCCGCGAGAGGCTCATCGTCTCCCGGACCATGAGCAAGGCCTTCGCCCTGGCCGGGGGGCGGCTCGGCTATCTCGCCGCAGCCCCCGAGGTCGCCGACGCCCTGCGTCTGGTGCGCCTGCCCTACCACCTCTCAGCCGTCACCCAGGCCGCCGCAGAGGCCGCCCTGGACCACAGCCAGGCGCTCATGGCCAATGTGGAGCGCATCAAGACCCAGCGTGACCGGATCGTCTCCGAGCTGGGGGAGATGGGCCTGGATCCGAAACCTTCTGACGCAAACTTCGTCTTCTTCGGGGGTCTGCAGGACGAGAAGACGGCCTGGCAGCACCTTCTGGAGGACGGCATCCTCATCCGCGATGTCGGGATTCCCAGGCATCTGCGGGTCACCGCAGGAACCGAGGAGGAGACCACCTCCTTCCTGGAGTCGCTGCGGCAGCACCTCGCGGCCGAGTCTCCCCGTGCAGCGGCCCGCGGATAGACTGGCTGACTATGGGAGCAGAACAGAACCAGGCGCAGCTGATCGGTGACCGTGTGGCCGAGATGGAGCGCATCACCAGTGAGTCCAGTGTGAAGGTCCGGATGGATCTCGACGGCACCGGCCGGTCGAACATCAGCACCAGCGTGCCGTTCTACGACCATATGCTGACCGCCCTGGCCAAACACTCGCTGATCGACCTCGACGTCGAGGCCACCGGCGACACCCACATCGACGTCCACCACACCGTTGAGGACACCGCCATCGTCCTGGGCGAGGTGCTGCGCACCGCTCTGGGTGATAAGCGCGGCATCCGCCGCTTCGGCGAGGCCACCGTCCCGCTGGACGAGGCCTTGGCCCACGCCGTGGTCGACGTCTCCGGGCGTCCCTACCTG
This sequence comes from Nesterenkonia cremea, assembly GCF_014642675.1. GTDB lineage: Bacteria > Actinomycetota > Actinomycetes > Actinomycetales > Micrococcaceae > Nesterenkonia > Nesterenkonia cremea. The sequence goes on from NZ_BMIS01000002.1 coordinate 67,581, forward strand.
GTGCACAGCGGTGAGCCGGAGGGCCAGCAGTACCATCTGATCGGCGGCCACTTCACCGGTTCCATGACCCGCCACGTCTTCGAGGCGATCACCTACCACTCGGGGATCTGCCTGCATATGCGCCTGCTCGGCGGCCGGGATCCGCACCACATCGTCGAGGCGCAGTTCAAAGCCTTCGCTCGCGCCCTGCGCGCCGCCGTGGAGAGCGACCCCCGAACCGATGACATCCCGTCCACGAAGGGAGCCCTCTGATGGCGGCACCCGAGGTCGTCGTCCTCGACTACGGCTCGGGGAACGTCCACTCGGCAGTGCGCGCCCTGGAGCGCGCCGGCGCCTCCGTCTCCCTGACCCGGGACACCGATGCCGTGCTCAACGCTCATGGCCTCGTGGTCCCGGGCGTGGGCGCCTTCGCCGCCGTCATGGACGCGCTGAAGGCCATCGATGCTCCGCGCTGGATCGGTCGCCGCATCGCCGGTGGACGACCGGTCCTGGGCATCTGCGTGGGACATCAGATCCTCTTCGAACGCGGCGTGGAGCACGGCATCCCCGCCGAGGGCATGGGGGAGTGGCCCGGTGAGGTCACCGCCCTTCCCGAGGACGCTGTGGTTCCGCACATGGGGTGGAACACCGTCCGTCCGCCGGAGGGCAGCGTGCTCTTCGAGGGCATCGAGGACGAGCGGTTCTACTTCGTGCACTCCTACGCGGTGCAGAACTGGAGCTTCGATGTCACCATCCCGGAGATGTCCCAGCCGAAGGTGACCTGGTCCCACCACGGCGCCGACTTCATCGCGGCGGTGGAGAACGGGCCGCTCTCCGCAGCACAGTTCCACCCGGAGAAGTCCGGCGACGCCGGCATGCAGCTGCTGCGCAACTGGACCACCAGCCTGTAGAGGAAAAAGAGAGAGACTCATGACTGACACTGACACCACTGTGCCCGGCGGCGTTCCGGCCCTGGAGCTGCTGCCCGCCGTCGACGTCGCCGATGGTCAGGCCGTGCGCCTGGTCCAGGGCGAGGCCGGCTCGGAGACCGGCTACGGCGATCCGCTCGAGGCCGCACTGACCTGGCAGCAGCAGGGCGCTGAGTGGATCCACCTGGTGGACCTCGACGCCGCCTTCGGCCGCGGGAACAACCGCGAGGTCATGCGCCGGGTGGTGGATGAGATCGACATCAAGATCGAGCTCTCCGGCGGCATCCGAGACGATGAATCCCTGGACCGAGCCCTGGAATTCGGCGCAGCCCGGGTCAACCTGGGCACCGCCGCCCTGGAGGATCCGGACTGGACCGCCCGCGCCATCGAGCGTCATGGCGATGCCATCGCAGTGGGCCTCGACGTGCGCGGCGAGACGCTGGCCGCCCGCGGCTGGACCAAGGAGGGCGGCAACCTCTGGGAGGTCCTGGAGCGCCTGGAGAGCGCCGGCTGCCCGCGCTATGTGGTCACTGACGTCACCAAGGACGGCACCCTGCGCGGCCCCAACACCGAGCTGCTGGCCCAGGTCAGCGCCAAGACCAACAAGCCTGTGGTGGCCTCCGGCGGCATCTCCTCCATCGAGGACGTCCAAGCCCTGGCCGCCATGGTCTCCTCCGGAGTGGAGGGCGCCATCATGGGCAAGGCCCTCTATGCCGGCAAGTTCACCCTGCCCGAGGCGCTGAAGGCGGCTGCACAGTCCGCATGAGCGGCAACGAGCTTCCCGGGCACATCGCGGCGCTGCTGCAGCGGCAGAACCGCGATGAGGACGGACACGCCGCCGACTCCGCGGGGATCACCTGGGAGGGGCGCGACCTCTCCGGTGAGGGCAACCCGCTGCACACCTTCGACGGCGACGACGGCCTGGCCGCCCCCAGTCTGGTCCGTGCCCGGGAGGCTCTCATCGCCGGTGAGGCCGCTGAGGCCGACTTCGTGGCGGCCCTGGCCGGTGTCCGGCTCTTCGTGCCGGTGCTGGCCACCGGCGAGGGCGACGCCGAGCACGGGGATAAGCAGTCCGACATCTCGCTGATCAGCATCCGTTCCAAGGACGGGCGGCGGACCATGCCGGTCTTCTCCTCAGTGGAGGCGCTGACCGGCTGGCACTCCGAGGCCCGGCCCGTGGCCGCAGAGACCGAGCGGGTCATGCTGGCCGCCCTGGCCGAGGACGCCGAGCTGGTGGTCCTGGACCCCGGCTCCGAGCTGGCCTTCGTGGTTCGTACCCCTGCCGTCACCGCCCTGGCCCAGGGCAAGCAGTGGACGCCGGCCTATGCCGATATGGAGGTGGCCCAGGCGCTGGAGGGGATCCTGCCCGAATGCCCAGGGGTCCAGCGCCTGGAAGTCCGCCCTGCCCAGGGCATCGCCTCAGTGACCGTCTCAGGCCGGCCGGTGGCCGGCGGCGGTGCGGGGCCGGAGCTGCTGGTCGGCGTCGTGCCCGAGCACAGCCTGGATGAGGTGGATGTGCGCCTGGCGCTGGCCAGTGTCCAGGCTGCGCTGGGCGATCTCCAGCTGCTGCGCGAGCGTGCCGATTCGGTCACGCTCACTGTTCTTCCTCAGCAGCCTCCGCGTTAGCCACCGTCTCCTGGATCTGCACGCAGATCTGTTGCAGCACTGCGGCCTGCTCATCGTCCAGGGCCGGGTGGAAGAGCTGCTTGATGTGCTGTCCGTGCACGGCGCGAGCCTCCTCGAAGACGGCCACACCCTCCTCGGTCAGCTGGGCGGTCATGCCGCGGCGATCGTTCGGATCGGTGCACCGGGTGATCAGCCCACGGGTCTGCAGGGCTTTGACCTGGTAGGACAGCCGTGAGGGGGAGAAGACCATGCGCTCAGCGAGTTCGCCCATGCGCAGCTGGTTGCCCCCGGCCTCAGCCAGCAGGAGCAGCAGGTTGTAGTCGCTCAGCCGCAGGCCGGTGGTGGAGAAGAGCCGCTTCTCCATGCGGTCGCTGATCACGGCGGAGGTCTCGAAGAAGGCGCGCCAGGCGTGGGCTTTGGGGGAGAACCCGGTGAGATTGTGCTGGGCGGACATCCCTTACACCTCCCGATAAGCGTGTGCCGACACGAAGAATGGCCCGGCTCGTACAGAGCCAGGCCATTCTATCCGGTCATGCCGCAGAGGGCTCAGGAGTCGGTCTTGAGGACCTCTCCGGTGGCCACATCCACGTAGACCTCGACGTCGTTGGCCAGCTCGACCTCCCAGACCACTGTGCCGTCCTCGGTGTCCAGCTCGGCCTGTTCCACCTCAGCGCCGCCCTCCTCGGCGGCGGTGGTCAGGGCCTCGATGATGTCGATCTCAACAGCCTCGGCCTTCTCCTGGTCGTCACTGTCGATGCCGTCGTCCTCAGTGTCGATGATCTCGAAGCTCTCGCGGTCCACCTCGAGCTCCCACTCGGTCTGACCGTCATAGACGAAGATCTCGAAGTACTCGTCATCGGTGTCCAGCTCGGTGACCACGCCGTCGGGGTACTCGTCCAGAGCGGCCTCGATGGCCTGGAACAGCGGCTCATCGGGCGTCTCACCGTCCTCATCCTCGGTTGCGGCGCCATCCTGCGCGGCCTGGTCGTCGGCGTCATCCTGCTGGTCGTCCTGGGCTGCGTCCTCCTGAGCGACGTCGTCCTGGTCGTCAGCCTGATCGCCGTTCTCAGTGCCCACGGTGACCGGCGAATCCGGCTCACCGTTGCCCTCGGTGTCCAGGGCGTCGTCGGGGCCGCAGGCGGTCAGTGCCAGGGCGCCGACGGCGGCCACGGAGAGGAGTGCGAAGGGGGCCTTGCGAGCGGTGGTCATCTCTGTATTCATCATGACTCCATTCTGCGGATGCCGGATGAGAAGACGATGAGACGTCGCAGGGGCGTCGTGTCTCAGTGGAGTTTCGCCTCAGTCGACCCTCATTCGCCGGCGCCCTCATCCGGCGGGTTGTCCGGGTCGCCGCCGATGTTGTTGTCGCGCAGCGGGTCATCGCCTTCGGGGACGATGGCCGCGTTGTTGGCGTCGATGACAGTGGTGCTCTCGGTGCCGGTGCCCTCCACGGTCACCGTCCAGACCACCAGCCCGTTCTCGCGGGGCTCCAGCGTCGCCTCAACGATGTTGCCTGAGGCCTCGCTTCGCGCGATCTGCATGGCGCGCAGCATCGGCACCTCAGCGTTCTCGGCGAGCTCGAGGAGCTCCTCATCGGCCTCGGTCTGGCTGACCTCTTCGACGTAGTGCTCGCCCTCCTGGTCGGTGGCGGCGCTGACCATGGTGTCCTCCACCAGGACGTCGACCACCATGCCGGTCTCGCCCTCCTCGCGCTCAGCGGTGAAGCCCACGGCCTGGCCCTCATGCTCGGCGATGACGGTGTTGACCGCCGCCATGCCCACGTCCTGGGAGATGTCGATGTCCTCGGTGCCGTGCGGGTTCTCTGCCGAAGGCTCGGCCGAGGGGAGGTAGGTGTCGTCCTCATCCACGTCTTCGGGAAGCTCCGGGACGGCGTCGTCATCAGCGCAGGAGGCCAGCAGAGAGGCGGACAGGAGGATGCCCAGCACGGCGGAGGAGCTGCGCACAGGGCGGGACGAGGAGCCGAAGAGATGCATATCCCCATATCTACCGCGATCACCTCCACACTCACTGAATATGACCTGGAGGAGCAGGAGATGCCCATTGCACCAGCATCGGGTTCTCCGGGCGCAGCAGAACTGCCCGCCCGGGCACCGGACGTCCCAGCACCGGCACCGACATGGCGAAGGCATCGCCCTGAGAGCGGTGGGTGGGGCTGAGCAGCATATTGCTCGGGCCGCCGCGGGCACGGTGGGCCCAGGGGATGGTGCTGAAGACTGAGGCTCCGGGTGCGGCGGTGGCCACCACGCGGACTCCGCGCAGCAGCAGCTGCTCCACCCTCTGATGCTCGGCCGGGCCGAGCCGGTCGGCGTCGTCGATCAGCAGGACCGCCGGCAGGTCCTCCTCGCCGGGCGGGGGCCCCAGCTGGTCCGCGGGCTCCAGCTGCTCCCACCAGCGGAGGCGTTCGCCCAGCGGGGCGTCCAGCTGCTGGGTCAGCAGTCGCAGAGCTGAGGTCTTGCCCATCGCCCGGCTGCCGAGGATGAGGCTCACTGTCCCCAGTTCGAGGGCCGCTGGGGCGTGGGTGAACTGCGCGATGCCGATCACTGGTGCGGGGATGCTCCCCGGACCGTTGACTGTCTGCACCGTCGGCGCTCCGGGAAGTCGGTCCCAGGACAGCTCCTCAGGCAGCGGATGCACGCTGATCGGCGGTGGCGCTGACGTGGGCAGCCTGGAGTCCGGATCCGGTACCGGATCCTCAGCCGCCGAGACCAGCTGCACCTCCAATCCCGGGGCGGGATGCTGCGGATCCACCAGCACTCCGCGTCCGGGCAACGCATCCACCGGTCGCAGCTTGGGCCACATGAAGCTGGTGTCGGTGGAGACCCCATAGGGCAGATAGATTCGGGTGGGAACCCGTGCGCCCAGCTTGCCGCTGACCAGTTCGCGCCCGCCGGAGAGCACAGCAGAGATCCCGACGCCGTACCCTTCGCTGATCAGTGTGCCCAGTGCGTGATCCATCAGCCCGGGCCCGGAGCTCTGGGCGGCCATATGCCATTGGGCATGCCCACTCATCAGGATGATCAGCGGGGTCCGGTCGCGCTCGCGGCTGATGCGGCGCAGTGTCAGCTCTTCCTTCAGTGCGGCCAGCAGATGCTCCATCTCCGGCATATGTTCCTCGGTCACCCAGCTGCCCACTCGCGGGTGATCCCGCAGCTTCTCCAGGGAGCGGTCACCGTCCAGCAGGTAGAGGTGCACCGGCTCCTCGCCGGCCAGCAGCTGAGCGGCCACGGCGCTGAGCGCCTGCACCCCTCCGGAGCTTCCCTCGCCGATCAGTGCCATGCTCCGCGGGGTTCCTGGGCGGAGGTCCAGCGGCCACTGATCCTGCCGGGAGGGGTCATCGACGGCGGCGAGCATCGGTGCGGATCCGCGCTCCCCGGAGCCCGCTGTGGCCATCACCTCCTCAGGAAGAGCGGGAAGCAGGGGAGTGTGCGGCCGCCGTCGGGCATCCCCGACGCCGTCCAGCAGTTTCACGATCCGTGGTGCGGTGTCCTCCCAGTTCCCGTCGGGCGCAACCGGTGGAGGGGCTGAGGCAGGTTGGGCGCTCAGCCGTTCGGAGCCGGAAATCAGCCGGGCGGATTGGAAGGGCAGCGGCGCCTCTCCGGGCCGGCGGATGATGCCACGGCCCGGAAGGTCTCGGGGGATATGTCCGGCCTCGGGGGTGCCCACCAGGTCCTGGGACTCGTCCTCGCCGCGCAGCCGCAGGGTGATCACCGATCCGATGTTCGCGCGGATGTCCGGGGTCACCACGCCCTGGGGACGCTGGGTGGCCAGCACCAGATGCAGTCCCAGGGAGCGGCCCAGCGTGGCAAGTCGCATGAGCTCATCCATCGTGTCCGGGAGCTCATGGGAGAAGATGCGGAACTCATCGATGACGATCAGCATACGGGCCAGCGACTTCTCCGACTCCACCCGCCGGTATTCGGCATAGTCGCCGGCGCCTGCCTCCAGGAAGAGCCGTTCGCGGCGCTTCAGCTCCGAATGGATGCCCTCCAGCGTCCGTTCGGCCTGAGCTTGGGAGAGGTCGGTGACCAGCCCCAGGGAATGCTCCAGGCGGTCGATGGTCTGGAAGGTGGAGCCGCCCTTGAAGTCGAAGAGCACAAAGTTGACCTCCTCCGGTCCGTAGGCGGCCGCCCAGCCGAGCATCAGGGACTTCAGCAGCTCAGACTTTCCGGATCCGGAGGTCCCGGCCAGCAGGATATGAGGACCGTCGTTGACCAGGTCCAGCATCTCCGTCCCCTCGGTGCCCCGGCCCAGCTCAGCGATCAGACTGCGGCGGGCCGAGCGGGCCATCAGCGGATCCGGCAGCGCGGCATCGTGCTGGCGCGGAATGCCCGGCGCACCGCCGCCCTCGGTGCAGTGAGGCAGAGCCAGGCGCAGCAGCTCGGCCATGGTCTGAGCCGCAAGCCCGTCGGCCTGCAGCTGGTGGGCCCGGTCGGTGGCGCCCTGCTGGTCCTCCTCGCGGTCCTCCGAGATGCCGGGCTCCACCGTGCCCTCCACCAGATCCACCCGCTGCAGCTGATCCTGCGGGGACGGAGCGCGCTCCGCCTCCAGAGCCCCGGGGGAGGAGGTCACCACATGCCAGCCTCGGGCCGCAGCACGCTGCACCAGCAGTGTGCCGGTGCCCTCCGGGGCGATCAGCACGCCGGGCGGTCCCTCGGAGACGACCTTCGGCAGGTCCTCCGCCCGCAGCTGGGCGGGCGGCAGGATGCCCACCTGGTCCAGGTCCTCGACATCGGCGGGCAGCTGAAGTCGCACATCCGGGACCAGCAGCAGCGGAGGCCTGCTGCGGGCGGGCCGGATCAGCAGCTGCAGCAGGATCCACCGCAGCAGGCGAGTGACCTCCCGCTGATGCCCGCTGAGCAGGGTGTGGGTCCCCGCCGCCAGGCACAGTGCGGCCCCGGTGCGGACCGGCGTCTCCGGCGGAGCGGCGGCGGTGGAGGTGGGAAGCTCCAGCTGAGAGGACACCAGGGCGGTGCCCAGCCGGACGGTGGCGGCCGGCATCGGGGCGGTGGCGCCCTCGCGGAGGATATGACTGATGCGTCCCGGAGTGGGCAGAGTGAGGTCGCGGCGTCGGCCCCAGATCTCGGCGGCCTCCTTCAGGGCGCGCCGATAGCGCCGGCGTCGCCGGGCCGCGTCGAGCACAGTCCCCAGCGCCACCAGGGCCGAGGCGGCGCTGAAGAGCAGGAAGAACCACATGCCGGTCACCGTCACCAGCACGATGCCGGCCACCAGTGGGACCAGGGCCATCACCAGCATCATGCGGTGTTTGCCCTCCGGAGGCTCGCCGTCCACCAGTTCGGCCGGAGTCGGCCAGCGTCCGCCGGCGGCCGGGACGGGTCCGCGGAGCAGCTCGAAGGTGCTGGTGCCCAGGGTCAGAGGTTCTCCGCTGGCCCAGGGGAGGGACCTGCCGCCGTCCTGGACGCGGATGCCGCGTTCGCCGATGTCCAGCCTCACCTGGTCGCGGCCCAGAGCCGCGTCGGCTACTGCGATGTCACCGGCGCGGCCGATGCTGCGGCTGCCGCGGGTCAGCGGCAGGAGGCGGCCGGCGTCGGGACCTTGGTCGATGCACAGCCACAGCCCGGCGGTGCGGGATGACCTGCCTCCTGCGGCCGTCAGAGGCTGTGGGGAGAGGACCACCACCATGCCGGGGTGGATCTGCGGAGCATCGGCAGGCAGATCGGACAGCGGTGTCCCTGCGGTGCTGCTGTGCAGCTCTCGGCCGCTGCTTCTGGCGAGGTGGGGGAGCTGCTCGGCGATCCACTCCAGCAGAGCAGTGTGCAGCTGGGCGCCGCTGGGTGTGCGCAGCCCGCTCATGGCCAGGCGCAGCTCATGGGGCATGCGGCCTGCGCAGCGGTGCAGCGCGGCCCATTCCTCGGGCCTCAGGGCGGCCGGGGCGTGGACCACGGTGATGGTCAGAGACATGCGCCGCATCCTAGGGCGGCGAGCGGCACCCCGCAGCCGAGTTCTCCGATCCTGTGGAGATCATTCCATCTATACATGGAATATTCATTGTTTATCCACAGATTCTCCAGCTTGCTGGAAGAAAACGTTCAGGAGTGGTTGAGTAATTCCGTGTGAAGCACTGAATGCTGTGGTTGCCGAAGGGGAGGGAGGGCGCGGATGGACGCGTTGGCCATCGTGGAGAGCGAAGTCCGCGAGCAGATCCGTGAACGCGGGCTCGACCCTGCCGCCGACCGCCCCAGCGTCAGCGATCTCGTGGAGACCGCAGTCGGGGAGTATGACAAGCGCTCCCTGCTGACCACGCTGCCGCTGCTGGGCCCCATCGACCGGGCGGTGAAGCAGGTGATGGACTCCGTGGCGGGTTTCGGAGAGCTGCAGCCGCTGCTCGATGACAGCTCCGTGGAAGAGATATGGATCAACGGCGCCAATGAGGTCTTCGTGGCGCGCAACGGACGCTCCGAGCTGACCTCGGTGACGCTGAGCGAGGACCGGCTGCGCGACCTGGTCGAACGGATGCTCAAATCCTCGGGCCGACGGTTGGACCTCTCCTCACCATTCGTCGATGCCTCGCTGCCGGACGGGTCTCGGCTGCATGTGGTCATCCCGGACATCACACGGCGCTGGGCGGTCAACATCCGCAAGTTCATCGCCCGCGCCTGCTCTTTGGAAGACCTGACGGCCTCCGGCTCGCTGAGCTCGGCGGCGGCCGGCTTCCTGGAGGCCGCAGTGGCCGACGGCTGCAATGTGCTCGTCTCCGGAGCCACTCAGGCGGGCAAGACCACCATGCTGAACTGCCTGAGCTCGGCCATCGGTCCGCGGGAGCGGGTCCTCACGGTGGAGGAGATCTTCGAGCTCGACGTCCCGCTGCGCGATGTGGTGGGGATGCAGTGCCGTCAGCCCAATCTGGAGAACGAAGGCGAGATTCCGCTGCGCCGGCTGGTGAAGGAGGCGCTGCGGATGCGCCCGGATCGGCTGCTGGTCGGGGAAGTTCGCGAGGCCGAGAGCATGGATCTGCTCGTGGCTCTGAACAGTGGCCTGCCGGGCATGTGTACGGTCCATGCCAACAGTGCCAGAGATGCTCTGACCAAGATCGCCACGCTTCCGCTGCTCTCCGGGCCCAACGTCACCCGAGACTTCATCCTCCCCACGGTGGCCTCCTGTCTGGACCTGGTGGTCCACTGCGTGCGCGACCATCAGGGGCGGCGGTACGTGGAGGAGATCCTCGCCGTGGGCTCCCGGGTGGAGTCCGGCACCATCGAGACCACCACACTGTTCAGCCGTCAGGACGGTGAGCTGGTGCCCTCAGGTGCTCCGCTGTTCGACCTGCCCAAGCTCTCGGGGCAGGCGCGCCGACAGCTCGAGCGCGAGGGCGCGATCGGATGAGCCTGCTCCTCGGTCTCTGCCTCGGCCTCGGTCTGCTGTGCATCTGGTGGTCCTTCTGGCCGCGGACGCGCAGGCCTGCGCCGCGCAGCAGACGCCCGGGGAGGATCCAGAAGCTGCTGGCTGAGGCCGGTCACCCACGCCTGACTGTGCCGGCGGTGCTCGCCGCGACCTTCTTCTGCGCCCTGACGGCCTTCCTCGCCGTGGTGCTGCTGACCCAGGCCCTGCCGGTGGCGCTGTGCTTCAGCCTCTTCGCCTCGGCGCTGCCCTGGGCCGCGCTGAACTGGCAGGCCTCCAAGCGACGGGCAGTGCTGCGTGAGCTCTGGCCCGACGCCGTGGACCACCTCCGCTCTGCGGTCCGCGCCGGGATGTCCCTGCCTGAGGCGCTGTCCCAGCTCGGACAGTCGGGTCCCGAACCGCTGCGTGAGCCCTTCGCCGAGTTCGCCCGCGACTATCGCTCCGGCCAGACCACAGAGCTGGCCCTGCAGCGGCTGCGCGAACGGCTGGCCGACCCGGTGGGAGACCGGATCGTGGTGGCGCTGAACATCGCTCGGGAGGTCGGCGGCTCGGATCTGGGCAAGCTGCTGAGCACGCTGGCCGAATTCCTCCGCGAGAACGCCCGCACCCGCAGCGAGCTGGAGGCCCGGCAGAGCTGGACCCGCAATGCGGCCAAGCTGGCGGTGGCGGCTCCCTGGATCGTGGTGCTCCTGCTCTCCACCCAGCCGGAGGCCGCCGAGGCCTACCGCGGGATGACCGGACTGGCCGTGCTGGGCGCAGGTCTGGCGATCTCCGCCCTCTGCTACCGCGTCATGCTGCGCCTGGGCGCCCTGCCGAGCGAGGAGCGGGTCTTCGCATGACACAGACGACCATCTGGGCGGTGGCTGCCGGGCTGGGACTGGGGCTCGGCCTGGTCCTGATGCTGCGCTCGCTGCCGGTGACGAACAGGCCCAGCTTCGAGGAGCGGGTGGCGCCCATGCTGCGCTCCTCGGCCGCGGGCGGCGTCGACCTCTTCGCCGAGCCCCGCAGCCTGGTCTCGCTCTCAGTGGCCCAACGGATCTTCGGCCCTGTGCTGCGGGAGGCGCTGAAGCAGCTGGACCGGTTCAGCATCGACGCCGAGCAGCTGCGCCGCCGGCTGGACCAGGCCGACGCCGGCATCTCCGTCAGCGAGTACCGCATCCAGCAGCTCGGCTGCGCCGCAGGTGGTGCGCTGCTGGCCGCTGGGACCAATGCCGTGGCCTTCTTCAGCGGCAGCTTCTATGGGCTCCTCGCCCTGATCAGCATCCTTGTGCTCACCGTTCTGGGCTTTGCGCTGCGGGACAACCTGCTCTCTGCCCAGGTGCGACGCCGCCAGTCCCGGATGCTCTCCGAATTCCCGACCATCGCCGAGATGATCGCCCTGGCGGTCAGCGCAGGGGAGAGCGCACCCGGCGCCTTCGAGCGGGTCAGCAGAGTCTCCCGGGGCGAGCTCAACTCTGAGCTGCGCAAGGTGCTGGCCCAGGTCCGCTCCGGCACCAGCTTCACCCAGGCGCTGAAGCAGATGTCCGCGCGGGTCCAGTCACCGCCCATCTCACGATTCCTCGAAGGGATCATCGTGGCCATGGAGCGCGGCACACCGCTGGCCGATGTCATGCACGCCCAGGCCCAGGACGTGCGAGACCTGGGCAAGCGCGAACTGATGGAGACCGCCGGGCGCAAAGAGCTCAGCATGCTGGTCCCGGTGGTCTTCGGAATTCTCCCGTTGACGGTGATCTTCGCACTCTTCCCAGGGCTCGCCCTGCTGTCCATCGGGCCCTGACCTCCGCTGCGCCGCCGACCGACCACAGACCTGACCACTCATCATCCACAACAGAAGGGGACACTATGCTGAAGCAGCTTCACACCGAGGAACGGGGCGATGTGCCCGGATGGGTGATGATCTGCCTGATGTCGGCCGTGTTGGTGGCCGGACTCCTGGCCATCGCCCAGCCCGCCCTGCAGAGCCTGTTCAACGATGCCATCGACCAGGTCTCCCAGTGACAGGGAGCGTGCGCTGAAGCACCAGGGCGCCCTGAGAGAGGAGCGCGGGGCCGCCACGGCTGAGTTCGTCATGGTCTCGGCCCTGCTGGTGCTGCTGACCATGATGATCCTGCAGCTGGCCTTCCTGGTCCACGTGCGCAACACCCTCATCGACGCCGCCTCCACCGGGGCCCGGCTGGGAGTGCTGCATGACCGCACGGCGCAGGACGGGGCTGAGCGGACCGCTGAGCTGATCAGCGGATCGATCACCGCCGCCCATGCCGAGGACATCAGCTACGAGTACGTGCCCAGCGGCGAGGGCCGGAGCCTGCGGATCACCGTCAGGACCCAGGTCCCTCTGCTGGGTCCGTATCTGGGCGCGGGGGAGCTGGAGGTCAGTGGGAACGCCTATGAGTTCGACTGAGCCTCAGCGCCCTCCCACACTGCTGCGAAGACTCCATGAGGAGGAGACGGGATCCTCCCTCATCGAATTCACCCTGCTGGGCACGCTGCTGCTGATCCCCGTGATCTATCTGCTGATCGCCATCTCCACAGTGCAGGCCGCCGCCTATGCCGGTGCCGGCGCTGCAGACCAGGCTGCCAAGGTCTTCGTGTCCTCCTCCGCAGAGGGGCAGGAGCGTCAGCTGCGCAGCGAGGCCGCCGTGGAGGCCGCGCTCGCAGACTTCGGCGTGGACTCCGCCCGCGCCGAGGTCAGCCTGGACTGTCCCGCGGGATCCTGCGAGCAGAGCGGAGACATCGTGGCCTTCACAGTAGAGATCAGTGTGCCGGTGCCGCTGGTTCCGGCCCTGGGCTCCTGGCAATCCACCCTGGTCACCGTCAGCTCCACCTCGGCCCAGGTGCAGAGCGGATGAGCGTGTCCGAACTGCAGCGCGAGGACCGGGGCCAGTCCTCTGTGGTGATCCTGGGCATGCTGGTGATCCTGCTGCTGACTGCGGCCGTGGTGGCCGGGGCCACAGCGGTGAATCTGGAGGCCCGCAAGCTGCTCAGCGCGGCCGACGGCGCTTCCTCGGCTGCGGCGCAGAGCGCCTCGGCGGCCGGAGCCTCACCGAGCCTCAGCGAGAACCAGGTCCGAGCCGCGGCCCAGGACTATCTGAGCGACAGCGGCGCGTACCAGCGCTTCACCGCCGTGGAGATCACCCAAGCCTCCACCGCCGACGGCGGCGCCACCGCCCAGGTGGAGCTGGCGGCCGCTGTGGAGCTGCCCATCCTCAGCTGGGTGTTGCCCGCTCAGGTCACCGTCACCGCCGAATCCCACGCCCGGGTGAGCCTGAACAGATAGCGGCACCGATCGGACAGACAGGCATCTCCACGGCCCTTCCTGATGAGCGATCCGGTCATTGATAGCGGGATATCTGGTGCGATGTGGACTATTCGGCTCATCACAGCGCAGGGTGTCTACGGTGGAGAGGGTCACGCGCACCGCCTGCCTAGGAGATACCCATGAACTCAGGCTCGCAGGATGACTCGCAGGTCATCGCCACCTCCTCCGGGCGCGGAGCCCGAGTGCTCGGCGCCATCGAACGGGTCGGCAACAGGCTTCCCCATCCGCTCTACCTCTTCCTGATCATGGCCGCGCTGGTGGCGGTGGGATCCACCATCGCCCACGCCTTCGGCGCCCAGACTATGGACCCCGCCACCGGAGAGCCGCGAGCCGTGGAGGGGCTGCTGACCGCAGACGGGGCGGTCTATGCGCTGACCAGCATGATCGAGAACTTCGTCTCCTTCCCGCCGCTGGGCCTGATCATCACCGTCATGCTCGGCATCGGGCTGGCCGAACGGGTCGGGCTGCTCAGCGCCTTCATGCGAGGTGCGGTCTCCTCGGCTCCGCCCTGGGCGCTGACCTTCGTGGTGGTCATCGTCTCCATCATGGGCAATCTGGCCTCCGACGCCGCCATGGTGATCATTCCGCCTCTGGCGGCCGTGGCCTTCTACGTGGTGGGCCGCCACCCGCTGGCAGGCTTCGCGGCCTCCTACTGCGCCGTCATCGCAGGTTTCAGCGCCAACTTCATGATTGCCGGAACCGATGTCCTGCTGGCCGGCATCACCACCTCCGGAGCCCAGATCGTGGACCCGGAGATGACGGTGACCCCGCTGGCCAACTGGTACTTCATGGCCGCGTCCACCCTGGTGCTGGCCGTGGCCATCACACTGACCTGCACGCGCTATCTGGAGCCGCGTCTGGGCTCCTTCACCGGTCATATCGATGTGGACACGGAGGCTCCGATCACGCGCGAGGAGAAGCGGGGCATGTCCTGGGCCGGGGCCGCGATGGTCAGCTTCATCGCTCTGGTGGCCGCCGTCGTGATCCCAGGGGGCTCTCCGCTGCGTGGGGAGGACGGCGGCGTCCTTCAGTCGCCCTTCATGGACTCCATCCCGGTGCTGATCCTGTTCTTCTTCATCATCGGTGCGGTCACCTACGGTGTGGTCTCCGGCTCGCTGACCAGCGCCTCCGAGGTGCCGCAGCATATGGCCGATGCGCTGAAGGACCTGGTGCCCTTCATCGTGGTCATCTTCGTGGCCGCCCAGGCCATCGCCTGGTTCGACTGGTCGGGTCTGGGCATGCTCGTGGCCACCAGCGGCGCAGAAGCCCTGGAGGCGGGCAACCTGGACGGAATGAGCGGGCTGGTGCTCTTCAGCATCTTCGTGATCATCCCCAACTTCTTCATCCTGTCAGGCTCTGCCCAGTGGGCCCTGCTGGCCCCGATCTTCGTGCCGATGTTCATGATGGTCGGCATCGACCCGGCCTACACCCAGGCTGCCTTCCGCATCAGCGACTCAGCCTTCAACCCGCTGGTCCCGGTCAACCCGATGCTCCCGGTGGTGCTGGGCCTGATGCAGCGCTTCGCCCCGAAGAGCGGCCTGGGCACGCTGTTCAGCATCGTGCTGCCCTTCACCGTGGTGGTCTGGGTGGTCTGGATGATCCTCTTCCTGATCTGGGGCGGCTTCGAGCTGCCCATGGGCCCCGGCCATGAGCTCTACCTGGACTGATCCGAATCCGAGAACCGAACAGAGGAGACAACACTGTGACTGCTGACATCAGCGCACTGCGCGAGGAGATCGCTCCCCAGCTCCAGAGAGTCCTCCCCATCCTGGAGGATGTGGCACAGGACCTCCACTCCCACCCGGAGATCCGCTTCGAGGAACACCACGCGGCCCGCCGCCTGATGGCTGAGGCCCGTGACGCCGGCTTCGAGGTCGAGGCCCCCTACGCCGGACTGGACACGGCCTTCGTGGGGAGGTGGTCGGCACCGGGCAGCACAGGGATCTCGCCGACCATCGCCGTGTTCTGCGAATTCGATGCGCTCGAAGAGATCGGCCACGCCTGCGGGCACAACATCATCGCCGCCGCCGGACTGGGGGCGGGGATGCTGATCCGGCAGATCCTGCTTCAGAGTGGAACTCCGGGGCACCTGATGCTCATCGGCAGCCCCGCGGAGGAGGGCGGAGGGGGTAAGGTCCCCATGATCGAGGCCGGCGTGCTCGACGGAGTGGACCTGGCCATGATGGTCCACCCCGCAGGCGAGGACGCCGTCTCGGCCACCATCCTCTCCCGCGTGGCCTTGGAGGTCAGCTTCACCGGCCGCGCCAGTCATGCCGCAGGGGCGCCCCACCGCGGACGTAACGCACTGGATGCGGCCACGCTCTCGCTCACTGCCATCGGGCTGCTGCGCCAGCAGCTTCCCGACGACGCCCGGGTCCACTCGATCATCACCGACGGCGGCCAGGCGCCCAACATCATCCCGGAGCACACCGCGCTGCGGGTCTTCGTCCGCTCCGAGACCCGGGACGCCCTGCTGGAGGACATCCTGCCGCGGGTGGAGAAGTGCTTCGAGGGTGCGGCACTGGCCACCGGCTGCGAGGTCAGCGTCACTCAGCCCACCCCGGCCTACTACTCGATGATCACCAACCCGGTGCTCGGTGCGCTGGCCGAGGAGGTCATGGCCGAGCTGGGCCGTCCGGTGCAGGAGGCCGGGACGCTGGGATCGACCGATATGGGCAACGTCTCCCACCTGGTCCCCTCCATCCACCCGCTGGTCAGCCTGGGGGAGGGTCTGGTCCCGCACACCCGCGAGTTCGCCGAGCGGGCCGGCTCCTCCGACGCCTCGGCGCCCATCGCTGACGGTGCGGCCCTGCTGGCGATCACCGCGCTGGCCGCTTACCGGGACACCTCTGTGGTGGAGCAGGCCCAGCGCGCCTTCGACAGCCGGGCGCAGGCCTGAGGTCTCATAGGCACCGATGCGACTGACGGAGACCGACTTCGAACTCGTCGACGCCCTCCAGGACGATGTGCGCCGGCCCTGGACGGAGCTGGCCCGTCAGCTGGGGCGCTCGCCGGCGACGGTTCGGCGTCGTTGGCACAGCCTGCAGGAGGCGGGTGCGGCCTGGTTCTCCACCTATCCGGGGCCGGGATCCGGGGCTGAGTTCGCCGTGGTGGAGGTGGTCTGCGCCCCGGAGGATGTCACCGCGCTGGCCAGCCGTCTGGCTCAGCACCCGAAGATCATGACGGTCTCCGAGGTGACGGGCGACATCGACCTGCTCTGCTGGGTGGTGGCCGAGGATATGACGGTGCTGCGCGAGGTGATCCGCCACGGCATCGGTGCCGCACCCGGGGTCCGCGCGGTGCGCGACGCCCCGGTGACCAGCCTGTACTCCGACGGCTCCCAATGGAGGGCGGGTGCGCTGCCGGGCTCGCATCATGCCCGCAGGACCGGCGGCTCCGCCGCTGCGGCGGAGCTGAGCCGCAGCATCGCCGAACCACGGATGGGCAGGATGACCCGCCGGCTGGAGCAGGACGCGCGCACCTCCTCGGGCGCCCTCTCGGAGGAGCTGGCGCTGAGTCCGGCCCACACCAGACGGCTGCTGACCCGGACGCTGCAGGGTCGGATCCTGACTCAGCGGGTGGATCTGGCCACCGACGGCAGCCTGTTCACCCACGCCATGGCGCTGCACCTCTCCGTGCCGCTGCAGGAGCTTGACCGGGTGGCCCACCGGATCAGCAGACTGTCCGACACCCGGCTCTGCGCAGCGGTGGCGGGGGAGCGGCACAACCTGCATGTGGTCATGTGGCTGCGCTCCCTCTCCGGGGCCAAAGCGGCCGAGGAGGCAGTGCTGCGCGATGAGGACATCAGGGTGCGCGGGCGCCGGACCGTGTTGCACTACCACAAGCGTCTGGGCCACCTCTTCGACGACGCCGGCCGCCACACTGGTGTGGTCAGCTGGGTCCCCTCAGGATCCGTACCACGGACTCGCAGTCGCTGATGGAGCTGAACCGGGGCCGCTGACGGTAGTGTAGAGACGTTATGGCAGACATCGATTTCCCCACCGAGCTCCAGGAGCTGCGCGACACGCTGCGGCGCATCACTGAGGTCATCGACCTCGAGGCCCTCGCGAAGGAGGTCTCCGATCTGGAGCAGCAGGCCGCTGACCCCAATCTCTGGGACAACCAGGAGAACGCCCAGCGCGTGAACTCCCAGCTCAGCCATAAGCAGGCTCAGCTGCAGCGGATCAGGAAGCTCGCCGGCCGCATCGACGACGTCGAAGTCATGGTGGAGATGGGTCAGGAGGAGGGCGACGCCGACACGGTGGCCGAGGCCGCCGAGGAGGTCGCCTCCGTCCGCAAGGCTCTGGAGTCCTTGGAGATCGTCACCCTGATGTCAGGCGAGTACGACGAGCACGATGCGGTGGTCACCATCCGCGCCGGCGCCGGCGGTGTGGACGCGGCAGACTTCTCCGAGATGCTGCTGCGCATGTACACCCGCTGGGCAGAGAACCGCGACTGGGACGTGAAGGTCCTCGACACCTCCTACGCAGAAGAGGCCGGACTGAAGTCGGCCACCTTTGAGATCAAGGCTCCCTACGCCTTCGGCACGCTCTCAGTGGAGGCCGGAACCCACCGCCTGGTGCGCATCAGCCCCTTCGACAACCAGGGCCGCCGCCAGACCAGCTTCGCCGCAGTGGAGGTCATCCCGCTGATCGAGGGTGCAGACTCCGTGGAGATCGACGAGAACGACCTGCAGATCGACACATTCCGCTCCTCAGGCCCCGGCGGCCAGTCGGTGAACACCACCGACTCCGCGGTGCGCATCACCCATAAGCCCACCGGCGTGGTGGTCTCCATGCAGAACGAGAAGTCGCAGATCCAGAACCGCGCGGCCGCCATGCGCGTGTTGGAGGCCCGTCTGCTCCTGCTGCAGAAGGAGCAGGAGGCCGCAGAGAAGAAGGAGCTCGCCGGAAACATCAAGGCTTCCTGGGGCGACCAGATCCGCTCTTACGTGCTGCACCCGTACCAGATGGTCAAGGACCTGCGGACCGGCCACGAGACCGGCAACGCGGATAAGGTGCTCAACGGCGAACTCGAGGGCTTCATCGAGTCCGGCATCCGCTGGCGCAGCCAGGGCGGAGAGGACTCCCAGTAAGGTGATCCGCTTCGACCACGTCACTCGCCGCTATCAGCAGGATGGGCGGCCGGCGCTCGACGACGTCTCCATCGAGTTCGAGCGCGGTGACTTCGTCTTCCTGATCGGTGCCTCCGGCTCGGGGAAGTCCACGCTGCTGCGGATGATCCTGCGCGAAGGTCTGCCGCAGAAGGGCAAGATCACCGTGGCCGGCCAGAACCTGGGGCTCATGTTGGAGAAGCGTGTCCCGGACTTCCGGCGCAGCATCGGCATGGTCTTCCAGGACTTCCGCCTGCTGCCGGATAAGACCGTCTTCGAGAACGTGGCCTTCGCGATGCGCGTGATCGGAGCCCCGCGCTCCACCATCCGCAAGCGGGTGACCAAGGTCCTCGAGCGGGTGAACCTGGATCACCTGGCCAAGCGCTACCCCCATGAGATCTCCGGCGGTGAGCAGCAGCGTGCGGCCATCGCCCGCGCCATCGTCAACGAGCCGGCCATCCTGCTGGCCGATGAGCCCACCGGCAACCTGGATCCGCGCGCGGCCGAAGAGGTCATGAAGATCCTGCGCTGGATCAGCTCCTCCGGGACCACCGTCATCATGGCCACCCACGACCGCCCGATCGTCGATTCCATGCGGCGTCGGGTGGTGCAGCTGCACCGCGGCGCACTGGTCCGCGACCAGCAGCGCGGCACCTATGACCCGCCCGTGGGGTCCGAGGCCTGGGAGCTGCTGCGTGTGGAGGAGGCCGACTCCGGTCTGCGCGCCTCGGACCCGACGCCGGCTCACCAGAAGGACGACGACGCCGAGGCCTCGGCATCCGAGCCCGAGGAGAGCGCCGCCGTGGACAAGCCGGAGAAGACCGGTCCTTCGCAGGCCGCAGCGGCCGACAAGGCTCCGGCGGAGGAGCCCGAGCCGGAGCCGGAACTCGAGCTTGAGCCGGAGTCGGAGCCGGAGCCGGAGCCCGCGCAGGAGGAGAGCATCCGCGTGGTCTGGCCCTCCAGAGACTCCCGCGAGAGCACCGCAGAGGTGCCGGAACCCAAACGCGACTTCGACGGCACCGAGCTGCCCGATCTCAGCCGCGACGGCTACGAGGAGGACGAGCCCACCGATCAGGTCAACCCCGCTGAGGGGCCTGTCGAGGAACCCGCACCGGCCCCTGCTCCCAGCGAGCATGACCCAGAGCTCGTCGGAGATGATCCGCAGCCTTCGGCCGAGCCGGCCCCCGCCGTGCCCTTCCGGACGCGGCCGCAGGAGGCCAAGAAGCACCGACTGGACTGGCTGGCTCATCCTGAGCGGGACGAGATCTCCGAGCAGGACGAGGCCTCCGAGGAGGACGAGGGCTCCAGCGCGGAGGAGAACACCCGGCGGCTGGCCCGTCCGGCCTCCTCGCCGGCCGATGTCTCCAAGGCGCAGGCCCCGCGCCCGATGGCGCCCTCCGACGGGAAGTCCGAGACCCCGCGGCCGAAGTCCTCCGCCTCCCAGTCCACCTATACCGATGCCCGCCGCACTGCTGAGCAGCTGGGTATCCCCCGATCTCGCAGAGGCTTCTGGCGCCGAAGGAGGGACGGATGAATCGCCTGCTCTATATGCTGCGCGAGACGCTGACCTCGCTGCGCCGCAATGTGGCCATGGTGGCTTCGGTCATCCTGGTCACGTTCATCTCACTGACCTTCGTCGGGGCAGCAGCCCTGATGCAGACTCAGGTCAACCAGATGACCGAGGACTTCTACGACCGCCTCGAGGTCTCGGTCTTCCTCTGCACGGAGAGCTCCTCCCAATCGGCCTGCCCCACCGGTGCGGTGACCGAGGACCAGCGTGAGGGGATCGAGCAGTCTCTGGAGGAGGGCGCTGCCAGCCAGTACGTCTCCAGTTACCGCTACGAGTCCCAGGAGGAGGCGCTGGAGAACTTCCTGGAGGGCAACGAGGATTCGGCACGCGCTGACAGCGTGGAGGCCTCGGATATGCCCGAGTCCTTCCGCATCCTGCTCCATGAGCCGGAGGAGTACCCGATCGTCACCGAGCTGTTCGCGGCGGCGCCCGGAGTGGAGACGGTGGCCGATCAGCAGGAGACGCTGGACCAGATCTTCTCCATCCTCAACGGGCTGACCCTGGTGGCGCTGATCATCGCCACGGTCATGATCGTGTGCGCAGTGCTGCTGGTGGCCACCACCATCAGACTCTCGGCCTTCAGCCGACGGCGCGAGACCGGCATCATGCGCCTGGTGGGTGCCTCGAAGTCGATGATCCGCGGGCCCTTCGTCTTCGAAGGCGTCTTCGCCGCCGTCGTGGGTTCGCTGCTGGCCTGTGCCGCCACCTGGGCCATCGCAGAGTTTCTGCTGGGCCAGTGGCTCTCCCAGCAGGTGCCCGGCATCCGGTTCATCGACTCTTCGGACTCCTGGATCATCATGCCGCTGCTGGTGTTGATCGCAGCGGTGCTGGCGGTGTCTGCCTCCTGGCTGACGGTGCGCCGCTACCTGCGTGTATGATGAAGGGCTGTTCCCCCAGCCAGCGGACGCCGATGAGGAGGTGGCACGATGGGTAAGCACAGCTCTTCTCCCAAGAAGAAGGGGTCCAAGAATGAGAAGGACCCCAATAACCACACGGTGGCCACCAATCGGCGTGCCCGTCATGACTACAGCATCCTGGACACCTATGAGGCGGGGATGGTGCTCAGCGGCACCGAGGTGAAGTCGCTGCGGCAGGGGACCGCCAACCTCACCGAGGGCTTCGCGGCCTTCTCACCCAGCGGGGAGCTGTGGATGGAGAACGTCCACATCCCGGAGTACCTCAACGGTACCTGGACCAACCATGCGGCCCGCCGCAAGCGGAAGCTGCTGCTGCACCGCAAGGAGCTCATCAAGATCTCCCGCCAGGCGCAGGACCCCGGTCTGACGGTGGTGCCGCTGCGGCTGTACTTCAAGGATGGCCGCGCCAAGGTGGAGATCGGCATCGCCAAGGGTAAGCGCGAGTTCGACAAGCGTCATGCCCTGAAGGAGAAGCAGGACGCCCGCGAGGCTCAGCGCGCCATGCGTTACCGGAACCTGCGTTCCTCCTGATCCGGGTCAGCTGAGAAGTCCGGCGATATAGCCGACGAAGACCAGCCCGACCAGCAGCACCACCCCGATCACCACGGCCGTGATGGCCAGTCCGTTGCGCGGCGGCCGTGCCGGCGGCGGAGATGGAGGCGAGGCCGTGGCGGAGTTCGACTCCGGGGGAGTCTCTCCCGGGCGGGGATCTCCCGTGATGCCCTCCGGATCCGGGTCCAGGTTCGGGTTCCGCCATGTCTCATCGCGTCCATAGCGTTCGCTGTCAGGACCGCTCATCGGAGTCATCACCCTCTGCCGTCATCTGAAACACCTTGTCAGTCCCACCCTAGGAGGGTGCGCCGCTCACCGTGAAGGATGCTCGCCCGAATTGCTTTTTAGGGATGCTTAAACCATGCTGGGAGTCATGATGCCGAAGTCTTCCGCCGCTCTCATCGCGCCCGCTGTGGCAGCCTCGCTGGTCCTCACCGCCTGCGCCCCCGGAGAAGGGGAGGAAGGAGAGGGCAAGCCCCTGGTGATGACCACGTTCACCGTGCTGGAGGATATGACCGCAGCCGTGGCAGGAGATCACGTGGAGGTCCGCTCCATCACTCCCGCCGGGGCCGAGGTCCATGAGTACGACCCCACGCCGCAGGACGTCCGCGTCGCCGCGGAGGCCGATCTCATCCTGGAGAACGGCCTGCACCTGGAAGAGTGGTTCGGCCAGTTCATCGACCAGTCCCAGGCCCCATCGGTCACCCTCAGCGAGGGCGTGGAGACCCGCCCGGTCACCCGTGTCCCCGGACATCCGGATGAGCAGTCTGAGGAGGACATGCCCGTGGACCCTCACGCGTGGATGTCCCCGCAGAAGGCGCTGATCTACGTGGAGAACATCGAGGAGGCGCTCAGCGAGCTGGCCCCTGAGCACGCCGATGACTTCGCCGCCAACGCCCAGGACTACTCCGAGGAGCTGGAGGAGCTCATCGCGGAGACCGAGCAGCGGGTGGAGGACCTGGATGGGGAGATCCATGTGGTCAGCTGTGAGGGCGCCTTCGGCTATCTGGCCGATGAGTTCGGACTGCAGGAGCATTACCTCTGGCCGCTGAACGCCGACGGTGAGGGCACACCGCAGCAGGTCGAGGCCCAGATCGACTATGTGCAGGAGCACGAGGTCCCCACGGTGTTCTGCGAGTCCACGGTCAACTCCGGTCCGCAGGAGCAGGTGGCTGAGGCCGCCGGCGCCGAGCTGGGGGAACCGCTGTATGTCGACTCGCTGTCCGAGGATGACGGCCCGGTCTCCAGCTATCTGGAACTCTTGGAATACGACATCGATCTCATCCTCGAGGCAGCGAAGGCGGATCTCCCCGGTGAACATGACTGAGGCACCCGGCACGGAGCCCAACCTGTATCCTGCCGTCGCCGCGGCGCAGCTCAGCGCCGGCTACCCCGGAGTGCTCGCCCTGGACGGGGTGGACGTCACCCTGCAGCGTCGCAGCATCTGCGCGCTGGTGGGCGCCAACGGCTCCGGCAAATCCACCCTCTTCGCCACACTGCTGGGCCTGCGTCAGCCGCTGGCCGGTCAGGTGCGGCTCTTCGGAGAGTCTCCGCACCACGCCCGACGCCGGAACCTGGTCAGCTATGTGCCCCAGCACGAGCAGATCGACACCACCTTCCCGATCACAGTGGAGCAGGTGGTGATGATGGGCCGCTACGGCCATATGGGCTTCACCCGTCGCCCCAAGCCGGCCGACCGTGCTGCGGTGGACAAGGCGCTGGAGCAGGTGGGGCTGGGGGACCTGCGCCGCCGAGCCATCGGTGAGCTCTCGGGCGGCCAGCGAAAGCGGGCCTTCCTGGCCCGGGCCATCGCCCAGCAGGCCCCGCTGATGCTGCTGGACGAGCCCTTCGCCGGAGTGGACCGCAGCTCGGAGCAGCTGATCGTCTCGGTGCTCCACCAGCTGCGCGACGCGGGAGCCACGCTGCTGGTCTCCACCCACCATCTCGAAGGGGTGGGGGAGCTGGCCGATGAGGTCATCCTGCTGCACCGCCGTGTGCTCGCCGCCGGCCTGCCCGAGGACGTCCTGACCGAGGAGCAGCTGGGCCGGGCCTTCGGCGCGGTGCTCTCAGAGCCGCTGGCCCAGACCCCGGAGGATCCGCTGGCTGAGCGCGGAGAGGAGCGTGGCCTGTGATGGAGCTGCTGACCCAGCCTTTGGAGCTGCCGTTCATGCAGAATGCGCTGATGGTGGCCGTGGCCGCCTCCGCCGTCTGTGGCCTGCTCTCCTGCTGGCTGGTGCTGATGGGCTGGTCCCTGATGGGGGAGGCCGTGGCGCATTCGATCCTGCCCGGCGTCGTGCTGGCCTATGCCTTCGGCGCCCCGATGGCAGTGGGAGCCTTCGTCTTCGGGATGCTGGCAGTGCTGCTGATCGGCGGGATCAACAACACCTCCACGCTGAAGCATGACACCGCCATCGGTGTGGTCTTCACCTCGCTCTTCGCCTTGGGACTGGTGCTGATCTCCCGGACGCCCAGCGAGACCCACCTGCAGCACATCCTCTTCGGCAATGTGCTGGGAACTTCGCGGGGTGACCTGTACCAGGTGGCGGCGCTGGGGCTGCTGACTGCGGCGGTCCTGCTGCTGCTGCGTCGGGACTTCACCCTGCTGGCCTTCGACCGCACCCACGCGCACAGCATCGGGCTCTCCACCGGAGTGCTCTCGGCGCTGCTGCTTTCTCTGCTGGCGCTGACCACGGTGACCGCGCTGCAGACCCTGGGCATCATTCTGGTGGTGGCCATGCTGGTGATCCCCGGTGCCACGGCCTTCCTGCTCTGCCGGACCTTCGGCCAGATGCTGGCCGTGGCCTCGGTCTCGGCGGCGCTGGCCGCCGTGGTGGGGGTCTATGCGAGCTACTGGCTGGACATCTCCACCGGCGGATCCATCGTGCTGGCCCAGGCGGCCCAGTTCTCGCTGGCCTATGTCTTCGCGCCGCGCAAGGGCCTGCTCGGCCGGCTGCGTCGAAGCCGTCCGCTCAGCCCGGCCGATAGACTGGCCTCATGACGCCCCGCACCTCTGCCCAAGGTCGCTCGACGGCGACCTCGACGGCGACCACCTCGGTGGAGGACTACGCCAAGACCATCTATGGGCTCTCCGAATGGGACGACGCCACGGTGACCGCATCGGCCCTGGCGAAGACTCTGGGAGTCTCCAACCCCTCGGTGACGCTGATGATCCGCAAGATGGCCGATCTCGGTCTGGTGGATCACCGTCCCTACGCTCCCATCCGGTTGAGCCCTGAGGGCCGGCAGCTGGCGCTGGCCATGGTGCGCCGGCACCGGCTGATCGAGACCTGGCTGGTCCGTGAGCTCGGCTACGGCTGGGAGGAGGTCCATGACGAGGCCGAGCGCCTGGAGCATTCCGTCTCGGAGAAGTTCGTGGATCGGCTGGATGATCGTCTGGGCCGCCCGCGGGTGGATCCGCACGGCGACCCCATCCCGGGCCCCGATCTGTGCCTTCACCATCCGGAGACCGAGCTGCTCTGCCGGGTGCCGGAGTCTGTGGACGTCCGCCTGGAGCAGGTGGACGATTCGGTGCCGGAGGCCCTGCGTGTGCTGGCCGACCGGCAGGTGGAGATCGGTGCGCAGGTCACTGTGGTCAGCGCGGAGGATGGCGATGTGGTGCTCGCCCCGGCCCAGCAGGGTGCGGGAGAGCACATCCGTCTGGAGCATGCGCTGGCCCATGCCATGCGTGTGAGCGTGCTGTGAGGGGAGTCCTGTGATGCAGCAGGCTGTCTCCCTGGCTCGTCTGATCCCTCTGGTCGCCCTGGCCGGTGCCGCAGGTGCTCTGCTGCGCCTGCTGATGGCCGAGTTCTTCCCGGAGCAGGGCATGAAGTTTCCGTGGACCACTCTGGCGGTGAACGTGGTCGGATCAGCGGCCCTGGGGCTGCTGGTGGGTGTGGTCTCGGCCCGCCCGCGTGTGCCCGGCTGGGTGCTGCCGGTGCTTGGCACCGGACTGCTGGGTTCCTTCACCACCTTCTCCTCGGTGATCCTGGCGGTGATGCCCTCAGCCCCGGGCGGGTTCTTCGAGGAGCTCAGCGCGGCCACCTATGTCAGTCCCGGTGTGGTGGAGATGTTCTCCTATCTGATGATCAGCATCATCGGCTGCACTGCGGCTGCGGCCGGCGGGTTGACCGTGGGCAGATCGGCCTTCGGCTGTGGGGACCATACCTGTGAGGAGAGCCGAGCATGACGGCATCGCTGACCCTCGCGGTCCTCGCCGGTGTGGCCCTGGGCGGGGCCGCCGGTGCGGTGCTGCGGCTTCTGCTGGACCGCCTGCTGCCCTTCGGCATCCTGGCGGCGAACACGCTGGCCTGCCTGGCCCTGGGCTTCCTCTTCGGCGCCTTCTCAGCTCACGGGGGAGAGGGTCAGGAGCCGGCCGACGGGATCTTCTCGGAGCCTCTGGCGGCGGTGCTGTCCTTCGGCCTGCTGGGCGCGCTGAGCACCTTCGCCACGGTGTCGCTGCGCGTGGCCCAGCTCTGGATGAACGATCAGAAGCCGCGAGCCATCAGCACCTGGACCGTCCACGTGGTGCTGGGCTTCGCCGCCGCCGCGGCAGGAGTCCTCCTCAGCGGCTGGCTCTGAGCGGAGACCGCTCTGGCTGGCACGGCGCTCGTGACGAATAGTACGAGTGCAGAGGCTCCCCACCACTAGCGCGTTCCCAACTCCTTGCTGACCGGTCTGGGCTGATCAACGATGTAGACCACCTGGAACCCGTGGAGTCAGTCTTCAGGACTCGATCAGGATGCCGTCAGTGCTCGGGCAGAGTAGGGCCATCATTCGGAATCTTCGGCCTGCCCCAGCGTGTGCTGGGCCAGGAAGGTCGCGCTCCTGAGAGTGAGGCGTGGTTCCGCCTGCCGGAGGGCGCGGGTGAGCTTCATGCTGTCACTACGTGAGTCTGGTGTCTGCGCCCGGACTTCTTCTGCCCACATCAGGGCAGCGTGCGGCGGCTGTCCGCTCTGCGGCAGATCACCGCCGAAGATATCCCGCAGCCGCTCCCGTGGATCTTCTGCATCGCCGAAGAGTTTGGCTCTCACTGCGTCGAACATCGTGACCTCTTGGGCTCAGCGCGATGGACGGAACGTCGTGCTGTTGAGGCTGTCAGCCGTGATCAGTCGCTCCGATACAGCAGTGTGTGATCACATACGCGCGGAATTCTGGCGGTTTCGGCGGAAATAACGGCACAATCTGATCACGGCACCGGTCGGAGTCTACCGCCCCCTGACACGCAGAAAGGACGACATCCCGAAGGATGCCGCCCTTTATGCGCAGTTGGTGGAGCCGCCGGGAATTGAACCCGGGTCCGATCTGGATTCACATGGGCTTCTACGAGCGTAGTCTGCTCATAGTGTTGCTCGGTCCCAGGCGTCACGCAGACGAGCGCCTGACAGACCCAGCCGTGTGAGATCTCGACCGGCATCCCCACGACGAGGATGACAGTCCAGTGGCTATCTAGCTGATGCCAGACACTGAGGCGATAGCAGACTCAGGCTGACAGACTCGCGTCGCTGCAATCAGGCAGCGAGGGCGAAGTCAGTGCGCTTAGATTCGGCACTTAATTGGTTGCTCAAGGGGTTTTAACGTGGTCACTTGGCGTCCACGGCTCGCTTCCCCATGCTCAACTCAGATCGTCGAAACCGATCGGCCCCTTATGTGGTTGTCAATAACCATCCGCCGCCTAAGACGCAGAACGTCTGGACAGCGGCCCTTCAGTGTAGTTCAACGAGCCCTGACCGGGCAATATTCCCGCTCAGTCCTTCTCCCAGGGGGTGGGGGAGTCGGCGGCCAGGGCACCGAGTGCGGCCTCGTGGAGCAGGCCGTTGGTGGCCAGCCCGTTGGTCCCGGAGCAGCCGGGCTCTCCGCCCAGTGAGGTGAAGCGTCCGCCCGCCTCCTGGACGATGGGCACCAGGGCCGCCATATCGTGCAGGTCCAGCTCCGGCTCCGCGGCCACGTCCACCGTGCCCTCGGCCACCATGCAGTAGGACCAGAAGTCGCCGAAGGCGCGGGTCCGCCACACCGTCTCGGTGAACTCCAGGAAGTTCTGGCTACGACCGATGGCCCGCCACCCGGTCAGCGAGGAGTAGGAGAAGAAGGAGTCCTCCAGCTTGGATACTTTGGAGACGTTGAGCTGTTTGGCGGAGGAGAGTGACTTGCCCGTGTAGGCGCCGCCGTCCTTGGCCGCCCACCATCGCCTGCCCAGTGCCGGGGCGCTGACCAGGCCCACCACGGGCTCGCCGTGGTCGACCAGGGCGATCAGCGTGGCCCAGACGGGGACGCCGCGGATGAAGTTCTTAGTGCCGTCGATCGGATCGATGATCCAGCGCCGCGGGCCGGAGCCGGAGGAGCCGTACTCCTCGCCGTAGATGGCATCCCGGCCGCGTGCACGGCCCAGCTGTCCACGGATCAGCTCCTCAGCCTGACGGTCGGCCACCGTGACCGGGGTCAGATCGGGCTTGGTCTCCACCTCGAAGTCCATGGAGCTGAAGAAGGACATCGTCTGGGAGTCCACGGAGTCCGCGAGCATATGCGCAAGGCGCAGATCCTCGGTGTATGGGCTGGTGCCGGCAGTATTCATGGCTCCACGCTACCCAGTCGCTTCTCTCCCGGGCCTTCTGACGCGCCGGAGAGCGAGGCCAGCAGGCCGCGCAGCGATTTCAGCCGGGCGGGCCCGTGCTCACCGGCCCGTCCCTGCCCCACCCAGGCGTCCAGGGCGCAGCCGCCCTCAGGGGACTCATGGGCGCAGCCCGGCTCGCAGTCGGCGGATCCCTCCACGAGATCCTCGAAGGCGGCCAGGACATCATCCGGATCCACATGGGCCAGCCCGAAGGACCGGATGCCGGGGGTATCGATGATCCAGCCGTTCGCCTCCGGCAGCAGCAGCGCCACAGCCGAGGAGGAGGTGTGCCGTCCGCGTCCGGTCACCGCATTCACCCCGCCGGTGGCACGGTCAGCCCCGGTCAGCGCGTTGACCATCGTGGACTTCCCGACGCCGGAGTGGCCGCTCATCGCGGTCACGCGGCCGCCCAGCAGCTCCTGCAGCTCCTCCACGGCCGAGGCCGAGAGATCCCGGCTCTCGCTGGCACGTGAGGAGACCACAGTGTTCAGGTTCAGCTCGGCATAGTGGCTGACCAATCCTGCCGGATCCGCCGGGTTCTCGGCGAGGTCCGCCTTGGTGATCAGCAGGATCGGGATGATGCCGGCGTCGTAGGCGGCCACCAGGGCGCGATCGATGAATCCGGTGCGCGGCTCAGGATCCGCCGCGGCCACCACGATCAGCAGCTGATCCGCATTGGCCACGATGACGCGCTCGGCCTCGTCGGTGTCA
Source organism: Nesterenkonia cremea (assembly GCF_014642675.1). Classification (GTDB taxonomy): domain Bacteria; phylum Actinomycetota; class Actinomycetes; order Actinomycetales; family Micrococcaceae; genus Nesterenkonia; species Nesterenkonia cremea. The sequence continues at coordinate 96,281 of NZ_BMIS01000002.1, forward strand.
TCGGCGCTGCGGCGCAGCAGTGTGCTGCGCTCCTCGATCCGCACCAGCCGGGCCAGGCTGCCCTCCTCGCCGCTGGTGTCTCCCACCAGGCCGACGATGTCGCCGGGCACCACCGGAGTGCGCCGCAGGGCCTTGGCCCGCACAGCAGAGACCGCGCGGTCGTCCAGAGAGACCGTATAGCGGCCCCGATCCACGGTGACCACACGTCCCAGCTCAGCATCGGAGTAGGTGGGCGACTCCTTGGTCCGGGGCCGGGAACCCTTCTTATTCGGGCGCACCCGGACCTTGGACTCGTCCCAGTTCTCCCATCTGTTCACGCTGCAGGGGCCTCTTCGATGAGGGAGCGCCACAGCTCGGGGAAGGTCGGCATGGTCTTCGAGGTGCAGCCGATGTCCTCCACCAGCACCTCAGGCACGCGCAGGCCCAGAACCGCACCGAAGGTGGCCATGCGGTGATCGGCGTAGCTGAGCACTGTGGCGCCGCTGCGGACCGGAGCGGTGATCCGGAAGCCGTCGGCGGTCTCCTCGGCCTTTCCGCCCAGACGCCGGATCTCAGCCACCAGGGCGGCCAGCCGGTCGGTCTCATGGCCGCGCAGATGCTCCACCGAGGTGAAGGTGGTCGGCTCGGCGGACAGAGCCGCCAGGGCGGCCACAGTGGGGGTCAGTTCGGCCGTGCCGTCCACGGTGCCGGGGGAGTGGACCCGGGGTGTGCCGTCCTCGGCCAGGACGCCGCGCACCGTCAGGGTCACCGTCTCGCCGCCGGGCTCCTCTGCGGTGGCGACCTCGGCGCCGAACTGCGGCAGCAGCTCGGTCCAGCGGCGCCCGATCTGGGTGGACTCCTTGGGCCAGCCGCGCATGGTGACCTCGCCGCCGGTGGCCGCGGCGGCCACCAGGAAGGGTCCGGCATTGGAGAGATCCGGCTCCACCCGTGCGGTGAAGGCGGGGATGGGGCCGGGGGAGACGCTCCAGGCGAAGGGCTCGGAGTCGTCCACCTCCACGCCGGCTTGGCGCAGGACCTGAACGGTCATGGCCACATGCTCGGAGGAGGGCACGGCCTGGCCCGTGTGGCGCAGCCGCAGCCCCTGTCGCATGCGCGCTCCGGCCAGCAGCAGTCCGGAGACGAACTGTGAGGAGGCCGAGGCATCGATGGCGACCTCGCCGCCCTCCAGGTCGCCCGGGGACTCCACAGTGAAGGGGAGGTATCCGGGCTCGCCGTCGTCGGTGATCTGCGCGCCCAGGGAGGACAGACCCTCCAGCACGGCGCCCATGGGTCGGATGCGGGCCTCCGAGTCGCCGTCGAAAGCCACGCGGCGCCCGGTCAGGGCGGCGGCAGCGGGCAGGAAGCGCATGACGGTTCCGGCCAGCCCGCAGTCCACCTGGGCCGGGGCCTCGGAGGCCTCCGGGGCCAGCGGGACAGGGGTCAGGCGCACGGCTGCCTCGCCGGTGCCCTCCCAGTCCTCGATGTGTTCCACCTCGGCGCCCAGGGACTCCAGGGCCTGGAGCATCAGGCGGCTGTCCCGGGACTCGAGGGCGTTGACCACCACGGAGGGACCCTCGGCCAGTGCGGCCAGCAGCAGGTAACGGTTGGTCAGAGACTTCGAGGCGGGGACGGTCACCTCGCCACAGACCGGTGCCCCCGCCAGGGGAGCAGGCCAGGCCTGGTCACCGGACGAGGGCACCTCAGCAGTATGAGAGGTCACAGCGCGGCCGTTCAGCGCACGTCCTTGGACTTCTTCTCGGCGGTCTTCGCCGCCTGGGAGATCGCTTTCTTGGCGTCCTTCTCCGCACGCGCGAAGTTCTTCTTGGCGTCCTTCTCCAGAGACTTGGCGGCCTTCACCGCGTCATCGCCGAGATCCTCAGCCCACTTGATGGTCTTTTCGCGGAACTTGGCGCCCTTCTTCTTGGACTGCTTGGCGATGTGCTCAGCGCGCCAGGACAGGGAGGGCTTGCCGGCCAGGTCCACCGAGGCGATGCCCAGACCGCCCAGGACGGAGACGTTCTTCAGCAGAGTGGTGCGCTGGGCGACCACATCCTCCTCGGTCTCCAGGGGTGCGGAGCGGTACTCGGCGTAGGAGTTCAGCTTGTGGACGCCGCACAGGGTCAGCGCGGCCAGACGCGGGAACTTGCCCACGGCCAGGGCCAGGCCTGCGGCCACCTCGACGCCGCCGAGCACCTGGGTGGTGCGCTGCGGGTTGGAGGTCAGCGGCTCAGTCTGGGGGACGAGTGCTCCGATCTCCTCCAGGGTCGGCCCCAGCGTCGCAGCGGCCTCCTCGGTGTTGCGGAGCCGATCGACGCCGTCGGCGATGAAGCTCGCACCGAGCAGCGGACGGGCGACTTTGCGGATGAGGGACATGGAATCCTCCTGTAGGCGGGCGCTCAAAGCTTGTCCAGGAGACAATCTACCGAATCGGGCCGACTCCCGCAGGAATGTCCGGAGTCGATCGGTCGTTGAGTCCCATATGACAAGTGCGGTGATCACTGCCCCGGTAGACTCTTGGGCAATGACTGAGAGCACAGAGAGTCCCGACGTCGACCTGGCGGCAGAGACTGAGACGCAGCGTCGTGCCAGATTTGAGCACGAGGCGATGCAGTATGTGGATCAGCTCTACTCGGCGGCCATGCGGATGACGCGTAATCCGCAGGATGCCGAGGACCTCGTCCAGGAGGCCTACACGAAGGCGTATTCGGCCTTCCACCAGTACAAGCCCGGCACCAATCTGAAGGCCTGGCTGTACCGGATCCTGACCAACACCTACATCAACATCTATCGGAAGAAGCAGCGCCAGCCTCAGCAGGCCAATACGGACACCGTGGAGGACTGGCAGATGGCTCAGGCCGCCGAGCACACCAGCTCGGGGCTGCGCTCAGCCGAGGCTGAGGCACTGGACCACCTTCCGGACTCGGACGTGAAGAACGCCCTCCAGCAGATCCCCGAGGAGTTCCGCCTGGCGGTCTACTTCTCGGATGTCGAGGGCTTCGCCTATAAGGAGATCGCCGAGATCCTGAACATCCCCATCGGCACGGTGATGTCCCGGCTGCACCGCGGGCGCAAGCTGCTGCGCGAGCTGCTGACCGACTACGCCCGTGAACGCGGCTTCAAGAAGCAGGAGGCCAAGAAATGAGCACCGCCGAATCTGACTACCCCGTCACCGGCGCCGGCAAGTGGTTGCAGGAGAACTGCCTCAACGGCGACTGCGAGGAGACCGATGAGCGCATGGAGCGCATCTACGAGTACCTCGACGGCGCGCTGAGCCGGAGCGACATCGAAGAGGTCCAGGCGCATCTGGACGACTGCCCGGACTGCGCCTCGGTCCATGACCTGGAGTGCATCATCCGTGCCACAGTGCGCCGCTCCTGCGTGGAGCAGGCTCCGGAGACCCTGAAGGTCAACATCCTGGAGAAGATCAGCGAGCTGCGTGTGGAGGCCGGTCACGGCGCCCAGGGCAGCGAGCACCAGTAGGTCTTCTGAAGGACTCCCGCGCTCCACGGATGTGAAAGGGCCCCGGCGGACTCATTCCGCCGGGGCCCTTCTCGTCTCAGCTGCCTGCTGACAGCCGTGAAGAACTCGCGAAACTCCTGATCAGGAGTTGGGGCGCTTGCCGTGGTTCGCGTTGTTCTTCCGGCGGTCGCGGCGCTTACGTCCACGCTTACTCATAGCGGCCTCCTTCAGATCGGCAACCCGACCATCTTACGTCACCGGCTCTGACAAGCCCAACCACTGGTACCAGCCGCGGTGGAGCACCAGCCAGGCGATCAGGCCGTAGCCGGCCTGTCCCGGACGGCCTCCGTTGGCGGCCAGGTCGCCGCGCCACTGCTCGTGGTGCAGCAGCGGACGGTAGGTGTCCACATACACGTGGGAGCGCCGCGAGGCGACGTCCTGGTAGGCGGCGTTGAGCTCGGCGATGCGCTGATTGCGCTCCTCGTCCAGCGTCGGCACCGGACCGACCACCAGGCAACGGATGCCCTCCTGGCTGGCGCGGTCCAGGATGTTGGCCAGGTTCAGCCGCGACCGGGCTGAGCTGGCGCCGTCGAGGTCGGCGTCGTTGAGGGCGAGCAGGAGGAACTTCTCCGTGTTCTCAGCGGCACCCGCGGAGAACCGAGGCATGGCCTCCTCCTGCCAACGGCGGGAGAGCGCCTCGGTCCCCTCGCGGGGCATCGCCAACACGTAGTGCTCGAGGTCCACAGTCTCCACCGGGGTCTTGGCCAGCACGCGGCCGAACCAACCGAGTGCCCGGGGATCACCGATTCCGCTGAGCAGCTCGTTGCCGAGGGCGACGAGCCTGATGTGACGTGGTTCCATTGCCGACAGCCTACAGGCCTCAGAGGTCCAGGTGGGGGAAGGCCTGCGCGAGCAGAGCCTCCAGCTCCTTGGCATGACGCTTGGCCTGGCCCACCGAGGTGGCCGCAGACTCCGAGCGTGCCACCAGACCCAGTTCCTGGGACAGCAGCGGTTCGAGGTTCATGCCGAGGAACGGCCACGGTCCCTGGTTCTCGGGCTCGTCCTGTGCGTAGACGAACTCCGCATCGGCCGAGAAGCGGTTCAGCTCCTCCTGCAGCTGCTCCACCGGCATCGGGTAGAGCTGCTCCAGGCGCACGATGGCGGTGGTCTCGTCGTCGTGCTTGGCCCGGGTGGCGACCAGATCGTAGTAGAGCCGGCCCGAGGTGATCAGCACGCGCCTGACCTTCTGCGGATCCACCTCGCGGTCGCCGATGACCTCCTGGAAGGTGCCCTCGGTGAAGTCCTCCACGGCGTTCGCCGCGGCCTTCAGGCGGAGCAGCTGCTTCGGGGAGAAGACGATCAGCGGACGGCGCGGACGGGCCACAGCCTGGCGGCGCAGCAGGTGGAAGTAGTTCGCACCGTCGGAGGGCATGACCACGGTCATGTTGTCCTGAGCGCAGAGCTGCAGGAACCGCTCCGGACGCCCGGAGGAGTGGTCCGGGCCCTGGCCCTCGTAGCCGTGCGGCAGCAGCATGACCACGCTGGAGCGCTGGCCCCACTTCTGCTCGGCGGAGGAGATGAACTCATCGATGACGATCTGGGCGCCGTTGACGAAGTCGCCGAACTGAGCCTCCCAGAGCACCAGGGCGTTCGGGTTCTCCACGGAGTAGCCGTATTCGAAGCCCAGAGCCGCGTACTCGGAGAGCAGCGAGTCGTAGATGAACAGGCGAGCCTGATCCTCGGTGAGGTTCTTCAGCGGGTACCACTCATCGCCGTTGATCCGGTCGTGGAAGACCGCGTGACGCTGCACGAAGGTGCCGCGGCGGGAGTCCTGGCCGGCCAGACGGACCTCGGTGCCCTCCATGAGCAGAGTGCCGAAGGCCGCGATCTCGGCGAAGCCCCAGTCGATGCCGCCTTCGCGGGACATCTTGGCGCGCTTCTCCAGCAGGGACTTCAGCTTCGGGTGAGCGGTGAAGCTCTCGGGGATGTTGGTGTGCACCTCGCCGATGTGGGCCAGCGTGTCCTCGGAGACCGCAGTGTCGGTGGCCGAACGCTCCGGAGTGCTCTCCTCCTCCTCGGAGGCGGTGGGAGCCAGCGTTCCGCCGCTGTCGGAGCTCTCCACGGTGGAGACCGGCTGGGTCTGGGCCGCGTGGGTCTCGGTGAAGACCCGCTCCAGACGCTGACGGTAGTCCTGCAGCGCCTGGTCGGCCTCTTCCTGGGTGATGTCGCCTCGTCCGACCAGCGCCTCGGTGTACAGCCGGCGGGTGGTGCGCTTGGCCTCCACCAGGTTGTACATCTTCGGCTGGGTCATCGACGGATCGTCGCCCTCGTTGTGACCGCGGCGGCGATAGCACACCAGGTCGATCACGACGTCCTTGTTGAACCGCTGGCGGTAGCGGAAGGCAAGCTGGGCCACACGCGCCACCGACTCCGGGTCATCGGCGTTGACGTGGAAGATCGGCGCCTGGATGGCCTTGGCCATATCGGTGGAGTAGGTCATCGAGCGCGCCGAGTACGGTGCGGTGGTGAAGCCGACCTGGTTGTTGACCACCACGTGCACGGTGCCGCCGGTGCGGTAGCCGCGCAGCTGCGAGAGGTTCAGGGTCTCTGCCACCACGCCCTGTCCGGCGAAGGCGGCATCGCCGTGGACCAGCAGCGGCATCACGGAGAAGGAGTTCAGGTTGTCGGCACCCTGGTCCAGGCGGTCCTGCATCGCGCGGACCACGCCCTCCAGCACGGGGTTGACCGCCTCCAGGTGGGAGGGGTTGGCCGCCAGGTAGACGCTGGTGGAGTTGCCGCGGTCGGAGGTGAACTCGCCGCGGGTTCCCAGGTGGTACTTCACGTCGCCGGAGCCCGAGCCGGCCTCGCGGCCCTCGAACTCTCGGAAGACCTGTGCGTAGGTCTTGCCGGCGATGTTGGTCAGCACGTTGAGGCGTCCGCGGTGGGCCATGCCGATGGCCACCTCGTCCAGGCCCTCGTCCGCGGCCTCGGAGAGGACGACGTCCAGCAACGGGATCAGGGACTCGCTGCCCTCCAGGGAGAAACGCTTCTGGCCCACGAACTTGGTCTGCAGGAAGGTCTCGAAGGCCTCCGCGGCGTTCAGCCGGCCCAGGATGCGGAACTGCTCGTCCCGGCTGGGCTTCTCATAGGGGTGCTCGATCTCGTCCTGGAACCAGTGGCGCTCCTCCGGGGACTGGATGTGCATGTACTCGACACCGGTGCTGCGGCAGTACGAGTCGCGGAGCACACCCAGGATGTTGCGCAGCGGCAGCATGTCCTTGCCACCGAAGCCGCCGGTGGGCCATTCGCGGTCCAGATCCCACAGGGTGAGGCCGTGGGACTCGATGTCCAGATCGGGGTGGTGGCGCATCTTGTACTCGAGAGGATCCACCGAGGCCATCAGATGACCGCGCACCCGGTAGGAGTGGATCAGCTGCTGGATGCGGGCGACCTTGTTGATCTGATCCTCAGGGTTGACCTGGATGTCGGCGGACCAGTGGATCGGCTCGTAGGGGATGCGCAGGGCCTCGAAGATCTCCTCGTAGAAGCCGTCCTTGCCGAGCAGCAGCTCGTGGATGGTCTTGAGGAACTCGCCCGAGCCCGCACCCTGGATGACGCGGTGGTCATAGGTGGAGGTCAGGGTGATGATCTTGGAGACGGCCAGGTTGTTCAGGGTCTTCTCGGAGGCACCCTGGAACTCTGCCGGGTACTCCAGAGCGCCGACGCCGACGATGGCGGCCTGGCCCTTGGACAGGCGCGGCACCGAGTGCACGGTGCCGATGCCGCCCGGGTTGGTCAGCGAGACCGTGGTGCCGGCGTAGTCGGCCGGGGTCAGCTTATTGTCCCGGGCGCGCTTGACGACGTCGTCGTAGGCGGCCCAGAAGTCGGTGAAGCTCATGTCCTCGGCGGCCTTGATGTTCGGCACCACCAGAGCGCGGGTGCCGTCCGGGCGAGGCATGTCGATGGCCAGGCCGAAGTTCACATGCGCCGGCTGGATGGAAGCGGGCTTGCCGTCCTTGAAGTCATAGGTGACGTTCATCGACGGGTGGGCACGCAGTGCCTTGAGCATCGCGTAGCCGATGACGTGGGTGAAGGAGATCTTGCCGCCGCGGGTGCGCTTGAGGTGGTTGTTGATCACCGTGCGGTTGTCGATCAGCAGCTTGGCCGGCACAGCGCGCACCGTGGTCGCCGTCGGGACTTCCAGGGAGGCGTCCATATTCGCGGCGATGGCCTTGGAGATGCCCTTCAGGACGGTGACCTCGTCCTGCTTCTCCTCTGCGGGGGCCTCGGACTTCTTGTCCTTGGAGGCGGCCGGCTCGGAGGGGATGGGGGTGGTGTCGGAGTCCTTGGCCTTCTTGGTGGTGGGCGTCTTGGGAGCCACCGGCTTGGAGGCCGCGGACTTTTCGGAGGAGGACTTCTGGGCGCTCTCGGGATCGGCGGGGGTGGCCGAGGCCGGAGTCGTCTCCTGGGCGCTCTGCTGGTTTCCGGCCGAGGGCTTGGTCTCGCTCTGGCTCCCGGCCGAGGACCTTGCCGACTCCGAGGTGCCGTTCTGCGCGGTCGGGGAAGAGGTCTGGGAGCCTGATGAGGAGCTCTCTGCCTCACCCTCCAGCCTGCGGAAGATGTCTGCCCATTTGCGGTCCACCGAATTCGGGTCGTCCCGATACTTGTCGTATATGTCGGCGACCAACCATTCGTTCCCGGGGAATTCTTCCGCAAGACGGCTGGACGTTAGCTCTGGCACTGTGGATACGCCTCTTCCATATGTGTTCTGTGGTTGCCCGGCACGGCTTTGTGCGGGCTACGGTTGTCCGTCACCGGAGTCCAAGCATAGTGACTCGAACTACGTCGTTGCCACCGCCCGCGGTATCGTGTCAGACGCCGAACGTCCCTTCGAAGCGGAAGCTGAGCTCAATGAAGTTCCTCAATCAGCCTGTCACGGATCTGACCTACGCGGACGTGTTCCTGGTTCCGTCCCGTTCTGAGACTGTCTCGCGCATGGAGACCGATATCTCGGCAGATGACGGAACCGGCTCCACGATTCCGCTCGTGGCGGCAAATATGACGTCTGTGACCGGCCGTCGGATGGTGGAGACCATGGCCCGCCGCGGGGGACTGGGCGTGCTGCCCCAGGATGTCCCGCTGGAGGTCATCCGTCAGGTCACCGAGTGGGTCAAGGGATGTCACCCGGTCTTCGAGACCCCGCTGAAGGTGACGCCGCAGGACACGCTGCTTGATGTGCTGCACCTGATGGACAAGCGCAACCACCCGGCGGTCTGCGTGATCGATGACGAGATGCGCTTGGCCGGCATCGTCAACGCCGAGGACGGCACGGGCGTGGACCGCTTCTCCTCGGTGGCCTCGGTGATGCGCATGCCGCAGATCCGTTTCACCGCCGCCGAGGTCGAAGAGTCCGGGCTGGAGAGCATCTTCGAGCAGATGGACGCCGCCGGCGCCGACTACGCCCCGGTGACCGAGGCCGACGGCACGCTGGCCGGTGTGCTGACTCCGCGCGGCGCGCTGCGCTCCACCCTCTTCCGCCCCAACCGCGACGCCGAGGGCCGGCTGAAGGTGGCCGCCGCCGTCGGGATCAACGGTGACGTGGAGTCCAAGGCCTCCTCCCTGCTGGAGGCCGGTGTGGACGTGCTGGTGGTGGACACCGCCCACGGCCACCAGCGCAAGATGTTCGAGGCGCTCGGTGCTGTCCGCCGTGCCGTGGAGAGCACCGGGCTGGTGGTCCCTATCGTGGCCGGCAATGTGGTCTCCGCCGAGGGCGCGCGGGATCTCATCGAGGCCGGTGCCGACATCATCAAGGTCGGTGTGGGACCTGGCGCCATGTGCACCACCCGCATGATGACCGCTGTAGGCCGCCCGCAGTTCTCCGCCGTGCTGGAGTGCGCCGAGGCCGCCCGCGAGCTGGGCAAGCACATCTGGGCCGACGGGGGAGTGCGTCACCCCCGTGACATCGCCTTGGCCCTGGCGGCCGGTGCCTCCCAGGTGATGGTGGGATCCTGGTTCGCCGGAACTCACGAGTCGCCCGGCGATCTGCTCAGCGACAGCCAGGGGCGCCGCTATAAGGAGAGCTACGGCATGGCCTCCTCGCGTGCGGTGCAGAACCGCACCGCTTCCGAGGGTGCCTTCTCCCGGGCCCGGAAGGGGCTGTTCGAGGAAGGCATCTCCACCTCCACCATGTACCTGGACCCCGCCAAGCCCGGAGTGGAGGACCTGCTGGACTCCATCACCGCCGGAGTGCGCTCTTCGATGACCTATGCCGGTGCATTGGATCTGCAGGAGTTCCGTCAGCGGGCCATCGTGGGTGTGCAGTCCGCGGCAGGCTATGAGGAGGGCAAGCCGGTGAGCGCCAGCTGGTGACCGCGGCCGCTGTGCGGCGGTCGGGGTGCGGTAGGATTCTGCACCTATGGAGTATCGACAACCGGGCTTCGCCGGAATTCTCAGCACCTGTCCCCCCGCTGATGTGCGGAGGTGCATCCTCTAGGTGGAATGGCTCCTGCTCGGCGTCGGCCTGCTGCTCATCCTGGGCAACGGCTTCTTCGTCGCCGTGGAATTCTCACTGGTAGCACTCGACCAGCCCACTGTTCAGCAGTCCATCGATCGCGGAGACAAGCGATCGGTGCCGCTGATGAAGTGCCTGAAGTCGCTGTCCACCCAGCTCTCCAGCTGTCAGCTGGGCATCACGCTGAACACTCTGCTGATCGGCTATGTGACCGAACCGGCCCTGGGCTCCCTGCTGGAGAGCCCCATGGAGGCAGTGGGCGTGCCCGATGCCGCCGCCGGGGCCGTCTCGCTGTTCGTGGCTATGCTCATCGCCACGCTGGTCACCATGCTGATCGGCGAGCTGGTGCCCAAGAACTTGGCGGTGGCGGAGGCCTTCCGCGTAGGCCGGGCGCTGGCGCGGCCCCAGCTGGTCTTCACCGCGATGTTCAAGCCGCTGATCATCATGCTCAACGGCTTCTCCAACAAGGTCCTTCACCGCTTCGGCCTGGAGGTCAAGGAGGAGCTCTCCGGCGCGCGCACCCCTGAGGAGCTCTCGGCGATGGTGCGCCGGTCGGCCAGCCTGGGCACCCTGGACGAGGGCACCGCCACCTTCCTGGACCGCACGCTGCGGTTCTCCGATCAGACAGCGGCCGATGCCATGACCCCGCGGCTGCGCATGGCCACCATCGACGCCGAGGCGCCGCTGACCGAGCTCATCGAGCTGGCCCGCAGCACCGGCTACTCCCGCTTTCCGGTGTTGGGTGACTCGGTGGATGAGGTCCGCGGCGTGACCCACGTGAAGAAGGCGGTGGCCGTCCCGCGTGAGAAGCGTGAGGGCCTGGTGGCCGCCACGCTGATGTCCGAGCCCACCCGGGTGCCCGAGACCATCCACCTGGACGCTCTGCTGCCGGTGCTGCGCGAGGCTCCGCTGCAGGTGGCCATCGTGGTTGACGAATACGGCGGCACCTCCGGAGTGGTCACCTTGGAGGACCTCATCGAGGAGATCGTCGGCGAGGTCGCCGATGAGCATGACCGCATCGCCCCGGGCGTGCTGCAGGCCGCCACGGGGGACTGGTACTTCCCGGGGCTGCTGCGCCCCGATGAGATCAACGCACAGATCCTGGAGCTGCAGATCCCCGACGACGCCGCCTATGAGACCGCCGCAGGCTACGTCCTCTCCGCCCTGGGCAGGATCGCCGGAGTCGGCGATGAAGTCGACGTCGAGGGTGGACGCCTGGTGGTGGCCGGCATCGATGGCCGGCGCATCGACCGGCTGCGCTTCATCCCTGATCCGGAGGCTCGCCGGGCCGCCCAGGAGGCCGCCACGGCGCGGGCCCGCAAGCTCGCCGAGGCCCGCGAGGAGCATGCCCGAGCAGGTGATCGCCGATGACCGGGGATCTCTTCGGGCTGGTCTGGCTGGTGGTCCTGCTGGCCGGCAACGCCTTCTTCGTGGCAGCGGAGTTCGCTGTGCTCAGCGCCCGTCGCAGTCAGATCGAGCCCAAGGCCGAGGCCGGCTCCAAGCGCGCCAGGACGGCGCTGTACTCCATGGAGCATGTCTCGCAGATGTTGGCGATCTCCCAGCTGGGCATCACCGTCTGCTCGCTGCTGATCCTGCTGGTCTCGGAACCGGCCATCCACCATCTGCTCACCGATCCGATGGTGGCTCTGGGCATCCCGTATGCCGCCGCCAGCGCGGCGGCCTTCGTGGTGGCGCTGCTGTTCGTGAGCTTCCTGCATGTGACCTTCGGCGAGATGGTCCCGAAGAACACGGCAGTCTCCATCGCCGATAAGGCGGTGCTCTTCGTGGCCCCGCCGCTGGTCTTCCTCTACCGGGTGTTCCTGCCGATCATCTGGGTGCTGAACACCTTCGCCAACCTGATGCTGCGTGCGATGCGGGTCACCCCGCGCGATGAGGTGGTCTCCACCTTCACTCTGGAGGAGATGGGCTCCATCGTCGCTGAATCCAAGCGCGGGGGAACGGTTCGCGATGAGTCCGGCGTCATCGCCGGGGCCCTGGAGTTCAGCGACTACACGGCTTCCACCGTGATGATTCCGCTGGAGGAGGTGGTGACCGTACCGGTGGACGTCACCCCCAAACAGGTGGAGAAGGCCGTGGGCCGCACCGGATTCTCCCGGTTCGTCGTGGTGGATGAGGAAGGGGCCTTCACCGGCTATGTCCATCTGAAAGACATCATGGGGCTGCCCGAGTCCCGCTCGGCCGATCCCATCCCGGTCACCGCAGTGCGTTCGCTGGGCAATATGTCTCCGGCGGATGAGGTGGATGACTGTCTGGCCCAGATGCAGCGCACCGGCTCCCATGTGGCCCGTGTGATCGATCAGGGCGGTCAGACCGTGGGCGTGCTCTTCCTGGAGGATGTCCTGGAGGTGCTGGTCGGTGAGATCCATGACGCCACCCAGTCCCGGGACTCGCGCCGGCATCACACTGTGGAGGACGCTTAGGGCAGTGCATCAGAGGACAGTTGAGATTTGTTCTCATTAGCAAGGAGGAGTAATCTTCTCGCTATGCATTCTTCTCTTCTGCGTCCGGCTGCGCTGACTGCGGCCGCCCTGCTCGCCCTGACCGCCTGCAGCGATGACGGCGGCGGCGAGACCGGTGCCGCGGGGGCCGGAGGTGAGGACACCGGGCTGCTGATCGTCGCGCCCACCGATGTCTACGCCGACCTGGCCCAGCAGGTGGTCGGCGACAGCGCCGAGGTGGAGGCCCTGGTGGACAGCCCCGCCATCGATCCGCACTCCTATGAGGCCTCTCCGCAGGATCGCCTGCTGGTGGAGGAGGCCGACGTCGTGCTGGCCAACGGAGGCGGCTACGACTCCTATATGAACCAGCTGGCGGACTCCGCCGGGATCGGTGAGGACGTCTACCAGGTCATCGAGGGGGAGAACGAGCACTCCCACGACTGGGACGGCGAGTACGCGAACGAGCACATCTGGTACGACCTCCAGCTGATGAGTGAGTTCGCCCTCGAGTTCTCCGAGCATATGACGGAGCTGGCCCCGGACAACGCCGAGGCCTATGAGGAGAACGTCCAGGCCCTCTCCGAGGAGATCGATGGTCTGCTCGAGCGCACCCGGCAGATCGACGCCGAGGGCCTGTCCTACTTCGCCACCGAGCCGGTCTCGCAGTTCCTGCTGCTCGACGCCGGTTTCGAGGACCTCACCGAGGAGGAGTTCCTCAACGCCGTGGAGCACGGTGAGGACGTCCCCGCACGGCTCTATCAGGACTCCCTGAACCTGGTCACCGAGGGGAAGGCCGACATGCTGGTCTACAACCCGCAGACCGAGACCCAGCAGTCCCAACACATCCGCGAAGCCGCTGAGGACGCCGGCCTGCCGGTGCTGGAGTTCAGCGAGACCTTTCCCGACGACGTCGACGACTTCCTGATCTGGATGGACGAGAACATCAGCCAGGTCGAAGAGACTGTGGAGGAGCTGCGTGGCTGAGGTCGAACCCGACGGCGGACGCGCACCCGTGCTGCGCCTGGACGATGCGACGATCGGGTTCCACGGACGCACCCTCTGGCAGGATCTGAGCCTCGACCTGGTCCCCGGCGAGTTCCTCGCCGTGCTGGGTCCCAACGGCTCGGGGAAGTCCACTCTGCTCAAAGTCCTGCTGGGCCTGCAACGGCTCAACAGCGGCCGCGTAGAGATCGCCGGCCGCCCCGCCCGCCGCGGCAGCAGTCGGGTGGGCTACATCCCGCAGCAGCAGACCCTGCCGGTGGAGACGCCGCTGCGCGCCCGCGATCTCATCGCCATGGGCCTGGACGGACACCGCTTCGGTCTGCGCACCCGCCCCAGGGCGCTGCAGGCCACAGTGGACCAGCTGCTGGAGGATGTGGGCGCCACCGACTACGCCGAGATGCCGGTGGGGCTGCTCTCCGGAGGCGAGCAGCAGCGCCTGCGGGCCGCCCAGGCGCTGGCCTCCGACCCTGACGTGCTGCTCTGTGACGAGCCCCTGCACTCCTTGGACCTGCACCACCAGCAGGCGGTCACCGAGCTGATCCGCCGGCAGGCCCAGGAGCGCGATGCCGCAGTGGTGTTCGTGACCCACGAGATCAACCCGGTCATCGAACATGTGGACCGGGTGCTCTACTTCGCCCGCGGCCAGTACCGCATCGGTACACCGGAGGAGGTCATCCGCTCCGAGGTGCTCTCCGAGCTCTACGACTCCCCGGTGGACGTCATCGAGCACCGCGGCCGCCTGGTGATCATGGCCGATCACGTCGAAGGCGACCACTGCCACGTGGACCATGGAGGCGTCCTGTGATCGAGCGCATCACCTCATCCTTCAGCACCGACGGCTACTGGGACCTCTTCCAGCTGGTCCAGAACTCTGTCATCACCGCCGGCGTGCTCGGCCTGATGGGCGGGCTCATCGGCATCTTCATCATGCTGCGGCGCACCGCCCTGGTGGTCCACGGCATCGCGGAGATCAGCTTCGCAGGAGCCGCCCTGGCGCTGCTGGCCGGCGTCGACGTCGTCGCAGGCTCTGCCGTGGGCGCGGTGGTGACCGCGCTGCTGATCGGCGTGCTGAGCCTCAAGGACAAGGACACCTCTGGGGTCACCGGTGTGCTCATGCCGTTCGGCATGGGGCTGGGCATCCTCTTCCTGCACCTCTATCAGGGGCGCTCGTCCAACCAGTTCGGCCTGCTGACCGGTCAGATCGTGGGTGTGGACGATATGCAGACTCAGACGCTGGTGACCGGTTCGGTGATCATCACCGCGGTGCTGATCGTGATCTGGCGTCCGCTGATGTTCGCCTCCGTGGACCCGCAGCTGGCCGCCGCCCGGGGGGTCCACGTCAGTGCGCTCTCCATCCTCTTCATGGTGCTGCTGGGATCAGCGGTGGCCATGTCGGTGCAGGTGGTGGGCGCTCTGCTGGTGCTTTCGCTGCTGGTGGTGCCCTCGGCCGCGGCGCTGAAGATCTCAGTGCGTCCGCTCTCGGTGGTGCTCTTCTCCATGGCCTTCGCGCTGGTCTCCGCCGTGGGCGGGATCATGCTGGCGCTGATGGGCACGGTGCCGATCAGCCCCTACATCACCACGATCAGCTTCCTGATCTATCTGGTCTGCCTGGGGATCGGACGCGGACGCCGGATCCGACGTCAGCACCAGGTGGCCGAGGTGATGGCCCGCTCAGCCCGGCAGGCTTGAGCACTTGGCGCAGTAGCCGAAGATCTCCAGGGTGTGCTGCACGTCGGTGAAGCCGTTCTGATCGGCCAGCTCACCGGCCCAGCTCTCGATGTCCGGGGCCTGAAACTCCACGGTCAGTCCGCAGCTGCGGCAGACCAGGTGGTGATGGTGCTCCTCGCGCTCGCACAGTCGGTAGATGGCCTCACCGTCGTCGGGACGCAGCACATCCAGCAGACCCTCCTCCTGGTGGGCCTGGAGCACACGGTAGACCGTGGCCAAGGAGACCTTCTCTCCGCGCTGGTCCAGGACCCGGTGGAGGTCCTGGGCACTGACGAAGTCTTCCAGAGAGTTCAGCGCGGCCCAGACGGCACGCTTCTGACGCGTGGAACGGCCCCGCGGTGCGCCCGCGGCAGGGGAGGAGGCTTCTGTACTCATGCTTGTCACAGGGTAGCAGGCGGCTACAGTGGAAATTATGAGCACAGTCTTCACCAAGATCATCGACGGCGAACTTCCCGGGCGCTTCATCTGGCAGGACCAGAAGTGCGTGGCCTTCCTCTCGATCGCGCCGCTGGCCTACGGCCACACCCTGGTGGTGCCGCGTCAGGAGATCGACCGCTGGACCGACGCCGACCCCGAGCTGGTCACCCATCTGACCGCTGTCGCCCAGCGCATCGGCACTGCCCAGGTGGAGGCCTTCGGCTCCCTGCGGGCCGGGCTGACCATCGCAGGCTTCGAGGTGCCGCATCTGCACCTGCACGTCTGGCCCTCGAACTCCATGGAGGACCACGACTTCGCCAACGCCCTCGAGGACCCGGATCCGGCTCAGATGGATGAGGCCGCAGAGAAGCTGCGCGTGGCCCTGCGCCTCATGGGAGAGACGGAACAGGTGCCGGAGGAGGAAGCCTGAGCGGATTCTGTGGCCCCGCGGCCTGGGTTGAGTGGCGGCCCCACGGCCTCTCCTCCCGTATGGCCGATCTTCGGGAGGAGCCCGGGGCGGTCCGAAGCACGTTCCGCCTCCCAGCGCATACGCGAAGGGCTCCGGACCTTTCGGTCCGGAGCCCTTCGCTTCCTTGTGCGCGAGGGGGGACTTGAACCCCCACGCCCGTGAAGGCACTGGCACCTGAAGCCAGCGCGTCTACCTATTCCGCCACTCGCGCAAGACGGGAAATCCTTGGACTTCCCTGCTCTGAACGACGCTTTCCGGTCTCGTTATCCCTCTGCGAGGAGGGCTCCTGATCCCGGCTTCAGCGCCGAACAGCGAGAACTACTCTAACCCGAAGATCTGGCGAATGCATAATCGAGACCCGCAGGCGCTCGGAACCCGCGGATTCTCGGGGTTGTAGACTCGTACAGTTATGCCTGAGACCGCCTCGCAGCAGACTGCCCGGAAGAGCGCTGAGTACTCCGTCGCCGCCCTGAACTATCCGGTGCAGCTTCCGGTCACCGGTGAGCGGGAGACGATCCTGGAGGCCCTGAGCGAGCACCAGGTGGTCGTCGTCGCCGGTGAGACCGGTTCCGGCAAGACCACCCAGCTGCCCAAGATGCTGCTGGAGCTGGGCATCCACCAGGACGGCATCATCGGTCACACCCAGCCCCGCCGGCTCGCCGCGCGCACTGTGGCGGAGCGTCTGGCCGAGGAGCTGGGCACCTCCGTCGGTGAGGACATCGGCTACCAGGTCCGCTTCACCTCAGAGGTGTCGAAGGGCACAGCGGTGAAGCTGATGACCGACGGCATCCTGCTGGCCGAGATCCAGCGGGACCCGCTGCTGAAGCGCTATGCGGCCATCATCATCGACGAGGCCCACGAGCGCAGCCTGAACATCGATGTGATCCTCGGCTATCTGCGCCGCATCCTGCCCAAGCGTCCCGATCTGAAGGTGGTCATCACCTCAGCCACCATCGACCCGGAGCGCTTCGCCCGCCACTTCACCCGCGAGGAGCTGCCGGAGGACTCCGAGGAGCTCCCCGAGGACACTCCGATCATCGAGGTCTCCGGGCGCACCTTCCCCGTGGAGATCCGCTACCGCCCGCTGCGCCCCGAGGCCGCCGAAGCCGAGGATGAGTTCGGCCAGGCCCAGGACCCGGCCCACGCGGAGGAGGAGAAAGATCTGCTGGACGGCGTGGCCGAGGCGGTCCAGGAGCTGGCAGACGAGCCCGACGGCGACATACTGATCTTCTTCCCCGGTGAGCGTGAGATACGCGACGCCGCCGATCACCTCACCGATGTGGTCCGCCGTGACCGCCGCCTCTCCGGCTCTGAGATCCTGCCGCTCTTCGGACGGCTCTCCATGCAGGAGCAGAAGCGGGTCTTCAGCTCCTCAGGTCGGCGCAGGATCGTGCTGGCCACCAATGTGGCAGAGACCTCGCTGACCGTGCCGGGCATCAAATACGTGATCGACACCGGCACCGCCCGCATCTCGCGGTACTCCACCCGAACCAAGGTGCAGCGGCTGCCCATCGAGCCGATCTCCCAGGCTTCGGCGAATCAGCGCTCCGGCCGTGCCGGACGCACCTCGCCCGGTGTGGCCATCCGGCTCTACTCCGAGGAGGACTTCGCCTCCCGGCCGGAGTTCACCGATCCGGAGATTCTGCGCACCTCGCTGGCCAGTGTGCTGCTGCAGATGTCGTCTATGGGCATCACCCGCACGCCGGGGGAGCTGCTGGAGTTCCCCTTCGTCCAGAAGCCCGACTCCAAGGCCGTTCACGACGCCGTCCGGCTGCTCACCGAGCTGGGCGCCCTGGAGAAGTCCGGCACGGTCACCACCACCGGTCGGCTGCTCTCCCGTCTGCCGGCCGACCCGCGGCTGGGCCGGATGATGGTCGAGGCCGGCCGCCGCGG
This sequence comes from Nesterenkonia cremea, assembly GCF_014642675.1. Taxonomy (GTDB): domain Bacteria; phylum Actinomycetota; class Actinomycetes; order Actinomycetales; family Micrococcaceae; genus Nesterenkonia; species Nesterenkonia cremea. The sequence goes on from NZ_BMIS01000002.1 coordinate 114,198, forward strand.
CTGCCTGGAGGAGGTCACCGTGCTGGTGGCCGCCCTGTCCATCCAGGATCCCCGCGAGCGTCCCACTGAGGAGCGGGCCCAGGCCGATGAGCTGCACCGCCGCTTCACCGATGACACCAGCGACTTCTCCGCGCTGCTGAACCTGTGGCGCTATCTGCAGCTGAAGCAGGAGGAGCTCTCCGGCAATCAGTTCCGCAAGCTCTGCCGCCGGGAGTACCTGAACTATCTGCGCGTCCGCGAATGGCAGGATCTGGTGGTCCAACTGGCCGAGATCGCCCGCGATGCCAAGCTCGGGGATCTGCCCAAGGGACGGAAGGCCTCCTCCCTGGCCAAGAACCCGGCGGCCAACAGCGATGCGGTCCACCAGTCGCTGCTCTCCGGGCTGCTGAGCCATATCGGCCTGTACTCGCCCAAGAACCGTGACTATCAGGGTGCCCGCGGCACCCGGTTCGCCGTCTTCCCCGGCTCCGGGCTGTTCAAGAAGAACCATGACTGGGTGATGGCGGCCGAGCTGGTGGAGACTTCCCGGCTCTGGGCCCGAATGGTGGCCCGGGTGGATCCTGCCTGGATCGAACAGCTGGCCCCGCATCTGACCAAGACCTCCTATTCGGAGCCGCGCTGGAGCTCCCGCAAGGGCGCTGTGGTGGCCAGCCAGAAGGTTACGCTCTTCGGCGTCCCGGTGATCGCTGACCGCCAGGTCCTCTACGCCAAGGTGGATCCCGTCTACAGCCGCGAGCTGTTCATCCAGCGCGCCCTGATCGAGGGGGACTGGAACACCCGCCATCACTTCGATCGCAGGAACCGGGAGCGCTTCCAGGAGATCGAGGAGCTGGAGAACCGCACGCGACGCAAGGATCTGCGCGCCTCCGATGAGGAGCTCTTCGCCTTCTTCGACGCCCGTCTGCCTGCCACGATCGTCTCCCAACGCCACTTCGACACCTGGTGGAAGAAGCAGCGCCACGAGACCCCGGAGCTGCTGGACCTGGGAGAGGAGCACCTGCTGGCCGATTCGGCCGAGGAGGTGGACGTCGAGGCCTTCCCGGAGCACTTCGACCACGACGGTCTGGCTCTGGAGCTGCGCTACGAGTTCAACCCCAGCCGCTACACCGCCGGCAGCACCAGCTCCGACGGCATCACCGTCCGGGTCCCTGTGCTCTTCCTGAACCAGCTGCAGCCCCACCGCTTCACCTGGCTGATCCCGGGCCTGCGCGCCGAGCTGATCACCCACCTGATCCGTTCCATGCCCAAGCAGGTGCGCAAGAACTTCGTCCCCGCACCGGATGTGGGCGCCCAGGCCCTGGAGCGGCTCGAGGCCGACTATGAGCCCGGAGCCGACCCCCTGGAGCCCGCCCTGGCCAAGGTCCTGCAGCAGCTGCGCGGCCATGTGGTGGATCCCGGCGTCTTCGACGTCTCCACCCTGCCGGATCATCTGCGCTTCACCTTCGCGGTGATCAGCGAGAAGGGCCGTGTGCTGGACTCAGGCACCGATCTGGAGGAGCTGAAGGTCCGCTTCTCCTCGCAGGGCCGCGCGGCCATCAGCCGGGCCACCAGCGGTCAGCAGGGCGAGGGCACGACGCCGACGCCGGCCTCCGCAGCAGGTGCCCGGTCAGCAGGCGGTCAGTCCGGTGCGTCCCAGGCAGGTGGTGAGGCGGCCGCAGTCTCTCAGGCTCGCGAGCAGACCTCCTGGACCTTCGGGCACATCCCGCGAGAGATCACCGCCGTGGTGTCCGGACGCGCGGTCACCGGCTTCCCGGCGCTGGTCCCCGACGGCGTCGGTGTGCGCTGCGCCGTGCAGGACTCGGCGCTGGAGCAGGCTCGGGTGCACAGGGGCGGCGTCGTCGCCCTGCTGCGGGCCGTGCTGCCCTCGCCGCAGCGCTATGTGGTCGATCATCTGAGCAACCGGGAGCGGGTGGCCTTCGGGCAGTTCTCCCAGGTGGAGGAGATCGTCGCCGACGCCACCACCGCTGCCCTGCAGCATCTGATCCCGGGGGAGCCGGGGTCCTCGGCCGATCTGCCCTTCACCCAGGAGGAGTTCGAGGAGATCGCCCGCAGCGCCCGCGCCGAGCTCATCGAGACGGTGCTGACGCTGACCGATCTGATCGCCCAGTCGCTGACCGCGGCGGCCGAGCTGCGCTCGCAGCTGCAGGGAGTCCGCTCCGCGGCTCTGCATCCGGCGGTGGGGGATATGACCGCCCAGCTGGATCAGCTGGTCCATCCCGGCTTCGTCACCGCCACCGGCTATGAGCAGCTGCGGCATATGCCGCGCTATCTGCGGGCCGTGCAGACCCGCCTGGAGCGGCTTCAGGCCGGTCAGGGCGTGCCCAAGGACGCCACGGATACGCAGCAGGTCCAGCAGCTGGAGGATGAATACGACGCCGCCGTGGAGGCTGTTCCGCCGCAGCTGCCGGTCCCGGAGCCGCTGCGCGCGGTCAAGTGGATGATCGAGGAGCTGCGGGTCAACCTCTTCGCCCAGCAGCTGGGCACGGCTCAGACGGTGAGCACCAAGCGGGTGCGCAAGGCCATCAAGCAGGCGGCCCGCTGAGGCTCAGCCCTCGGCCTTCTTCTCCTGATCGAGCTTGCGCTTCATATCGGCGGCGTAGACGTCCACATACTCCTGACCGGAGAGCCGCATGATCTGGTACATGATCTCGTCGGTGACCGCCCGCTGGGCGAAGCGGTCGGTGGCGTTGTCGTAGTAGGCGTCGAAGTGGATGGGTTCGCCGATGATCATGCCCACCCGCCGCAGGTTGGGCACCTTCTTGCCGATGGGCTGGACCTTCTCGGTGCCGATCATCGCCACCGGGATCACCGGGACGCGGGTGTTCAGCGCCAGACGGGCCACGCCCAGCTTGCCCCGGTAGAGGCGGCCGTCGGGGGAGCGGGTGCCCTCCGGGTAGATGCCCAGCAGGGCGCCCTCGCGCAGCGCCTCCTCAGCGGCGGAGAGCGAGTTCTGGCTGGCCTGGCCTCCGGAGCGGTCCATCGGGATCTGGCCGCTGATCTCGAAGAACTTCTTCTGCGCCAGACCGCCGGGGCCCTTCTTCACGAAGTAGTCCTTCTTGGCCAGGAAGCGCACAGGGCGCGGCACCTTCACCGGCAGGAACACCGAGTCGGAGAAGGAGAGGTGGTTCGAGGCCAGGATCGCCGGGCCCTCGGCGGGAACATTGTCGAGTCCCTTGACCCAGGGGCGGAATGCGGTGTTGACCAGCGGTGCGACGGCGAAGGTCTTGGCCATGTAGTAGAACGACACGCCCACCACTCTAAAGCCTCTAAGGTGAACCTATGGGAAAGGCTCATGTCGGCGTCGCCGTCTTCCACGGCTTCACCTCCACCACGGCCAGCATGCGGCCTGTGGCCGATGCGCTCACCGAGGCCGGATACCGCGTGGATCTTCCGCTGCTGCCCGGTCACGGCACCAGCTGGGAGGAGCTGGCGCAGACCCCGCACCAGGACATCATGCGGGCTGCGCTGGCCTCCTTTGACCGGCTGGCCGCGCGCTGCAGCCAGGTGGCTGTGGTCGGCCTCTCCATGGGCGGGGCGCTGGCCCTGCATGTGGCCGCACGCCGCCGCGTCCTCGGCGCGGTGACCATCAACCCGGGCCTGCGGCTCAAGCCGTTGACCGGACTGGGCGCAGCAGTGCTGGGCCGGGTGCGCCGCAGCGTGCCCTCCATCGCCGGGGACATCGCTCGGCCCGGTGTGGTGGAGGAGGCCTATCCGGTGACTCCGCTGCGCGCCGTCGTCGGGCTGGACCGGATCTTCCGCGAGGTCCGCGGGGAGCTGGATCGGGTGCGAGCCCCGGTGCTGCTGCTGCGATCAGCGCGGGACAATATCCTCCCGCCCTCCTCGGCCGCTACCCTGGAGAAAAGTCTGCGTCCGTGCCAGCTGCGGACCGTGCTGCTGCACCACAGTCTGCACGTGGCCACGCTGGACTACGACGCCGACATCATCACTCGGACAACACTGGAGTTCCTCGATGAGCAAGAAGCGCGATGACGGACAGGGGTCTTCCCGGCGGAGCCGGCCGGTGAGGAACTATCGGATCGAGAGCGATCAGCCCGGCAACCGCCGCCCCGGCGGACCGCCTGCCCGCGGCCCGCGGGACCACACCGTGGACGACAGCGGCCTGGACGACTTCACCCCGCCCAACCCAGGGAACCCGCTCGCCGGGGCCAAGCCGGGTGTGGTCCTGGGCGCTGCGCTGGCGCTGCTGGGCATCGTCGCCCTGGTGGTGGTGCCCTTCCTGCCCATCAGCGCACCCACCTGGACGGTGCCGGCGCTGATCGGCGTCGTGCTCCTCGGTCTGGTGGTCCTCTTCATGCAGATGCCGCGGCACCGCTCCGACGGCGGCGACGGTGCCCAGGTCTGAGGCCCTCTGCTACTGTGATGAACAACACAGGAGGCGTCCAGCTTCCTGCTGGCCCCCGCAGAACACGCAAGGAGCAGTGAACGTGAAAGAGAACACCGTCCCGGCAGTCATCGACGTCCCTGCGGAGCTGAACATCACTGACCTTTTGGAGCGTCAGGCTGATGCGGATCCCGAGAACATCCTCTTCGGTCGTCAGCTGAGCCCGGGGGAGTGGACCGACATCTCGGCCGCGGAGTTCCGCGCCGATGTCATAGCCCTGGCCAAGGGCCTGGTCGCCGAAGGTGTCCGGACCGGAGACCGGGTCGGCATCATGGCGGCCACCCGCTATGAGTGGACTCTGCTGGACTTTGCGATCTGGTACTCCGGGGCCGTGACTGTTCCGATCTACGAGACCTCTTCGCCCTCTCAGGTGGCCTGGATTCTGGAGGACGCCGGGGTGAGCGTGGTCTTCGCCGAGCGTTCTGAGCATGAGCGCGTGGTGGACCGCGCCATCAGTCAGGAGAAGCTCGAAGGCGTCCGCCACATCTTCCAGATCGAGGGTGAGGACCTGGACGAGCTGCGCGCGGCCGGCCAGGAGATCGGCGATGAGGAGATCGAGACCCGCCGCACCGCCGCCGGGCTCTCCGACGTCGCCACCATCATCTACACCTCTGGGACCACCGGCCGGCCCAAGGGCTGCGAGCTGACCCACGGCAACTTCGCTGAGCTGAGCCTGCAGACCCTGCAGATCATCGGGCATGTGGTCCATAAGCAGGCCTCCACGGTCATGTTCATCCCGCTGGCCCACGTCTTCGCACGGTTCATCTCCGTGCTGGCCGTGGCCGCCGGATCCCGCGTGGGCCACACCTCGGACATCAAGGACCTGGTGGACGACCTCGGGACCTTCCGCCCCACCTTCCTGCTGGCGGTGCCCAGGGTCTTCGAGAAGATCTACAACGCCGCCCTCATGAAGGCCCAGGGCGAGGGGAAGGGAAGCATCTTCGAGAAGGCCGCGGATACGGCCATCGCCTGGTCCAAGGCCAGCCAGGCCGGCAAGGTGCCCTTCGGTCTGAAGCTCAAGCACGCTGTGTTCTCCAAGCTGGTCTACTCCAAGCTCCACGCCCGGATGGGCGGACAGGTGGCCCACGCCGTCTCCGGCGGATCGCCGCTGGGGGCGCGCCTGGGCCACTTCTTCCACGGCATCGGGGTCACCATCCTCGAGGGTTACGGCCTGACCGAGACCACCGCACCCATCACGGTGAACACCCCGGAGCAGCTGAAGATCGGCACCGTGGGTCTGCCGCTGCCCGGCAACGCCGTGCGGATCGCCGAGGACGGCGAGATCCTCGGCCGCGGTGTCTGTGTGTTCCCGGGCTACCGCAACCGCCCGGAGGAGAACGCGGAATCCTTCGTGGAGCTCGACGGCCAGAGATGGTTCCGCACCGGAGACATCGGCGGCCTGGACGAGCAGGGCTATCTGACCATCACCGGCCGCAAGAAGGAGATCCTGGTGACCGCCGCGGGCAAGAACGTCTCCCCGGCACAGCTGGAGGATCAGATCCGCGCCGACGCCATCGTCTCCCAGGTGGTCGTGGTGGGAGACAACCGGCCCTTCGTGGCCGCTCTGCTCACCCTGGACCCGGAGACCCTGCCCCAGTGGCTGGAGCGTCAGGGGATCGCCCAGGACACCCCCATGCCTGAGCTCATCGAGGACCAACGCGTCATCGACCACATCCAGTCGGTGATCGACAAGGCCAACCAGAGCGTCAGCCGGGCCGAGTCCATCCGTGACTTCCGCCTGCTGGAGAAGGACTTCACCATCGAGTCGGGCCATCTGACCCCCTCGCTGAAGATCAAGCGGCCGGCCGTCATGGACGACTACGCCGAGCAGGTTGAGGCTCTCTACCGGGATGCCGCCGCGGCGCGCGGATGAGCCTATTAGGCACAGGCTCACACCGCGCTTTACGCTAGTGCGGTGACTACTACGCCAGAGCCCCGTAGCGACGCCCTGTTGACCGCACCCGGAGAGATCCTGCACACCGGTGCCGCCGACTATCCCGGCTTGGACGAGTGGCGGAACCTGCCGCTGAAGCAGCAGCCGGACTGGCGTGGCCACCCCGACTTCGACTCCTCCTACGAGCAGCTGTCCTCCAATCCGCCGCTGGTCTTCGCCGGCGAGGTGGACAAGCTCAAGCGCCGTCTGGCCAAGGTGGCCAACGGTGAGGCCTTCCTGCTGCAGGGCGGCGACTGCGCCGAGACCTTCGACGGCGTCACCGCCGATAAGATCAGCGCCCGGGTCAAGACCATCCTGCAGATGGCCGTGGTGCTGACCTACGGCGCCTCCCTGCCGGTGGTGAAGATGGGCCGCATGGCCGGCCAGTACGCCAAGCCGCGCTCCTCGGATATGGAGACCCGCGGCGATGTGACCCTGCCGGCCTTCCGCGGGGAGATCGTCAACGGCTACGACTTCACCGAGGAGTCCCGGATCCCGGATCCCAAACGGATGGTGGAGGCCTACAACAAGTCAGCCTCCACGCTGAACCTCATCCGTGCCTTCACCGAGGGCGGCTTCGCAGATCTGCGCGCCGTCCAGCAGTGGAACAAGGGCTTCATGGAGAACCCGGCGCATGCCAAATACGAGCAGATCGCCGGTGAGATCGACCGCGCCGTGCGATTCATGGAAGCCTGCGGCGCCGACTTCGAGGGCCTGAAGCGCACCGAGTTCTACTCCGCCCACGAGGCGCTGCTGCTGGACTACGAGCGGGCTCTGACCCGTATCGACTCCCGCACCGGCCAACCCTACGTGACCTCTGGCCACTTCGTGTGGATCGGGGAGCGCACCCGTGAGCTCGACGGCGCCCACATGGACTACCTCTCCCGGGTCCAGAACCCGGTGGGCGTGAAGCTGGGCCCCAACACCACCGCGGAGACCGTCCTGGAGATCATCGAGAAGCTGGATCCCAACCGGGAGCCCGGCCGACTGACCTTCATCTCCCGCATGGGCGCTGCCAACATCCGCGAGAAGCTCCCCGCCCTGGTGGAGACCGTGCGGGACTCGGGCGCGAAGGTCGTCTGGGTCACCGACCCCATGCACGGCAACACCATCACCGCGAAGAACGGCTACAAGACCCGCCGCTTCGACGACGTCATGGACGAGGTCCGCGGCTTCTTCGAGGTCCACCAGGCGGCCGGGACCTACCCGGGCGGTCTGCACGTGGAGATGACCGGCGACGATGTGGCCGAGTGCCTGGGCGGCTCCGATGAGATCGACGAGAACGCCTTCGACGAGCGCTACGAGACCCTGGTGGACCCGCGCCTGAACCACAAGCAGTCGCTCGAGATGGCCTTCCTCGTGGCCGAGGCGCTCAAACCGGTCAAGTGACCAGCTGATGATCCTCCCCGCAACTGGGAGGCTCCCGCTACTGGGAGGCTCCCGCTACTGGGGGCCTCCCAGGCTGGGGATGATGGCCGGGCTCAGCCCCAGGAACCATGCCAGCAGGGTCACCACCGATCCCACGATCATCACGATCGCCACAGTGAGCCAGGCGCGCGTCGGCGTCGGGGACTCCAGATGGACCGTCGGACGCTGGCGGTCCTTCTTGCTCTCCGGGCGCCGATGCTGCCGCTCCCGGCGGGCTGACTGCTCCGCGGCCTCTGCGCTGAGTGGACTGGATCCTCCCTGGCCGCGGCCCACAGCCGAGAACTGTGTGGTCTCCTCCTGTGCCTGCGGAGTATAGGAGGCCTCCGGAGGGGCATAGCTCATCGTGGGGACCTCGGCCACGGTCTGGCGGTCCTGCTCGGCCAGAGTGGGCCAGCCGCCCGCCGGCTGGGTGTGGTCCAGCGCGGCGTCGACGTCGTCGTCCCAGCTCTCAGGCTCATCCCGGGTGGGGAAGTCCTCCGGCAGCGGGCCATCCCGCTCTGCGCCCACGATCTCATCGACGTTCGAGGGCTTCGACGAAGGTTCGGGCGCAGCCGGCTCGGCCGCCGCACCCGCTGCGGCCGAGCCGAGGACGGCGGTGCCGGCAGCAGCCGCACCCTCGGTGCCGGAATCCTCGGCGGGACCCCCGTGGAGGCGCTGGTGCTTGCGCAGCGCGCCGTCGAAGTCCAGCTGCTCATCGGTGAGCTCCTCGCGGGTCTCGCGCAGCAGGGCCAGGAGCTCATCGGCATTCTTGGGCCGTCCGACCATCTTGGGCTGTGTGGCGGTGGTGACCAGCTCATCCAGCGCCTGGTCCAGTCCGGGAGCATACTTCGAAGGCTCCGGGACGGTGGAGTTCACGTGCTGGAAGGCCACACGGACGGGTGAGTCGCCCGTATAGGGCTGGACCCCGGTGAGCATCTCGTAGAGCAGGATGCCGGTGGCATAGATGTCCGCGCGCTCATCGGCACCCTCGCCGGAGAGCAGCTCGGGGGAGATATAGGCGACGGTTCCCATCAGCGTGGAGGTCCCCGAATGGTGGGTGGCCGCACGTGCCAGGCCGAAGTCGGCCAGCTTGATGCTGCCGTCGCGGGAGACCAGGACGTTCTCCGGTTTGATGTCGCGGTGCACCAGCCCGGCGCGGTGGGCCGCGCCCAGACCGCCCAGGATCGCCTCGAGGTAGGTCAGCGCCAGCCGGGGCGTCATCGGCCCCTTCTTCAGCAGCGTGCGCAGCGTGGCCCCGGGGACGTACTCCATCACCAGATAGGCGGTCTCGCGGGTCTGGCCCTGGTCGAGCACCTGGACCACATGGGGGTGGGAGATCAGCGCCGAGTTCCGTGCCTCCTGCTCGAAGCGGTCGACGACCTTGCGGTCCTCGGCCATATGCGGGAAGAGCACCTTGAGCGCCACACGGCGGCCCAGCCGGCGGTCCTGGGCCACGTACACCGTGGACATGCCGCCGCGGGCCACACGATCCTCGATCACATAGCGTCCATCGATCTCAGACCCCATCCAGGGGTCCATCGATTCGGTCTCCTGCTCGCCGGAGGAGGGCTGTTCGGTGCTCACCCGCCCAGGGTATCGGACCTACCGGCGGCGATGGACGAGCCGCTCGCGGACCTGCGCGAACTCCTCCAGGACATCCTCGGCCACACCGGCTGCGCGCAGCGCCTCCTCGGCGCTGCGGCTCTGCTCGGTGAGCGCCTCGATGCTGCGCTCCACTTCGTCCAGCGCCCCGGAGGAGACGAGGATCTCGCGGGCTCGGTCCACCTGCGCCTCGGTGAGGTTCGGATCGCCGAGCATCGCAGTCAGCTCCGCAGACTCCTCGGCAGGGGAGCGGAACAGGCCGTAGGCGATCAGCTCGGTGCGCTTGCCCTCGCGCAGATCATCGCCTACCGGCTTGCCCGTGGTCTCGGGATCCCCGAAGATACCCAGGATGTCATCGCGCAGTTGGAAGGCCTCGCCCACCGGCAGGGCCGCGGCGGCGAAGGCATCGGTGAGGTCCTGGGAGCCGCCGGCCAGAGCGCAGCCGAGCACCACCGGGTACTCGGTGGAGTACTTCGCGGCCTTATAGCGCAGCACGCCGCGGGCCCGCGCCACCGCTTCCTCCTCAGTGGGGGCGGGGTGGCCCACCTCGGCCAGCACATCGAGGTACTGGCCGGTGATCACACTGGTGTGCATGCGCTGGAAGGTCTCCCGGGCGGTGTTTCCGCTGCGCGCGGCGGCCCCGTAGGCCAGCTCGGCCTGGGCATAGGCCTCGCCGGCCCACGCCAGGGCGAGGTCTCCGGAGAGGATGGCGCCGCTGGTGCCGAAATGCGCAGCGTCGCCGCTGAACTCCTCGCTGCGGTGGAGCTCCTCGAAGCGGATATGGGAGCTGGGCTGACCGCGCCGGGTGGAGGAGCGGTCGATCACATCGTCATGCACGAGGGCGGCCGCCTGGAAGAGCTCCAGCGCGACGCCGAGCTCCTCGGCTCCGGCCGCCGGGTCACCCCCGGCGCCTCGCCAGCCGATCCACCCAAGCACCGGGCGCAGCTTCTTGCCGCCGCGGGTCAGCTCGCTGAGCGCATCGACCAGCGGGGCACCGTCGGGGGAGATGGCGGAGACCTCCGCGCGACGCTCTTCGAGGAAGGCGGCGCAGCGGCGGTTGACCTGGTCGATGAAAGCGTCACGCGAGAATGTCACCGCACCACCGTACCCTGGAGACATGGCTTCTGATCCGGCTTCACCCGGTGGCGCGGGCGGCTCCCGTGTGCTGGCACATGCGGATATGGACGCCTACTACGTGGAGGTGGAGCTGCTGCGCCGCCCGGAGCTGCGCGGCCGCAAGATCATCGTGGCCCAGGACTCCGGCCGCTCCGTGGTCCTCTCCGCCTCCTATCAGGCCCGTGCGGACGGGGTGCGTTCCGCCATGCCGCTCTCCCGCGCCCGCCAGCTGAGCCCTCATGCCCTGGTGCTGGAGCCGACCATGCACCGCTACCGGGAGATCTCGGCGCAGATCATGGCCTACTTCGCCACGATCACCGACCGCGTGGAGCAGCTGAGCGTGGATGAGGCCTTCCTGGACCTCACCGGCGCCCGACGCCGGCTGGGCAGCCCCGAGCAGATCGGCCGGATGATCCGGAGCGACATCCGCGAACAGTTCGGTCTGCCGGTCACCGTGGGCATCGCGGACCGGAAGTTCATCGCCAAGATCGCCTCCACTCGGGCCAAGCCGGACGGACTGCTGCTGGTTCCTCCGCCGCGCCGGGTGGAGTTCCTGCACACGCTGCCGGTGCGGGCGCTGTGGGGAGTGGGCGGCAAGACCGCCGCAGCCCTGGAAGGTCTGGGCATCTCCACGGTGGAGCAGCTGGCCCATACTCCGGCGGACTCCCTGCGCCGCCGCTTCGGCGTCCACGGCGAGCAGCTGCACCGGCTGGCCTGGGGAGAGGACGACCGCGAGGTTGAGACCGAGCGGGCCGAGAAGAGCATCGGGGCGGAGGAGACCTTCGCCGAGGACATCGCGGAGGAGAAGGTGCTGCGCGAGGAGCTGCTGCGGCTCAGCCATAAGGTGGCTGGGAGACTGCGCGCCTCCGCCATGACGGCCCAGGGGGTGGCGCTGAAGCTGCGCTACCGGGACTTCGAGACCCACACCCGCAGCGCCACGCTGCCTCACCCCACCCATTCGGGGCTCACCCTGTACTCCACGGCGGTGTCTCTGCTGGAGAAGATGGGGGAGCGGCCGCAGCCGGTGCGGCTGATCGGAGTGCGCGCCGAGCGGCTCCAGCACCACGTCGGCGCCCTGCAGCTGAGCTTCGATCGGGCTGAGACCAACTGGGTGGATGCGGAGAATGCAGTGGACGCTGTGGCACGCCGGTTCCCGGGGGCCTCAGTAGCTCCGGCATCTCTGCTTTCCCGGGAGCCTCGCCCTGAGATAGAATGATCTCCCAGGTACAACCAGTTCTGTGGAGCAGCTCCGCAGGGCCGGTTGACCGCCGAAGCCGAGACCGCGAGGAGCCTCACGATGCCACTGTCGGAGCGCGAGCAGCGCATGCTCAAGGAGCTGGAGGAACAGCTTCAGTCGGAGGACCCCAGCTTCGCCAGCTCGATGCAGGAAGCACCTGCGGGGAAGCTCAATGTCCGCAACCTGGTGCTCGGCCTGCTGGTCGCCGTGGGCGGCATCGGAGTCCTGATCTTCGGCATCTCCAACCAGTGGATCTGGTTGGGTGTGATCGGTTTCCTGATCATGGGTCTGGGCGTCTACTTCGCCACCACCGGAGGCCCCTCGGGCAGCGGCTCCTCTGCTGACGGAGACTCCGGAGGCAACGGCGGCGGAGGTGGCGGAGGCCCACGCTCCTCCACTCCGAGCCCCTCGGGCTCCTTCATGAGCGGCCTGGAGCAGCGTTGGGAAGAGCGCCGCCGCCAAGACTGACTCCACCAGACTTCTGAACGAGGACCCCTCTCCGATGCGGAGAGGGGTCCTCGTCGTCTCAGGGACCTCCACCGTCCACCACGGTCTCCGCTGCGCGCCTCTCCTTCCACCCCGCTCCACAATCACCACGGCACCCCACCTCCTCCACTTCCCACCACCTCCTCCACTTCCCACCACTGAGGCCGTCCATCCCCGTCGGAACGGGGCTCTGGGCGGCTTTTTGTGTGCTCGGGACGCGCCTGGCGTGAAAATCCCTCCACCCTCCACCACCACGCGCCCGCACACCTGTTTTCCCTGGTCACAGGCGGGCTGGCAGAGGCTGTTCATCGAAGAAGCACCCCGTACAACCCCTGTGCAGCATTGCGTGTGGGGGAAAGTGGGGTAAAGTGGGGGATGCAAGAGAGATGAGGGTGTCCCTACTCGGACATGTGAGGTGGTGGTTGCCGTGTTCCTCGGCACCTACACGCCTCGGATGGACGACAAAGGACGTCTGATCCTTCCCGCGAAGTACCGCGAGGAGCTGGCCGAGGGTCTGGTCCTCACCCGCGGGCAGGAGCGCTGCATCTACGTGTTCAGTGCTGAAGAGTTTCAGAACGTGCACCGCCAGATGCGCCAGGCCCCTCTGACCTCACGCCAGGCACGCGACTACATCCGCGTGTTCCTCTCGGGAGCCTCGGACGAGGTCCCCGATAAGCAGGGGAGGGTCACCATCCCTCCCGGGCTGAGGGAATACGCGGGCCTCGATCGCGAGGTCACAGTGATCGGCGCGGGTGACCGCGCAGAGATCTGGGACACCGCGGCATGGAACGCCTACTTGGAGGAGAAGGAGTCGGAGTTCTCGTCCACCGACGAGGAAGCCATCCCCGGACTCTTCTAGGAGCAGACGGTGCTGGAGGCCTTGGATGAGTTCTCCCGCCGCCCGGCACGTTCCCTGACGTCTCTTCCCCGATGTCAGGTGACTGCGGAGCGGATGGGGAGCTGGTCCAAGGATTCACGTCAGAGCAGGACGAGTGGAGGCGACATGGCAGAGCGCGCAGCGGCTGACCGGCATGTTCCGGTGATGCTTGACCGCTGCGTCGGGCTGCTCGTCGCCGGGGCGGAGAGCATCCGCGCTCAGGGCTCGATCCCCGTGGTCATCGATGCCACCCTCGGCATGGGCGGCCACTCGGAGGCCCTGCTGCGCTCCAGCGATGACCTCCAGGTCATCGGACTGGACCGAGACCCCCAGGCCCTGGAGATGGCGGGGGAGAGGCTGATCTCCTTCGGCAGCCGGTTTCGCGGAGTCCGCACGGTCTATGACCGTGTGGACGAGGTTGCCGAGGAGCATCTGCAGCCCGGGCAGCAGCTCGCCGGTGTCCTCTTCGACTTGGGCGTCTCCTCCCTGCAGCTGGATGAGGCCGAGCGCGGCTTCGCTTACTCCTATGACGCTCCGCTGGACATGCGTATGGACTCTTCCGAGGACTCCCCGGACGAGTCGGTGGCCGAGCTCCTGGCTCGAGTCGATGAGCAGGAGCTGCGCGGGATCATCCGTGAGTACGGAGAGGACCGCTCGGCCGGCCGAATCGCCAGGGCCGTCGTGGCCCGGCAGCGCGTCACGCCCTTCACCACCACCCAGGACCTGGCTCAGGTCATCGACCAGGCCGTGCCTGCGGTGGCCAAGCGCACCGGAGGCCACCCCGCCAAACGCACCTTCCAGGCGCTGCGGATCGCGGTGAACCGTGAGCTGGAGGTGCTCTCCGAGGCTCTGCCCCACGCGTTGGACGCCCTGGACCTCGGCGGACGGGCCGTGGTGCTCAGCTACCACTCCCTGGAGGACCGGATCACCAAGCGGGCCTTCGCCGCACGGACCACCTCCTCGGCTCCGGCCGGTCTGCCGGTGGAGCTGGAGGAGCATAAGCCCACCTACCGCGCCGTCACCCGCGGCGCTGAGGGCCCCGAAGAGCAGGAGATCGCGGCCAACCCGCGAGCCGCCTCTGCGAAATGCAGATCAGTTGAGAAGATCAGAACGGCCATGAGGAGCGAGCGATGAGCGCAGAAGCACGTGCAGATGACGCACTGCGGGCTGTCCGGGGCAACACCGCCCGGAAGCTGGACTCCGCGCCGCTCGAGCACCAGGAGAGCCTCCGCTCGGCCAAGCCTGTGCTGCGGGCCCTCCCCAAGGTCAAGGAGCGTCAGAGGGGACTGCTCGCCGGCATCATCGGACTGCTGGCCGCTGCGCTGGGCATCGTCTTGGCGGTGAACATCCACGTCTCCAGCACCCAGTATCAGGTCGTGGAGCTGCAGAACCACTACACCTCGCTCAGCCAGCAGAACCAGGCGCTGGCCCAGCAGGTCCAGCACCGCCAGTCGCCGCAGTCGCTCTCCGACAACGCCGTCTCCCTGGGCATGGTCATGCCGGCCTCCGCCGGCTCCTTCGACCTGGCCAGCGGTGCCGTCGCAGGTGAGGCGCCTGCCGCTGACTCCTCGGACCGGCCCTCGAGCTTCGTCTCCGCTCCCGTGCAGCCCGGTGACGAGGCCGCCGCCCCGGTGGATGTGGCCGATGAGGTGGCCGGTGCGCCGTCGGGAATGCTCGGCTCCGGCGCGTTGGACACTCTGGAGGGCCCCGTCGGCGGGCACAATGGGGAGGAGGCCTCGGGCGGCACAGAACAGTCCGCGGAGGACCTCAACGGAGGGACCATCCCGGCCCCCGGTCTGAACTAGCGCCCGATAAGGGGGAGACGCACCCATGGGAGCAGCCTCCGCGGCCCGCAGCACGACCATGATGTCCCAGCGGATGAGGATCGCACTGGCCTTCATGGCTGTGGTCCTGCTGGTCATGGGGCTTCGGCTCTTCCACGTCCAGGGCCTCGACACCTCCGGCCACGCGCAGGCCGCCGTCTCCGAGCGCCTGCGCAGCGTCCCCGTCCCCGCCGAGCGCGGCGACATCCTCGACACCCAGGGACGCGTCATGGCCACCTCCGTGGACCGCTACGACCTCGTGGTGGATCAGCGCCTGGTGGATGACTTCCGGGAGCGCGACGAGGACACCGGTCTGATGACCACCGTCTCCATCGAATCCGCCATCGATGAGCTAGCCGAGATCGTGGATGAGGATCCCGAGGCGCTGGCCGAGGACATGACCGGCGACTCCCACTACACCGTGGTGGCCGCATCGGTGACCCCCGAGGAGGAGGAGCGCGCCCTGGAGGTCGGCATCCCAGGCCTCTACTCCGAGCAGGTGCCCCAGCGCAGCTACCCCTCCGGCCCGGTCGCCGGCAGCATCCTGGGCTTCATGGGCTCCGACGGCCCGCTGGAAGGCGTGGAGAGCGTCCACGACGACGTTCTGGCCGGTCAGGACGGCGAACGCATGTATGAGATCGGCGCCAGCGGCGTGCGGATCCCCACCGCCACCTATGAGGAGATCCCTGCCGAGCACGGTCAGGACGTCCAACTGACCATCGACCAGGACCTCCAGTGGTTCGCTCAGGAGGCCATCGCCCAGAAGACCAACCAGTACAACGCCCAGTGGGGCAATGCCACCGTGGTGGACCTGCAGAGCGGCGAGATCCTGGCCATGGCCGACTCAGAGACCGTGGACCCCTCGGACCCGGGGGAGGCCGATGAGCTCTTCCGCCGTCCGCTGGCCCTGACCCAGGACTTCGAGCCTGGCTCCAGCGGCAAGGCGGTGACCTTCGCCGCCGCGTTGGAGGAGGGTGCGCTGAGCCCCACCGATGAGTTCACCGTCCCGGACGAGTACACCGTGGACGGCGAGACCATCCAGGACGCCCGGCCCCACGAGGATTACGAGATGACCGCCGCCGGCATCTTCGCCCGCTCCTACAACACCGGCACGGTCATGATCGGCAACGAGCTGGATGAACAGACCCGGTATGAGTACATGCGCGACGTCGGCCTGGGCGAGCCCATCGACATCGGCCTGGGCATCGAGGGCGAATCCATCCTGCGGGCCCCGGACGAGTGGGATCGCCGCCAGCCGCTGAGCACCCAGTTCGGCCAGGGCTACACCAGCACCGTCCTGCACACCGTCCAGCAGTACCAGGCGCTGGCCAACGACGGCGTCCACGTCCCGCTGAGCGTGGTGGACTCCTATGTGGACTCAGAGGGAAACGTCGCCCCCTATGAGACCGAGGAGCCCGACCGGATCTTCTCCTCGGAGACATCGGAGGAGATGATGCGGATGCTCGAGGGCGTGGTGGAGTACGGCAGCGCGCCGGAGGCCGCCATCGAGGGCTACCGCGTGGGCGGCAAGACCGGTTCGGCGGAGGCCGCCGGTGAGGCCGGAGGCTTCGACGGCTACACGATGTCCTTCGTCGGCGTCGCGCCGCTGGACGATCCGCAGTATCTTGTCTCGGTGGCTGTGCACCGTCCGCAGGGCGAGTGGGGCGACTGGGAGGTGGCCGACACCTTCCAACAGATCATGAGCCACACGCTGAGCACCTACAACGTGCCGCCCAGCGGTGCCGAGGATGAGAGCTACGACGGCTTCGTCGGGGATAATCAGGACTACTCCTGGTGACCCGGAGCTGACTCAGCCCACGGGGCACCTGCCCCTGCCCGACCAACGAGATCTTCGAAATGAGAGAAGCTATGCCCCCATCAGAGACCCGTCTCTCCGTCGCTGAGCAGGACAGCGTGCTGCGGCCCCAGCGGGTGACAGGAACCGATGTCGGGCAGCTGCGCGAGGTCCTCCACGGGCTGGGCTATGACCCGCTGCTGACCCCGGTCAGCGGCGCGGCGGAGAAGATCCGTCTCACCGGCACCGCCATGAACCCCAACGCTGTGGGGCAGGGCGACCTCTTCGTGGCCGTCTCCGGCGCCCGCGCCCACGGAGCCGACTTCGTCCGCGACGCCGTGGAGGCCGGCGCCGCCGCAGTGCTCACCGACGCCGCCGGAGTGGACAGGGTCCGTGAGGCGTTGGGCTATGTCCTTCCGGTGATTCAGGTGGAGAAGGTCCGCGACTCCGCTGGCCCCGCCGCCGCCACGATCTACGGCAACACCGCCGACTCCGGCCCCGCCCTCTTCGGCGTCACCGGCACCAACGGCAAGACCACCACCTCCTACTTCCTGCGCTCCCTGCTGAACCAGGTGATGGCCCGGCGCGAGAAGCTGACCGGGCTGATCGGCACCATCGAGATCGCCGCCGGCCAGGAGACCATCCCCTCGCAGCTGACCACCCCGGAGGCGGTCCAGCTGCACAGCCTCATGGCCCTGTTCCGGGAACGCGGAGTGGGGGCCGCGGCCATGGAGGTCTCCTCCCATGCCATCAGCTACCACCGGACCTCAGGGCTCTTCTACGAGGTGGCCGGCTTCACCAACCTCACCCAGGACCACCTGGACCTGCACGGCTCCATGGAGGAGTACTTCGCCGCCAAGGCCCAGCTCTTCGCCCGACGCCGTACCCGCACCTCGGTGATCACTGTGGACGACCCGTGGGGCCACCAGATGGCCTCGGCGGCCTCCGGAGAGGTCATCACCCTGGCCACCGCCGGTCAGCCGATGGAGGTGGACTGGGAGGTGGTCGACATCGAGCTCTCCGGCCTGGGCCACGCCTTCACCCTGCATCACGCGCGCAGCGGAGAGCGGATCCGCACCCGCACCGGCCTGCCCGGTCGCTTCAACATCTCCAATGCGGCGCTGGCCGCCGTCATGGTCCTGGAGTCCAAGAACACCGAGTTCAGCCGTGCGGAGGTCGTCGAGGCCCTGGAGCAGGACGACCCCTTCACCATCAGCGTGCCCGGGCGCATGCAGGTCATCGGCACCTCTCCGGCGGCCATCGTGGACTTCGCGCACAACCCGGATGCCATGATCCGCACGCTGGAGGCCGCCTCTGAGACGCGCCAGGGCGACGGCAAGATCATCCTGGTCATCGGCGCAGCGGGGGAGCGGGACCGCTCCAAGCGTCCGACCATGGGCGCGATCGCCGTGCGTATGGCTGATCACGTGATCATCAGCGACGACGACCCGCACCGCGAGGACCCGGCCCAGATCCGTCAGGAGCTCATGACCGGAGCCCAGGAGGCCGTGGAGCTGGGCGAGCTGAGCACGGTGCTGGAGGAGGTCTCTCCGCGGGCCGACGCCATCGAGCGCGCCGTCTCATCGGCCTCTCATGAAGACACGATTATCCTTGCTGGCCGGGGTCACGAGGTCTACCAGGACTTCGCCGGTGAGCATCACCCCATCGATGATCGGGCAGAGCTGCGTGCGGCCCTGCTCCGCCATGGCTTCGCGCCGTTGGAGGACGCCGGTCGTCAGAACGGAGGAGAGACAGCATGATCGAGCTGACTGCCGCTGAGGTGGCATCAGCGGTGTCCGGGCGCCTGCGCGGCGTCGCGGATCCCGAGGCCCTGATCGTGGACTCGGCCGACACTGATTCCAGGAACATGGCCCTCTCGGCCTCCGGGCACGGGGCCCTGTTCGTCGCCAAGCCCGGCGAGGTCACCGACGGCCACCGCTTCATCGACGCCGCCCTTCAAGCAGGCGCTGCGATGGTGCTGGCCGAGCGGGAGACCGAGGCCGCCGACGGAACGCCCCACCCTGCGGTGATCGTCGAGGACGTGGTCGCCGCCATGGGCCGGCTGGCCGCAGAGATCGTCACCCGTATCCGGGCCCACTCCGAGACCACGGTCATCGGCATCACCGGATCGGCGGGCAAGACCACCACCAAGGATCTGCTGAAGTCGCTGTTGGGGCCTGAGGGTCCCACGGTGGCGCCGCAGGGCTCCTACAACGGCGAGGTCGGCCTGCCCCTGACCATCTTCACCGCCTCCCTGGACACCCGCTACCTGGTCCTGGAGATGGGCGCCGACGCCCCCGGGAACATCCGCCAGCTCTGCGAGATCGTCACCCCGGACATCGGTGTGGTGCTCATGGTGGGCTCGGCCCACGCCGGAAAATTCGGCGGCGCCGATAAGATCGCTCAGACCAAGGGCGAGCTGGCCGAGGCCGTGCCGGCAGAGGGCCATGTGATCCTCAACGCCGACGACGTCCAGGTCAGCGCCATGGCTTCCCGTGCCCATGCGCCCATCACCTGGTTCGGCGAGGGGGAGCAGGTCGAGATCCAGGCGCAGTTCCTCACCCTCGACGACGCCGGGCGCCCGGTCTTCACCCTCGCCCACCATGACGAGGACAGCGCGACCACCACGGGGATCCGGGTGGTCAGCGGCCTGACCGGATCCCACCATGTGACCAATCTGCTGGCCGCCGCCGCGGCCGCCCTGCGCGCCGGCGTGGCCTTCGAGGAGGTCGCTGCGCGGCTCACCGGGCTGGGCCCGGGCTCGCGTTGGCGCATGGAGCGCACCGAGCGTGCCGACGGCGTCACCGTGATCAACGACGCCTATAACGCCAACCCCGAGTCCATGCGGGAGGCGCTGAAGACCCTGGCCCGGATCACCCGGCCGCAGCAGGGTCCCCAGCGCCGCAGCGTGGCCGTGCTCGGCGCCATGCTCGAACTCGGCGATGAGCACAACATCAAGCACATCCAGCTGGGCGAGACCGTGGTACGGCTGAACATCGATCAGCTGCTCGTGGTGGGCCAGGAGGCCTACCAGCTCTACCGCGGCGCCGTGGCGGAGGGCAGCTGGAACGAGGAAGCCCACTGGGTGGAGGATCTTCAAGAGGCTGAGGCCTACCTCACCAGTGAGCTTCGTGCAGGGGATGTCGTGTTGTTCAAGTCCTCGAACGGCGTGGGCCTTAGACTTCTTGGAGATAGGATCGCGGCCAGTACCGGTGCTGCCGTGAGCACAGACGACCTCACCGGAGACGGGAAGGCAGGTTCGCAGTGCTAGGTGTAGTGATCGGCTCCGGCCTGGGGCTGCTCCTGACGCTGCTCGGCACCCCGCTGTTCATCCGGCTGCTGGTCAAGCGGGGATACGGACAGTTCATCCGAGACGACGGGCCCACATCCCACCACGTGAAGCGGGGCACCCCCACGATGGGCGGTGCCGTCATCCTGGTGGCGGTGGTGCTCGCCTATCTGGGCGCCCACGCCTTCCTGCTGCTGACCAGCGACGCCGCCCAGGGCCCCACGGCCTCCGGGCTGCTCCTGCTGCTGCTCATGGTGGGTATGGGCCTGGTCGGCTTCGCAGACGACTTCGCCAAGATCAGCAGGAAGCAGTCGCTGGGCCTGACCCCCTGGGCCAAGATCCTGGGACAGGGCGCAGTGGGTGTGCTCTTCGCCGTGCTGGCGCTGAACTTCCCCAACCCTGAGGGGCAGACCCCGGGCTCCACCGCCATCTCCTTCGTGCGGGAGACCGCCCTGGACCTGGCCTTCGCAGGCCCGATCATCGGCGGCATCCTCTTCGTCATCTGGGCGAACATCATCAACACTGCGGCCACCAATGCGGTGAATCTGACCGACGGTCTGGACGGCCTGGCCGCCGCGGCCACCGCCATGGTCACCGCGGCCTACACGATCATCGCCATCTGGCAGTCCAACCAGGGCTGCGGGATGGCCCGTGCCGTGGACGAGGTCTGCTACGAGGTCCGCGACCCCATGGATATGGCCATGCTCGCCGGCATCATCACCGGCGCCCTGGTCGGCTTCCTGTGGTGGAACACCTCGCCCGCCAAGATCTTCATGGGTGACACCGGCTCTCTGGCGCTCGGCGGCGCCCTGGCCGGCTTCGCCATCCTGACCCACACCCAGCTGCTGTTCATCGTGCTGGGTGGCCTCTTCGTGATCATCACCTGCTCGGTGATCATCCAGGTGGGCTACTTCAAGCTCTCCGGCGGCAAGCGAATCTTCAAGATGGCTCCGCTGCAGCATCACTTCGAGCTCAAGGGCTGGGCTGAGGTCACTGTGGTGGTCCGCTTCTGGATCATCTGCGCAGTGGCCGTCGGACTGGGCCTGGCCGTCTTCTACGGAGAGTGGGTAGTCACGCAGTGACGGGCGAGCAGACTCCCGAACCTCCGCGCGAACCTTCGGTCCTACCCGATCTGCGCGGCTGGGATGCCGAATGGAAGGGCCTGCGCGCCGTCGTCGCCGGTCTGGGCGTCTCGGGCTTCTCGGCCGCGGACACACTGGCCGAGCTGGGCGTCCACGTCACCGTCCTGGAGGGGCGCAACACCGAGAAGCAGCAGAACGACGCCGCCACACTGAAGATCGTGGGGGTCACCGAGGTGCGGCTGGGCTCGGAGCACACGGGGTCGCTCCCGCAGGTCCCCGACGCCGAGGGCACTCTGGCTGTGCCCGATCTGCTGGTCACCTCTCCGGGCTGGCGGCCCGACTCCACGCTGATCGCCCAGGCCCGCGAGCAGGGCGTGCCGGTGTGGAGCGAGATCGAGCTGGCTTGGCGCCTGGGCACACGTCCCGGGGCGAAGAACCCCGACTGGCTGGTGCTCACCGGGACCAACGGCAAGACCACCACGGTCATGATGCTGGAGTCCATGCTCATCGCCGACGGCCGCCGCGCCATCGCCTGCGGCAATGTGGGCGTGCCGGTGCTGGACGCGATCCGCGATCCGGAGGGCTTCGACGCCCTGGCGGTGGAGCTCTCCAGCTTCCAGCTGCACTACACCGAGCGTCTGAACCCGCTGGCCTCTGCCGTGCTGAACATCGCCGAGGACCATGTGGACTGGCACGGCAGCTTCGAGGGCTACCGCGCCGATAAGGCGAAGATCTTCGAGAACACCCAGGTGGCCTGCGTCTACAACGCCGAGGAGAAGCTCACTGAGGACATGGTGGCCGAGGCGGACGTCCAGGAGGGCTGCCGGGCCATCGGCTTCACCACGCAGACCCCCGGGCTCTCCATGCTCGGCCTGGTGGACGACATCCTGGTGGACCGTGCCTTCTTGGCCGACCGCAGCCGCCAGGCCCTGGAGCTGGGCGCGCTGGCCGACTTCGGCCTGACCGGCCAGGGCGGGGCCCCGCAGCATCTGGTGGCCAATACGCTGGCGGCGGCGGCACTGGCTCGTGCGGCCGGCGTCGAGCCTGCCTCCATCCGTCAGGCGATCCTGGACTATGAGCCCGGTGATCACCGCATCCAGCCGGTGGCCAAGTCCGGCGATGTGCTCTGGATCAACGACTCCAAGGCCACCAACCCGCATGCGGCCGCCGCCTCGCTGCGCAGCTTCACCGACATCGTGTGGATCGCCGGGGGACTGCCCAAGGGTGTGGTCTATGACGAGCTGGTGGCTGAGATCGCACCGCGGCTGCGTCAGGTGATCCTCATCGGCGCAGACTCCTCTCAGCTGCGGTCCAGCCTGGAACGACACGCGCCCTCGGTCCCGATCATCGGTCCCGGCGTGCGAGATGATGAGTCCGAGCTCTCCGCGGAGAAGCTGCGTAGCACCGATGGCGACGCCGCGATGCGTGCGGCGGTGGCCGAGGCGGCACGGCTGGCCCAGCCCGGGCAGACTGTGCTGATGGCCCCGGCGGCCGCATCCATGGACCAGTTCGAGTCCTATGGGCACCGCGGACAGGCCTTCATCGATGCCGTGGCGGAGCTGATGGACAGCAGGGAAGATCACTGACCCTGCACACTGACCAGGACGAGGACCCGGGAGGAGGATCTCGATGACCACAGACCTCACCCCGGAGGAGCGCCGGAAGAATCTGCGCCTCGTCGAGGATTCGGAGCAGTCCTCCGCCGAAGAGCGTCCCAGCGACGGCAGCCTCGGCCGTCAGTGGCGCGAGGAGCGCCAGGCCCGCCGCGCCACCCGCATCACCCGCATGTGGGGCTTTCTGGAGGGCGGCAACCCCTAT
Organism: Nesterenkonia cremea; assembly: GCF_014642675.1. Classification (GTDB taxonomy): domain Bacteria; phylum Actinomycetota; class Actinomycetes; order Actinomycetales; family Micrococcaceae; genus Nesterenkonia; species Nesterenkonia cremea. The sequence continues at coordinate 137,065 of NZ_BMIS01000002.1, forward strand.
ACCAACTATTGGCTGATCCTGGGCGCCACACTGGCCCTGGCGGCCATCGGCCTGACCATGGTGCTCTCCTCCTCCTCAGTGGACGCCTTCGGCGAATCGGGGAGTTCCTTCACCCTCTTCACCCGTCAGGGCATCTGGGCGATCATCGGCGTGGTCGGCCTCTTCCTGGCCTCGCGGGTGCCCACCCGATGGCTGGGCGCCATCGGGTGGTTCCTGATGATCCTCTCCTCTGTGCTGCTGGCCCTGGTGGCCTTCACCCCGCTGGGTGTGGAGGGCGGCGGCTCCACCAACTGGATCCGCCTGGGCCCGGTGCAGGGACAGCCCTCCGAGATCGCCAAGCTGGCCCTGGTCCTCTGGGGCTCAGCGGTCCTTGCGCGCAAGGGCCGGCTGGTCCAGCAGTTCTCCCATTGGATGATGCCCTTCGTGGTCCCCGGATCGCTCTTCGTGCTGCTGCTGGTCCTGTTGGGCGGCGACCTCGGCACCAGCCTGATCATCCTGGTGCTGGTGGGCACTCTGCTCTTCACCGCCGGTGTGGCCCTGCGCTACTTCCTGATGAGTGCGGGTGCGGCCGTGGCCGCCGTCGCAGCGCTGATGTGGGTGACGCCGTACCGTATGATGCGCGTCTACGCCTGGCTGGGCATGAACTGCGATCACCCCAGCGAGCCCTGCCACCAGACCGAACAGGGCTTCTACGCCCTGGCCTCCGGAGGCTTCTGGGGTGTGGGCCTGGGCCAATCCCGGCAGAAGTGGGCCTATATCCCCGAGGTGGAGAACGACTTCATCTTCACCATCATCGGTGAGGAGCTCGGCCTGTTGGGCACGCTGCTGGTCCTCGGCCTCTTCGCCGTGCTGACCCTGGGCATCTTCCGCGTGGCCGCAGCCTCCACCGACCGCTTCACCCGACTGGTCTGCATGGGCACCGCGGCCTGGCTGGTGGGTCAGTCCTTCATCAACATCGGCATGGTCACCGGCCTGCTGCCGGTGGTCGGTGTGCCGCTGCCGTTCATCTCCTACGGCGGCTCGGCACTGACCTGTGCACTGATCGCAGTGGGTGTGATCCTGAACTTCGCCCGGCGCCAGCGGCTCGACGCCCAGCGCCAGCAGTCATAATGGAGAGGATGAATCTCACTGCCCACCATGAGACATAAGGACGTTATGCGCGAACCCTCTGTGGTCCTCGCCGGCGGCGGCACCGCCGGCCACATCTCACCGATGCTGGCCATCGCCGACGCCGTCGCCCGCCTCGCCCCCGGTGCACGCCAGACGATGATCGGCACCGAAGTCGGCCTGGAGACCCGCCTGATCCCGGCCGCGGGCTATGAGCTGGAGACCATCGAGAAGGTCCCCATGCCGCGCAGGCCCTCCCGGGACCTGCTGAAGTTCCCCGGCCGCTTCAGCGGCGCGGTCAAAGACGCCGAGCAGATCATCCGCAGCCGTGAGGCCGATGTGGTCATCGGGGTGGGCGGCTATGTCTCCACTCCGGTCTATGTGGCCGCCAAGCGCGCTGACGTGCCGGTGGTGCTGCATGAGGCCAATGCGCGCCCAGGGTTGGCGAATAAGCTGGGCAACCGCTTCTCCGCCTTCTCCGGTGTGGCCTATGAGAGCACCCCGCTCAAGGGCGCCCAATGGGTGGGTATGCCCATGTCCCGGGAGATCTCCCAACTGGACCGCGACGAGGAGAAGGCCGCGGCCCGGGAGCGTCTGGGGCTTGATCCCGAGCGCACCACGCTGGTGGTCACCGGAGGCTCCTCCGGGGCGCTCTCGCTGAACTGTGCCGTCTCCGCGGCCTTGGAGGATCTGCTGGCCACCGGCGCCCAGGTGCTGCACCTGACCGGCCGCGACAAGGCGGTGCTGGATGAGGCCGGCGAGCCGGTTCAGGCTGAGGGCTACCACCAGCGCGAGTACCTGGACGGCATGCAGTCCGCCTACGCCGCAGCCGACCTGATCGTGGCCCGCGCCGGTGCCGCCACCGTCTGTGAGGTGGCCGCCGTCGGGCTCCCCGCCGTCTTCGTCCCGCTGCCCATCGGCAACGGGGAGCAGGAGCTCAACGCCCGGGAGCTGGTGGACGCCGGCGGTGCGCTGCTGGTCAAGGACGAGCACTTCACCAAGCCGTGGATCGGCCGCAACATCGTTCCGCTGCTCAAGGATCCGCGCCTGCTGCTGACCATGGAGAAGCACGCCGCCGAGCGCGGCATCACCGACGCCGACGAACGGATGGCCCGCGCCGCTCTGCGGGCCGCCGGTTACGACCTCGACCAGGAGGCCGCTGAGTGACTGCCCTGAACGAACTCGGCCATGTCCATTTCCTCGGGATGGCCGGAGTCGGCGTCTCTGCGGTGGCCCGTCTCATGCAGGCCGCCGGGGTGGCCATCTCCGGCACCGATGCCAAGGACCTGCCCGTGCTGGAGGAGTTCCGCTCCGCCGGAGCTGCTGTGCGGGTGGGATACGCCGCCGAGAACATCGCCTCCGTGGAGGAGGAGATCGGCTCGGAGGTCTCCACGATCATCGCCTCCTCCATCGCTGCGGCCGGCAACCCGGAGTACGACGAGGCGGTGCGCCGCGGGATGACCGTGCTGCACCGCTCCGAGGGTCTGGCGGCCACGATGGCCGGCAAGCGGGCCGTGGCCGTGGCGGGGACCCACGGAAAGACCACCACCTCCTCGATGACCACGGTGCTGCTGGAGAAGGCCGGGCTCTCACCCACCTTCGCCGTGGGCGCCACCGTCTCCGGCCTGGGCGTCAACGCCGCGGCCGGTGAGGGGGCGTGGTTCGTGGCCGAGGCCGATGAGTCCGACGGCTCTCTGCTGAACTACGCCCCCGAGGTCGCCATCATCACCAATGTGGAGGCCGACCACCTGGACCATCACGGCACCGCTGAGGCCGTGCACCAGGTCTTCATCGACTTCACCCGCCGGATCACCGAGGGCGGACAGCTGATCCTCTGCGCCGACGACGCCGGCGCCCGCCGCCTGCTCGCCGATGTGCGCGAGGAGCTGGTCCAGCGCAGCATCAGCGTGGTGACCTACGGCTTCGCCGAGGACGCCGATCTGCGGATCACCGACCATTCCGAGATGCTGGCCGGGGGAGTGGGCCAGCATCTGCGGGTCGAGGCCTTCGGGGTGCCCGCCGATGTGCGGCTGACCGCACCGGGACGGCACAACGCCTGCAACGCGATGGCCGCTCTGGCAGTGGGCCTGCGTGCCGGCCTGGAGCCCGAGGTCTGCGCCGATGCCCTGGAGCACTTCCAGGGAGCATCCCGCCGCTTCGACTTCCGCGGTGAGGCCGGGGGAGTCCGCGTCTATGACGACTACGCCCACCACCCCACCGAGGTGGCCGCTGTGCTGCAGGCGGCGCGCTCCACCGCCGTCGGGAAGGTCCATGCGATCTTCCAGCCGCATCTGTTCAGCCGCACCCAGCTCTTCGCCGAGGAGTTCGCCCAGGCGCTGCGGGCGGCCGACGATGTGGCCGTGCTGGACATCTACCCGGCGCGCGAGGAGCCCATCCCCGGCGTCAGCGCCGTGCTGATCAGCGCTCCGCTCTTCAGCGGGGAGTCCGCGCCCACGGGTGCTCTGCTCTCCCGTCGGGGAGCAGTGGAGCATGTGGCCGCGGCCGCTGAGTCCGGAGACATCATCCTGACTCTGGGTGCGGGCGACGTCACGGCTCTGGGCTCGGAGGTCACAGCGGCCCTGCAGGATCAGTCCCGGTGAGACGGAAGTCCGACCGGGAGGACCCGGACATCTTCCAGGAGGAGGATGAGAGCTCCCCGCTGAGCTTCCCGGAGCCGGAGGCTGTGGGCCAGCGGCGCCGCCGGCGTCGTGGGCTGCTGCTGATCCTCATCGGCCTGCTGGCGCTGGTCGGGATCGTGGCCACGCTCTATTTCTCCCCGCTGCTGACCATCCGCACGGTCACGGTGGAGCGCAATGATCTGCTCACCGATGAGCGCGCCCGGGAGCTGCTGGAGCCGGTCTACGGACAGCCGCTGCCCCAGGTGGGCAACCGGCAGATCGAGGAGCTGCTGGCCGAGGAGTCCGTGGTGGACGAGGTCATCGTCCAGGGGCAGCTGCCGGACACCCTCCAGGTGGAGATCCTGGAGCATCCGCCGGTGGCCGAGGTCCGTCAGGACGATGAGCTGCTCTTCTACAACGAGCAGGGCGATGTCATCCGCACCTTCGAGGAGGGGGAGACGGATGAGGCCGAGGGTTATGCCACCCCGGAGATCAGCAGCGAGGCGGCTCTGGACAGCGAATCGGTGTTCGGAGCCATCGTCTCGGTGCTCGGCGAGCTGCCGGGGCCGGCGCGGGACTCCATGGAGTCGGCCACTGCGGAGTCCATCGACTCGGTGCAGCTGGTCCTCGAGGACGGCCGCACGATCGTCTGGGGCGGCGAGGAGCGCGGTCCGGAGAAGGCCGCCGTGCTGGAGGCCATCCTGGACTCTGATGCCCCGGAGTTCACCGAGGTGGAGACCATCGACATCTCCACACCGGACACACCGATCACACAGGACTGAACACTCGCGGCCCCGCTGTAGGGTGGTCAGCGACGAACGGACTCGAACCTCTAAGGTTCAAGTGCAACTTGAACGTTGCTGGGGGTTCGGGCAGAACAGAAGAATGTCATGAGTACGGAGGCTCCCGTCTGCTTGGGACGAGCCGCTGCGACGTCGGAGTCGTCTCCGGCCCGGTATGACCGCGAACCATACCGGTCCGGGCCAGATGACTCAGACGGGTTGAGACAGTGAGGAGTCGCGCTGCGGCTCACACAGGCAGCGGGAGCCTTCGTGCCTCTGAGATCTGAGACGAGCAAGGGACTAACAACGTGGCAGCACCGAACAACTACCTGGCCGTGATCAAGGTCGTCGGCATCGGTGGCGGCGGCGTCAACGCCGTGAACCGGATGATCGAGGTCGGCCTGCGCGGCGTCGAGTTCATCGCCATCAACACCGATGCCCAGGCTCTGCTGATGAGCGACGCGGACGTCAAACTCGACGTCGGACGCGAGCTCACCCGCGGACTGGGAGCCGGCGCGAACCCCGAGGTCGGCCGTGAGGCCGCCGAGGACCACGCCGAGGAGATCGAAGAGGTCCTGCGCGGCGCCGACATGGTCTTCGTCACCGCCGGCGAGGGTGGTGGCACCGGCACCGGCGGCGCTCCTGTGGTCGCCCGCATCGCCCGCTCCCTGGGCGCACTGACCATCGGTGTGGTCACCCGTCCCTTCACCTTCGAGGGCCGCCGCCGTGCGACCTCCGCCGAGGCAGGCATCGAGGCGTTGCGCGACGAGGTCGACACCCTGATCGTCATCCCGAACGATCGTCTGCTCTCCATCTCGGATAAGAACGTCTCCGTCCTGGACGCATTCCGCTCGGCGGATCAGGTCCTGCTCTCGGGTGTCCAGGGCATCACCGACCTGATCACCACCCCGGGCCTGATCAACCTCGACTTCGCCGACGTCAAGTCCGTGATGCAGGGCGCAGGCTCCGCACTCATGGGCATCGGCTCGGCCAACGGCGAGGACCGCGCGGTCAAGGCGGCCGAGCTGGCCATCGCCTCCCCGCTGCTGGAGGCCTCCATCGACGGCGCCCACGGCGTGCTGCTCTCCATCCAGGGCGGCTCGGACCTCGGCCTCTTCGAGATCAACGAGGCCGCACGTCTGGTCCAGGAGGTCGCGCACCCCGAGGCCAACATCATCTTCGGTGCGGTCATCGACGACGCCCTGGGCGACGAGGCACGCGTGACTGTGATCGCCGCCGGCTTCGACCAGGTCGACGTGACCTCGGCGCCGCCGCAGCAGGCTCCGGCCCAGCAGGCGCCGCGCACCTCCTCCCCGCAGCCCGCCCGTCAGGCACCGCCGGTCCCCGGCACCGTGCCGGGCACTGTTCCGGCCGCCGGAGCAGGGGCAGGTGCGCAGACAGCCTCCTCCCAGGACACCGCTCCGCAGGAGCGCGCCTTCCCAGAGCAGCAGCAGGCAGCCCCTGCTGGGCAGCAGGAGAAGGAGGAGGAGATCCCGGACATCGTGGAGTCGGACTACTCCGGCGGTCGCAACGACGATCTGGATGTCCCCGACTTCCTGAAGTGAGTCTTTCGGCGAGAACCTTCCCATCGCAGTGACACGGAGGCGACGTGGACACACCGCTCTGGTGGCATGATGATGCCGCAGGTGGTGTCCGCGTCGCCTTCACGTCTGTCCGGGCAGGAAATCTCGGAACCCATGTGGGCGATCCCGCCCGGGCCCTGGAGAACAGGCGCAGCCTGGAGGAGCACCTCGGTCTGGAGGTCGGCTCGGTGCACTACCTCCAGCAGATCCATTCCTCCCGCGTCCTCGACGCCTCCTCCGCGCAGCTCCCCGGGCCGGAGCAGCCGGCCCCGGAGGCCGATGCCTGGATCTCGCCACGCGGTGTCCAGCCGCTGGCCGTGATGGGCGCGGACTGCCCGCCCATCCTCTTGGCCGGCGCCACATCCTCCGGCGTGGTCACCGGTGCCGCCCATACGGGCCGGCCGGGACTACTGGGCGGGGTCCTGGAGAATACGGTGAGCGCCATGCGCAGCCGAGCTCGCGAGCTCAGCGAGCCTGGAGCCATCACCGCCTGGATCGGCCCAGGAGCCTGCGGGCAGTGCTATGAGATCCCGGAAGAGATGGTGGATCAGATCGCCGCCGAGCGTCCCGCCATCCGCTCCCGCACCCGCTGGGGCACGGCAGCCCTGGATCTGAAGGCCGAGGCCGCACAGGTCCTCAGTGAGGCCGGCATCGAGGTGGTGGACACCGCCGGCTGCACGATGGAGGACGAGTCGCTCTTCTCGCATCGGCGAAGCTCCCAGCAGGGTGCCGCGCCCGGGCGCATCGCCGGGATAATCTGGACGCCGTGAACAGCCGATACGCAGAGCAGAGCACCGCAGATCCCCGCACCGCCGAGCTGACGGAGAGCCTTTCGGCCGTTGAACGGCGCATCACCCGCGCCGTGGAGGCCGCCGGGCGTGAGCAGCGTCCCGAACTCATCGTGGTCACCAAATACTTCCCCGCTGAGGACGTCATCCGGCTCTACGACCTGGGAGTCCGGGATGTGGGCGAGAACAAGGACCAGGAGGCCTCCGCCAAGGCCCGCGAGGTGGCCCAGGCGCTGCGGGCACGTGACGCTCAGGCCTACGACGCTGACCCGCTGCGCTGGCACTTCATCGGCCAGCTGCAGTCCAATAAGGCCAAGTCGGTGGCCGGCTATGCCCATGCCGTGCACTCGGTGGACCGCGGCTCGCTCCTGAAGGGACTGAAGAAGGTCGCCGCCGAGCGCGCGGAGCCGCTGGGCTGCCTCATCCAGGTGGACCTGCGCGAACAGGTGGAGGAGGGCGCCCGCGGGGGAGCCGCACCCGAGGAGGTCCCCGCCCTGGCCGCCGGGATCTCCGAGGCGCAGGGTCTGCGCCTGGCGGGGCTCATGGCCGTGGCCCCCCTGGGGGAGCCGGCGGAGGAGGCCTTCGCACGGCTGAGTCGGCTGCACGCCGAGCTGCTGGCCGAGCACCCGCAGGCGGGCATGGTCTCGGCCGGGATGAGCGGTGACCTGGAGCAGGCCGTGGCCCACGGCGCGACACACCTCCGGATCGGACGCGATGTCCTCGGGGAGCGCCCCTATGCCCGGTAGGCTCGAAGTCGCGCAGCGAGAACCCGATTCTTCCCCAGGAGACCCCTCATGGCCGGTGCATTCAAGAAGACCATGATCTACCTCGGCTTGGCCGACGGAGACGACTACAGCGACGAGAGCTTCAGCAACGAGCAGAAGAGTGCCCCGCGCAGTTCCGAGTCTGCTCCTGAGGCCCGCAGCTCCGCACCTGCCCCCGCCGAGCGTCAGCCCTCCGCGCGATCCTCTTCGCCGGCTGTCACGGCTCAGCAGGCCACAGGTGCTGTCCCCACCGCAACCGAGAGCAGCGCCGTCGTGCCGCTGAACACCGGGGAGCAGGCCGGAGCCTCCTCCGTGCAGCAGTACAACAGCAGCAACCTGGCTGTGGACCCTGACTACCGGGCTCCTGTGACCCCGATCAAGCGTGCCCCCTCCTCCCGCGACGAGAGCTCCGAGATGCGAAAAATCACCACTGTTCACCCGCGTTCCTACAACGACGCCAAGGTCATCGGTGAGTCCTTCCGGGACAACATCCCGGTCATCATGAACGTCACGGAGATGGGCGAGGCGGAGGCCAAGCGTCTGGTGGACTTCTCCGCCGGCCTGGTCTTCGGCCTGGGTGGGTCCATCGAGCGCGTCACCAATAAGGTGTTCCTGCTCACCCCGAAGAACGTCGAGGTCCTGGCCGAGGAGCGCGCGGCCGCAGAGGCACCCTCCTCCGCTCAGTTCTTCAACCAGAGCTGAACTGCATCTGCGCCGGCACTGAAGTAGTCTGAACCACTGTGGATCTCATCACCGCGCCCCTTTACCTGCTGCTGGTCGTCTTCCAGCTGGCTCTGGTCATCCGGATCATCTTCGACATCACCCAGCAGTACGCCCGATTCTGGCGACCCAAGGGACCAGCCCTGCTGCTGGCCATGTCCGTCTATGCGGTCACGGATCCGCCCATCAAGGCGATCCAGAAGCGTGTGCCGCCGCTGCAGCTGGGCGGCGTCGCGCTGGATATGGGCTTCCTCATCACGTTCTTCGCCGTGGTGATCGCTCAGATGGTGCTGCGCGGCTTCGCCTGAGCCTGTCTGAGGGCCTGCTGAACGCCCCAGGTCGAATGTGAAAGTCTCACTTGAAGGTTCAGGTCGAAGGTGAGGAACCCACATGGGTATCCTGTGCGGTGACCAATGGACTTTTTCGATGAGGTGACACCGCATGGCTCTGACACCAGACGACCTCCTGAACAAGGAATTCCCGGAGACCAAATTCCGTCCCGGCTATGACAAGGACGAGGTCGACGACTTCCTGGACGAGGTGGTTGTCGAGTGGCGACGGCTGATCCAGGAGAATGAGGACCTGCAGGCGCAGGTGACCTCCCTCGAGGAGCAGATCGAGGAGAACCCCTCGAACCTCGAGCCGGACGACCTCAACGACGCTGGCCTCTCCGGCTACGCCGGAACCTCTGCTGAGGTCACCGGAACTTTCGCTCCCGTCACCGACGAGGAGGAGCAGGAGGAGCCGGCCGAGGCTGAGGAGCCGGCCGCTGAGGAGTCTGCTGTCAGCGCTCAGCCCGAGTATGCACCAGGCACCGCACCGGCTCAGCGCCGTCCGGAGCCCGCCGAGGCTCCTGCCGCCGCCGCTGCACCGGCGGCCGACGAGGCCAATTCCGCAGCCGGTGTGCTGGCTATGGCGCAGAAGCTTCACGATCAGTACGTGGCCGAAGGTGAGCAGACCCGCGCGGCTTACATCTCCGAGGGTGAGCAGACTCGGGCCGCCTACATCTCCGAGGGTGAGCAGACCCGTGCCCAGTACATCTCCGAGGGTGAGCAGAAGCGTGAGGAGCTGGTCAACGAAGGCCAGACCACGCGCGATGAGCTCATCGCCGAGGGCGAGCAGACCCGCGAGGAATACGTCACCGAAGCTGAGCGCAAGCGCCAGGAGATCGTGACCGAGGCCGAGACCCGCGCCAACACCATGATCGAAGAGGCCGAGCTGACCTCCTCCCGGACGCTGTCCGCCCTGGAGCGGAAGAAGTCCGAGCTGGAGGGCAAGGTCACCGAGCTCACCAGCTTCGAGCGCGACTACCGCGCCCGTCTGAAGGACTACATCGAGGGCCAGCTCAACGATCTCAACAGCCGCGGCTCCATCGAGAAGGAGACCACCGGCGCCGAGTAGGAGAGCCGCTCAGTGTCGCCTGGAGAAGGGGCGGCGGGGGACCGATGCGTCCCCTGCCGCCCCTTCTCGCATGCGCACAGAGACACAGAGTAAGGTGGATGGGTGTCTGAATCGGTTGCCGGATCCTCCCGCCCGCAGCGGGGCCCCACGCGCAGAGCTGCCCTGATCCTCGCGGCCCTCATGGCGGTGGGAGCCTGGGTGCTGGACCAGGGGACCAAGCTCTGGGTGGAGCGCACCCTGGAGCTCCATGAGCAGGTGGAGGTCCTGCCTCCGGTGCTCTACTGGCGGCACCACCTCAACCCCGGAGCCGCCTTCTCCATGGGGACCGATCACACCTGGTTCTTCACCCTGATCATGACGGCTGTGCTGATCTTCGTGATCTGGCACTCCCGGAAGCTGGGCGGCTCCTGGCCCTGGACCCTGGGGCTGGGCGGACTGGCCGGCGGCGTGGCCGGCAATCTGACCGACCGCCTCTTCCGGCCCATGCACCCCGCCGACGGCGGAGAGCACGTCTTCGGCCTGGGCGCGGTGGTTGACTTCATCGCCGTGCCGAACTTCGCGGTGATGAACGTGGCCGATATCTTCATCACCTGCTCCATGATCGGGATGTGCCTGCTGATGCTCACCGGCCGCAACATCGACGGGAGCCGTGAAGGACGCGAGAGCGAGCCCGCGGATGCTGAAGAGGACAGCGCCGGATGAGCCTCGAGGAGACCACCTTCACCGTGGACCCCGCCTCCGGAGGGCGCCGGGCCGACGCCGTGCTCTCGGCCCAGTTCGAGATCTCCCGCACGGAGGCCGCCCAGTGGCTGGCCGCCGGATTCGCCCGTTGGGGCCAGGACCGGACGCAGGGACGTGCGGCCGGAGCCCCGATCAAGAAGTCTGAGAAGCTGGACGCCGGAGCAGTCATCACCGTGGAGGTCCCGGAGCAGGAGGACCCGCTGGCAGTGAAGGAGGAAGTCGTGCAGGATCTGAGGCTGCTGCATGAGGACGAGGATCTCGTAGTCGTGGACAAGCCGGTCGGCGTTGCGGCTCATCCCTCCCCGGGGTGGAGCGGCCCCACTGTGATCGGCGGACTGCTCGGCCAGGGCGTGGAGATCGCCACCTCCGGAGCGCAGGAGCGCCGCGGCATCGTCCATCGCCTCGATGTGGGCACCTCCGGGATCATGGTGGTGGCCAAGACGGAGCGGGCCTACAGCGTGCTCAAGGACGCCTTCCGCGACCGGACGCCCAAGAAGACCTATCACGCGCTGGTCCAGGGCCTGCCGGATCCGGTGGACGGCACCATCGATGCCCCCATCGGTCGCCATCCGGGACATGACTGGAAGTTCGCCGTGCTCGACGGCGGCCGGGAGTCCCGCACGCATTACCGCCTGCTGGAGGCCTATGGCCGGGCCAGCCTGATGGAGATCCAGTTGGAGACCGGCCGCACCCACCAGATCCGGGTGCACTTCTCGGCCATGGGCCATCCCTGCGCCGGGGATCTGACCTATGGGGCGGATCCGCGCATCGCCTCGGATCTGGGCCTGACCCGGCAGTGGCTGCATGCGGTGGAGCTGGGCTTCACCCACCCCGCCTCCGGGGAATGGGTCAGCTTCCGTTCGGAGCATCCGCAGGATCTGGCTCAGGCTTTGGACATTCTGGAGAACGGCTGAGGAAGGGGACCGGAGACTATGGCCACGAGCGGCGATTTCGTCCACCTGCATAACCACACCGAGTACTCCATGCTCGATGGGGCCGCCAAGATCGGTGAGCTCTTCGAACAGACCCAGAACCTCGGGATGCCTGCTGTGGCCACCACTGACCACGGCTTCCTCTTCGGGGCCTATGAGTTCTGGAAGACCGCCCAGCAGTATGACGTCAAGCCCATCATCGGGCTGGAGGCCTATCTGACCCCGGGCACGCACCGCTCCGAGCGTCGGCGTGTGAAGTGGGGCGACGGTGTCGTGGGCCAGAAGGACGTCTCCGGCGGCGGTGCATATACGCATATGACCATGTGGGCGGAGGACACCGCCGGCATGCACAATCTCTTCCGGCTGGGGTCACTGGCCTCCATGGAGGGCTACTACTTCAAGCCCCGTATGGACCGGGAGCTGCTTCAGACCTACGGCAAGGGCATCATCGCCACCACCGGCTGCCCCTCCGGTGAGATCCAGACCCGCCTGCACCTGGGCCAGTACGAGGAGGCCAAGCGGGCCGCCGGCGAGTTCGAGGACATCTTCGGCAAGGGCAACTTCTACTGCGAGCTGATGGACCACGGCCTGGAGATCGAGCGGAAGGTCAAGAACGACCTGCTCAAGCTGGCCAAGGACCTGAACCTGCCGCTGGTGGCCACCAACGACCTCCACTACACCCACCAACACGACCACAAGTCCCACGGGGCGCTGCTGTGCGTGCAGTCGAACGCCACGCTGGATGACCCCAACCGGTTCAAATTCGACTCGGAGGAGTTCTTCCTCAAGTCTCCGGCGGAGATGCGCGACCTCTTCCGCGACTTCCCGGAGGCCTGCGACAACACTCTGGAGATCGCCGAGCGCTGCCAGGTGGAGTTCGACGAGTCGGCCTCCTATATGCCGAAGTTCCCCACTCCGGAGGGGGAGACCGAGGACACCTGGTTCCGCAAGGAGGTGGAGCGCGGGCTCGACTACCGGTTCCCGGGCGGCATTCCCTCCGATGTGCGTGACCAGGCCGAGTACGAGATCGGCATCATCAACCAGATGGGCTTCCCGGGCTACTTCCTGGTGGTGGCCGACTTCATCAGATGGGCCAAGGAGAACGGGATCCGTGTGGGACCCGGCCGAGGCTCCGGTGCAGGCTCCATGGTGGCCTATGCCATGCGCATCACCGACCTGAACCCGCTGGAGCACGGCCTGTTCTTCGAGCGGTTCCTCAACCCGGACCGTGTCTCCATGCCCGACTTCGACATCGACTTCGATGATCGTCGCCGCTCCGAGGTCATCGACTATGTGGTGCGCAAATACGGCGATGAGCGCGTGGCGATGATCGTCACCTACGGCACCATCAAATCCAAGCAGGCGCTGAAGGACTCAGCCCGTGTGATGGGTGAGCCCTTCTCCACCGGTGATCAGCTGACCAAGAAGATGCCGCCGGACGCCCAGGGCAAGCCCATGCCGTTGGGGGAGATCTACGACGAGAAGTCGGCCCGCCACTCCGAGGCCGGCGAGATGCGTGAGTTCCTGGACTCCGATCCGCGGATGAAGGAGATCTTCGATCTGGCCTCCGGTCTGGAGGGCCTGAAGCGCCAGTGGGGCGTGCATGCGGCCGGCGTCATCATGTCTTCGGATCCGCTGCTGGACATCATTCCGCTGATGAAGCGTGAGCAGGACGGCGCCATCATCACCCAGTTCGACTATCCGATCTGTGAGTCGCTGGGTCTGATCAAGATGGACTTCCTGGGGCTGCGCAACCTCACGATCATCTCCGACGCCCTGGAGAACATCCGGAAGAACCGGGGCGTGGACATCGACCTGGAGACCCTGGAGCTGGACGACCGTCCCTCTTATGACCTGCTGGCCAGCGGCAAGACCCTCGGCGTCTTCCAGCTGGACGGTTCGGGCCTGCAGTCGCTGCTGAAGGCGATGAAGCCCGATAACTTCGAGGACATCTCCGCGACCATCGCCCTCTACCGTCCTGGTCCGATGGGCGCGAACTCGCACACCAACTACGCACTGCGCAAGAACGGAGCGCAGGAGGTCACCCCCATCCATCCGGAGCTCGCCGAGCCCCTGGAGGAGATCCTCTCCACCACCTACGGCCTGATCATCTATCAGGAGCAGGTGATGGCCATCGCCCAGAAGGTGGCCGGCTACTCCCTGGGCCAGGCGGACATCCTCCGCCGTGTGATGGGTAAGAAGAAGAAGGCCGAGCTGGATAAGCAGCAGGTCGGTTTCTTCGGCGGTATGACGGAGAACGGCTTCTCCGAGGAGGCCGCCCAGGCGCTGTGGGACATCCTGCTGCCCTTCTCCGACTACGCGTTCAACAAAGCCCACTCCGCGGCCTACGGACTGATCGCATATTGGACCGCCTTTCTGAAGGCCAACTACCCGGCTGAGTACATGGCGGCGCTGCTGACCTCTGTGGGTGAGAACCGCGACAAGCTGGCCATGTACCTCTCCGAGTGCCGCCGCATGGGCATCACCGTCTCCGCCCCCTCGGTCAACGACTCCGCGCTGACCTTCACCCCGGTGGGTGATGACATGATCCGCTTCGGCATGGGTGCTGTGCGCAATGTGGGCTCCAATGTGGTGGCCGGCATGGTGGAGGCCCGCGAGGAGCAGGGAGCCTATGAGAGCTTCTCCGACTTCCTCAAGAAGGTCCCCATGCACGTCTGCAATAAACGGACCATCGAGTCGATGATCAAGGCCGGTGCCTTCGACGAGCTGGGCCATACCCGCCGCGCCCTGGTCACGATCCACGAGCAGGCCGTGGATCAGGCGATCAGCCATAAGAAGAAGTCTCAGCAGTATGAGACCGACATCTTCGGCGCGATGGCCGGCGAGGACTCCGATATGGGCGACATCGACGGTGTGGCCGTCCCGCAGATGCCCGAATGGGATAAGAAGGACAAGCTGGCGTTCGAGCGCGAGATGCTGGGGCTCTATGTCTCCGACCATCCGCTCCAGGGCCTGGAGCGCGTGCTGGCCCAGCACGCCGATCGCTCCATCACCTCGCTGCTGAGCGAAGACGGCCCGCCGGACGGCACAGTGGTGACCATCGCCGGGATGATCACCGGTCTGCAGCGGCGCATCGCCAAGAGCTCGGGCAATCCCTATGCCCGTCTGGAGGTGGAGGACCTGGCCGGCACCATCGAGGTCATGTTCTTCGGCAAGGCCTATCAGCCGGTGTCCATGGTCCTGGCCGATGATCTGGTGGTGGCCATCAAGGGCCGGCTTCAGCGGCGCGAGGACGGCGGCGTCTCCATCTCGGCCCAGGACATGATCGTCCCTGATCTGGAGGGGGAGGGTGCCAGCACCGGACCGGTGGTGCTCTCGCTGCCCACGCAGCGGGCCTCCGAGAAGGTGGTCAGCCAGCTGGGGGAGACCCTGCAGCGCCACCGGGGCAGCAATGAGGTGCACGTGAAGCTGCTCTCCGGGGACAAGGTGGAGCTGATGCGCCTGGGTCCGGACTACCAGGTCACGCCCTCACCGGGTCTCTACGGTGACCTCAAGGTTCTTCTGGGGCCCAGCTGCCTGGAAGGATAGGATGCCCCTATGTATTGTCCGTACTGCAGGCATGACTCGTCCCGTGTGGTGGATTCCCGCATGCTCGACGACGGGTCCGGCATCCGCCGACGCCGTCAGTGCCCGGTGTGTTCCAAACGCTTCACCACGATGGAGACCACCTCGCTGAACGTCATCAAGCGCTCCGGGGCCGCTGAGCCCTTCGACCGTTCCAAGGTCATCAACGGCGTGCGCAAGGCCTGCCAGGGGCGTCCGGTCTCCAGCGACGACCTGGCGGTGCTGGCCCAGGAGGTGGAGGAGGCCGTCCGCGCCTCCGGAAACGCCGAGGTGGACGCCAACGACGTCGGGCTGGCCATCCTGGGTCCGCTGAAGAAGTTGGACGTGGTGGCCTATATGCGCTTCGCCTCCGTGTACCGGGGCTTCAACGATCTCGACGACTTCGAGTCCGCCATCGAGGAGCTGCGCCGCGAGGAGCAGATCCCGTCGACGTCAGATGGTGCAAAAGTCGTGCAGCCGAGGTTCGGCTTCCGGTAGACTCCCAGATATCCGGCGGTGCTCTCTTCAGGGGAAGGTTGAGAGCACCGCCGGTTCTCTCGTATCTGGGGGTCTGAGCCCTAGCTGAAGGGCACCTTCTGGACCAGCCCGCGCAGCTCAGCGATGGCGGCGTCGGGGTCCTGTGCGGAGTACACCGAGGAGCCGGCCACGAAAGTGTCGGCACCGGCCTCGGCGGCGCGCTCGATGGTCTCGATGCTGACTCCGCCGTCGATCTGCACGGCGATGTTCCCGCCCAGATCGTCTACGGCCTTCCGCGCCCGGCGGATCTTGGGCAGCACCAGGTCCAGGAACTTCTGTCCCCCGAAGCCCGGCTCCACCGTCATCAGCAGCAGCATGTCCAGCTCACCGAGCATGTCCAGATACGACTCGACGCCGGTGGCCGGCTTCAGGGCCATGGCCGCTTCGGCGCCCTGGCTGCGCAGCTCGCGGGCCAGCCGGATGGGAGCCCCGGCGGCCTCCGCATGGAAGGTCACCGACTCACAGCCCAGTTCGGCGTACTTCGGCGCCCACACATCCGGGTCCTCGATCATCAGATGGATGTCCAGGGGGAGGTCGGTGACCTTCCTGATCGACTCCACCACCGGCAGTCCCAGGGTGAGGTTGGGGACGAAATGGTTATCCATGACGTCCACGTGGACGGCGTCGGCGGAGCTGATGCGGGAGAGCTCCCGCTCCAGGTTCGCGAAGTCAGCGTTGAGGATGCTGGGGTGGATGCACGGTGCGCTCATAGTCCGATCCTACTGTTCCTGCACCTGGAGACGCCCCGGCTTATGCAGCAGTGCGAAGAACATCGCGTCGGTGCCGTGGGCGTGGGGCCACAGCTGGACCAGCTTGGAGCTGATGGAGCCCCCCTCGGCCTCCTGCCCGGCGGTGGCCTCCATGGCCTCCGCGCCTGCGGGGAGGGAGGCTGAGGCCATGGCCTCATGGGCATCCAGCAGCTGCAGCTCCGGATGGCGGCGCAGCACATCCTCCACCTGGACCAGCGTCTCGGCCGGATGCGGGGAGCAGGTCACATAGGCCAGCACGCCGCCGGGGGCCAGGACCCCGACCCCGGCGTCCAGCAGCTCTTCCTGCAGCACGGTCAGCTCGGCCAGATCGGCGGGCCTGCGGCGCCAACGCGACTCGGGGCGACGGCGCAGCGCGCCCAGACCGGTGCAGGGAGCGTCGATCAGGATGCGGTCGTAGCGTTCGGATGTCTCAGCGATGCTGCGACCGTCTCCGGCGCGCACGCTCCAGGCCTCGGCCGGAACGGCGGAGAGGGCCTTGGTGACCAGCTCGGCACGGTGGGCGGCGGGCTCATTGGCCAGCAGCGTGGCTCCGTGCTCGGCGGCCAGGGCGGCCAGCAGTGCGGCCTTGCCTCCGGGGCCCGCGCAGAGATCCAGCCAGCGTTCTCCGGCCACATCAGGGTCTGTGGTCTCCGGAGTCCAGGCTCCGGCCAGGGCACGGGCGATCCACTGGGAGCCGATGTCCTGGACACGCAGCTCGCCCTCGGGGACGCCGGGCAGCCGGCCCACATCGCCTCCGCGGAAGACGGCGGCGCCCTCCACCAGATGGGAGGCCGCAGCACCTGCCTCCAGGGCCGAGGCCAGGCGCTTCTGCCCGACGCCGGGCAGCTCCACCAGGTGGACTTCGGGGGAGGCGTTGTCGGCGGTGAGCAGTTCCTGAAGCTCTTCGCCGCGGCCGTGCATCTTCAGGGACTGCTTGAGTGCGCGGACCACCCAGGCGGGGTGGGCATGCTGCAGGGCCAGGGCGGCGTCGCTGCCAGCTTCCTCAGCGCCGGAGATCTCCTCCACCCACTGCTCCATAGACTTCTCGCTGACCCTGCGCAGCACGGCGTTGACGAAGCCGGAGGGGCCTGCCCCGATCTCGGCGCGCACCAGCCCCACGGTCTCGTTCACGGCCGCATGGGTGGTGACCCGCATGGCCAGCAGCTGGTGGACGCCCAGGCGCAGCGCGTCCAGGATGGGGGCATCCAGCTGATCGAGCCCGCGGTCCACACAGCGCGACAGGATGGAGTCATAGGTGCCCTGAGCACGCAGGGCGCCGTAGGTCAGCTCGGTGGCGAAGCCGGCGTCGCGGCGGTCCAGCGTGGCCCGGCGGATCTCAGCGGGCAGCACCAGGTTGGCGTAGGCGTCATCGCGGCTGACGGCGCGCAGCACTTTGAAGGCGGCGGTGCGGGCCGGATCCGCCCGGCGGCTGCGCTGGGAGGGAGCCTTCTGGCTGTAGCGGCGGCCCTGGCCCTGCCGGCCCCGCTCTCCCTGCTGGTTGCGCTGGCCGCGGTTGCGCTCGCGCCCCTTGGCGTTGCGGCGGCTGCCGTCCGAATGGGGAGTCTGGCTCACTGTGCGTCCTCGTTCCTGTTCGATCCTGCGCCGGGTCCCAGCACAGTGCGTCCCTGCAGACCGCGGAACCAATCGGCCGCATTGAGCATCTTCTTGCCTGCAGGCTGCACGGCGCTGAGCACTACGGGGGCGCCGTCGCCGGCCTTCATCAGCACAGTCTTCCCGGAGCCGCCCCGATCGGCTGCGGCCTCGAGGACCTCACCGGCGGCTGCTCGTCCCCAGGCCTCGGGCAGCACCGCCTCATAGGCGCGGGCGACGCCGAGCTTCACCCGATCCTCCCCGTTGAGCGTCCAGGCCCCGGGCTCCGGGATGGTCGCGTTGATGCGGCGGATGATCTCGGCCGCAGAGGCGGAGGGGTCGATGAAGGCGTCCTCACGGCTGAGTTTGGGAGCCAGGCTGGGCTCGCCCTGCTGAGGCTGCGGCGCGGAGGTCCCCGTCAGCAGCTCGGGCAGCAGAACGCGCAGCAGCGAGGAGCCGGAGCGGGTGAGCGTGGTGAGCATGGAGCCCGCCGACGCATCCGCCGGCAGCGGATGCTCCACCAGTCCGTGGACCGGTCCGGTGTCCATGCCTGTCTCCAGCTGGAAGACCGTGGCGGCGGTGACCTCCTCGCCGTTGAGGATGGAGTGCTGCACCGGGGCGGCGCCGCGGTACTTGGGCAGCCAGGAGTAGTGGAGGTTGACCCAGCCCAGCGGCAGCGCGTCCAGAGCCGGCTGGGGGAGCAGCGCACCATAGGCGACGACCACGCCCAGCCGGGCGCCCGTGGTGGCCAGCTGCTCGGTGACGGTGTCATCCACCCGGGCCGCACGGATCACGGGGATTCCGGCCTCCTCAGCGGCCTGCGCCACGGGGGAGGGGGTCAGACGCTTCTTGCGGCCCACCGGCGCGTCCGGGCGGGTGAGCACTGCGGTGATCCGGACGCCGTCGGCCAGCAGGGAGCGCAGGCAGTCGGCGGCGATCTCCGGGGTGCCGGCGAAGAGGACAGGCGCGGAGCCGACGGAGCTGGAACCCAGGTCGGCGACGGACTCCGCCAGCGTCTCAGGGGTGTGATGGATCATTGGTCTCCTCCTGTCGTCCGGCGGCCGTCGCCTGTTCCTGGGCTTCGGCGGGGGTGAACCCGAAGCTGGTGATCTCTTCCAGCGCCCAATCCCGCACGCCGGTCAGGACGTTGAGCTCATGCGGGACCACCGGCTCGGGCAGCTGGTCCAGACGGAACCACTGCAGGGCGGCGGACTTCTCCGGCTCCTGCACGGAGGGGGTGCCCTCCCAGCGGCTGACGCTGAAGAAGAAGTCCACGCGCTCGTCGATGGGTTCGCCGCTGATCCCGGTGCGATGCATGACGGTCAGCGGCACGAGATCGGCCTCCTCGATGCGCACACCGAGCTCCTCGGCGGCCTCGCGCACGGAGGCGGCGTGCACCGTCTCACCGCGCTCCACATGGCCGGCCGCGCCGAAGGCCCAGTGGCCGTCCATATAGCCGGTGCCCTGCCGATGATTCAGCAGGACTTCGAGGGCTTCGGCCTCCTGGGCGGGACGGGTCAGCAACACATAGGCGGCAGGGATGACGTGGAAGCGTTCGGTCACGACGCCGTCCTGCCGTAGTCGCGCTCGCGGAGGGTCTGCAGGGCGCGACGCTTCTCCTCGCCCCGCAGGCGGTCGAGGAAGAGCTTGCCGTCGAGATGGTCCAGCTCATGCTGGAAGCAGGCGGCCAGCAACCCGGTGGCCTCGACCTCGAGGCGGCTGCCGTCGGGCGCCAGGCCGGTGAGCCGAGCCTGCTGGGGGCGGGCCACGGGGCCGTAGATCTCCTTGACCGAGAGGCAACCCTCCTTCAGAAGATTCTCCTCCTCGGCGAGACCCTGCTCGTTGTCCCGCGGGGTGAACTCGGGCTCGCCGCTGAGCTCGAGCACCGGATTGATCACCGCGCCGCGGACGCCGGCGACGCCGTAGGTGAAGATGCGCAGGCCCACTCCCACCTGGTTGGCGGCCAGGCCGATGCCGCGCGCATCATCCATGGTGTCGTACATATCCTCCACCAGCGAGAGGATGCGATCATCGATGCTCTCCACCGGCGAAGTGGGAGTGCGCAGGACAGGGTCCCCGATCATACGGATGTTCAGAACGGACATGCCTACGATTCTCTCATCATGCCGCGGCGCGTACGGCCGTGGGCATGGCTGAGGGTCGGCCCGTGGCTGGGGCTGCGGACCGGTCCGTGGGCGGCGGCAGGTGGCCAGCCGTCTTCAGCAGGTGATGTCTGCGGCAGAGCGTCCAGAGGTTCTGCCCCTCGGTCTGGCCTCCAGCGCCGTCTCTGCCGGAATCGCGCCAGGGTCTCTGGTGATCGATATCGCAGTTCTCGGCGGGGACCTGGCAGCCCGGGGCCTGACAGGTGCCGTCCCGGAAACGGATGGCCTCCCGCAGGATCTTCGGGACGAAGCGTCCCCGGTATCTCACCGACAGGACATCGGGGTCCTGTGTGTCCGAGCCCAGCGCCTCTGCGTTCCGCACTCCCAGCTCGTACCAGGTGACGCGTGTGCCGGAGTGGCCCAGGAGTCTGCGCACCACCTGCGCGGGCAGCGTGAAGCTGCGGTCGCGACTGAGGGCAGGGGCCTCAGCATCCCCGCTGAGGGTCTCCAGCGGCACCAGGAGCCCCACACTCACATCTGCGGGACGCTCCTGGGCTCCGCGGCCGCTCAGCAGCCAGCCCGCGAGCAGGTCCGCTGTGCGCTGCTCCAGCGTGCGGGTGTCGCCCGCACCACGTGAGGCGGGAAGGTCAGGCCCAGTCGATGAGGGGTCTTCCGCCCCAGCAGCCTCCGGGACCACCGAGGGATCGTGGGGGATCGCCTGCTGAGGGCTGCGGGCCACTGCGTTGAGCCGGCGTCGGATCTGCTCGGCGGTGACCGTGGGCAGCAGGGCGGTCAGAAGGCTCACTCCGTCCTCGAGGTGGGTGACGGAGACCCGGCGCTCGCGCTGGGCCTCCTGGTTCCGTCGGGCTGCGGCCTCGGGCTCTCTGGCTGCGATGAAGCGCCGCAACCAGGCCGCCAGCTCTCCTGGAGTATGTTCCTCCGCGTAGGCGCAGCCGCGCTGGTCGAGCAGGGCGACGTTCTCCGGGCTGAGGAGAGTCAGGGAGCTGCGCGCCATCTGCAGCAGATGCTGCACACCGATCCGGCCCTGGCAGAAGCTGTCCCAGGTCCGGGGCAGACGCTCCTGGGCCAGGGAGGCCGCAGCAACCAGCTCGCCCACATAGTGTTCGGAGGCCTGGAGGGCCTGTGCGGCGTGGAGGACGGCCGCGCGCCGAGCCTCCACGGGGGCGTCGGGAGCACCAGGTGGGAGGGGAGCGCTGGTGAGGTGCGAACTGCCGTCCTCGACCGCGCTCCGGTTCTCGACGCGGCTCACGTAGGTGAGGATCTGCCGGATCTGCTGCGCCTGGGCCTGGCGTATCTTGCGCTCAGCCGACCGCAGAGACGCCGTCTCCGGATCCATCAGCTGTGCGATACCCCTGTCCATGAATCGAATATACATTCGAATGAGGCAGGGTTCAATGGCTCTGCAGAACTTTTCCGGCGGAGCAGTCTGTCCTCAGCTCACCATCGGAGTCGGGGCCGGCGGGGGAGCGATGGGCTGCAGGGCCGGCCCGGCGGAGCTGGTCACGCGGGCATGTCCCCACACCTGTCGCAGTGCCCAGAATTTGTGCCAGTGACTCTTCAGCGCCTCGGGCTTGGCCTGCAGCGGCACCACCTCGGCCTCAGAGATCGCCACACCCAGCAGCACCGGGTTCTGACCGGCGTAGGTCCAGGGCTCCCAGGTGCCGGCGGCGGCGTCCAGCAGCTGCTCCTCGGCCTGCATGCCGGCCACCAGCTGCATGACCACCGAGTCGCTCAGCGGCTTGGCCCGACCGTCCCGGGTGAGCCCCTTGGTCTTGAAGTCCAGGATGCACAGCCGCCCGCCGATCTCCGCGATCAGGTCCAGCGTCCCGGCGTAGCCCACTGTGTGGTTCCATACCGTCACCTCGGCCGCCACCGGCTTCACGCCGTAGAGCTGCCACCACTCGTCGAAGCGGTCTGCGAATCGCGTCTCGCCGTGGCCGGCCAGGGTTTCGCGGGCCTGATCTGCCGTATGTGGCTCTTCCAGCTCGCGCAGCGCAACCTGCTCGGCGTAGTTGTGCACCCGGTCTCCGCGTTCGGCGGCGGCGTCGCGGAAGCGCTCCGCGGCGGAGGAGGCCTGGCGGGCCAGCGACTTCAGCGTGGAGGCCGATCCGACGGCCCCGGCCAACCGCGAATCCTGGGAGAGTTCGGTGGCGGCCATATGGCCGGCCCAGCCGGTCAGATCCTTGTGCTCCTGGCCGATCACTGTGGTGATTGAGGGGACTTCGGGGGCAGAGGAGGAGGACCGGGAGTACATCCGGCCGTATTCGGTGGCGTGTGCGAGAGCTGGCTGTGTCATCGCGCTCCAGTCTCCCATGGGGCGGCAGGCGCAGGGGTCAGCTCACCGGTGCTCAGCTCAGTATCGGCTTCCGCGCTCCTGGAAGAGCCGTTCGATGTCCTGCTCACCCGTGCTGGCGTCGAGATCCTCCTCGATTCCGGGGATGCTGAGATCCAGAGCCATCAGGTCCTCGCGGAGGACGATCACCGCCTGGGCTCCGCGGACCACCTGGCTGTTCTGCTGCGCCCACCGAGCCAGCCCCGCCCACTTCGGCCCGGTATCGGCCTGTACATGCCGGTGAGGTTCGACGACGTCCAGTTGGATCTCTCCGCCCACATCGTAGAAGAAGAGGAAATCTGGATAGAGCAGTTCGGTCTGCCCGCCGTGGCGATACGGTACGGCCAGCCCATGCTGGGAGCGCGAAGGGTTGCGATACCAGCTGACCAGGTTGGCGCGTTGGGTCTCCTTCTCCAGCACTCGATCTTCCCAGGAGGTCAGCTTGGCGGGGAAGCGCTCTGCCAGAGGATGGTCCTCGGGGGCCTGGTAGAGGTGGCCGGCATAGGTGGGCAGCGATTCGCTGACTGCCTGATCGCCGCTCCCGCGGATCACCTTGGTCGACGCTGAGTAGGACTCTGGCGGATGAAGCGTAGTCGATATGACGCCGTCGTCGTCACTCCAGATCTCCTCGAAGGCCCGCTGCTGCGCACGAGGGAGCTCCTTGGCCACGGTATTCGTGTATTCGCGCTGCCACTCAGCGAAGAGTCCTGCAGCTGCCTGTTCCACCGCCCGGACAATGATCTGAGCCATGTCCTCGGTCTTGGTCAGTGCTGCGATCTCGCTGTACAGCTGCTGCTCATCCACGATCCCACCGTGCTCCTCGACCTCTTCGGCGCGGTGGTCGAAGAACCATTCTGCGATGCCGTCGGGCAGGATCTTCTTGGCGTGGTCGAATTGGCGCTTCACGTCGATGGCAGAGGCCTGGACTCGGGCGCCGGGGTCCTGCACGGCGCGGGAGAAGGCGCCGTCCTCGCCGCGGTCGAACACTGAGGCGGAGAGGTCCAATGTCCGGACCTCCTCCTCGAGCTCGGCGAGGGTCTCGCGATGATTCTGGCGTTCCCTGGCCACGGCGCTGATGAGATGATTGCGGGCACGCCTCCCTGCTCGCAGCTCGATGGCACGCCTGTTCTCCGTCGGTTGGTTGAGAAGCTGTGCCAGCTGCAGGAGCCGTTCGGTCTCCGAGCGCCACGAACGGCTCCTCCTCTGGACGGTTGGCAGCGCTCGCAGGGCGTCCCATACGGGGTGCTCGTCGGGCAGTGCCGGAACACAGGCCACCGGTTCCACCGAGACGGCCACTTCGGCGCCGAACTCACTGCTGTCCAGTGAGGCCACCACACGGGCCACCTCGTGGCTGTCATAGAGCGGAAGATAGAGGGTCACCGCATTCAGCGACTCATCGGTGTCGATACGCCGGGCCAGGGGAGTGCGGACCATGCGGCCCATCAGCTGAGCGATGGAGGTCGGATCCTTGGCGCTGCGCAGGGAGAGCATGACCTCAGCTCGAGGGCAGTCCCAACCGGTGGTCAGAGCCTGTTTGAAGAGCACTGCACGCACGCGACGGTCCTGATCGATGCGATCAGGAGCGATATAGCGCAGCTCCCGGCCCCCGGAGATCTTCACCGGAGCGTGGGTGTCGAAGGAATGGGCCACCGCATCCCCCTGGAGGATGTCCCATTCGGACTCCAGGGTGTTGAGGATCTCCGCAACACGGCTGTCACTGATGCCCGCCTCGACCTGCAGGACCAGCAGCGGCTCCACGCGCGGCTCCCCAGTGGCCTCTGCATGCCGTTTCCAGGCCGCATCGGAGGCTTTCAGCGACTGAACGGCCTGGCCGATCAGCGTGGATTCGGCTGGTTGGCGGTCACCGGGGTGACGCACGATGATCTGATCCTTGAGCAGCCCCGACTCGCGCACCTCACCCGCCGGCACTCTGACTGCGCGAGTGGTCCTGCTGTGTCGCCTCATGCCTTGGAAGAAGCGCTCCGGGGTGGCGGTGATGCCATAGATCACCGGAGTCGCGGGCTGGGCATGTCCGCTGAAGTGGGAAGCGTCGCCCCCATGGGACAGCCTCTCGATGATGGTGGCCTTGCCCGCAGCGGTTCCCTCGGTGCCCTTATGGGCCTCGTCGATCACCAGGAGGAGGTTCTCCTGATACTGGTGGACAGATTCGGCGATGATCTCCCAGAGCCCGTGTTCGCGGGTGTCGGAGTCTCGCATGGAGCTGGTCCCGCTGCCGAAGAGCTGAATGTGGGCAAAATGGACTCTGCCGCGGCGCAGAACAGGGTCGTCGAAGGAGCTGTCGATCTCGATGAGATCGTCTTCGCCGAACTCGGATCCGGAGAGGAGCATCTTGTCGCGGGTCTGGCGGTTCAGAGCCGGGTCATCGGTGACCCAGAGAACGGTGAGATCCGGGTTCCCAGACTCACCCTCCTGCCCGAACCTCAGCTGTTCCAGAACATGCGTGGCGATGACCGTCTTGCCTGCGCCGGTCGGTGCAGTCAGTGCCACGGTGGTCTGCTCTCCGTCACGCTGACGGAAGTCCTGCTGGGCATAGGACAGGCGCGCAACGCTCTGCGACACGGCATCCTGCTGGTAGTCGGTCAGCTCGAAAGTCATGCATCATCCCCGGTCAGGTTCTCGAAGTGCCGCAGGTAGTCGTCATAGAGGCGGTGGGTCCTTCCCCGAAGCTCGCCGGGCAGCCGTACCGTGACGGCGGCATACTCCGCCGAGGAGCCGGTGATGACGTAGACGTGTTCAGGAAGCTCGTCACGCTGCTGGGCGCGGCGATTGAGCTCCTGCAGGAAGGGCTCGGCCGCATCGATGTCGGCCAGCACGGCGTAGCGATCCGTGCAGTCCCAGCCGCGTTCGGCCGGATCATCGATGCGCCTGCCTCGGGCGCCTGTGCCGAGCCACAGCAGCGGAGCCAGGACCCTGAACTCCTTGTCCCGACGGACGCGGGAATCCTGGAGATACGTCACCTCGAAGAACTCGAGGTTCGCCGGGATGCCCTCCGAATAGCGCGAGCCGTCCGGGCGCTCTCCGGTGACGACCGTGGCCAGACGGGGGCGCGTCACATAGCGGAAGACTCCCCGGTCCTCCCACTCGGGGTCGCCAGGCTGGTGCCCGGCTTTCGAGAGCCTGCGCGCGTCCTTATCGGAAAGCTCGTTGTTAGTGACCAGAATCGATTGCCGGGAGCCGCCGTCCTCTGCGTTGAGTCGGATGACTGCCTCCGCTGTGGAACCGGAGCCGCCGAAGAAGTCGAGGACGACGGCATCCTGCGGCGCGGCGAGTCGGATCCACCGCATGAGGACCTCATGGTCCTTGGGGAAGGGGAAGCGTTTGTCGCCCAGGACGTCCTGCACGTGGCGACCGGCATGTGTGCGCTGGCGCTCGAAGACGGACATGACCACCTGGCCAGTGGTGTCGATGAGCGGCCGTTTGAGGCTGATGGGCTTGGTGTGATCCTTGCGGAAGATCACCCAGCCGCCGTCGATGGCCTCCTGCATGCGTTCAGGGGAGCTGAAGGCCCAGCCACGTGAAGGCACCGGGACGGGCTTTCCGGTGGCAGGATGGAGGACGTCGTATGTCTCCCCTCCACCGCCTGGCCATGAGATGTCTGTGTCTCGGCATAGGCGCCCATCGGGCAGGAAATAGACATTGCGCGCCATCGCCTGCACCGGCGAGTCCTTCGGCTGCTTCTTGAACCATGCGCGCATCTCGGCCGTGGCGGCGTCCTCATCCGGACCGTGCTCGGCCCAGACCTTCTCACCCTGCGCGAGGACCTCATGGACTCCAGGCTTCTCCTCGCGCCATCGGATCTCTCGCTCCCCGAGCGCATCGAGCCGTCGCGCGTAGACCAGCATGTAGTCGGCCCCGTTGGAGACGTAGCGCGCATCATTCTTGCGTCCGCCCTGCCAGACGACATCGGAGATGAAGTTCTCCTTGCCGAAGATCTGGTCCATCAGCATGCGGAGGCGGTGGTGTTCGTCGTCGCCGATGGCGACCATGATCACCCCGGCGTCCTTGAGCAGTCCGCGGGCCTGACGCAGGCGCTTCTCCATGAAGGAGAGCCATTTCGAGTGCTTATACGGATCCGCCTGCTGGACATAGCGGTCGTTGTAGATCCACCCCTTATTGCCGGTGTTATAAGGCGGGTCGATGTAGATCAGGTCCACGGCGCTGCGATGCGTGAGGTGAAGCATCTGCAGGGCGTGGTGGTTCTCGCCGCTGATCACCACATGGTTCGGATCGTCATCTGCGCCGTGGTCGATCTTCTGCACTGATCGCAGGCCCGGATAGATGGGCTCGTCGAACTCGCGCACCACGACGAGCTCTGCGGCGGAGAGTGTGATCTCGCCTTCGGCCCCGAGCGCGGTCACGCGGCGCTCTGACCCGCTGCCCTCCACCGACTGGACACGCCATGTGGGGACTTCCTCCTTGGACTCAGGGGTGTGGGCCCGCAGGGTCACGCGGCATCCCGGCAGGACGGGATGTTCCGGGAGGGACACGAGCTCGGGGAGGTGCCGGTCGAAGACCAGGCCGAAGCGGCGGTTCTGGCGAAGCGCGCGCACTTCCTTCTCCAGAGTCTGCGCGGTGTTCGGATCGCGCTCCCGGACTTTCGCGATCGCCGCGTCGAGCACAGTCGTGTGGGCGGTACGCCGTCCTGAAGTCCTTGCTGACACTGGCCCTCCCTGTGCTCGTCGGTGTCGTGCCTGAATTCAATGTATACATTGAAGCACCGGGCGCACAGAAGTGTTTCGGGGGTGTTGAGGAGCTCGATTTGTCGAACGCTGAAAAGGTGCGTTAGAGTTTCATGTCGTCGCAAACGGCACGGAGGGCCTCGTCGAGAGGGCCGAAGGGCCAAGGCGATATGCGGATGTAGCTCAGCTGGCTAGAGCATCACCTTGCCATGGTGAGGGTCGCGAGTTCGAATCTCGTCATCCGCTCGCGGGACAGGAAGAACCCGGAAGGTAAGACCCGGTGGGGTGGCCGAGTGGCGAGGCAGCGGCCTGCAAAGCCGTATACGCGGGTTCGATTCCCGTCCCCACCTCGGAAGGTTCCGGCCTGCCGGAACCGGTACAGTTGAATAAAGAACTGAGTACGCGTGATTGGCGCAGCGGTAGCGCGCTTCCCTGACACGGAAGAGGTCACTGGTTCGATCCCAGTATCACGCACGGAATCCCTTGACGGATTTCACGCGGATGTAGCTCAGCTGGCTAGAGCATCACCTTGCCATGGTGAGGGTCGCGAGTTCGAATCTCGTCATCCGCTCAGCAAGAGAGGAAGCCCCGGTCCATATGGGCCGGGGCTTCTTTGCTCTCCGTGACGCCTGCCCTGACGCCGATGGCCGCGGGTATGGCACACTGGAATGCATCACTTTTCGTGCTCCGGGGTCGGTGAAAGTCCGAACCGGCGGTCATAGTCCGCGACCCGCAGTCATCTCAGAACCCCTGGGACGGCTCGGTTGAACCGGTGGAACTCCGGTACCGACAGTCACAGTCTGGATGGGAGCAGCACGAAAACCGATATCCGCCCTGTGAAGAGGCGCATATCGGCCTCGGCGTCTCACGTCGTCATCCCCGGAGCCTCGAACCTCCGGAGGAGAGACGGACAGTATGGAGACGCTTCGCTGGCTGCTGGAAGCCGAGATCGTCATCGCCGGCAGCGCCCTGCTGCTCCGCGAAGTCATCGGCAACGGCTTCGGCCTGGTCTGCGCCCTGGGCGGGATGTTCCGCAAGGTCTGGGCCTGGCCTGTGGGCATCGCCGGCAACCTCATCCTGCTCACCGTCTTCATGGGCTCCTTCATCGGCCTGGATGACAACCCCTCGCTGCTCGGCCAGGCCGGACGCCAGATCATGTTCCTGGCCGTCTCCATCTACGGCTGGGTCCGCTGGACGCAGAGCCGACGGCGGCGCAGCGCAGACCAGGACGGCGGCGCCATCACCCCGGAGTGGGCCAGCTGGCGGGTCCGCATCGGTCTGATCGTCACGATGATCCTGGGCACAGCGGCCCTCACCCCACTCTTCCGTTCGCTGGGCAGCTGGGAGCCGGTCTGGGCCGACGCCTGGACCTTCGTGGGCTCTCTGCTGGCCACCTATGGCATGGCCAAGGGCTGGGTGGAGTTCTGGCTCATCTGGGTGGCGGTGGACATCGTCGGCGTCCCCCTGCTGTGGTCGGCCGGCTACTACGCCTCGGCCTTCATGTACCTCTTCTACGGCGTCTTCACCCTCATCGGCTTCTTCGTCTGGTGGCACGCCAATGCGAAGGCCAAACCCAAGCCCAGCGTGGAGACCATCCACCTGGATCCCACGCTCTCCGCGCCGGAGGACCAGCGATGAGCACCGCCCAGCCCACTCAGCAGAACCACGTCTACGAGACCCACATGCGCCGCGCCCTGCAGGAGGCTCTGCGCGGGGCCCGCGGTGCCAATCCGCTGGTGGGGGCCGTCCTGGTCTCCGCCGACGGCGAGATCCTCGCCGTGGGCCACCACCGCGGGGCGGGCAGTCTGCATGCCGAACGCGACGCCCTGAATCAGCTGGAGGCCCGTCAGGACCTGGACCTCACCTCGGCCACGCTCTATTCCACGCTGGAGCCCTGCCGTCACCAGGGCAGGCAGCCGGCCTGCACTGAGGCCGTCCTCGACGCCGGCGTCGGGCGCCTGGTCTACGGGGCCGCGGACACCACCGAGGCCGCCGGGGGAGGCGGCCGCCGACTGGCCGAGGCCGGCGTCGAGGTCACCGGCGGTGTCCTCGCCGAGGACTGTGAGCGGCTGAACCACCGCTGGAGCCTGGCCCAGGAGCAGGGGAGGCCCTTTGTGACGGTGCACCTGGCGCAGAGCCTGGATGCGAAGATCGCCGCCTCCGACGGCACCAGTCAGTGGATCACCTCCGCCACCTCGAGGGCGCACAGCCACCGGGTCCGCCAGCGGGTGGACGCCATCCTGGTGGGCACCAACACCGTGTTGGTGGATGATCCGCGGCTGACTGCCCGCGACGGGCAGGGGAACCTCACCGTGCATCAGCCGCTGCGCAGCGTGCTGGGCCTGCGGGAGGTCCCCGCCGAGGCCGCACTGCGCCGCGGCAGTCCCGAGGGCCAGGGCTGGAGGCACCTGCGCACCCGGGATCCCCTCGAGGCCCTGCGCACCCTGGCGGCAACCACCCACCAGGGCCACCCGGTGCGCCATGTGCTGGTCGAAGGCGGGCAGAGTGTGCTCTCGGCCTTCGTGGCCTCTGACCTGGTGGACGAGATCTTTGCGTATCAGGCGCCCATCATCCTGGGTACCGGACGCTCCAGCATCGCCGACATCGGCGTCACCACGCTGCAGCATGCTCCCCGCTATGAGCTGGACCCCGCCGACGGCGGACCGGTGCAGCTCATGGAGGCCGATGTCTGCACCCATCTTCAGCCGAGCAGCGCCTCTGCGCCGCAGAAGGAGACCAGTCACTGATCATGTTCACCGGAATCGTCACCGGACTCGGCACTGTGCTGCAGCGCCGCCCCCGGCAGGATCACACCGGCGCCGAGTCGGGCGTGGAGCGCCTGACCTTCAGCGCCCCCGGCCATCTGCAGGGCCTGGAGCTGGGCGGCTCCATCGCGGTCAACGGCGTCTGTGTCAGCGCCGTGGAACTGGACCACAACCTCGAGGAGATCTCGGTGGAGCTCATCCAGGAGACGCTGCGGCGGACCTCATTGGGCGCGCTGGACATCGGCCATGCGGTGAACCTGGAGCGCTGCCTGCCCTCCGGCGCGCGGCTGGACGGCCATGTGGTCCAGGGCCATGTGGACGGTCTGGGCCGTCTCATCGAGCGGGACCCGGCCGACGGCCGCCACCGCTTCAGCCTCAGCTCGGAGCTCGCACCCTATCTCGCGGAGAAGGGCTCCATCGCCGTGGACGGCGTCTCGCTGACCGTCACCGCGGTGAGCGGGCCTGAGGCCGCTGAGCCGTGGTTCGAAGTGGGCCTGATCCCCACCACGCTGGCCGAGACCACGCTGGGCCGTCTGGAGCTCGGCGGCCCGGTGAACCTGGAGGTGGATGTGCTGGCGAAGTACACCCGCCGCATGCTCGGCTTCCAACAGCCCGACGCCGGCTCCTCCCGGCTGCCGGCCATCGCTCAGCCCGAGACCCCGGCCCCGGTGCTGGATCCGGTGGACCTGGCCCTGGAGCAGCTGGCCGCGGGGCGACCCGTCGTCGTGGTGGACGACGCCGACCGGGAGAATGAGGGCGACATCATCTTCCCGGCTTCGGCCTCCACCCAGGAGCTCATGGCCTTCACCATTCGGCACAGCTCGGGCGTGCTCTGCGCTCCGATGAGCGCTGAGCGCGCCGCCTATCTGCAGCTGCCGCCCATGGTCACCGACAACGAGGATCCCAAGGGCACCGCCTACACCATCAGCTGCGACGCCGACGCCTCCCGCCACCGGCAGATCACCACCGGGATCAGCGCGGCGGACCGGGCGCTCACCGCCCAGCTGCTGGCCTCCTCGGCATCCGTCCCTGATGACCTGACTCGCCCGGGCCACGTCTTCCCGCTCATCGCTCATGCCGAGGGTGTGCTGGGGCGGGCCGGCCATACCGAGGCGGCCGTGGACCTCTGCGTGCTGGCCGGGGCGCCCGCCGTCGGGATCATCGCGGAGCTGACCCATGACGACGGCGAGATGATGCGTCTGCCCGCGCTGCGCGAGTTCGCCGATGAGCACGGCCTGGCGCTGATCTCCATCGAGGACCTGATCCGCCGTCGCGGCGGCACCCCGATCCCGGAGGAGGCTCCGGTGCCGGTGGACGCTGAGGCGCTGACCCGCGGGGACCTGGTGGACGCCGGTCCGGTGGTCACGCTGCCCACCGACTACGGGACCTTCGCCGCCCAGGTCTGGACGGAGCACAGCACCGGCCACGAGCACATGCTCATCTCTGCCCAGGGGCACCACCCTCAGCAGAACGGCCAGGTCAGCCGCCCGCTGATCCGCATGCACTCCGAATGCGCCACCGGAGACGTCTTCGGCTCCCAGCGCTGCGACTGTGGGACCCAGCTGATCTCAGCCTTGGAGTCCATCCAGCGTGACGGCGGCCACCTGTTGTACCTGCGCGGCCATGAGGGCCGCGGGATCGGCCTGGCGGACAAGATGCGGGCCTACCACCTGCAGGAGCAGGGTGCGGACACTGTGGAGGCCAACGAGATGCTGGGCCTGCCCGCCGAGCAGCGCGACTTCACCGGAGCTGCGGCCATCCTGCACGGGGCAGGGATCACCCGCCTGCAGCTGCTGACCAACAACCCGGAGAAGGTGCGCGTGCTGCGCGAGGCCGGGCTCGACGTCGAACAGGTCCCCTCCACCGGCGTGGTCCATGAGGCCAACCGCCGCTATCTGGAGACCAAGCGCGACCGCATGAACCATCTGCTGGACCACCTCGGACTCACCGACGCCCACGACGAACAAGGAGAGCACCAGAGACTATGAGCAGGACCGGAACACCTGAGATCCCCGCCCAGGAGATCGCCGAGCTGACCGAATCCGCCCAGACCCTGGGCCTGCGGGTGGCCGTGGTGGCCTCCCGCTGGCACACCGAGGTCATGGGTGGGCTGACCGCAGGAGCCCAGCGCTTCCTGAACGCCATCGGCGTCACCGAATACACCACCCTGCAGGCACCCGGCAGCTTCGAGCTGCCGGTGCTGGCCTCCCACGCCGCCCAGACCCATGACGCGGTCATCGCCCTGGGCGTGGTCATCCGCGGCGGAACCCCGCATTTCGACTACGTCTGCTCCGCGGCCACCGACGGGCTGACCCGGGTCTCGGTGGAGAGCGGCACCCCGGTCGGATTCGGCCTGCTGACCTGTGACGATGACCAGCAGGCGCTGGACCGGGCCGGGCTCGAGGGCTCCAAGGAGGACAAGGGCTATGAGGCCGCTCACGCAGCCGTGGCCGCCGCCGTGGAGATCACGCGTCTCGACGCGTGAGAGCCCGCTGACCCAAATCGCGGGGGAACGGGTGTTCGGCGTAGTCTGGGGACGTGAAGACCTTCGATCAGCTCTATGCCGAACTCGCCGCCAAGGCCGCCGAACGTCCGGAAGGCTCCCGAACCGTCGCAGCATTGGACGCCGGAGTCCATCACATCGGCAAGAAGGTCGTCGAAGAGGCGGCCGAGGTCTGGATGGCCTGCGAATACGAGTCGGATGCTGAGGCCGCGGAGGAGATCTCCCAGCTGCTCTACCATCTGCAGGTCATGATGCTGGCCAAGGGGCTCAAGCCCGAAGACGTCTATCGCTATCTGTAGAGAAAGATGAACATGCTGCGCGTAGCTGTGCCGAATAAGGGCGCCCTGTCCGAGGCCGCCATGGAGATCCTCAAAGAGGCGGGATACCTCCAGCGCCGTGACCGCAAGGAGCTCGTCCTGGTGGACGAGGAGAACGGCGTCGAGTTCTTCTATCTGCGTCCCAAGGACGTGGCGATCTATGTGGGCCAGGGCATCATCGACCTGGGCATCACCGGTCGCGACCTCTTCGACGACGCCCAGGTGACCACCGGGGCCGAGGAGGTCATGGGGCTGGGCTTCGGCCGGGCCACCTTCCGTCTGGCCGCCCCGCAGGGCCGCTTCACCTCGGAGCAGGACCTGGCGGGCAAGCGGATCGCCACCACCTATGACGGGCTGCTGGAGGGCTGGTTCGCCCAGCAGCAGATCCCCGTGGAGGTGGTCCACCTCGACGGCGCCGTGGAGTCTGCGGTGCGCCTGGGCGTGGCCGACGCCATCGCTGACGTCGTGGAGACCGGCAACACACTCAAGGCCGCCGGCATGGAGACCTTCGGCACTCCGATCCTGGAGTCCGAGGCCATTCTGATCTCTGCCACCGGTGAGCGCTCCTCGGTCGGCGACCAGAACGGCGCCGACCGGCTGATCCGCCGTCTGCAGGGCGTGCTGACCGCCCGGCACTACGTGATGATGGAGTACGACGTCCGCCGAACCGACCTGGACGCGGTCACCGCTGTGACCCCCGGCCTGGAGTCGCCCACCATCTCCTCGCTGGCCGATGAGAATTGGGTGGCCGTGCGCTCCATGGTCCCGGCCAAGAAGACCAACCAGCTCATGGACGAGCTCTACGAGCTGGGCGCCCGCGCCATCCTGGTCACCTCCATCAAGGCTTCCCGGGTCTGAGGCGGCGCACGATGAGTCTTGCCATCCGAGTCATCCCCTGTCTGGACGTCGACGCCGGCCGTGTGGTCAAAGGTGTCAACTTCGAGAATCTCCGCGACGCCGGCGACCCGGTGGAGCTGGCGCACCGGTACAACAGTGCAGGCGCCGACGAGCTCACCTTCCTCGACGTCACCGCCTCCAGCTCGGCCCGGGAGACCACCTATGACGTGGTCACCCAGACCGCCCAGGAGGTCTTCATCCCGCTGACCGTGGGTGGGGGAGTCCGCACCGAGGCCGATGTGGACCGGCTGCTGAAGTCGGGGGCGGATAAGGCCTCCATCAACACCGCCGCCGTGGGCCGTCCGCAGGTGATCGACGAGATCGTCAACCGCTTCGGCAATCAGGTCCTGGTCCTCTCCCTGGACGCCCGGCGCACCGAGGACTCTTCGGTGGCCTCCGGCTATGAGGTGACCACCCACGGCGGCCGGAAGGGCACGGGCATGGATGCCGTGGCCTGGTGCCGCGAAGCCTCCGAGCGCGGCGTCGGGGAGATCCTGCTGAACTCCATCGACGCCGATGGCACCCAGGACGGCTTCGACACCGAGATGATCTCCGATGTCCGGAAGGTCACCTCAGTGCCGATCATCGCCTCCGGCGGTGCGGGGAAGCCTGAGCACTTCCCGCCGGTCATCGAGGCGGGCGCCGACGCCGTTCTGGCCGCCAGCATGTTCCACTTCGGCCCGGTGGATATGATCACCCGGGTCAAAGACGCCATCCGCTCTGTCGGATACCCCGTGAGGTGATCCCCCTGGACGCTGAGACCTATACCTTGGACGAGGACATCCGCAGCCGGCTGCGGATGGACACCTCCGGCCTGGTGCCGGCCATCGCGCAGGACGCCGGAACCGGCGAGGTCCTGATGATGGCCTGGATGAACGAGGAGGCTCTGGCCGCGACTCTGGCCACCCGCGAGGGGACCTACTGGTCGCGTTCGCGCCAGGAGCTCTGGCGCAAGGGAGCCACCAGCGGCAACACCCAGCGTGTGGCCAGCGTGGCCCTGGACTGCGACGGCGATACCATCCTGCTGCGTGTGGAGCAGCAGGGACCCGCCTGCCACACCGGCGCGCCCACCTGCTTCAGCGGCCGGGAACTGACCCTGGGGGAGGCCTCCTGATGCGGCGCTTCGGAACCATCACCCCTTCTGCGCAGGAGTTCGCCGAGCTGGCGAGCTCCCATAAGGTCATCCCGGTCAGCATGACGCTGCTGGCTGACGGACATGCGCCGCTGAGCATCTACCGCTCGCTGGCCATGGATGAGGGTCGGCCGCGTCCGGGCAGCTTCCTGATGGAGTCCGCCGCCCCCGGCGCGGGCTGGTCGCGGCACTCCTTCATCGGGGTGAACTCTCTGGCCACGCTCACCGAGTCCGAGGGCCGCGCCCACTGGCTGGGCGAGGTTCCTGCCGGGCTGCCCCAGGAGGGGACCACGGCTGAGGTGCTGCGCGACAGCCTGGAGTTTCTGGGCAGTCGGCCCTTCCACGAGGAGCTGCCGCATCTGACCTCCGGACTGATCGGCTATGCCGGCTGGGAGACCGTCCGTCATTGGGAGCGTCTGCCCAACCCGCCCCAGGACGATCTGGGTCTGCCCGAGATGGCGATGAACCTGGTGGGCGATCTGGTCATCCACGACAACCGCAACGGCACTGTGACCCTGGTGGCCAATGCGATCAACCGCGACGGCCGGGACACCGGGGTCGAGGCCGCCTATGCCGATGCTGTGGCCCGACTGGACTCCATGCGGATGAAGCTCTGTGAGCCGGTGGATCCCGGCCTGGCCTCCGCCGAGCAGGGCTGGGCCGCCGCAGTGGAGCAGGACCTGACGGACCGGGTGCAGCACACCTGGGATGAGGGTGAATACCTGGCGACGCTGGGGAAGGCCAAGCACGCCATCGTGGACGGCGAGGTCTTCCAGATCGTGGTCTCCCGCCGCTTCGAGGTCGAGACCCAGGTGGATGCCCTGAGCGTCTACCGGATGCTGCGGCTGTTGAACCCGAGCCCCTATATGTACCTCTTCCACTTCGAGACTCCACCCGCCGAGGGTCAGGAGCGCGGCGAGCCCTACCAGCTGGTGGGTGCCTCTCCCGAGGCTCTGGTCACCGTGGACGAGCAGCCCGGGGGAGAGCGGATTGCGGTGACCCATCCGATCGCCGGGACTCGGCCGCGCGGCAAGACTCCGGTCCACGACCAGGAGCTGGCCGAGGATCTTCTGGCCGACCAGAAGGAGCGGGCCGAGCACATCATGCTGGTGGACCTGGCGCGCAACGACCTTGCCAAGGTCTGCGAGCCCGGCTCCGTGCAGGTCACCCAGTTCATGGCGGTGGAGCGCTTCTCCCACGTCATGCACCTGACCAGCCATGTCCAGGGCGTGGTGGCCGAGAGCTCCAGCGCCTATGACGTGCTGGCCGCGACCTTCCCCGCCGGCACGCTCTCCGGCGCGCCCAAGCCGCGTGCCCTGCAGCTGCTGGACGAATGGGAGCCCCAGCGCCGCGGCATCTACGGGGGAGTGGTCGGCTACTTCGACCTCTCCGGCCGGATGGATGCCGCCATCGCGATCCGCTCCGCCGTGCTGAAGGACGGACGCGCCTATGTGCAGTCCGGCGGCGGGATCGTGGCCGACTCCGACGACGACGCCGAACGTCTGGAGACTGTGAACAAAGCCGCCGCGCCGCTGCGCGCGGTGCTTGCCGCCGACCGGCTCGAGGAGGGCTGATGGCACGAGCACTCACCCGTCGCAACGTGGTGCTGCTGGCGATCCTGGGCGGTGCGCTGCTGATGATCGCCACCACCCAGACCTGGATCACCGCCGGTGGGGTCGACGACCTCAGCGATACCCAACACGTGGAGATCTCCGGCACCGACGTGGCCGATACGGTCACCGCCATGGCCTTGGTGGGCCTGGCCGGTGCGCTGGCGCTGACCATCGCGCGGAAGGTGCTGCGCCATGTCATCGCCGGTCTGCTGATCGCCGCAGGCGTCTTCTCGCTGATCACCATCAGCAGTGTGGTCGCCGCCCCCGAGGAGCGCGCCGTGGAGGCTCTGGGCGAGGTCACCGGGACCACGGAGCAGGCGGCCTCCTATGAGATCGCCGGCGTGGTGTGGCTGGCCATGGCCGGAGGTGTGATCCTGGTCGGCACCGGTCTTCTGGTGCTGCTGGGGTCCTCCCGCTGGAAGGACTCCGCGGCCTCGAAGAAATACGATCGGGACGCCTCGGGCGCCGCCGCGGCCTCGGCCGAGGAGGACCCGGATGAGTTCGACCTGTGGGACGGCCTGAGCGCCGGAGACGACCCCACCGACCGCAGCGCTCCGAGCTAGAGCCGCAGCTCATATCTGGCAGAATAGACGCGGAACACACTTCACCGAGAGGGATTCGATGACCACCACTGACCAGCGCACAGTCCGCGACGTCGAGCAGCAGTCCGTCGATGATGAGTTCATCCACCATGACCACATCGGTCACGGCTCGACTCCCGCCGCCTGGACGTTGAGCCTGACGATCGTCCTGGGCTCAGTGATCGCCGGAGTCGGCTTCATCATCCCTGACTGGATCGTGGCCGGCGTCGGCTTCGCCCTGATGCCGGTGGGCATCATCCTCGGCATCGTCATGAAGAAGATGGGCCTGGGCGTGGAGATGGACGCCAAGGCTGTGCTCACGCGTGGTGAGGACCCGCGCCGCCACCAGGGGCCGGCCACCCCGGACAACACCCGCGGCGGTGTGGAGAAGCGCCGTCCGGCCGCCTCCACCGACTGATCCCCAGATGGCCACAGTTCTCGACTCCATCATCGAAGGGGTCCGCGAGGACCTCTCTGCTCGGAAGGCGGACACCCCGCTGACCGAGATCACCGCGCGGGCGGCTGCGACCGCACCGGCCCTGGACGCCTACTCCGCGCTCAAGGGAGGCCGCGAGGACGCCTCCGGTGTGCGGATCATCTCCGAGGTCAAGCGCTCCTCGCCCTCGAAGGGCGAGCTGGCAGACATCCCGGATCCGACCGAGCTGGCCCAGGCCTATGAGCAGGGCGGGGCGTCGGTGATCAGCGTGCTCACCGAGCGCCGCCGCTTCCGCGGATCCCTGGCCGATCTCGCCGCCGTGCGCGCCGCCGTGGACATCCCGGTGCTGCGCAAGGACTTCATGGTGGAGGAGTACCAGTTCCATGAGGCCCGGGCCTACGGGGCTGATCTGGTGCTGCTGATCGTCGCCGCGCTGGACGACGCCCAGCTGCGCGACTTCCTCGCGCTGACCCACGACCTGGGCATGAACGCCCTGGTGGAGGCGCACACCGAAGAGGAGATCGAGCGCGCCGTGGCCGCCGAGGCGAAGATCGTCGGGGTCAACGTGCGCAACCTCAAGACTCTCGACGTGGACGTCGCCCACTATGAGGCGATGGCGCGTCACCTGCCCGCCGAGGCTGTGCGCATCGCCGAGTCCGGCGTGGACGGCCCCGGCGTGGTCGCCGACTATGCCCGACAGGGCGCCGACGCCGTGCTGGTCGGCGAAGCCCTGGTCAAGGACGGCGAACCGGCCGAGGCGCTCCGTCGCTTCCGCGCGGCGAGCCTCACCCGCTGAAGGAGACACAGATGACGTACCGCGAGCATGAGGGACCCTACTTCGGCGACTACGGCGGGCGATGGATGCCCGAGTCCCTGGTGGCCGCCCTCGACGAGCTCGAGGAGACCTTCCGCAAGGCCAAGGCCGATCCGGTCTTCGCCGAGGAGTTCCAGGCGTTGTCCCGGGACTACACCGGACGGCCCTCCCTGCTGACCGAGGTGCCGCGCTTCGCTGCGGAGGTCTCGGGCCGCGAGGACGGTGCGCGCATCTTCCTCAAGCGCGAGGACCTCAACCACACCGGCTCCCATAAGATCAACAACGTGCTGGGCCAGGCTCTGCTGGCCCGCCGGATGGGTAAGACCCGGCTGATCGCCGAGACCGGCGCCGGCCAGCACGGCGTGGCCACTGCCACCGCCGCCGCCCTGATGGGCATGGAGTGCGTGGTCTACATGGGCGGTGCCGACACCCGCCGCCAGGCGCTGAACGTGGCGCGGATGCGTCTGCTCGGCGCCGAGGTCATCCCGGTGGAGCACGGCGCGAAGACGCTGAAGGACGCCATCAACGAGGCCCTGCGCGATTGGGTGGCCAGCGTGGATAACACCCACTACGTCCTGGGCACTGTGGCCGGGCCGCATCCCTTCCCTGAGATGGTCCGCTACTTCCACCAGGTCATCGGCGAGGAGGCCCGTGAGCAGATCCTCGAACTGACCGGGAGGCTTCCCGACGCCGTGTCCGCCTGCGTGGGCGGCGGCTCCAACGCCATCGGCCTGTTCCACGGCTTCCTGGACGACGAGTCCGTGGCCATCTACGGCTATGAGGCCGGCGGCGACGGCATCGAGACCGAACGTCATGCCTCGGCCATCACACTGGGCCGCTCCGGGGTGCTGCACGGTGCACGCTCCTACCTGATGCAGGACGCGGACGGCCAGACGGTGGACTCCCACTCCATCTCGGCTGGACTGGACTACCCCTCGGTGGGGCCTGAGCACGCCTACCTGGCCGACGCCGGCCGTGTGACCTATGAGCCCGTCACCGACGCCGAATGCATGACCGCTTTCGAGCAGCTCTGCCGCACCGAGGGCATCATCCCGGCCATCGAGTCCTCCCACGCCCTGGCCGGTGCAGCACGGCTGTCCGCCTCCTGGGGCGCCGAGGGTGCCGATAAGACCATCATGGTCAGCCTCTCCGGCCGCGGGGACAAGGACGTGGAGACCGCCGCACGGTGGTTCCAGATGCTCCCCGGGCAGGATGACGCCCCCGAGCAGGACGAGTCCGCGGCCCAGGCCGCCGAGGCACCGCAGACAGGAGTGCAGAGTTGAAGACCGCTGACGCTATCGACCGGGCCAAGGCCGAGGGCCGCCGCGCCTTCATCGGCTACCTGCCCGCCTGCTATCCCGATCTGGCCACCAGTGTGGAGGCCGCCGTGCAGCTGGCGGAGAACGGCGCGGACATCATCGAGATCGGTGCTCCCTACTCGGACCCGGTCATGGACGGCCCGGTCATCCAGCAGGCCACCACGGAGGCGCTGGGCAACGGCTTCCGCATCGCGGAGCTCTTCGAGGTGGTCCGCCAGGTCACCGAGCGGACTGAGGCCGCCGTCGTCGTGATGATCTACTACAACCTGATCGACCGCATGGGTGCTGAGGAGTTCGCGCGCAGCCTGGCCGAGGCCGGGGGAGCGGGAGCCATCACCCCGGACCTCATCCCGGATGAGGCCGCCGACTGGATGGCCGCCACGGAGAAGTACGGTCTGGACCGCATCTTCCTGGCCGCCCCCACCTCCTCGCCGCAGCGTCTGCATCGCATCGCCGCAGACTCCCGGGGCTTCGTCTACGGGGTCTCGCTGATGGGCGTGACGGGTAAGCGCGCCGCTGTCTCCGACGCCGCCGAGCGCGTGGTCGAAGGCACCAAGGCCGCAGGCGCGGAGCGCGTGTGCGTGGGCCTGGGCGTCTCCACCCGTGAGCATGTCGAGGAGATCGGGCGCTACGCCGACGGTGTCATCGTGGGATCCGCACTGGTGGCCGCGCTGCGCGACGGCGGCCCTGAGGCAGTGGGCACGCTGACGGCCGAACTGACCGGGAGGTCTTCATGAGCCAGGAGGCATCAGCCCCGCAGCGCCCCCGACTGCGGGAGAGCTTCACGGGGCGGACCGCCTTCATCGTGGTGGCCGTCGGGTCAGCCGTCGGCCTGGGCAACATCTGGCGCTTCCCCTACGTCACCTATGAGAACGGCGGCGGCGCCTTCCTGATCCCGTATCTGGTGGCGCTGCTGACTGCGGGTCTGCCGATCCTGCTCTTCGACTATGCGATCGGCTACCGCTTCCGGGGATCTCCCCCGCTGGCCTTCAAACGGCTGCACCCCAAGGCTGAGGCCATCGGCTGGTTCCAGGTGGGCATCTGCTTCCTGATCGCCATCTACTACGCCGCCATCGTGGCCTGGGCCGCCATGTACACCTGGTTCTCACTGACCCAGGCCTGGGGCGACGACGCCGCCGGCTTCTTCTTCGGCGAATACCTCCAGTACGACGAGGGCGGCACCGCCGGGACCGGAATCTCGGTGGACTTCGTGGCCCAGGTGGGCTGGCCGCTCATCGTGGTCTGGCTGATCCTGCTGGCCGCGCTGGCCGCAGGTGTGCGCAAGGGCATCACCCGGATCTCACTCATCGGCCTGCCGGTGCTTCTGCTCATGTTCGTGCTGCTGGTGGGCTACTCGCTGACCCTGGAGGGTGCGGTGGACGGCCTCAACGCGCTGTTCACCCCGGAGTGGTCCGCCCTGTCGGACCCGACCGTGTGGATCCAGGCCTACGGCCAGATCTTCTTCAGCCTGTCGGTGGGCTTCGGCATCATGATCACCTACGCCTCCTACCTGAAGAAGAGGTCCAATGCCTCGGGCTCCGGTCTGGTGGTGGGCTTCTCCAACTCCTCCTTCGAGCTGCTGGCCGCCATCGGCGTCTTCGCCGCCCTGGGCTTCCTGGCCGCAGGCGCTCCGCTGGACGAGGTGGCGGAGTCCGGGCTGGGCCTGGCCTTCATCGCCTTCCCGACCATCATCGCCGAGGCCCCGGCCTCGGCCCTGCTGGGCGTGCTCTTCTTCGGCTCCCTGGCCATCGCCGGACTGACCTCGCTGATCTCCATCATGGAGGTCGTGGTCTCCTCGGTGAAGGACAAGACCGGCTGGTCCCGCCCGCTGGCAGTGGCCGTGGCCGGCGGCTCCGCCGCCGTGGTCTCGGTGACGCTGATCGGCGGCGTCTCCGGACTGACCATCCTGGATGTGGTGGACGCATTCTCCAACAACATCGGCATCGTCAGCGCCGCCCTGGTGGCCGTCTTCCTGGTGACCTGGGTGTTCCGCCGCATGGATGTGCTGGCCGAGGGACTCAACGCCTACGGCTCCTTCCGTGTGGGCCCGGTGTGGAAGGCCCTGATCGGCGTCGTGCTGCCGGTGGTCCTGGGCTACCTGCTGATCCTGGATGTGCAGGACAAGGTCCAGAACGGCTATGAGGGCTATGACAGCTGGGTGCTGGGCACCTTCGGCTGGGGCGCCCTGGCGCTGATGCTCGTGCTGGCCGTGGGCATGAGCCTGCTGCGCTGGAACACCAGCTCAGCCATGCACCTGGAGAACCCCGAGACTGAGGAGGCCGCCTGATGGATGCTGCTGCCGTCATCATGATGATCGTGGCTCTGGTGACTGTCTGGGGAGGGCTGATCGGAGCGATCGTGCACCTGGCTCGGAACCCTGACGAATCCTGAGAAACCCTCCGGGAGGAACTGATATGTTGACGGCCATGATCACTGCTGGCTTCCCTGCACCACCCACCGACGGCGTCGACGTCTTCGGACCGTTGAGCATCTCCTTCTATGCCGTCTGCATCCTCATCGGTGCGGCTCTGGCGGTCTGGTTGGCCGGCAGGCTCTGGGAGTCCCGCGGGGGTACCAAGGAGAACGTCTTCGACGCCACCATCTGGGCAGTCCTGCTGGGCTTCCTCGGTGCGCGGCTGTACCACGTGATCACCTCGCCGGACGCGTACTTCGGCCCCGAGGGAGAGATCTCCCGGATCCCCGAGGTCTGGAACGGCGGCCTGAGCATCATCGGCGCGGTGATCTTCGGCGCCCTCGGCGTCTGGATCGCCTGCCGCCGCTACGGCATCCGCTTCGGCGCCTTCACCGATGTGCTGGTGCCCGGCGTGCTGCTGGCCCAGGCCATCGGCCGCTGGGGCAACTGGTTCAACCAGGAGCTCTACGGCGCCCCGACCACCCTGCCCTGGGGCCTGGTCATCGACACCTCCCAGCGCCACCAGCCGCTGCCGCTGGGGGCGGGCTCCGAGACCGCCTTCCACCCGACCTTCTTCTACGAGTTCGCCTGGAACCTGATCGGCGTCGCCGTCCTGCTGTGGCTGTTCCAGCGCTTCCAGTTCAAGACCGGCCTGCTCACCTGGTCCTATGTGGCCTACTACGCGCTGGGCCGCTTCTGGATCGAGAGCCTGCGCTACGACGAGCTGGCCAAGTCCACGCAGTTCCCGCTGAGCGAGTTCGGCATCGACTGGCGTCTGAACCAGATCATCATGCTCGTGGTCTTCCTCATCGCGATGGTCATGCTGGCTCGCCTGTGGTCCCAGCGTCCGCGCACCGATGAGGAGCTGCAGGAGGAGCTGCGCATCTACCTCACCGAGGAGGAGAAGAAGTCCGACGACTCCGAGACCGAGGACGTGGGCGAGGAGGAGGAAGAGGGCTCTGACGATGACTCCGAGACCTCTTCATCATCTTCCACATCCTGAGATTCGATTTGCCTCACCCGTCCCGGGCGAGGAGGATAAATCTGATCAGGAGCCGCAAGGAAGCGTAGACTGGGCTAGACCCGTGCCCGAATGCTCCGAAGACTTGAGGGAGTCGCACCCACCGTCGTCCCCTCCCCATCGCCGTTCGCATGCGGAGGAAGGAATAGCGCCATGTCCGCTGAGGTCCTGTCTGATGAGAATGTCATCAGCCCCTTTGTGCGCTTTGCCGCCTATCCCGAGAAGGCGGGTCTCTACGACCCGGCCAATGAGCACGAGAACTGCGGCATGGCCGCCATCGCCACACTGCGTGGCGAGCCGGGCCATGACATCGTCGACCACGCCCTGGTCGCGCTGCGCAACCTGGAGCACCGAGGAGCTGTGGGTGGTGACGTCGGCACCGGTGACGGTGCGGGCCTGCTGACCCAGATCCCCGATGAGTTCTTCCGCGCCGTGGTGGACTTCGACCTGCCCGCAGCAGGGGAGTACGCCGCCGGCACCGCCTTCCTGCCGCAGTCTTCCGCCGAGCGCGAGCAGATGGCCTCCTCCCTGGAGGACATGGTCGGTGAGCAGGGCCTGAAGGTCCTGGGCTGGCGAGAGGTCCCCATCGACTCCTCGATGATCGGCACGCTGGCCAAGGAGTCCATGCCGCACTTCCGGCAGCTCTTCCTGGCCCTGGCCGATGAAGACTCCCCGGAGTTTCAGGAGTCCGCCTCCGGGTCCTTGGACCAGCGGGCCTGGCGCCTGCGCAAGCGTGCGCAGAACCGCCTGGGCGTCTACTTCCCCTCGCTGTCCTCGCAGACCATCGTCTATAAGGGCATGCTGAGCACTGCGCAGCTGGAGCCGTTCTTCCCGGACCTCTCAGACCAGCGCTTCAAGACCACGTTGGGCATCGTCCATTCACGGTTCTCCACCAACACCTTCCCGTCCTGGCCGCTGGCGCAGCCCATGCGCAACATCGCCCACAACGGCGAGATCAACACGGTCAAGGGCAACCGGAACTGGATGCGTGCTCGTCAGTCCATGATGTCCTCGGAGCTGCTGGGGGAGGACCCGGAGTACCTCTTCCCGATCTGCACCCCGGGCGCCTCGGACTCCGCCTCCTTCGACGAGGCCGCCGAGCTGCTCATGCTCTCCGGGCGCCCCCTGTCCCAGGCCATGCGGATGATGATCCCGGAGGCCTGGGAGAACCACAGCACCATGGACCCGAACCTGCGGGCCTTCTACCGCTACCACTCCATGCTCATGGAGGCCTGGGACGGCCCGGCCGCCATCGCCTTCTCTGACGGTAGGCAGGTCGGTGCGGTGCTGGACCGCAACGGTCTGCGCCCGGCCCGCTATTGGGTCACCGACGACGGCCTGGTGGTCATGTCCTCAGAGGTGGGCGTCATCGACATCGAGCCCTCCACCGTGGTCCGCAAGGGCCGCGTGG
This sequence comes from Nesterenkonia cremea, assembly GCF_014642675.1. Classification (GTDB taxonomy): domain Bacteria; phylum Actinomycetota; class Actinomycetes; order Actinomycetales; family Micrococcaceae; genus Nesterenkonia; species Nesterenkonia cremea. Next base: position 181,318 of record NZ_BMIS01000002.1, read on the forward strand.
CACCGGGCATGATGTTCCTGCTCGACACCGTCGAGGGACGCATCATCGAGGATGACGAGATCAAGTCCGAGTTCGCCTCCGCCCAGCCCTGGCAGGACTGGGTGGATGAGAACCTGATCGATCTCAAGGAGCTGCCCGAGCGCCTGCACGTCCGCCATCCGGCGGAGTCCGTGCGGCTGCGCCAGCAGACCTTCGGCTACACCCACGAGGAGCTCAAGGTCCTGATCGGCCCGATGGCCTCCACCGGCGCCGAGCCGTTGGGTGCCATGGGGACCGACACCCCGATCGCTGTGCTGGCCGACCGCCCGCGGCTGCTCTTCGACTACTTCATCCAGAGCTTCGCCCAGGTGACCAATCCGCCGCTGGACGCCATCCGCGAGGAGCTGGTGACCTCACTGGGCCTGCACATCGGGCCCAACGGCAACCTGCTGACCAATGACCAGGTCAAGGCCAAGCAGGTGGCCCTGGACTTCCCGGTGATCGACAACGATCAGCTGGCCAAGATCTCCAACATCCGCAACGACGAAGGCCAGAAGATCGCGATGAAGGTCCGCGGCCTCTACCGGGTGGGCAGCTCCGAGGAGGAGTTCCGCCAGCGGATCCGCGAGATCTGTGAGAAGGTCTCGGCCGCGGTGAACCGCGGAGTCAGCTACATCGTGATCTCCGACCGCGACTCCAATGCGCAGTGGGCCCCGATCCCGTCGATGCTGCTGCTCTCGGCCATCCACCACCACCTGCTGAAGTCGGCCAACCGCACCCGTGCCTCGCTCATCGTGGAGGCCGGTGACGTGCGCGAAGTCCACCATGTCGCCTGCCTGATCGGCTACGGCGCAGCAGCGGTGAACCCCTACCTGGCCATGGAGACCGCAGAGGACATGGTCCGCCGCGGCGAGATCAACAACGTCTCCGAGTCCCAAGCGGTGCACAACCTGCTCACCGCACTGGGCAAGGGTGTGCTGAAGATCATGTCCAAGATGGGCATCTCCACGGTGGCCTCCTACTGCGGCGCCCAGACCTTCGAGGCTGTGGGCCTGGCCCAGCACGTGGTGGACCAGTACTTCTCCGGCACACACTCGCCCATGGGCGGCGTCGGGCTGGATATCCTGACCAAAGAGATCCAGGAGCGCCACGCCAAGGCCTATCCGCCGGACGGCAACGATCTGGGCCGCGGGGACGAGCTGGAGGTCGGCGGCGAGTACCAGTGGCGCCGCGAGGGCCCGCCGCATCTGTTCAACCCGGAGACCGTCTTCAAGCTGCAGCACTCCACGAAGTCGCGCCGCTACGACATCTTCAAGCAGTACACCGAGTCCGTGGACGAGCAGTCCGAGGCGCTGATGACCCTGCGTGGGCTGCTGAAGTTCAAGGCCAAGCGGGATCCCATCCCGATCAGCGAGGTCGAGCCGGTCTCCGAGATCGTCAAGCGCTTCAACACCGGTGCGATGAGCTACGGCTCCATCTCCCAGGAGGCGCACGAGACCCTGGCTGTGGCCATGAACCGGCTGAAGGCACGCTCCAACACCGGTGAGGGCGGCGAACACCCGGCCCGCCTGGTGGATCCGGAGCGCCGCAGCGCGATCAAGCAGATCGCCTCGGGCCGCTTCGGCGTGACCAGCCAGTACCTGACCCACGCAGACGACCTGCAGATCAAGATGGCCCAGGGAGCCAAGCCCGGTGAGGGCGGCCAGCTCATGGGCAAGAAGGTCTACCCCTGGGTGGCCGAGACCCGTCACTCCACCCCCGGCGTGTCCCTGGTGTCCCCGCCGCCGCACCACGACATCTACTCCATCGAGGATCTCGCACAGCTGATCTATGACCTGAAGCGTTCCAACACCGACGCCCGGGTCCACGTGAAGCTGGTCGCGCTCAACGGTGTGGGCACTGTGGCCGCCGGTGTGACCAAGGCGAAGGCCGACGTCGTGCTGATCTCCGGCCATGACGGCGGCACCGGCGCCAGCCCGCTGAACTCGTTGAAACATGCCGGCGCCCCCTGGGAGCTCGGCCTGGCCGAGGCTCAGCAGACGCTGATGCTCAACGGTCTGCGCGAGCGCGTCACCGTGCAGGTGGACGGTCAGCTCAAGACCGGCCGCGATGTGGTGATCTCCGCGCTGCTGGGCGCTGAGGAGTACGGCTTCGCCACCGCCCCGCTGGTGGTCTCGGGCTGCATCATGATGCGCGTCTGCCATCTGGACACCTGCCCGGTGGGTGTGGCCACGCAGAACCCCACGCTGCGTGAGCGTTACACCGGCCAGGCCGACCACGTGGTCAACTTCTTCGAGTTCGTGGCCCAGGAGGTGCGCGAGTACCTGGCGGAGCTCGGCTTCCGCAGCCTGGACGAGGCCATCGGCCACATCGACTCCCTGGACATGGACGATGCCAAGCGGCATTGGAAGACCGAGGGGCTGGACCTGGACTCCGTGCTCGGCGGCTACGACCCCGAGGACCCGGTGACCTCGCAGATGCTGCGGCGCACCGCAGGACAGGACCATGAGCTGGAGAAGCACTTCGACATGGCGCTGATCGAGCAGGCTCAGGCGGCCATCCGCCAGGGCCAGCCGGTGCACCTGGAGTCCAAGGTGATCAACACCGACCGTTCCGTGGGCACTATGCTCGGCCATGAGGTCACCAAGGCCCAGGGCCTGAGCACGTTGGAGAACAACACCATCACCGTGGACCTGCATGGGGAGGCCGGCCAGTCACTGGGCGCCTTCCTGCCCCACGGTGTGACGCTGCGGCTCTCCGGCGATGCCAACGACTATGTCGGCAAGGGCCTCTCTGGCGGACGGATCGTGGTCCACCCGGATCCGGCCGCGCCGCTGACTGCGGAGGACAACGTGATCGCCGGCAACGTGCTGGGCTACGGCGCGACCTCCGGCGAGATGTTCCTGCGTGGCCAGGTCGGCGAGCGCTTCCTGGTCCGCAACTCCGGTGTGACCGCAGTGGTGGAGGGCATCGGCGACCACGGCTGTGAGTACATGACCGGCGGTCAGACGCTGATCATCGGCCCCACCGGCCGGAACTTCGGCGCCGGCATGTCCGGCGGCACCGCCTTCGTCCTGGACTTCGAAGAGCAGAAGCTCAACGCTCAGGCACGGACCAAGGGCGATCTGCTGCTGCTGACCCCGGATGAGGAGGACCGGCAGATCGTGCTGGACCTGCTGCGTCGGCATGTCGAGGAGACCGGTTCCGAGGTGGCCGAGCGGCTGCTGGCCGATCCTGATGACACTTTCTCACGCATCACCAAGGTGCTCCCGCGCGACTACGACGCCGTGCTGCGCGCCCGGTCCGAGGCCCTGGATGAGGGCATGGACCCCGACAGCGATGAGGCATGGCAGAAGATCCTGGAGGTGACCCGTGGCTGATCCGCGCGGCTTTCTGAAACATCGTGAGCGTCAGAGCAGGCCCTCACGCCCGGTTCCGGTGCGCATCATGGACTTCAACGAGGTCTATGAGCGCAATGAGCGGGGCCTGGTCCAGACCCAGGCCAGCCGGTGCATGGACTGCGGCATCCCGTTCTGCCACACCGGCTGTCCGCTGGGGAACCTGATCCCCGAGTGGAACGACCTGATCTGGCGGGACCAGTGGGAGGAGGCCTCCTCCCGACTGCATATGACCAACAACTTCCCAGAGTTCACCGGACGGGTCTGCCCCGCTCCCTGTGAGACCTCCTGCGTGTTGGGCATCAACCAGCCGGCGGTGACCATCAAGCAGTCTGAGGTGGAGATCGCCGATGAGGCCATCTCCCGCGGCTATGTGGAGCCGGTGCTGCCACAGCGGCTGACCGGCAAGACCGTGGCCGTGGTCGGCTCGGGCCCGGCCGGCCTGGCCGCCGCCCAGCAGCTGACCCGCGCCGGTCACACGGTGGCCGTCTATGAGCGTGACGACCGCCTGGGCGGACTGTTGCGTTATGGCATCCCTGACTTCAAGATGGAGAAGCAGCACGTCGACTTCCGCATCGACCAGATGCAGACCGAAGGCACGCGCTTCTACACCTCCACCGAGATCGGTGCGGACATCACCTGGGATTCCCTGGGGGAGAGCTATGATGCCGTCGTCGTGGCCACCGGCGCCATGGTCCCGCGCGACCTGCCGGTCCAGGGCCGCGGCCTGAGCGGTGTGCATTTCGCCATGGAGTACCTGGTGCAGTCCAATAAGGCGGTGGCCGGAGACGAGGTCCCGGACCAGATACACGCCGAGGGCAAGCATGTGGTCGTCCTGGGCGGGGGCGACACCGGTGCCGACTGCATCGGCACCGCCCACCGCCACGGCGCGAAGTCGGTGACCACACTGGCCATCGGCAAGGAGCTGCCCACGCAGCGTCCCGAGCATGAGCCCTGGCCCATGGACCCGCGGGTCTTCGAGGTCTCCAGCGCCCATGAGGAGGGCGGTGAGGTGAAGTGGCTGGCCTCCACGGTGGAGATGCTCGGCGATGAGAACGGCAACGTCCGTGCGCTCAAGGTGGCCGAGACCCAGTACAACGAGGACGGCTCCCGCACGCCCAAGCCGGGCACGGAGAAGGAGATCCCTGCGGATCTGGTCCTGCTGGCCCTGGGCTTCACCGGAGCCGAGCAGCAGACCCTGACCTCGCAGCTGGACGTGGAGTTCGCCAAGCGCGGCAACATCGAGCGCGCGGAGGACTACCAGACCAATGTTGAGGGTGTGTTCTCGGTGGGCGATGCCGGCCGCGGAGCCTCCCTGGTGGTCTGGGCGATCGCTGAGGGCCGGGCCGTGGCCAAGGAGGTCGACGAGTTCCTCGAGGGCTCCTCGCGGCTGCCGGCTCCGGTCAAGCCCAGCGACCAGCCGATTTCCCTGTCTGCTTGATAGGGTCGTGCTGAAAGACACACTGGCCCAGCGTCGTGCCGGAACTTTCTGAGACATCACCCCTCGAAGCAATCCGGAAAAGACAAGGTGAGGCATGAGACACGCCAAGATCGTCGCGACCTTCGGGCCGGCTACTGCCGGCTATGAGATAACCCGCCAGCTCATCGAAGCAGGCGTCGACGTCGCACGGGTGAATATGAGCCACGGCGACTACACCGTCCACGAGGCGACCTACAACACCGTGCGCGAGGTCTCCAAGGATCTGCGCAAGGCAGTGGCGCTCTTCGCTGACCTGCAGGGTCCGAAGATCCGCCTGGGTCGCTTCGAAGACGATGCCAAACATGAGCTGGCGGTGGGCGACCGGTTCACCATCACCACAGAGGACATCAAGGGGACCAAGGAGCGGTGCTCCACCACCCTGAAGACTCTGACCCAGGACGTCGCCCCCGGCGACACCCTGCTGATCGATGACGGCAAGGTCTCGCTGCAGGCCCTGGAGGTCACCGACACCGATGTGATCACCGAGGTGGTCGTGCCGGGCCCGGTCTCCAACAACAAGGGGATCAACCTGCCCGGAGTCGCCGTCTCCGTCCCTGCGCTCTCGGAGAAGGATGAGGAGGACCTGCGCTGGGCCCTGCGCACCGGCTTCGACATGATCGCGCTGAGCTTCGTCCGCGACGCCGCCGACATCGAGGCCGTGCACCGCATCATGGATGAGGAGGGCCGCCGCGTCCCCGTCATCGCCAAGGTCGAGAAGCCACAGGCCGTGGATGCGCTTCAGGACATCGTGGACGCCTTCGACGCCATCATGGTCGCCCGCGGCGATCTGGGTGTGGAGCTTCCGCTGGAGGAGGTCCCGGTGGTGCAGAAGCGAGCTGTGGAGCTCGCCCGCCGCTGGGCCAAGCCGGTCATCGTGGCCACCCAGGTCCTGGAGTCCATGATCGACAACCCGCGCCCCACCCGTGCGGAGGCCTCTGACTGCGCCAACGCAGTCCTCGACGGCGCCGATGCGGTCATGCTCTCCGGTGAGACCTCTGTGGGCAGGTACCCGGTCCGCACGGTGGAGACCATGTCCAACATCATCCGGACCACTGAGGTGAAGGGTCTGGAGCGCATCCCGCAGCTGGGCACCCGCCCCAAGACCCGCGGCGGTGCGATCACCCGTGCGGCCAACGAGATCGCCGAGACCCTGGAGATCGACTACCTGGCCACCTTCACCCGGTCGGGCGATTCGGCCCGGCGGCTGTCCCGGCTGCGCCCGATGCAGCCTGTCTTCGCCTTCACCCACGTGGAGCACACCCACAACGTCCTCTGCCTGAGCTGGGGCGTGCAGCCCCGCTGGGTGGACTTCGCCGGGCACACCGATGAGATGACCGCCCAGGTGGACCAACAGCTGCTGGAGGAGGGCATCGCTCAGCCGGACGACCTGGTGGTCATCGCAGCCGGTTCGCCTCCGGGCCAGGCCGGCACCACCAATATGCTCAAGGTGCACCGCATCGGTGACCTGCCCGAGAACCAGGACATCGAGTCGCTGCGCCGCGGCGATGTGCCGCCTCCGAACAAGGAGCCGGTGGGGCCCTGGCCCGCTCAGAGTGCCGCAAGTGCGCGATAGACAGCAGAACAGCTGATTGAAGCTCCCCCAGCATCTCGCGCTATGCTGGGGGAGCTTCATGCCCGAATGGCGGAATCGGTAGACGCGCTCGACTCAAAATCGAGTACCTCAGGTGTGTGGGTTCGAGTCCCACTTCGGGCACCGACTGCCACGCAGACCGAAGGAGAACCGTGAGCGAAGAGCAGCAGGAGGCGCAGGCCCCTGAGGACAGCGCACCCCAGGGCCGGCGGGTCCTCGTCGCCGAGGACGAGACGCTGATCCGCCTCGACATCGTGGAGATTCTCACCGGCGCCGGATACGAGGTCGTCGGGGAGGCGGACAACGGGGAGAAGGCTGTGGAGCTCGCTCGCGAGACCACACCGGACCTGGTGGTCATGGACGTGAAGATGCCTGTCATGGACGGCATCTCTGCGGCCAGGACCATCGCCGAGGAGCGGATCGCCCCGGTAGTCATGCTCACCGCATTCTCCCAGCGCGACCTGGTCGAGTCCGCCCGTGAGGCCGGGGCCATGGCCTATGTGGTCAAGCCCTTCAGTCAGAACGACCTGATCCCGGCCATTGAGGTGGCCGCTGCTCGGTTCGACGAGATCCGGGCGCTGGAGGACGAGGTCACCTCGCTGGCCGATAAGTTCGAGACCCGCAAGCTGGTGGACCGGGCAAAGTCGGTGCTGACCTCCAAGATGGGGCTCTCCGAGCCCGAGGCATTCCGGTGGATCCAGAAGACCTCGATGGACCGGCGTCTCTCTATGCGAGAAGTTGCGGAGACGGTCATCGATCAGATGGGCTGAGGGATAGAATCGGCCTATGGCCGAGAGCACCCCAGAGTCCACCGCACCGTTCACCCCTCCCACCCCTGTCACCGGGCCCTCCTCGCCGGAGAAGCCGCGCAGCTGGCAGGTGACCGACGGTTACACCCGGGCCCCGGCCCGCGGCATGCTCCGCGCCGTCGGCATGGGCGACGACGACTGGTCCAAGGCCCAGATCGGCATCGCCAGCTCCTGGAACGAGATCACCCCCTGCAACCTCTCCCTGGACCGCCTGGCCAAGGCCTCCAAGGAGGGTGTGCACGCCGGTGGGGGTTACCCACTGGAGTTCGGGACCATCTCGGTCTCCGACGGCATCTCCATGGGCCACCAGGGGATGCACTACTCCCTGGTGTCCCGTGAGGTCATCGCCGACTCCGTGGAGACCGTCATGCAGGCCGAGCGCCTGGACGGCTCCATCCTGCTGGCCGGCTGCGACAAGTCCCTGCCCGGCATGCTCATGGCCGCGGCACGACTCAACCTCTCCAGTGTCTTCCTCTACGCCGGCTCCATCATGCCCGGCACCGCCCGCTTCTCCGACGGTTCGGAGAAGGAGGTCACCTTGATCGACGCTTTCGAGGGCGTGGGCGCCTGCGCCCGCGGCACGATGAGCGAGGCCGATCTGGACGTCATCGAGCGCGCCATCTGCCCCGGCGAGGGCGCCTGCGGCGGCATGTACACCGCCAACACCATGGCCTGCATCGGTGAGGCCTTGGGCATGTCCCTGCCCGGCTCGGCCGCACCGCCCTCGGCGGACCGCCGCCGCGACCACTACGCGCATAAGGCCGGCGAAGCCGTGGTGGAGCTGCTGCGCCAGGGCATCACCACCGGAGACATCCTGACCAAGAAGGCCTTCGAGAACGCCATCGCGGTGACCATGGCCTTCGGCGGCTCCACCAACGCTGTGCTGCACCTGCTGGCCATCGCCCGCGAGGCCGGCGTGGACCTGGAGCTGGAGGACTTCAATCGCATCGCGGACCAGGTCCCGCACCTGGGCGACCTCAAGCCCTTCGGCCAGCATGTGATGGCTGATGTGGACAAGGTCGGGGGAGTGCCGGTGGTCATGCGTGCCCTGCTGGATGCCGGACTGCTCCACGGCGATGCCCTGACGGTGACCGGAAAGACCGTGGCGGAGAACCTCGAGTCCATCAACCCGCCGGACATCGACGGCACCATCATCCGCAACCTGGACAATCCCATGCACCGCAACGGCGGCATCGCCGTGCTGCGCGGTTCCCTGGCGCCGGAGGGGGCGGTGGTGAAGTCCGCGGGCTTCGACGCCGAGGTCTTCGAAGGCACCGCTCGGGTCTTCGAGCGGGAACAGGCCGCGCTGAAGGCCCTGGAGGAGGACAGGATCCAGGCCGGCGACGTCGTCGTCATCCGCTATGAGGGCCCCAAGGGCGGCCCAGGCATGCGCGAGATGCTCGCCATCACCGGTGCCATCAAGGGAGCCGGACTGGGCAAGGACGTCCTGCTCATCACCGACGGCCGCTTCTCCGGCGGCACCACCGGGCTGTGCATCGGCCACATCGCCCCGGAGGCGGTGGACGGCGGCCCCATCGCCTACATCGCCGACGGTGACACCATCCGGGTGGACATCGCCGGCCGCAGCATCGAGCTGCTGGTGGAGGAGTCCGAGCTCGAGGCCCGCCGGCAGAGCCCGGGCTGGGAGCCGCTGCCGCCGTATGTGACCACCGGTGTGTTGGGCAAATACGCCAAGCTGGTCCGCTCGGCCGCAGAGGGTGCCTACTGCGGCTGAGCGGCCCGTCCGCACGCCATAGGGGCCTCAGGGTCCACATCATGAGACGCCCATGCCGGGTGTTGACACGTATCACACCTGCGGGAATGATCGTAGACATGCGCCAGCAGCTAGTCGTAGTGGTACCCGTCATTCGCCCCGCCGGGGAATGAGCGGACCGTTGCACATGCACTGACGCGCTTGCGATCGTTCACCCCGGCACGAGGGCCCCTGACCAGGGACTCCGACAGCCGGGGTTTCGTCTGTGCAGGGGCAGATAGGGATTGAGGCTATGTTGACGACCACCACCACCGATGCACGGCTCTACGGCCCAGGGCGCACTGTGGCGCCCGAGGAGGTCACCGGATCCCAGGCCATCATCCGCAGTCTGGAGGAGCTCGGGATCACCGATGTCTTCGGCATCCCCGGCGGGGCCATCCTGCCCACGTACGACCCGCTCATGGACTCCTCGACGATCAATCATGTGCTGGTCCGCCACGAGCAGGGCGGCGGCCATGCCGCTCAGGGCTACGCCATGGTGACCGGAGAGGTGGGCGTGTGCTTCGCGACCTCCGGACCCGGGGCCACCAACCTGGTGACTCCGCTGGCCGACGCGAATATGGACTCTGTGCCGATGGTGGCCATCACCGGACAGGTCAATGCTCAGGTCATCGGCACCGACGCGTTCCAGGAGGCCGACATCGTCGGCATCGCCACGCCGGTCACCAAGCACGCCTTCCTGGTGACCGACGCCGACGACATCCCGCAGATCATGGCGGAGGCCTTCCACCTGGCCTCCTCCGGGCGTCCGGGTCCGGTCCTGGTGGACATCACCAAGTCCGCCCAGACCGCGAAGACCACCTTCTCCTGGCCGCCGAAGCTGGAGCTCAACGGTTATAAGCCGGTCACCCGCGGCCACGCCAAGCAGGTCCGTGAGGCGGCCAAGCTGATCCAGGACAGCCGGCGTCCGGTCTTCTACATCGGCGGCGGCATGATCAAGGCCGAGGCCGCTGAGGAGTTCCGCGAGCTGGCCGAGACGGTGGGCGCACCGGTGGTCAACACTCTGATGGCCCGCGGCGCCTTCCCTGACTCCCATGAGCTCAACGTGGGTATGCCGGGCATGCACGGCACCGTCTCCGCCGTGGCCGCCCTGCAGAAGTCCGATCTGCTGATCACCCTGGGTGCCCGCTTCGACGACCGCGTCACCGGGCAGCTGGACAGCTTCGCCCCGGAGGCCAAGGTCATCCACGCCGATGTGGACCCCGCGGAGATCTCCAAGAACCGGCTGGCCGATGTGCCGATCGTCGGCTCGCTCAAGGAGATCGTCCCGGAGCTGAAGACCGCCTACGAGGACGTCGTCGCCAAGGAGGGCGAGCCCGATCTGAACGCCTGGTGGCGTCAGCTCAGCCGCATCCGCGACACCTACCCGCTGGGCTGGACGCCGCCGGAGGACGGCAACATCGCGCCTCAGCAGGTGATCCAGAAGATCGGCGAGGCCGCAGGGCCGGAGGCGGTCTATGTGGCCGGCGTCGGGCAGCATCAGATGTGGGCGGCCCAGTTCATCGACTATGAGCGTCCGCGGCAATGGCTGAACTCTGGCGGACTGGGCACGATGGGCTACTCCGTGCCGGCCGCCATGGGTGCCGCCGCCGGCAACCCCGGCCGCACAGTCTGGGCCATCGACGGCGACGGCTGCTTCCAGATGACCAACCAGGAGCTGGCCACCTGCGCGATCAACAACATCCCGATCAAGGTCGCCGTGATCAACAACTCCAGCCTCGGCATGGTCCGCCAGTGGCAGACCCTGTTCTACGAGTCCCGCTACTCCAACACGGATCTGAACACGGCGCTGAACCCCGACGGCGACGAGGTCGTGCGCATCCCCGACTTCGTGAAGCTCGCCGAGTCCTACGGCTGCGTGGGGCTGCGCTGTGAGCGTGAGGAGGACCTCGACGACGTCATCGCCCAGGCCATGGCCATCAACGACCGCCCGGTCGTGGTGGACTTCGTGGTCAGCCGTGACTCCATGGTCTGGCCGATGGTCCCGGCCGGAGTCAGCAACAGCGACATCCAGGTCGCCCGGAACATGACCCCTGACTTCGACGAGGAGGAATAAGGTGAGTGCTGTGAACCAGAGCCAAGGCTCCCCGGCCCCGGGGGCGGTCCAGCGCCGCACCCTCTCCGTGCTGGTCGAGGATGTCCCGGGCGTGCTGTCCAAAGTCTCCGGGCTCTTCTCCCGGCGTGCCTTCAACATCCATTCCCTCGCCGTGGGGCCTTCGGAGATCGAGGGCCTCTCACGCATCACCGTGGTGGTGGATGCCGACGCCGAGCTTCTCGAGCAGATCACCAAGCAGCTCAACAAGCTCATCAACGTCATCAAGATCATCGAGCTGGCACCGGCGAACTCGGTCCAGCGCGATCACCTGCTGATCAAGGTCAAGGCTGACTCGCCGACCCGTCTGCAGGTGACCCAGGCCGTGGATCTCTTCCGCGCCAAGATCGTGGACGTCTCAGTGGACTCTCTCACCATCGAGGCCACCGGCGCTCCCGATAAGCTCAACGCACTGCTCGAGGTCCTCGAGCCCTACGGCGTGCGCGAGATCGTCCGTTCCGGGACGCTTGCGATCAGCCGCGGCTCGAAGTCCATGACCGACCGCGCACTGCGCTGAAACACTGCAATAGTCAGCAAGACGAACTGAGGAGATCTCGAAGTGACTGACCTCTATTACGACGACGACGCCGACCTCTCGGTCCTCTCCGGCAAGAAGGTCGCCGTCATCGGATACGGCTCCCAGGGCCACGCCCACTCCCTGTCCCTGCGCGACTCCGGTGTGGACGTCGTCGTCGGCCTGAAGGAGGGCTCGAAGTCCAAGGCCAAGGCCGAGGAGCAGGGTCTGACCGTCAAGCCGGTGGCCGAGGCCGCCAAGGAGTCCGACGTGATCATGATCCTGGTGCCGGACCAGCACCAGGAGAGCGTGTACCAGCAGGAGATCGCCCCCAACCTGGAGGCGAACAACGTCCTGCTGTTCTCCCACGGCTTCAACATCCGTTTCGGCTTCATCAACCCGCCGGAGGATGTCGACGTCGCCATGGTCGCCCCGAAGGGCCCGGGCCACGTGGTCCGCCGCGAGTATGAGGCAGGCCGCGGCGTGCCCGCGCTGATCGCCGTGGAGCAGAACCCCTCCGGCCAGGCCAAGGACATCGCCCTGGCCTACGCCAAGGGCATCGGCGGCACCCGCGCCGGCGTCATCGAGACCACCTTCACCGAGGAGACCGAGACCGATCTGTTCGGTGAGCAGGCAGTGCTCTGCGGCGGTGCCTCCCAGCTGGTGCAGTACGGCTTCGAGACTCTGACCGAGGCCGGCTACAAGCCGGAGATCGCCTACTTCGAGGTGCTCCACGAGCTCAAGCTCATCGTGGACCTGATGGTCGAGGGCGGTCTGACCAAGCAGCGTTGGTCCATCTCCGACACCGCTGAGTTCGGCGACTACGTCTCCGGCCCCCGCGTGATCTCCCCGGAGGTCAAGGAGAACATGAAGGCAGTTCTGGCCGACATCCAGTCCGGCGCCTTCGCCCAGCGGTTCATGGACGACCAGCGCGCAGGCGCCAAGGAGTTCGAGGAGCTGCGCAGGAAGAACGAGTCGCACCCGATCGAGCCCACCGGCCGGGAGCTGCGCAAGCTGTTCTCATGGATCAACGACCAGGAGGACGACTACACCGAAGGCAACGCCGCACGGTGAATGCCTAAGATAGTGGGGGTCGGTCTTCGGACTGGCCCCCACTCTTCTTCGTCAGACCCCCAGAACACCGCCGCTACCACGAAGGAACTCCGTTGAGCACTCGCCCCGTCGTCGTCCTCGCTGAGGAACTCTCGCCCGCCACCGTCGAGGCCCTCGGGCCGGACTTCGAGATCCGTCAGTCCGACGGAACCGACCGCGCCCGCCTGTTCGCCGATCTGGCCGATGCGGATGCGGTCATGGTCCGCTCCGCCACCCAGGCCGACGCCGAGGTCTTCTCCCAGGCTCCGCGCCTCAAAGTCGTCGCCCGCGCCGGTGTGGGACTGGACAACGTGGACGTCAAGGCTGCGACGGAGGCCGGCGTCATGGTGGTCAACGCGCCCACCTCCAACATCGTCTCCGCCGCGGAGCTGACCTGCGCCCACATCCTGGGCCTGGCCCGGAACATCTCTCCGGCGCATGAGGCGCTGAAGGCAGGGGAGTGGAAGCGCTCCAAGTACTCCGGCGTGGAGCTGCAGGACAAGGTGCTGGGCGTGGTCGGCCTGGGCCGCATCGGCGGTCTGGTGGCCGAGCGTATGAAGGCCTTCGGCATGGAGATCATCGCCTTCGATCCCTACGTGACCTCAGCCCGCGCCCACCAGCTGGGCGCCCAGCTGGTCACGCTGGAGGAGCTCTACGAGCAGGCCGATGTGGTCACCGTCCACATGCCCAAGACCCCTGAGACCATCGGGATGATCGGCCCCGAGCAGTTCCGCACCATGAAGTCCTCCGCCTTCGTGGTCAACGTGGCCCGCGGCGGCCTCATCGACGAGGAGGCCCTGGAGACTGCCCTGGAGGCCGGTGAGATCGGCGGTGCCGCGATCGACGTGTTCTCCGCCGAGCCCTCCACGGACCTCCCCTTCTTCAGCCGCGAGAACGTGGTGGTGACCCCGCATCTGGGCGCCTCCACCGCGGAGGCCCAGGAGAAGGCCGGCGTCTCCGTGGCCAAGTCGGTGCGTCTGGCGCTGGCCGGCGAGCTGGTGCCGGATGCGGTGAACGTGGCCGGCGGCGCCATCGACGAGCTGGTCCGCCCGGGCATCCCGCTGATCGAGAAGCTGGGCCGGGTGCTCAACGCCCTGGCCTCCGATGCCTTCACCGATGTGGAGACCGAGGCGGCAGGCGAGATCGCTGAGCTCAACGTCTCCGCCCTGCAGCTGGCAGCTCTGAAGGGCCTGTTCACCGATGTGGTCTCCGAGCAGGTCTCCTACGTCAACGCTCCGGTGCTGGCCGAGCAGCGTGGGATCGCCACCCGGCTGACCACCACCAGCGAGGTGGAGGACTACCGCAATGCGCTGACCGTGCGCGGAGCCACCTCCTCGGGCACCAACCTGGAGGTCCGGGGCACTCTGACCGGGCCCAAGCAGATCGAGAAGATCGTGGGCATCAACGGCTACGACCTCGAGGTGACTCTGACCGATCACCTGGTGATCTTCGAGTACGCGGACCGCCCCGGCGTCGTCGGCGCACTCGGCCGGATCCTGGGGGAGAAGGGCGTGAACATCGCCGGGATGCAGGTCTCGCAGAGCGCCAAGCAGGGCAGCGCCTTGGCCGTGCTGGCCGTCGACGCCGCACTTCCGACCGGTGTGCTCGAGGAGATCAGCGCCGAGGTCGGCGCCACCCTGGCCGCTGAGGTGGATCTGGAGGAGCATCAGTGAGCAAGCCGTCCTACTACATGACCACCGCGATCACCTACCCCAACGGTGAGCCGCATATCGGTCACGCCTACGAGTACATCTCCGCCGACGTGATGGCCCGCTTCAAGCGGATCGATGGCTACGACGTCCGCTTCCTCACCGGCACCGATGAGCATGGCCAGAAGGTCCAGCAGACCGCGGAGAAGGAGGGGATCACCCCCTACGAGCTGGCCACCCGCAACGCGCAGGCCATCAAGACGGTGGATGATGAGGTGCTGGGCATCTCCTACGACCGCTTCATCCGCACCACCGATGAGGACCACTACGAGGCCTCCCAGGCGATCTGGCGCCGCATGGTCGACGCCGGGGACATCTACCTGGACACATACGCCGGGTGGTACTCGGTGCGCGATGAGCGCTTCTTCACCGAGGAGGAGACCGAGGTCCGCGAAGACGGTGAGCGCTACGCCGCCGAGACCGGCACCCCGGTGACCTGGACCGAGGAGGAGTCCTACTTCTTCCGACTCTCGAAGTACACCCAGCCGCTGCTGGACTTCTACGCCGCGAACCCGGACTTCGCGGGTCCGCGCTCCCGCTTCAACGAGGTCATCCGCTTCGTGGAGCAGGGCTTGGAGGACCTCTCCATCTCCCGGACCACCTTCGACTGGGGTGTACCGGTGCCCAAGGACCTCACCGAGGGTGAGACCAGCCTGGACCACGTCATGTACGTCTGGGTGGACGCTCTGACCAACTACTTGACAGGCGCCGGCTTCCCCGAGGTCGACTCCGAGGCCTTCGGCCGCCGCTGGCCCGCGGACCTGCACATCATCGGCAAGGACATCTCCCGGTTCCACTGCATCTTCTGGCCGGCCTTCCTGATGAGCGCGGGGCTGGATCTGCCCAAGCGTGTGATGATCCACGGCTTCCTGCACAACGCCGGCGAGAAGATGTCCAAGTCCGTGGGCAACGTCGTGGCACCCGCGGCCTGGACCGAGACCTACGGCCTGGACGCGGTCCGCTTCTTCCTGCTGCGTGAGTTTCCCTACGGCCAGGACGGCTCCTACACCCACGACGCCGTGGTGGGCCGGAAGAACTCCGACCTCGCCAACAATCTGGGCAACCTCGCTCAGCGCAGCCTTTCGATGATCGTGAAGAACTGCGAGGGCGCGGTCCCGCAGCTCGGTGAGCTCACCGAGGAGGACCGGGCGATCCTGGCCCAGGCCGAGGAGCTGCTGGAGATCTCCCGGAAGGCCTATGAGGTCCAGGACTTCCACCATGCGCTGGAGCGCACCTGGTTCGTCCTGGGAGAGGCAAACGCCTACTTCGCCGAGATGGCGCCCTGGCAGCTGAAGAAGACCGATCTGGAGCGCATGGGAACTGTGCTCTACGTGACCGCCGAGGTGCTGCGGAAAGTCTCCCTGCTGGCCCAGCCGGTGATGCCGACCTCGGCTACCAAGCTGCTGGACGCCCTGGGCGTGCCCGCATCCGGCGACGCCGGCGCCACCGACGCCTCGAACGAGGGCCCGCGCAGCTTCGCCGCCTTCGGTGAGGCCCTGGAGCCCGGCACCCCCATCGACAAGCCCGAGCCGGTCTTCCCCCGGCACGAGGACCCCGACGAGAAAGCTGAGGCCTGACCTATGGCAGAGCAGTTCGACATCGCTGTCATCCCTGGTGACGGCATCGGCCCCGAGGTCATCGCCGAGTCCCGCAAGGTCCTCGACGCCGTCCTGTCCGGCGTGGAAGCGCAGGTCAGCTACACCGAGTACTCCCTGGGTGCGGCCCACTGGCTTGAGACCGGCGAGACCCTCTCGGAGGAGACGCTGGAGAAGCTCAAGCAGCACAGCGCCATCCTCTTCGGCGCCGTCGGGGCCGACCCGTTGGACGCCCGGATCCCCTCGGGTGTGATCGAGCGCGAGCTGCTGCTGGGCCTGCGCTTCAATCTGGACCACAGTGTGAACCTGCGCCCCTCCCAGACCTTCCCCGGAGTCTCCACTCCGCTGGACGGCGAGGGCGACTTCGACTTCGTCGTGGTGCGTGAGGGCACGGAGGGCCCCTATGCAGGCAACGGCGGCCAGCTGCGCCGCGGCACGCCCCAGGAGATCGCCACCGAGGTCTCGGTGAACACCGCCCACGGTGTGCGCCGTGTGGTCCGGGACGCCTTCCTCCGGGCGCAGGAGCGCTCGAAGAAGCTGACCCTGGTGCATAAGAACAACGTGCTCACCTACGCCGGTGACCTGTGGACCCGCACCACCCGGGAGGTGGCCGAGGAGTTCCCCGAGGTCACCTGGGACTATATGCACGTCGACGCCGCCACCATCCACATGGTCACCGATCCGCAACGCTTCGATGTGATCGTCACCGACAACCTCTTCGGCGACATCCTCACCGATCTGGCCGCGGCGATCACCGGGGGCATCGGGCTGGCCTCCTCCGGCTCCATCAACGCCGAGGGCGTCTACCCCTCGATGTTCGAGCCGGTGCACGGCTCGGCACCAGACATCGCAGGCCAGCAGATCGCCGATCCTACTGCTGCGGTGCTCTCCTCGGCCCTGATGCTCGATAATCTGGGTCTGACAGAGGCTGCGCGCGCCGTGGAGCAGGCCGTGCATGCCCAGCTGACCGAATGGGCGCAGGCCGGCACCACCGGTCTGAGCACCGCCCAGCGCGGCGACGCCTTCGTCGCGAAGATCAAGGAGACACTGTGAAGTTCGACGTCGTTCCCCACCCGAACCCCACCGACCCTGCGCAGATCGTCGAGGTGCTGAAGAACCCCGGATTCGGGACCAACTTCAGCGACCACACGGCGGTGATCGACTGGACCGCAGAGGCCGGGTGGCAGAACGCGCGTGTGGAGGCCTACGCCCCCATCACCCTGGACCCGGCGGCGGCCGTGCTGCACTACGCCCAGGAGGTCTTCGAGGGGATGAAGGCCTACCGCCACAGCGACGGCGGCATCTGGACCTTCCGTCCCTTCGCCAATGCGGCCCGGATGAACAGGTCCGCCCGTCGCATGGCGCTGCCGGAGCTGGATGAGCAGGACTTCGTCCAGTCCCTGGAGCAGCTGGTCTCCGCGGACCGAGACTGGGTCCCCTCCGGTGAGGGGGAGGCCCTGTACCTACGTCCCTTCATGTTCGCCTCCGAGGCCTTCCTGGGCGTGCGCCCGGCCAAGGAGATCTCCTACCGGGTGATCGCCTCACCGGCGGGCAACTACTTCGGCGGCGAGCTCAAGCCGGTGAAGATCTGGGTCTCCCGCGATTACGTCCGGGCAGCTCCCGGAGGCACCGGTGCAGCCAAGACCGGCGGCAACTACGCCGGCTCCCTGCTGCCGCAGCAGCAGGCCGCGGAGAAGGGCTGCGACCAGGTCCTCTTCTTGGACCCGCTGCACGACAATGCCATTGAGGAGCTCGGCGGCATGAACGTCTTCCTGGTGACCGACGACGGCCGGATCATCACCCCGGAGCTCACCGGCACCATCCTGGAGGGCATCACCCGCGATTCGGTGCTGCAGCTGGCCCGGGACCGCGGCCTGACCGTGGAAGAGCGCCGCATCACTCTCGACGAGTGGGAGGCCGGCGTGAACGACGGCACCATCACCGAGGTCTTCGCCTGCGGCACCGCCGCGGTGATCACCCCCATCGGCGAGCTGCTGGACGGGGAGAAGACCATCGCCTCCACCGGCACCGGTGAGGTCACCCAGGCCATCCGCGAGGAGCTGCTGGGCATCCAGACCGGAGCGGTGGAGGACCGCCACGGCTGGATGCACCGCCTGGCCTGACCGTTCGGAGCTGAGCCAGGCGCGTTCGCCGACAAGTGCGCCACACCGACGCCTCACCGTGTGGGCGATAGACTGGCGGATATGCGCATTGCACGATTCGTCACAGACGCTGAACCGTCCTATGGCCTGGTCACAGGCGAGCCGGGGGAGGGGACCATCACCCAGCTCGTCGGCGACCCCTTCTACCAGGGCATCCAGCAGGTGCCCGGAGTGGAAGCCACCCATCAGCTGGAGGATGTCCGGCTGGTGGCGCCGATCATCCCGCGGTCCAAGGTGATCGGCGTCGGGAAGAACTACGCCGACCACGCGAAGGAGATGGGCGGCGAGGCTCCGGTCTCCCCGCTGCTGTTCCTGGTGCCCAACACGGCGGTCTCCGGACCCAATGAGCCGGTGACCCTACCCTCCTTCTCCGAGGAGGTCAGCTATGAGGCCGAGCTGGCCGTGGTCATCGGCCGCATCTGCAAGGACGTGCCGGTGGAGCGCGTGCCGGAGGTCATCTTCGGATACACCGTGGCCAATGATGTGACCGCTCGGGACGCCCAGCGCACCGACGGCCAGTGGGCCCGCGCCAAGGGCTTCGACGGCTCCACCCCGCTGGGTCCGTGGATCGAGACCGAGCTGGACCCGGAGGATCTGACCATCATCGGCCAGCTCAACGGCGAGACCGTCCAGGACGGCACCACCGCAGACATGATCTTCGGCGTCCCCGAGCTCATCTCCTACATCTCCCAGGCCTTCACGCTGCTGCCCGGCGATGTCATCCTCACCGGCACTCCGGCCGGTGTGGGGCAGCTCGGCGCGGGTGACCGCTTCGACGCCGAGATTGAGGGCATCGGCACCCTCACCAACCACTTCCGCAACTGAGACCGCTGACAGGAGCGATTTCCAAGATCATGACCACCCCCGTGGCTCCTCCGAAAGACATCCCCGCAGTCGACGCCAGCACCCCGGTGCGCGTGCGCTTCTGCCCCTCGCCCACCGGTCTTCCGCATGTCGGTCTGATCCGCACGGCGCTGTTCAACTGGGCCTACGCCCGGCACACCGGCGGCAAGCTGATCTTCCGGATCGAGGACACCGACGCCGCCCGGGACTCCGAGGAGTCCTACCAGATGCTGCTCGAGGCCCTGCGCTGGTTGGGCATCGACTGGGACGAGGGTGTGGAGGTCGGCGGCCCGCACGGCCCCTACCGGCAGTCTCAGCGCGATGACATGTACCAGGACGTGCTGGTCAAGCTGAAGGAGGCCGGCTTCGTCTACGAGGCCTTCTCCTCCCCGGAGGAGGTGGAGGAGCGCCATAAGGCCGCTGGGCGCGACCCCAAGCTGGGCTATGACAACTATGACCGGGAGCTGACCGAGGAGCAGAAGGAGGCCTTCCGGGCGGAGGGCCGCGAGCCGGTGCTGCGCTTCCGGATGCCGGAGGAGGACATCACCTTCACCGACCTGGTGCGCGGTGAGATCACCTTCGGCGCCGGATCCACCCCGGACTTCGTGGTGGCCCGGGCCAACGGCAAGCCGCTCTACACTTTGGTGAACCCGGTGGACGATGCCCTCATGGAGATCACCCATGTGCTGCGTGGTGAGGATCTGCTCTCCTCGACGCCGCGGCAGATCGCCCTGTACCGGGCGCTGCACGCTGTGGGGGTGGCTTCTCACATGCCGGCCTTCGCGCATCTGCCCTATGTGATGGGCGAGGGCAGCAAGAAGCTGTCCAAGCGCGATCCCGAGTCCAACCTCTTCCTGCACCGCGACCGCGGCTTCATCCGTGAGGGGCTGCTGAACTACCTGGCGCTGTTGGGCTGGTCACTCTCGGCCGATGAGGATGTCTTCACCGTGGAGCAGCTGGTGGAGAACTTCGACGTGGCCGATGTGCTGGGCAATCCGGCGCGCTTCGACGTGAAGAAGGCTGAGGCCATCAACGGCACGCATATCCGCCGCTTGGAGGCTCAGGACTTCCGCGACCGCCTGGTGCCCTACCTGCAGCAGCTGGAGCTGGTGGGTGAGGAGCTCACTGAGCGTCAGGGCGCTCTGCTGGACGGTGCTGCGCCGCTGGTCCAGGAGCGCATCGCTCTGCTGGCAGAGGGCGCGGACATGATGGCGTTCCTCTTCGTGGCCGATGAGGAGCTGGAGATCGACTCCAAGGCTTTCAGCGGGTTGGGGGAGAAGGAAGTGGTCCTGGAGACCCTGGATGCCTCCACGGCGGCCCTGGAGAGGCTCGGCGAGGCTGAGTGGACCACGGAGAAGATCGAGGAGGCTCTGCGGGAGGCGCTGATCGAGGGGATGGAGCTGAAGCCGCGCAAGGCCTTCGGCGCTGTGCGCTCGGCCGTCTCCGGGCGCAAGGTGTCCCCTCCGCTCTTCGAATCCATGGAGCTGCTGGGCCGCGGATCATCCCTGGCGCGACTGGCTCATTTCCGGGCCGAGGTCGTCGCTCGGGACTGATTTTGCATCTGCTGGGAAGTCTCGTGTAAAGTATTTATCCGTTGCTGGGGCGCGCAGGAGACACTCCTGAAGGCCTCGGAACGAGGGTAATCGAATAGAGAATCCCAGTATTGGGCTATGGTGTAATCGGCAACACGACGGTTTCTGGTACCGTTATTCTAGGTTCGAGTCCTAGTAGCCCAGCGGATCGATTCTTGTGGGAATTGATCACAACTGGCCCCATCGTATAGCGGCCTAGTACGCCGCCCTCTCACGGCGGTAACGCGGGTTCGAATCCCGCTGGGGTCACCACAAGGCGTGAGGCCTCGGATCCACCTGATCTGGGGCCTCACCTCTGTGATGATGAATAATCGAATACTGGTCTATGGCCCCATCGTATAGCGGCCTAGTACGCCGCCCTCTCACGGCGGTAACGCGGGTTCGAATCCCGCTGGGGTCACCATAGATAAAAGCGCTTCTGGATTTTCCAGGAGCGCTTTTCTTGTGTCTGGGATTACTTTTCTCGGTGATCGGTGATGCGGCGGCCTCGGAGACTCCGGCCTCGCCCGTCTGTCGAAGCGCGGCGCCGAGGACTTGGAGGTCCTCCAAGGTCTCCACGGATGGGACGCGGCCTCAGTGCAGGCTGAGGCGCCGAAAGAGGGCGTTCTCGAAGCGAGTGCTGCCGGGGAGATTCCCGGAGACGGTCCTGCGGACCGCGGCCGTTGTATTCCACGGCGGTCCCTCGGCGAGGATCTCGTGGATGTCGAAATGGTCTCCGGGCAGGACCGGAAGACGAGCTCCCACCATGCGTCCATGGCACACCGGGTGGTCCGGTGCCCGCCGAGGGCGTGACCGCTGTAGAAGACGTACACGAACTTCTGCTCGAGGCTGTCGAGCATCAGTCCTGAGCCGTCCCGGCTCCAGCGCGGAGAGGAAGAAGCCTGCGGGGATCAGGATCGCCGACACCAGGATGCCGGCGCGAGAAGTCCACTCCCAGAAGCCGGTGAGCGAGGTCTGTTCGGTCTGGATGAGGCAGATCAGACCGAGGATGATGAGGACCCCGGCGTGACCCCGGCGCGGAAGACGGTCTTCTGGAGGTCGGTGGCCTCTGTTGTGTTATGGGCCATGCGACTGAGGAACCATCCTCCGCCTCAGGACTGCGGCGGAGGCTGCGACCCGTTCACCGGCCGAAGGTCTCCGGGTCCACCGGGCGCTCTCGGCGCGGCACGTTCCTCTCCACCACCAGCAGGTAGGACTCGGTGACCAGGTCATCCACGAGCTCGGCGTCGATCCCGCCGCCGGGGCAGAGACTGATCCAGTGCCGCTTATTCATGTGATCGCCCGGCGTGATCTCCGTGTAGGCCTCGCTCAGCGTGGCAGAGTCCTCCGGACGGGCCTTGAGGATCACCTGTGGCTCTCCGGTGACCTGAGTCTGGAGCATGAAGACTCTGCCGCGGACCTTCCAGACATCCCAGTCCTCGCCGAAGGGCCTGCTCAACTCCGCACCGGGGAGCTCCTGGGTGCGCGCAGGGGCTCTCTCCTGCAGACCGGTGCCTTCCGAAGCTGTGTCCATTCAGCGCACGCGGGGCTTGATCGCTCGGATAGAAGCGTGCGGCCGTGCGTCGGGATCTGCTCGCTGGTGGATATCGCAGATGGTGAAGTCGGCAGCGTGGAGCTCACCGGCGAAATGGTCCACGGACCATCGATAGGCCGGGGTGATGGCATGCTCGAAGCGGTCTGTGCGTGGGTGGCGGAAGAACCCGACCAGGAGCTCGCCCCCTGGCCGCAGAAGCCTGTGAATCTGTGTCAGGGAGAAGCCCATCTGTTGCGGTGGGATGTGGATCAGCGAGTACCAGCACAGGACACCTGCGAGGGTAGCTGTGTCTGCCCCGGTACTGTTCAGCGATGCCGTACGAAAGTCGACTCCCGGGAATTCTCCGCGAGCATAAGCGGTGAACTCCGGCACCGGATCGACGCCACGGATGTCCGCGCCCGCTCTGTGCAGGAAGTCAGTCCAATGACCAGGACCGCAGCCTATGTCGAGCACCGGCCCCACGATTCGGCGACCCCAGATGCGGATGTGGTCGCTGTCGTCAGGATGCATCTGGTCCACGGCGCCCAGGACGGCCGCATACTCGTCAGCCTGCTTTCCGTAGGCGCTCTGGACCTCAGGGTCGACCTCCATGCCCACAGCCTACGTCGAGGCGGATCTGGACACGCAGGCCTTGGGCCAGTGGGTGGAGCAGCAGCGCTGATCGAACTGGCGCTGATTCAACGGTCAGCCACCGGATCGGGAGGGCGCAGATATCCGTGGGACTTCATCCGATGATGTCTTCGGCAGAGAGCCTGAAGATTCGTCCCGGAGGTCGGCCCCTCCGGCCAGGGGATCCGATGATCCAGATCGCAGTGCTCCGCCGGAACCGAGCAGCCCTCGGCGCGGCAGGTCCGATCTCGGAACGCCACCGCATCACGCAGCCGCCGCGGAGCGAAGCGGCCCTGGTATCTGATCTGCAGGATCTCGTCCTCAGCGATCGATGCTCTGCGCGTCACTGCTTCATACCAGCGGTGCTGTGATCCTGGTGTGGAGGCCAGCTCCCGCACAGCTTGGGCGGGGGCGGCCCACGTACCGTCGGCGCTGACGGCGGGGTCATCACTCTCGCCGGTCAGAGTCGCCTCCGGCACCATGATCGCCAGGGAGGCCTCCACGGGGGCGCCGCCCACCCGGCCGTCCAGCAGCCATGCGGCCAAGAGGTCAGCCTCGCGCTGACCGAGCGTCCGCGGGTCGTGAGGCTGCAGGTCGGGGTCGGTGACGTCGGGGCCGGTCGGATCGGAGCCCGCGCTGGTCAGACCAGGGGAATGGGCCGGCGTCTCCGCAGCTTCGGGCTCCCGCGGCTGCGGCCAGTCCAGGCCCCGCGCGGCGGCACGGAGGCGCTTCTCGATGGCGGCGGCCTGCACAGTGGGCAACAGCGCCTGCAGCAGGCTCACGCCGTTCTCCAGGTGTTGAAGGTGGACGTGACGGTGTTGCTGCGCATGCTCACAGCTGCGGGCGAACTCTTCTGGTCCCAGTCGTGCCACATAGCGGTTCAGCCACCGCCTGAGCTGTACCGCGGTGCTCTCCGGTGCCTTCTTCGCCGCGGCGGCGTCCAGGGCCTCCACATGATCAGCGGACTCCAAACCCACCGCCGCATCAGCCACCAGTCGTAGCCTCTGCTGATCGACTGCGCCCTCACCGAAGGCCCTCCACATCTGCGGCAGCTCGCGGCGGGCGAAACGCGCGGAGCTCAGCAGCACCGCCACTGTCCGTTCGCTCATCCGCAGGTCCAGGGCCAGCTGATGGACCGGAACCTTCCGGGCCTCCCGACGGGCATGCAGCGGCAACTCGGCGATCCTCTCCTGCGCCTCCAGCGCGTCCTGATGCTCCAGCATGGCCAGCAGCTGCGCCGCCTCCGCCTGACGGGCCAGAACCTGGAACTGCCGGGCCGCGGTCAGCGGATCGGGTGCAGGCGCGCCGGGCTCAGGCATCCTGTCCCGCACCCTCTGCCGCACCTCATCACGTTCCATGACTGAAGCCTAAGCGGAGGGGGTGACATGAATCGTTGACAGCGCTCTGAGCTGGGACGTGACACCATAAGGAGCTATGGAGAGGTCCCCACGCACTGTTGCCCAGGCGGGCGAGGACGCCGTCCTCACAGCCATCCTGGAGGTCATCACCCCGCATAACGACGCCGTCGCCGAGCAGCACGGCCAGGCGCTCGCCGTGGGACCCGGCAATGACGACGCCGCCGTCCTCGCCTTCACCGCCCGGCCCTCATCCGGCAACACCCAACCCACCGCGGAGGTCGTCCTCACCACGGACACCATGAGCGAGGGCCAGGACTTTCGCCGCCAGTGGTGGCTGGGCCCGGGCAGCACCTCAGTGGCCCACGAGCCTGCCGAAGAATGGCCTATGGATGTGGGCACCAAGGCGGCTGCCCAGAACCTCTCCGACATCAGTGCCATGGGTGCCGTCCCCACCGCGCTTCTGGTCAGCCTGACCCTGCCCGCCGACATCCCGGTGGACTGGGTGGGGGGCTTCTTCCGCGGCATGGTCCGCGCCTGCCGCGCCGAAGGCGCCGAACGCTGTGTCATCGCCGGGGGAGACCTCGGCAGCGGAGACACCATCTCCGTGACCCTCACCGCCCTGGGCCAGGCAGAGGGAACCCCGGTGCTGCGCCGCAGCGGCGCTCAGCCCGGAGACATCCTCGCCGTGGCCGGACCGTTGGGACGCGCCGCCGCAGGCTTCGAGCTCCTCGAGCACAGCTCCGCCCCCGGGCACAGCACAGTCCGAAGCGCCGAGCAGGAGCAGCTCTGGGAGCGCCATTCAGAGCTGATCCGGGACTGCCGGGCCGCCCAGCAGCGGCCCGATCCGCCGCTCACCGCAGGCCCGGTGGCCGCCTCCCAGGGCGCGACCGCAGCCATGGACATCTCCGACGGTCTGATCCGCGACGCCGGTCGCCTCGCCTCCGCAGCAGGCGTCAGCCTGCGCCTCGACGACGCCGTCCTGGAGGCCGAGGCCGCTCAGCTGGAGCCCATCGCGGCCCTGCTGGGCAGAGATGCACAGGCCGCCCGCGGCTGGGTCTTGGCCGGGGGAGAGGAATACGCGCTGCTGGCCACCTTCGCCGCCGGCGTCGGGCTCCCTGAGGGTTTCCGGCGCATCGGAGAGGTGCTGGAACACAGAGACGGCGTGCCCCGTGTGATCACAGAGCACGCCGTCTCAGCGGGTGGCTGGAGCTCCTTGTAGAGCTCCCTGCCGATCAGAGGCCGTCGTAGAACCGTCCCAGCTGGGCGAAGGTCCATCCGGCCTTCTCCCAGTCGGCGGCGGGCAGGACGTTGCGGGCGTCGACGAAGCGCTTCTGCGCCACCAGACCGTCCAGACCCGCCGGGGTGAGCTCCTTGAACTCGTTCCACTCTGTGGTCAGCACCACCAGGTCGGCGTCCTTGGCGGCGTCGGCCAGCGACTCCACGTACTCCAGGCGCGGGAAGCGTTTGGCCGCGTTGGCGTTGCCTTCGGGATCATAGACCGAGACCTCTGCACCGGCGGTGTAGAGGCGGTTGGCCACATCCAGGCCGGGGGAGTCGCGCACATCGTCGGAGAGCGGCTTGAAGGTCACGCCCAGCACGGCGATCCGCTTGCCGGCGAGCTCGTCCAGGATGTTCTCGGAGAGGGTGACCACGCGCTCGCGGCGGCGCAGGTTGATCTTGTCCATCTCATCGAGGAACGTCATCGTGTGGTCAAGGCCCAGCTCGCTGACGCGGGTCTGCAGCGCCCGGATGTCCTTGGGCAGGCAGCCGCCGCCGAAGCCGACGCCGGCGTTGAGGAACTTGCGGCCGATGCGGGTGTCGAAGCCGATCGCGTCGGCCAGCGTGGTGATGTTGCCGCCGACGGCCTCGGTGACCTCGGAGAAGGCGTTGATGAAGCTGATCTTGGTGGCCAGGAAGGCATTGGCTGCGACCTTCACCAGCTCAGCGGTCTCGAAGTCGGTGCTGATCCAGGGGGTCTCGCGCTCCAGCGCCTCGGCGTAGACCTCGCGCAGCACGGCTTCGTCGGCGTCGGAGTCGGTGCCCACCACCAGACGGTCGGGGGTCAGCGTGTCCTTCACCGCGAAGCCCTCGCGCAGGAACTCTGGGTTCCAGGACAGGGAGACGTTCACTGCGTCCCGGGACTTCTCCTCGACCAGTCCGGCCAGGCGGCGGGCGGTGCCCACCGGGACCGTGGACTTGCCGACGATCAGCGAGTCCTTGGTGATGCCCTCGGCCAGGCCGACGGTCGCGGCGTCGACGTAGGTCAGGTCTGCCCCGGTGCCCCCGGGTTGCTGCGGGGTGCCCACTGCCACGAAGTGGACATCCGCCCAGGCGCCGACTGTGGAGTAGTCGGGGTCGGTGATGAACCGCAGCTTGCCGGAGTCGACATGCTTGCGGATCAGCTCGGGCAGGCCGGGCTCGTGGAAGGGCAGCTCACCGCGGGAGAGCGAGTCGATCTTCTCCGGATCGACGTCCACGCC
This sequence comes from Nesterenkonia cremea, assembly GCF_014642675.1. GTDB lineage: Bacteria > Actinomycetota > Actinomycetes > Actinomycetales > Micrococcaceae > Nesterenkonia > Nesterenkonia cremea. Next base: position 207,929 of record NZ_BMIS01000002.1, read on the forward strand.
GATCACATCGAAGCCGAGCTCCGCCATGCAGGCGGCATGGGTGGCGCCCAGATAACCGGTACCTATAACACTGATGTTCAAAGTCACGGGCCCCATCCTAAGCGCTCAACGCGGAGAGTACGGTGAGAACACGGATCAGGGGCGGCGCCCCGGGTCTGGGAGGCTCTGTTCTGCGGCCTCCGGATTCTTCCGCACCAGCTCGGTGAGCTGATGGGCGGCCTGGACGACGACGGCGGCGTGCATCCGTCCCGGTTGGCGCGAGAGACGCTCGATGGGCCCGGAGATGGACACGGCTGCGATCACACGGCCGGAGGGCCCGCGCACCGGTGCTGAGACCGAGGCGACGCCGGCTTCGCGCTCGCCCAGGGACTCGCCCCATCCGCGACGCCGGACGCCGGCCAGCACCGTGGGGGTGAAGCGGGCGCCCTGCAGGCCCTCCACCAGGCGCTCGTGGTCCTCCCAGGCCAGCAGGACCTGGGCGGCCGAGCCGGCCTTCATAGAGAGTTGGGTGCCCACCGGGATGGAGTCGCGCAGGCCGATGGGCCGCTCGGCGGAGGCCACGCAGACGCGCGAGTCGCCCTGGCGGCGGTAGAGCTGAGAAGACTCTCCGGTGGCGTCGCGCAGCTTCAGCAGGATGGGGCCCGCCGCGGAGACCAGACGGTCATCGCCGGCTGCCGAGGCCAGCTCGGCCAGTCGGGAGCCGATCACATAGCGTCCGCGGACATCCCGGCTCAGGAAACGGTGGTGGACCAGGGCGCTGGCCAGGCGGTGCACAGTGGGCCGGGCCAGGCCGGTGCACTCCACCAACTGGGCCAGTGAGGCCGGTCCCGCCTCGAGAGCGTCGAGGATCATCACTGACTTGTCGATGACCCCGATTCCCGAGGGTGAGTTCAGGGGTCGCGGCGGATCCGCCGGAAGCGAGGGAGGCTGCGAGGCTGAAGGCTGGCTGGGCATGGTTCCCATCCTACTGCGAACCGACTGAGTGATCTCAAATAGTGAGAACCCCCTCCCAGGGTATGGAACCCCCGTCATAACGGTGTTTCTCTGGTGATACCGCCAATTCGCCGCCGCAGCCCGCCACCTCCTGGGCTGAGGCCGGGACAAGGGCTCATACGGAAGGGAACCCGATGACCGCGGAGAAGCCGCTCACTCTGGCAGAGAAGGTCTGGCGCGATCACGTCGTCGCGCCGGGCGAGGAGAAGGACGGGCAGCGTTCTCCTGACCTGCTCTACATCGATCTGCACCTGGTCCACGAGGTGACCAGCCCGCAGGCCTTCGAGGGGCTGCGCCTGGCAGGCCGCCCCGTGCGCCGCCCGGATCTCACCATCGCCACGGAGGACCACAACACTCCCACACTCGAGATCAACAAGCCCATCGCGGATCCGGTCTCCAAGAAGCAGGTGGACACGCTGCGCGCCAACGCCGAGGAGTTCGGCGTGCGCATCCACTCCCTGGGCGATGACGACCAGGGCATCGTCCACGTGGTCGGCCCGCAGCTGGGCCTGACCCAGCCCGGGATGACCGTGGTCTGCGGAGACTCCCACACCTCCACCCACGGTGCCTTCGGCGCGCTGGCCATGGGCATCGGCACCTCCGAGGTGGAGCATGTGCTGGCCACCCAGACCCTGCCGCTCAAGCCTTTCAAGACCATGGCGATCACCGTGGACGGCACGCTGAAGCCCGGTGTCAGCTCCAAGGACATCATCCTGGCGGTCATCGCGAAGATCGGCACCGGCGGCGGCCAGGGCTACGTCCTGGAGTACCGCGGCGAGGCCATCCGGCAGCTCTCCATGGAGGCTCGGATGACCATCTGCAACATGTCCATCGAGGCGGGCGCCCGCGCCGGCATGATCGCCCCGGACGAGACCACCTTCGAGTTCGTGAAGGGCCGGCCCCACGCCCCGCAGGGTGAGGACTGGGACGCCGCCGTGGAGTACTGGAAGTCCCTGGGCACCGATGAGGGGGCGGAGTTCGACGTCGAGGTCATCCTCGACGCCGATGAGCTCGAGCCCTTCGTCACCTGGGGCACCAACCCCGGTCAGGGCGTCAGCCTCAACGACGCCGTCCCCGCGCCCGGCGACTTCACCGATGAGGTGGACCGCGACTCCGCCGAGCGCGCCCTGACCTACATGGATCTGGAACCGGGCACCCCCATGAAGGACATCCGGGTGGACACCGTCTTCCTGGGCTCCTGCACCAACTCCCGTATGGAGGATCTGCGGGCCGCCGCGGACATCATCAGGGGACGGGACAAGGACCCGGACATCCGCATGATCGTGGTCCCGGGCTCCCAACGGGTCCGCCTGCAGGCCGAGGCCGAGGGGTTGGACCAGGTGTTCAAGGACTTCGGCGCCGAATGGCGCTTCGCCGGCTGCTCCATGTGCCTGGGCATGAATCCGGACCAGCTGGCTCCGGGGGAGCGCTGCGCCTCCACCTCCAACCGCAACTTCGAAGGACGGCAGGGCAAGGGAGGCCGCACCCATCTGGTCTCCCCGGTGGTGGCCGCCGCCACCGCCATCCGGGGCACGCTCTCTGCGCCCTCGGACATCCTGAACCCTGCCCCCGTGCCTGCCTGAGGAGCCCGCCATGGAACCCATCACCACCCATACCGGCGTCGGCGTCCCGCTGCGCCAGTCCAATGTGGACACCGACCAGATCATCCCGGCCGTCTACCTGAAGCGGATCACCAAGACCGGTTTCGACGACGCCCTGTTCTCCTCTTGGAGGAAGAACCCGGACTTCGTGCTCAACCAGCCGGAGTACCAGCACGGCACCGTGCTGGTGGCCGGCCCCGACTTCGGCACCGGTTCCTCCCGTGAGCATGCCGTCTGGGCGCTGAAGGACTACGGCTTCAGAGCGGTCATCGCCTCGCGCTTCGCCGACATCTTCTACGGCAACTCGGCCAAGCAGGGGCTGCTCACCGCCAAGGTGGCCCAGACCGACGTCGAGCTGATCTGGAAGGAGCTGGAGAACACTCCGGGCGCTGAGGTCACCGTGGACCTGGAGAGCCGGACGGTGCGCTGCGGCTCGGTGGACACCACCTTCGAGATCGACAACTACACGCGCTGGCGCCTCATGGAGGGGCTGGATGATATCTCGCTCACGCTGAAGGAGGAGTCCTCCATCCGCGAATTCGAGGCCTCGCGGCTCCCGTTCAAGCCCAAGACCCTGCCTGCGCGCATCTGAGCCTTGACCGAATCGTTGCCTTCGCAGGCGGCGGAATTGGACAGTCTGCGGAGAAACGTTGGTTACAGTGGCATGGCGAGAATCCGGATCTATGAAGGGACCATCGAGTCGATATGGCCAAACTGCTCACCATCCAGGGTGGAAAGCCGCTCCAGGGCAGCGTCCGCGTCCGCGGCGCCAAGAACCTGGTCCCCAAAGCGATGGTCGCCTCGCTGCTGGGCAATGAGCCCTCGCAGCTGCGCAACGTTCCGGAGATCAAGGACGTCGAGATCGTCCGGAACCTGCTGCAGATCCACGGTGTGAAGGTCGACGCCGGCCCGGAGAACGGCGACCTCACGCTCGATCCGCGCCAGATGCGCAACGCTGAGCACTCGGAGATCGACGCCCACGCCGGCGACTCCCGCATCCCGATCCTCTTCTGCGGCCCGCTGATGCATAAGCAGGGCGAGGCCTTCATCCCTGACCTGGGCGGTTGCCGCATCGGCGATCGCCCGATCAACTACCACCTCGAGGTGCTGCGCAACTTCGGCGCTGTGGTGGACAAACAGGCGACCGGCATCCATATCACCGCGCCCAAGGGTCTCAAAGGCGCCAAGCTGGATCTTCCCTACCCCTCGGTGGGCACCACGGAGCAGGTGTTGCTGACCGCGGTGCTGGCCGAGGGCATCACGGAGCTGAAGAACGCCGCCGTGGAACCCGAGATCCACGATCTGATCGCACTCCTTCAGCAGATGGGTGCGATCATCTCGGTCAACACCGACCGCACCATCCGCATCGAAGGTGTGGACAAGCTCTCCGGCTATAAGCACCGCGCCATCCCGGACCGCAACGAGTCGGCCTCCTGGGCCTCTGCGGCCCTGGTCACCCGCGGCGACATCTACGTGGAAGGGGCGGCTCAGCGCGATCTGACCGCCTTCCTGAACACCTACCGCAAGATCGGCGGCGAGTTCGAGGTCGACGACGACGGCATCCGCTTCTGGCACGGGGGCGGACAGCTCCAGCCGCTGGTGCTGGAGACCGATGTGCACCCCGGTTTCATGACCGACTGGCAGCAGCCCATGGTCGTGGCGCTGACCCAGGCCCACGGCGTCTCCATCGTCCACGAGACCGTCTACGAGAACCGCTTCGGCTTCACCGATGCGCTCAAGCGCATGGGTGCCTCCATCCAGCTGCACCGGGAGTGCCTGGGCTCGAACCCCTGCCGGTTCGGCCAGCGGAACTTCCTGCACTCAGCAGTCATCTCCGGGCCCTCGGAGCTCAAGGGCACCACCATCGACATTCCGGATCTGCGCGGCGGGTTCTCGCATCTGATCGCTGCTCTGGCCGCCAACGGCACCTCCGAGGTGACCGGCATCGAGATCATCAACCGCGGCTACGAGCACTTCATCGACAAGATCAGCGGCCTCGGCGCCGACATCGAGCTGACCACGCGCTGAGCCCTCCGGGCTGCGCCGCACATCCTGCCTCCTCAGATAGGCTGTCTGCCGTGACTTCTGACGATCAGAGCAGCGCCGGACCGCGGCGCTCCGCCGCGTTCCGCATCGCCGCTGTGGTGGCCCGCCCCAGCCTGAACCTGCTGATGGGCAAGGACTGGCAGAGGATGGAGCGGCTGCCCTCCGGCGGCTACATCGTGGTGGCCAACCATGTGACGGAGCTTGACCCGCTGGCGGTGGCCCACGCGGTCTACATGGGTGGGAACACGCCGCACTTCCTGGCCAAGGACTCGCTGTTCAAGATTCCGGTGCTCGGCGCAGCTCTGCGAGGGCTCAAACAGATCCCGGTCATCCGCGATCAGCGTGAGTCGCATAAGTCGTTGACGGTGGCCCAGGAGGTCCTGGACGAGGGCGGGGCGATCATCATCTACCCTGAGGGCACACTGACCCGGGACCCGGACCTGTGGCCCATGCGCTCCAAGACCGGCGCGGCACGGCTGGCCCTGACCACCGGTGCTCCGATCGTGCCGATCACGCATTGGGGAGTCCAGGACTTCCTGCCGCCCTATGCCAAGGCCCCGCGCCCGCTGCCGAGGAAGAAGTACCGGCTGAACGTGGGCGAGACGGTGGACCTGGACGACCTGCGGGACCAGCCGCTGGGCCGCCACGTGCTGGCCGAGGCCACCGAACGGATCGAAGACGCCCTGACCTCCGGCGTCGCGGAGCTCCGCGATGAGGAGGCCCCCGACCATATCTGGGACCGTGCCCTGCGGCAGCGGGTCCCGCGCAGGCAGGTGCATCCCGATGAGTGATACTCCCGTGCAGAAGATCGCCGTGCTCGGCGCCGGAAGCTGGGGGACCACCTTCGCCAAGGTGATGGCAGACGCCGTGACCACCGGTTCGGAGGCCGTGGAGATCTCGCTGTGGGCGCGCCGCCCCGAGATCGCTGAGGAGATCGCCACTCGGCACACCAACAGCACCTATCTCGGTGAGACCGTCCTGCCGGAGGCCATCACGGCCACCAGCAGCCTCACCGAGGCAGTGGAGGCCGCCGACGTCGTCGTGCTGGCCGTGCCGGCCCAGCACCTGCGTTCCCACCTGGGCCAGCTGGCCGATGTCCTGGCTCCGCACGCCGTGCTGGTCTCGCTGATCAAGGGCCTGGAGCGCGGCACCGATATGCGCATGTCCGAGGTGATCGCCGCTGAGCTCGGACTCGAGCCCTCGCGCATCGCCGTGGTCTCCGGACCGAACCTGGCCATGGAGATCGCCCGAGAGGAGCCCACCGCCTCCGTGGTGGCCTGCGAGGGTGAGCAGACCGCCGAGCTGATCGCCGGGCTGTGCAACAACTCCTACTTCCGGCCCTACACCAACACCGATGTGGTGGGCGTGGAGATTGCCGGCATCGTCAAGAACGTGATCGCCCTGGCCGTGGGCATCTGCGACGGCCAGAACCTGGGGGACAATTCCAAGGCCTCGGTCATCACTCGCGGCCTGGCTGAGACCACCCGTCTGGCCACTGTGCTGGGCGGCCGGCTGGAGACCTTCTCCGGCCTGGCCGGGCTGGGCGATCTGGTGGCCACCTGCGCCTCCCCGCTGTCCCGCAACCGCTCGGCCGGCCGCCTGTTGGGCGAAGGCCTGAACACCGCGCAGGTGACCGAACAGCTCACCCAGACCGCTGAGGGGATGAAGTCCGGCTCCGCCGTGCTGGAGCTGGCCCGCCGCAACGGAGTGGAAATGCCCATCTCCGAGGCAGTGGTGGCTGTGCTCAACGGCTCCCTGGATGTGGACACCATCGCGTCCCTGCTGCTCGCCCGCGACCTCAAAGCCGAAGGAAAGTGATCGACATGGCCGCGAAGAACCAGACCGAGCACGCGAAGAAGCCCCGTGTGCTCGTGCTCTTCGGAGGCCAGTCCTCCGAGCATGCGGTCAGCTGCGTCACCGCGGCGGGTGTGCTCAACGCCATCGACTCCGAGCGCTTCGACGTGGTGCCGGTGGGCATCACCGCGGCCGGACAGTGGGTGCGTCCCACCCAGGATCCCAAGACCTACTCCTTCGTCGGCGAGCAGCTGCCCCGCGTGGCTCCCGCTGAGGCCACCGTGCAGCTCTTCTCCGGAGCCGCCGGATCCACTGAGCGTTCCACCGAGCTGCTGGAGATCGGCGCCGACGGCTCCGCCTCCTCCCTGGGAGAGGTGGATGTGGTCCTGCCGCTGCTGCATGGTCCCTTCGGCGAGGACGGCACCGTCCAGGGCATGCTCGAGCTGGCCGGCCTGCCCTATGTGGGCGCCGGTGTGCTGGCCTCTGCCATGGGCATGGATAAGCACTTCATGAAGATCGCCTTCGAGGCCGCAGGCCTGAAGGTCGGCCCCTACGTCACCATCACGGCCCGCCAGTGGGCCGATGACCCGGCTGAGGCCGTGGAGCGGGTCAAGGGGCTCCAGCTGCCGGTCTTCGTGAAGCCGGCGAGGGCCGGCTCCTCGGTGGGCATCACCCGCATCCAGGACTGGTCCCAGCTGGAGCAGGCCATCGCTGGGGCGCAGAAGCACGACCCCAAGGTCGTGGTGGAGCAGGGTCTGGCCGGCCGCGAGATCGAATGCGGTGTGCTCGGCGGCCGCGGGACCTCCCGCGCCCGGGCCTCGCTCTGCGGCGAGATCGTGGTGCACGACGGTTCCCAGGCCCACCAGTTCTACGACTTCACCGCCAAGTACACCGATGCCTCGGCCGCCGACCTGTCCTGCCCGGCGGACCTGCCGGAGGAGATCAGCGAGGAGATCCGCCGTCAGGCTGTCATCGCCTTCGAGGCGCTGGACGCCGAGGGCATCTCCCGGGCGGACTTCTTCTGCACCGAGGACGGCGAGGTGATGATCAACGAGGTCAACACCATGCCGGGCTTCACCCCGATCAGCATGTACCCGCAGATGTGGAAGGCCACCGGGATCGACTACCCGGAGCTGATCACCGAGCTGATCACTCTGGCCCTGGAGCGCCCCGCCGGCCTGCGCTGAGGCGCGGTCTGCGGCGCAGCCTCACTCGGAGACGTCGACCTCGTCCTCGGTCTCCTCGATCTCCTGCTCCACGGCGGTGCAGGTGCGGTCCTGCTCGATGTTCTCCACCGCGGGGCCCACCGAGACCATGGCCGTGGAGGAGGCCACGCGCTCCACGTCCAGGACCACTTCCACCGTGGGTTCGCGGCCGTAGCTGGTCAGCCGCCAGTTCTCGCCCTCCTCCACGGAGAGCCAGTCCACGCCGTCGGCGCTCACGCAGTGCTCCGTGCTGGGGCCCGGAGGCTGGACGCCGCAGCGCACCACGGCCGCAGCAGGGTCGCCCCATACGGCGGTGGACTGGGAATCGGTCTGGCGCAGGTCATGATCGCCGATGGACTCCGGCAGGGCCAGCATCACCTCGGCGCATTCCGGATCGGCGGCGTTCGGGGCCGGATCGACGGCGGCGGTGGAGGCGCAGGCCGTCGTGCTGAGAAGGGCGGAGCCGATGATGACCGCGCTCAGGGCGCGTCTTCGCGCAGGAGTGTCTTTCAGGGGTTTCTTCATGACTTATCCTTAGAGGCAGTCTACTCGCACAGCAAGATGGGGAAAATCAGATGACGCAGGAGATCTTCCACGAGGAGGATGAGGCGCAGCGCCGTCCCAAGCCTCGCAGACGCGGCCGCAAGGCTGTCTTCATCATCATGGCATCGATGGTCGTCCTGGTGGGCGGCGCGCTGATCGCGGCCCTGATGTATCTGAACTCACTCGGCGACGCCTATGACGATCAGGTCCAGACCTTCGAGCCTGAGGAGACCTTCCCGGAGGAGGCCGAGCGCCCGCCCAAGGATGAGGACGACGAGTCGCTGAACATCCTGCTTCTGGGTGCTGACTCCGGCGGTGGCTCCGGCGAGGAGGAGGAGCTGCCGATGGTCCCCGGCGGTGCCCGCTCGGACACGATGATGCTGGTGCACATCCCCGGAGACCGGGACAGCATGCAGGTCATGTCCATCATGCGTGACACCTGGGTCCCGATCCCGGGCCACGGCGAGGCCAAGGTCAACGCGGCCCTGACCTTGGGCGGCATCCCGCTGACCGTGGAGACCGTGGAGTCGCTGATCGATGTGCGCATCGACCATGTGGCCTCCATCGATCTGGCCGGTTTCCAAGGGCTGGTGGACGCCATGGACGGGGTCGCCGTGAACTCTCCGGAGGCCTTCCAGAGCACCGGCGGCTACAGCTTCTCCGAGGGGGAGCAGCACCTGGACTCCGAGCAGGCCATGGCCTTCGTGCGTGAGCGCCAGGCCTTCGGCGACGGCGACTACTCCCGTGTGCGCAACCAACAGGTCTTCATCCGCGGCGTCCTCGACGGCGTCCTCTCACCCTCCACCCTCTCCAACCCGGCCCGGGTCCACGACATGGTGGACACCTTCGCCCCCTACATGGTGGTGGATCATGAGCTGGACTCCGGTACGGTGGGATCCCTGGGCTGGGAGCTGCGGAACGTCGACGACGGCGGCATCGACATGTTCACCATGCCCAACCTGGGCCTCGGCACCTCCGCCGACGGCCAGTCCATCGTGGTCCATGATGCCGAGGCTGCCGCCGAGATCGGCGACGCCCTGCGCAACGACGAATTCCAGGAGTACGTGCAGAGCCGTTGATGGTCGAGCAGCAGCATAAGGGCAGGATCAGGGGCCATGCCGCCGTCCATCGGTGGTTCTTCCTGGCAGAGCAGGCTCTGCGCGCCCACGGGGACAGCCTGAACCGGCTCAACGTGTTCCCAGTGGCGGACTCCGACACCGGGGCCAATATGCTCGCCACGATGGCCGCTGCGCGGCAGGCGGCCGAGCAGAGCGAGGAGGACCTCGGCGCGCTGCTGGCCACCGCCGGCACGGAGGCCATGGCCGAGGCCCGCGGTAACTCCGGGACCCTTCTGGCCGTGCTGCTCTCCGGATTCGCCGAACCGCTGCACGGTCATGAACGTCTGACCATCGGCGCCCTGGACCAGGCCTTGGAGCACGGCAGCGTGCGCGCCTGGTCCGCGCTGAGCGATCCGGTGGGCGGGACCATGCTCTCTGTCCTGGACGCCGTGCGCGCCTGCGCCCGCCAGCAGGCCGCCGCTGCCGAGGAGCCCGAGAGCCGTACCGCTCTCATCGACTCCCTGGACTCCATGCTTGAGGTGGCGCGCCAGGCCGTGGTGGCCACCGAGGGGGAGCTGGAGGCGCTCACTCGCGCCGGCGTCGTCGACTCCGGCGGCACCGGGCTGCTCATCATCTTCGATGCTCTGCGTGCGGCGGTGACCGGCACTGAGCCGGACCCCCATCTGCTCGAAGGGCTGCACGGTCTGGAGCGGGAGCCGGCGGCCCAGCCGGCCGGAGCCGAGGACGAGGACCACGTGGAGATCATGTGCACCGTCCGCCTGGACCCGCTGGGGGCCGCCTCGCTGCGCCACCAGCTGGACGAGGTGGGGGAGTCAGTGATCATCACCCCGATCGACGCCGAAGCTGATGAGCAGGGCAGCTACCGGTGGCGCATCCATGTCCACGCCGGCACCGAGGAGGAGGCCTCCCAGGTCATCCACGCGTCCGGCGAGGTGACCACCTACACCGCAGCACCGCTCTACGGTGCCGAAACGGAGCACTGAGCGTGGCCTCCGACGTCTGCCCGAACACCTCCCTGGAGCGACTGCTCGGGGGCAAGGCCGCCGCCAAGCTGGAGAAGGAGTTCGGGCTCAGCACCGCCTCCGAGCTGCTGGACCACTATCCGCGCCGCTACATCGAATACGGGCAGCTCTCCTCCTTCGTGGATCTGCGCGAGGACGAACACGTCACCTTCATCGCCCAGGTGCTCAGCTGCTCGGAGCGGCGCATGCAGCGCCGCCGCGGCGTCCTGGTGGAGGTGATCGTCGAAGACATCGTGGGCGGGCGGCTCAAGATGGCCTTCTTCCAGGGCTGGAACGCCCGCCGCCAGCTGACCCCCGGCGTCCGGGCCATGTTCCACGGAAAAGTGGGCAGCTACGCAGGGGAGCTCACGCTGAACAACCCGGAGTTCACCGTGCTCGCCGATGAACAGGACGACGCCGCCGCTCAGCTGGGCGAGGGCAGCGCCCCGGTGCCGCTGTACCCGGCCAAGTCCGGGCTCTCCAGCTGGGAGATCCACCGCTGCGTGCAGATCCTGCTGGACCTCACCGATGTCCGGGCTTGGCCGGATCCGCTGCCCGACTCCGTCCGTGCGGCCGAAGGCCTCCCCAGCCTGGCCGAGGCGTACCGCATGGTCCACCGCCCCGAGGACCTCGGGGAGCCCGAGCGCGGCCTGGAGCGCCTGCGGTTCCAGGAGGCCTTCCTGCTGCAGGCGCTGCTGGAGCGCCGCCGCCAGCAGCTCCGCCAGACCCCCGCGGTGCCGCGGCCGTTCTGTGCTGAGGGTCTCCTGACCGCCTTCGACGCCCAGCTTCCCTTCGCCCTGACCGAGGGCCAGCAGCGCTGCGGGGAGCTGATCGCCCAGGACCTCTCCGGCAGTGAGCCGATGAACCGGCTCCTGCAGGGCGAGGTGGGCTCCGGCAAGACGCTGGTCGCCCTGCGCGCCATGCTCCATGTGGCCGACGCCGGCGGCCAGGCTGCCCTCATCGCGCCCACCGAAGTGCTGGCCGCCCAGCATGAACGCTCTCTGCGGCGCATGCTCGGCCCGCTCTGCGAGGGGGAGCGGCCCCAGCTGAGGCTCACGCTGCTGACCGGCTCGATGAGCACCGCCGAGCGGAAGAAAGCGCTGCTTGACATCGCCTCAGGCACCACGGACCTGGTGGTCGGCACCCATGCGGTGCTGGGCGAGCAGGTCCACTTCGCCGATCTGGGACTGGTGGTCATCGATGAACAGCATCGCTTCGGCGTCGAACAGCGCAATGCGCTGCGCAGCCGCTATGCGGCCACGCCGCATATGTTGGTCATGTCCGCCACCCCCATCCCGCGCTCTGTGGCGATGACAGCCTTCGGGGACCTGGAGCTCACCCTCTTGGAGGGTCTGCCCGGAGGTCGGCAGCCCATTGAGACGCATCTGGCGCAGATGACGCTGGGCCCGCGGGTCATCGGACGCGTGTGGGAGCGGATCGCCGAGGAGATCGCCCAGGGCCACCAGGTCTATGTGGTCTGCCCCAGGATCACCCAGAAGGACACCGGCGGCGCAGAGGGCCAGATGGACCGGGCCGGCGTGGACGAGGCCGCCGACGCTTCGGTGGAGCTCATGGCGGAGCGGCTGGCCGAACACCCGCTGCTCAAGGACGTCCGGCAGGCCCCGCTGCACGGCCGGATGGATGCGGAGACCACCGAGCAGACCATGCGTGCCTTCGAACGCGGTGAGATCGACCTGCTGGTCAGCACCACTGTGATCGAAGTCGGCGTGGACGTCCCCAACGCCACGGTGATGGCCATCCTGGATGCTGATGCCTTCGGGGTCTCCACCCTCCATCAGCTGCGCGGCCGCGTGGGCCGAGGATCCGCCCAGGGCCTGTGCCTGCTGGTCACCCGCCTCCCGGACGCCCACCCTTCCCTGGAGCGGCTGCGCGAAGTGGCCTCCCACAGCGATGGGATGCAGCTGGCCCGGCTGGATCTGGAGCGACGCCGCGAGGGAGATATACTCGGAGCCTCCCAGGCGGGCCGAGCCTCCTCGCTGAAGCTGCTGCGGGTCAGCCGGCATGAGCAGCAGATCGCCCGGGCGGCGGAGCATATCCGTCAGCTCAGCGAACAGGATCCGGGCTGGGAGCAGCACCCTGATCTGCGCGAGACGGTGGACGCCTGGCTCAGCGAGCATGAGCGGGCCGAGGAGTTCATCCAGCATGGCTAGTCGCACCGACGTCTTCAGGAGCTGCTGATGTCCAGGATCATCGCCGGCACACACAAGGGCCGTCGGCTGCACGCCGTGCCCACCGACGCCACCCGCCCCACCAGTGACCGGGTCAAGGAGTCGCTGTTCTCCCGCCTGGAGGGCTATGACGCCCTCATCGACGCCGTCGTGGTGGATCTCTTCGCCGGATCGGGTGCCCTGGGCTTCGAATCGCTGAGCCGCGGCGCCGCCTCCGCCGAACTGGTGGACAAGGCGGAGGCCGCCCACCGCACGCTGAGCCGCAACGCCGCCCTCTTCGGCGAGGTGACCAGCGTCCACAAGGCCGATGCGCTGCGCTATCTCAACGGCCGGCAGGGGCCGCCCATCGAGCTGCTCTTCCTGGATCCGCCGTATCAGCTGGGGGAGGAGGCCCTGGCCAAGATCCTGGCCGCCGCGCTCCCTCAGCTCCATGGGGCGGCCACTGTGGTGGTCGAGCGCGATGAGCACAGCCCGGAGCCCAGCTGGCCCGAGGGAATGGTCTGCTTCCAGGACCAGCGCTACGGCAGCACGCATATCTGGCTGGCCGAACCCACCTAGAGCGCCCGAACCCCGTCTAGAGCACCTTCGGCAGCCGGGAGACCATCCGGTCGATGCCCTCCTCCAAGGAGCTCAGCCGCTTGCAGAAGGCGAAGCGCACCAGCCGCCGCAACGGATCCGGCGCATCTGCACTGCGCTGGTCCGACCGGTGCTGGATGATCAGCGAGGACACCGGTATGGCGGCCACACCCACCTCCTCGGCCAGCAGTCGGCAGAAGGCCACATCGTCCAGATCAGTGGCCTCGGAGATGTCGGCCAGCAGGAAATACCCCGACGCCGCCCGGTTGGGGCGCAGCCCGGCGCTGTGCAGACCGCTGTGCAGCAGATCGCGGGCCGCAGCCAAGGAGGCCGCGTTCTCCGCGAAGAAGCCGCGGTCGTCCTGCAGGCCCTGGGCCACCGCCCACTGGAAGCCCGGACCGGAGGAGAAGGTCAGGAACTGCTTGACCCCGCGGATCCGGTTCACCAGCTCCGCTGAGCCGCAGAGCCAGCCGATCTTCCAACCGGTCAACGAGAAGGACTTCCCGGCCGAACCGATGGCCACGGCCACCTCAGCGGCACCGGAGATGGAGAGGATCGAACGATGCTGCTGGTCAGCCTCCAGCACCAGCTGCTCGTAGACCTCATCGCACATGATGACCAGGCCGTGACGCCGGGCGATCCCCACCGCCCGGCGCAGCTCCTGCTCCGTGAAGACCGTTCCGGTGGGGTTGTGCGGAGTGTTCAGCAGCAGCATGGAGGTCCGCTCGGTGACAGCGGCCTCCAAGGCGTCCATATCGGGGTGGAACTCCGGGCCGCTGAGCGGAACGCCCACGAGCTCGGCCCCGGCCAGGGCGGCCATGGAGCCGTAGGAGTCGTAATGCGGCTCGAAGGTCAGCACCTGGCTGCCCGGTGACGCGAAGGCTAGGATGCTGGCCGCGATGGCCTCCGTGGCACCGGTGGTGATCATAACCTCAGATGACGGGTCCAGGCTGATCCCGGTGCGCCGCAGGTGGTCCTCGGTCACCGCTTCACGCAGCACCGGCAGCCCCAGCCCCGGAGCGTATTGGTTGGAAGGTCCCACGGCAGGATCGGTCAGCGCCTGGGCCGCGGCCTGGCGCAGCCACTCGGGTCCCTCCCGGTCCGGGAAGCCCTGGCCCAGATTGACCGCCTCATGGGCGATGGCCGCCGCAGTGGTGCGCTCGTAGATGGTGGGAAGCACCGTGCCGGCGGCGTGGTCGAAGGTGTTGGCTCCGGCGGCGGATCGGGCCCAGGGGGAGGGCGGCGACAGCGGGTCGGCAGTGGGCTGTGCGGCGGAGGCAGGCGTCACGTGGTCCTGCGGAGACTTCGGGAGCATGGCGTTCATAGTAGTGTCGGACACATGCAGTCCGCAGTCTGTCCAGGATCCTTCGACCCGCTGCACAACGGCCACGTCGAGATCATCGCCCGTGCCACCAACCTCTTCGACGAGGTGATCGTGGCGGTCTCCGCGAATATGCACAAGGCGCCGCTGTTCTCCCTTCAGGAGCGGATCGAGATGACCCGGGAGACCTTCTCCTATGTCCGGGGCGTCACCGTGAAGCCGCTGGGCCAGGGCCTGCTCACCGACTTCTGCCGGGCCGAGGGGATCCACGCCGTGGTCAAGGGCCTGCGAGACAGCCGGGACCTGGCCTATGAAAGCCCCATGGCCACGATGAACCGTCATCTCTCCGGGCTGGAGACAGTGTATCTGCCCGCCGACGGGCACTACACCCATCTGTCCTCCACCCTCATCAAAGAGGTCCACTCCCTGGGCGGGGACATCTCGGACTTCGTGCCCCGGGCTGTGTTCCGGCGCCTCACCGACCGTGGCGCCAGCAGCTGAAACACCAAGTCGGCTAAGGTGTGCTCATGAGCTCGACGACTCCCATCCGCAAAGCTGTCATCCCTGCGGCCGGTCTCGGTACGCGTTTCCTGCCCGCCACCAAGGCTATGCCCAAAGAGATGCTGCCTGTGGTGGACGAGCCCGCCATCCAGTACGTGGTGGCTGAGGCGGCAGGTGCCGGCCTGGACGACATCCTGATGATCACCGGCAGCAATAAGAAGGCGATGGAGGACCATTTCGACTCCGCCCCGGCCCTGGAGGCCACGCTGCGCGCCAAGGGCGATGAGAAGAAGCTCGCCGCCGTGAGCAAGGCCACCGAGCTGGGCGACATCCACTACGTCCGTCAGGGCGAGGCCAAGGGCCTGGGCCACGCCGTGCTGTGCGGCAGGCAGCATGTGGGCGACGAGCCCTTCGCTGTGCTGCTGGGCGACGACCTCATCGATGAGCGCGATGAGCTGCTGACCACCATGCTGGAGACCCAGCAGCGCCTGGGCGGCTCGGTCATCGCAGTGATGGAGGTCCCGGAGGAGAACATCTCCGCCTACGGCGTGATCGACGCCGGCGGGCGTGATAAGGCTGAGGACCGCTTCACCGACTCCGGCGCCGAGGTCGTGCCGGTGGGCGGCATGGTGGAGAAGCCCGAGCCGGCCGATGCTCCGTCGAACCTGGCCGTGATCGGCCGCTACGTCCTGCACCCGGCCATCTTCGACCAGCTGGAGCAGACCCCTCCGGGCAAGGGCGATGAGATCCAGCTGACCGACGCGCTGGAGGCCATGGCCTCCAAGCCGGCCGAGGAAGGCGGCGGTGTGCATGCGGTCATCTTCCGTGGCCGCCGCTACGACACCGGCGATAAGCTGTCCTACATCAAGGCCGTGGTGACCCTGGCCGTGGACCGCGAGGACCTGGGCGCAGATCTGCGCGGCTGGCTCAAGGAGTTCGCCGCAGATCTCTGATAGACTGTTATGTCGGTCTTGATGTCTGCCGTCTGTCAAGAAGATTCACCAGAAGTTTTGCCGCGACGTTCCAAGGGGGAGTGATGGCGAAGTCCGAGCTCTCCGCGGATGTGAAAGAGCTGAAGGGTAAGCCCGGAACTCAGCAACATCTGAGCAGAACGGCTGCGGTCCCCGCAGATTTCGCGGCGGTGCTGGTCGGCTTCCCGGAAGGCAGCGATCTCGACCTCGACCTGCGGCTTGAATCTGTGCATGAGGGCGTGCTGATGACCGGCACCGCCTCCGCGCAGGTGGCCGGACAGTGCGGGCGCTGCCTCGATGAGATCGGCTATCCGCTCACTGTGGACGTCATGCAGCTGTTCGTCTACCCGGATCGGGCTCAGCCCGACTCCGAGGAGGCCGACAGTGAGGATGAGCGGGTCATCGGTGAGGAGCTCATCATCGACCTGGAGCCGGTGCTGCGGGACCTGATGGTCTCGGCCCTGCCGTTCCAGCCGGTCTGCCGAGAGGACTGCCCGGGGCTCTGCTCCCAGTGCGGATTCCGCATGGAGGAGGACCCGGAGCATGCTCACGAGCAGCTCGATCCCCGCTGGGCCGCTCTGGCGGACCTGGACTTGAACACTGACCAAGACAACTGACCACCATCGAGAGAGAAGAGAGACGCTGTGGCTGTTCCGAAGCGGAAGAAGTCCCGTGCCAACACCCGTCACCGCCGTTCCCAGTGGAAGGCTGAGACCCCCAAGCTGGTGAAGACTGTGGAGAACGGTCGCGTGGTGTACAGCAAGCCCCACCAGGCCAAGCTGGTGACCGATTCGGCCGGCTCCGCCCTGTTCTACGAGTACAAGGGTCGCAAAGTCGCCGACGCCTGATTCCCTTCGTACTGACGTGGAGGGACACGAAGAGCTTGTGAAGAGTCTCGGGGTGCATATAGCCCCCGAGACTCTTCGTCTTGCCCTGACACATCGCTCGTACTCCTACGAGAACGACGGCATCCCCACCAATGAGCGCCTGGAGTTCCTGGGCGATTCGGTGCTGGGATTCTCCGTCACCGACTACCTCTACCGGACCTATCCGGACCTGCCTGAGGGAGACCTCGCCAAGCTGCGCTCTGCGCTGGTGAGCACCCGGGCGCTGGCGCGCATCGCGCGCAGTCTGGACATCGGTCCGCATATCAGCCTGGGCACCGGCGAGCGCCGCACCAAGGGTCAGCAGAAGGATTCGATCCTGGCCGACACCATGGAGGCGCTCATCGGCGCGGCCTACCTCTCCACCTCACTGGAGACGGCCCGGAAGCTCGTGCTGCGCATGGTCACCCCGCTGCTCTCCGATGAGGAAGCCATGACAGCGGGCAAGGACTGGAAGACCACCATCCAGGAGATCGCCTCGGAGCGGGAGCTCGGCGACATCCGGTACGTGATCGAGGACTTCGGTCCCGACCACGACAAGTCCTTCACCGCCACGCTCACCATGGGCGGAGACTCCTACGCCTCCGGCTCGGGCCCCTCCAAGAAGGAGGCCGAGCGCGAGGCCGCCCGCGCCACAGTGGAGCAGCTGGTCGGACTCTCCGGCAGCGACGACATCCTCACCCTGGTCCTGGACCGGGCGCCGGGCGCCCCCGCCTGAGCCGAAGAGGAGGTCTGCAGTGCCTGAGCTTCCCGAAGTCGAAGTGGTGCGCCGCGGCGTCGAGACCTGGGCCGCCGGACGCACCGTCCTGGGCACTGAGGTCCATGACCCGCGCAGCCTGCGCCGCCACGCCGAGGGGACCGAGCAATTCATCAGCACCCTCACCGGGGCTCAACTCGGCACACCCCAGCGCCGCGGCAAATTCCTCTGGATCCCGCTGAGCTCCCCGGAGGCTGATCAGCGGGCGGGGGCCGCTCTGCTCATCCACCTGGGCATGAGCGGCCAAGTGCTCATCGAGGACAGCGAGGCGCCCCGGGAGAAGCACCTGAAGATCACCCTGCGGCTCAGCGCCCAAGAGCCGGCCCAGCTGCGCTTCGTGGACCAGCGGATCTTCGGCGGGATGCAGATCTCAGCCCTGGTGCCGGCGGAGCATCCCAGCGGTGCGGTGCCCGAGGGCGCGGCCCATATCGGTCCGGACCCGCTGGAGCCGGCTGTGACCGCCGAGCAGCTCTTCCGGGCGCTGCGCCGGCGCCGGTCCGGGCTGAAGCGGGCCCTGCTGGACCAGCAGCTGCTCTCCGGAGTGGGCAACATCTACGCCGATGAGGCACTCTGGCTCTCCGGGCTGCACTTCGCCCGACGCACCGAGACCATCACCCGGGCCGAGACGGCACGGCTGCTCAGCGCTGTCAGCGAGGTCATGGAGGCCGCGCTGGCTGCCGGCGGCACCAGCTTCGACGCGCTGTATGTGAATGTGAACGGCACTTCGGGTTACTTCGACCGCTCTCTGCAGTGCTATGGGCAGGAGGGGAAAGCCTGCGACCGATGTGCCCAGACCGGCGCGGAGACGCTGATCCGCCGGACCCCCTTCATGGGGCGGTCCTCCTTCTGGTGCCCGCGCTGCCAGCCCCGTCCGCGGCAGGGCCGCTGGTGACCTTTCACCAACTGTCAAGATTTCTCGGCTAGCATGAATGGGTGCACGACGAGCATCCTCCCCGGCCGGCGCACCGGCCCCGCCGCGCGCGGACCGGTGCTCAGCCTGGCGCGCCCACAGGCGATGCCCCACTGACCGAGGAGCAGGCCGCCGCGAAGAAGAAGCGTCGGCGCCGTCGCATCGCCGGCTGGACGCTGATCTCTGTGGCCGTGCTGGCCGTGGCCGCAGTCGCCGTCGTCGGGCTGTATCTGCATAATCTGCGCAGCGCCTTCGACGATCAGCGCAATGTCCTGGACCTCCAGATGGAGGACGAGACCGCCTATCGGACCAGCGACGACGTCATCAACATCCTCCTGCTCGGAAGCGACAGTCGCGGCGAGGAGGAGAGCGAATACCGCGAGCAGATCGGCGACGCCGACGGAGAACGCTCCGACACGATGATGTTGGTCCACATCCCCGAGGACCGCTCCGGCGTCTATGTCATGTCTTTGGTGCGCGACCTCTGGGTGGACGTCCCCGGTGGGGGTGAGGGGCGCGTCAACACCGCCTTCGGCTTGGGCGGCGAAGAGCTGGTGGTGGACACCGTCGAGGAGCTGCTCAACACCCATATCGACCACGTGGCGATGATCGACTTCACCGGGTTCAGCGATCTGACCACCGCTCTGGGCGGGATCTATGTGGACAACCCGCGGGCCTTCTCCGCCGGACAGCACAATCCGGCGTTCTTCCCCGAGGGCACCATCCGGCTGGAGGGCGACAACGCGCTGCGCTTCGTCCGGGAGCGCAAGGCGTTCCCCACCGGCGACTATGAGCGCGTGGAGAACCAGCAGCTCGTGGTCCAGGCCATCTTCGACCGCTTCCTGTCCACCGACACGCTGACCAACCCGCAGCGGGTCATGGATGTGGTCAACGGGATCGTGCCGTATCTGAGCATGGACGAGGGCCTCGACGCAGATGCGGTGGCGGGCTACGCCATGGAGCTGTCGGACATGCGCACCGATGACATCCACATGTTCACCATCCCCACCGGTGAGCATGCCACCACTGCGGCCGGCGCCCAGGTGATCCTGCAGGACGATGAGCAGATGGAGCTGTTGCGCCGCTCCCTGCGCAACGAGAACATGGACGGCTTCCTGGAGTACCTCGAGGCCCAGGACACCGACGCCGAGGAGGAGCAGCTGGCCGATCAGGAGCAGTCGCCTGAGGAGGCCGCCCCTGAGCAGGAAGAGACCTACACCGGTGAGGTCATGGCGGAGTGATGTCTCAGGCGAAACCTCGGCTGCAGCTCCTGATCCATTCCTACTGGCCTGAGAGCACCCCGCCGCAGCGCCGCTGGCAGCGGCTCACCGAGTCGCTGCGCGCCGACGGCTGGGAGGTGGATGTCATCACCCCGGCCGCCAATGAGCGCTACACCCCGGCCGAGCAGATGCCCACCGGCGCCTTCACGATGAAGCCCCAGGAGGGTCCCGCGGGGGAGAGCATCCGCCGCACTCGCTATCTGTTGCTGCGCAATTCGCGGGTGGGACGATTCCTCTCCGACGCCGTCTCCTCGGTCATGATGGTGCCGCGGGCCGTGACTGCGCCCCGGCCCGACGTCGTCCTGGCCACCGTCCCGGCCCTTCCGGTCATCTGCGCCGGATGGCTGGCCGCCCGGCTGCGCCGGGCGCCGCTGGTGGTGGATATGCGCGATGCCTGGCCTGAGCTGGCCCGTGAGGCCGAGGTCAGGGCCGGCCCCGCCGGACGCCTCATGGAGACCGTTGTCACCAGCATCCAGCGCCGCGCAGAACTCGTGGTGACCGTGACCGCCGGATTCGCCGAGCGGCTGCGCGACCGGGACGTGGACCGGGTGGAGACCATCAGCAACGGAGTCACCCTGGAGCAGATCCCAGAGCTGGAGCACCGCAGCCGCCGCGCCGGGGAGCTCCGGGTGGCCTATCTGGGCAACCACGGGGAGAGCCAGGCCCTGGAGACTGTGATCCGTGCGGTCAGGAGCATCTATGACCGCGGTGAGGTGGAGGTCACCCTGCGCCTGGTGGGCTCCGGAACCCAGAAGGAGCAGCTGAAGGAGCTGGCCCAGGGATGCCCCGCCGTGGAGTTCCACGACGCCGTCCACGGAGAGCAGGTCTGGGACCACTACCGCTGGTCGGACACCGCTCTGGTGAGCCTGCGCACAGACTGGGCCTCCTTCGCCTGGACCGTTCCCTCGAAGACCTTCGAACTGATGGGCCTGGGCAAACACATCACCGCCACCGTCACCGGTGAGGCCGCCGAGATCCTCGCCCACGCCGAGAACGTGGCCGTGGTGGACAGCAGTGCCGAGGCCCTGGTCGAGACCTTCACCGAGCTGGCCCGCGACCCCGAGTCCACGCCGGTCTCCAGCGCCGGACGCCGCTGGGTGGCCGAACATGCCGATCTGCCAAGGCTGGGGGAGCGCTACTCCCGGCTGCTGAAGACCTTCCTGCGCCCATGAGCACCCCCGCAAACACTCCCGCCTACGAGCACAGCTGGATCTGCGTCTGCACCTACCGCCGCAACGATCTGCTGGCGGAGCTGCTGGACTCGGTCCGCGCCGCCGGACGCGAGGATCTGGCCCCGCGGATGATTGTGGTGGACAACTCCGCCGCGGCTGAGGCCGAGGAGACCGTCCGCAGCCGCTACCCGGAGGCCCGGTACGTCCATGAGCCCGTGCCCGGCATCGCCGTGGCCCGCAATGCGGCCCTGGACGCCGTGCCCCAGGAGGCCCAGGCGGTGATCTTCGTGGACGATGACGAGCGGGTCCACCCCGGGTGGCTGGAGGCCCTGCTGGACTGCGCCCGCTCCAGCGGCGCGGACACTGTCTCCGGGCCCGTGGAATCGATCATCCCGGAGGAGGCCGCCGAGCGGATCGAGCGCACCGGCTTCATCCGGCGCACCGATTTCCTCACGGGCCCCTGGTCCTACCGTCCGGCCACCAACAACGTGCTGGTCCGTGCCGGATGGTTCACCCAACGCGGCTTCCGCTTCGACACCGCCTTCAACTTCACCGGCGGCGAGGATTCGGACCTCTTCGAGCGCATGCACTCCGCCGGAGCGGTCTCCTGGTGGTGCGCCGAGGCGCAGGTGGAGGAGGACGTCCCTGCCGAGCGGCTCACCGAGGACTGGATGCGCCGGCGCGGGATCCGTGCCGGTCATGTGCGGGCGCTCAAGCTCACCCGCCGTGGGCACGGACGGCTGCGCGTGGCGGCCGAGGGTGCGGCACGGCTGGCCTACGGCTCAGCCGCCTACGGAGCCCGGAGACTGCGACGCCGGCCGGTGCGCTATGTGGACGCCGCCTACCTGCGCGAGGGGCGCGGCATGCTCCAGGCCGCCCGCGGCTCCCACTACGAGGAGTACCGGCGCTCGGCCAGCTGACGGCGGGCGGCCTCGGCCGCCGCCTCCCGCTGGGGGATCTCCAGCTGCTCGTAGAGGGCATCGATCACCCCGATGTCCTCGGTCACCTGCTCCAGCTCCTCACGCAGCCCCTGTTCCGAGGGCTTGAGTGTGCGGCGGTACACCGCTGCGGCGGCATGGCCGGCGCGGCTCTGCTTGAAGCTCTGCAGGCTCCGGCGCACCCGGGAGGCCAGCTGCTGTGTGGCTGAGGGCCGGGCGCCTGCGGTTGCGTCCGCCTTCCCCTCCCCCTCGAAGGGTTCCCTGGCCGGTGGCTGCCAGCTCTGCCCGTGGGGGAGCAGGTAGATCCGCTCGCGCTCCAGCCGTGCAGTCAGCTCCTGGGGGCGCAACTCTTGGGGGCTCGGCGCGGCGCTGTCCTCCCTGTCCGCGATCCACCAGGCGGTCAGCCCCAGCTCCAGGTCGGAGACCTCCGAGGCTCCCCGGATATGCCGGTGCACCAGGTGGTCCGTCTCCTCGGCGCTGCCCGGGACCGCCGCAGTGACAGCGGCGGACTGGTAGCGGAAGGCGGCCAGATGATCTGCCGCGTAGTGGGTGGGGTAGCGGTGCTCCGGGCTGACCGGCAGCAGGATGTCTGCTGCGCTGGGATCCAGTTGAGCCCAGGTGGTCAGGGTGAGCTGTGCGGCGTCGGGAAGCTCTTGGGCCTCCATGGCCGTGCGCAGCTCCTCGGTGATCTCCTCGGTCACCGCGATGACACGTTCCGTGGGCACCGAGACCTCGACGCCGGTCCGGCGCGCGGCCCCAGCCAGCAGATCGGCTCCGTGGTGGTGCAGGAAGACCTCACGGATTCCGGTGGACTGCACAGCGCGCAGCTCCTCCAGGTCCAGGTCCTCCAGGCGCTGCCGCACGTCCTCGGCGGAGCGGGCCGTATGCACCTGCGGGTACCGGGTCTCCACGCCGCGGCTGTAGGTGGAGAGCACCATGGTCCCGGAGGCCTGCAGCTCCAGGACCCGGTTGGCGAACATGGTCATGGAATCGGTCACCGAGTTGAAGTTCACCGCCACATCGGTGATGCGCTGCAGCTGCATGAGCTCGTCGTGGCCCATGGACTCGGTGCGGTGCGGCCAGTACTCAAACGGCACCAGCTGATTGGGCGTGGGCAGGCGGGTCACCGGGTTCTTCGCGCCCCACCAGCGGTCCACCAGGGCGAAGGGCCGTCCGGCCGAGAGCACGCCGTCCAGAATCCAACGGGCGTAGCGGGCCCGCTGCGGATACTTCCGGCCCATCCAGGAGCCGGCGAAGAAGATCAGGTCCTGCGGGGCCGTGGGATGGGCGGGCCGGCCTACGTCCTCACCGTGCCCCGGCCGCGGACGGCGTGAGCCCAGTGGGGTGTGCAGCTGCGGATTCACCGCGAAGGGCAGCACGGAGATGCTGCGGGCCTGCGGGCAGTCTTGGGCGTAGCGGGGGAGCATCTCCTCCGCCGTGGTGGCGATGTGCTCACAGGCCTGGGCCACATCGAGGAACTCCTGATAGTCCGGCGGGTCCTCCTTGCCGTAGAACAGCGTGGGGACGCCGTGGTCCCGGTAGGCGGGCAGAATCTCCTCGATGAGCATCCGGCGTCGGGCCGGGGCCTCCTCGGCGGTGACGTCCCAGGAGTGTCCGTCGTGGCCGCGCCAGGTGGCGGCCACCAGCAGCAGGTCCAGCTCTCCCAGATGCTCCCGCCAGTTCGAGCCGGTGATGGGGGTCAGCGGGGCCAGGCCGGTGAAGGTGTCGTAGAGGAAGCGGTCACAGATGATGCCGATCCGCAGGTCCAGGGCGGGCCGGGAGATGCCGTCCTCCGGGCTGGGCAGCTCCTCGGCGGCGCTCAGCGCCTGGGCGATCAGGCTCTGGGGCCGTGCCGCGGCCAGAGCGGCCGTGCTGTGCTCCTGTTCGGGGCGGGGGTCCTCGGCCCGAGCGGCGAGATCGGCGGCGCGGCGCTCATGGGCCTGACGCAGCGGCTGCCAGCGCTCGGGGAAGCGGGTGGTCTCCCGCAGCTGCGCCGCAGCGGCTCGGTGAGCCTCGGCGGCCTCGCTCAGGCGCTGGCAGTAGGTCTCCGCGGCATGGTCCTGTGAATGCACGTACCGACTCTAACGGCTCCCGCGCGCCGGATTTGGCATAGCCGTGCAGGCTGGGGCTAAGATGTGTGAAGCGCTCACAGCGCAGCGCCGGACCGCCAGGACCGGCAGAGCGGGGATGTAGCTTAATGGTAAAGCTTCGGTCTTCCAAACCGACGACGCGGGTTCGATTCCCGTCATCCCCTCCGATGGAGAAGCCCAGGGTCTACTTCGTGGTCCAACCGACCGTAGCCCACTACCGTGAGCCTCTGCTCCGGAACCTGCTGAAGTCCACCCGAGTCGCCTATGACCTGGTCGGACGCTTCAAGAACTCAGAGGGCGCCGCGGCTGACCGCATCCAACCGGCCTCCGAGGATGTCCTGAACCACGTCACCCCCATGACTTTGCGCACCGCCGGACCCATGTGGTGGGAGGACGGTCAGGTCCGCGATGTCTTCGTCGGCGGCCATGACGCCTATGTCCTGGCCGGACGCATCTACACCGTCTCCGCCTGGGCCGCCCTGGTGGCCGGCAGGCTGCGCCGCCGTCGGGTCATCTTCTGGGGCCACGGCTGGAAGCGTCCGGAGAGCGGCGCCAAGCGTCGGCTGCGCCTGGCCTTCTACGCCCTGGCCGACGGCCTGCTGGTCTACGGCGACCGGGCCAAGGAGCTCGGCATCTCCTACGGCGTGCCCGCCGAGAAGATCAAAGTCGTCTACAACAGCATCTACCCCGAGGCACTGACCGGACGGACCCGCCTTCAGGAGAGCTCCGCCGAGCAGACCCCCGACGCCGAGCGCCCCACCATCATCTACAGCTCCCGGCTCACCGCACGCCACCGGCTGGACACCCTCGCCGAGGCGCTGCATGCGTTCCCGCAGGACCGGCCGCGTCCGCGCGTGGTCGTGGTCGGGGACGGCGCCGAGCGCCCGCGGCTGGAGGAGAAGTTCGCGGCCCTGGGCGTGGAGGCAGAGTTCCTGGGCGCGGTCTACGACTATGAGCGGCTCAAGGCGCTCTACGCCCGGGCCGATGTGGCCGTGTCCATCGGCGGGGCCGGGCTGAACGTCACCCAGGCGCTGAGCTTCGGGGTGCCCGTGGTGGCCGAGGACGGACACCCGGATTCCAGCCCCGAGATCGAGGCCGTGATCGAGGGGGAGACCGGCCGGTATTACGCCACCGGCAGTGCGGAGGCCCTGCAACAGGTGCTCACCGAGGTGCTGGCGGACCCGGAGCAGCTGTGCCGGCTCGGCGAGCAGGGCCTGGCCGTGGTGCGGGACCGCTACACCGCGGAGAAGCACGCGGAGGCCATCGACCAGGCTCTGCTGGAGCTGTTGGAGAGCTGAGCCCGCTCAGCGGGGGCGGAGGATCATATTGGTCATCCGCGCCGTGGAGAGGCGGCGGCCGGCGTCGTCGCGCATCACGATCTCATGGCTGGTCATCTGCTTGCCCAGGTTCAGCGGCGTGCAGGTGGCGGTGACCGTACCCTCGCTGATCGAGCGGTGGTGGGTGGCGCTGAGCTCGGTGCCCACCGTCGGATGCACCTCGCCGAGGTTCTGATAGACGTGCAGCAGCGCGGCCACTGAGCCCAGGGACTCGGCCAGGACGAAGTGCGCACCCCCGTGGAGGATGCCCACATTCTGTTCATTGCCGGCCACCGGCATCGTGGCCACCATCTTCTCTGCAGACATCTCCACCATCCGGATGCCCAGCTTGCGGTTCAGCGGGGCCACGCCGTGGGGCCCCAGCAGGTGATGGAACTCCTCAGGGACGCCGCTCTCCTCGAGCAGGGCAGACCGGTCCTCATCGCTGGGGAAGGGCGTGGGCGCCGCGGCGGTCATCGTCTCGGAGGTGATCTCGGGTGCGGAATCGCTCATAGGGGCCACTCTATCGATAGGCTTGGACTGTGAATCCGAGTCCTGTGAACCCCGCGAGTGAGTCCCCTGAGAAGCTTCTGGTGGTCGATGGCCACTCCATGGCCTTCCGAGCCTTCTATGCGCTGCCCCCGGAGGCCTTCATCACCGACTCCGGGCAGTACACCAATGCGGTGCACGGCTTCACCAATATGCTGCTGAAGCTCATCCGCGAGGAGCGGCCCACCCATGTGGCCCTGGCCTTCGACCTGGACACCCCTACCTTCCGTCACCAGTCCTACGACGAGTACAAGGGCGGACGGGATAAGACCCCGGAGGAGTTCCGCGGCCAGATCGACCTGATCAAGCAGGTGGCCGAGGCGCTGCGCATCCCCGCGGTGACCCTCGAGGGCTATGAGGCCGATGACATCGTGGCCACCTACGTCACCCAGGCTGAGGCCGCCGGCTGGGAGACTCTCATCGTCTCCGGCGACCGCGACGCCCTGCAGCTGGTCACCGAGAACACCCACCTGGACTACCCGACGTCCGGGGTCTCCAAATCGGTGCGCCTGGACCCGGCCGGTGTGGAGGCCAAATACCTGGTGCCCCCGCAGCGCTACCGCGATCTGGCCGCACTGGTGGGCGAGAGCGCGGACAACCTGCCCGGTGTGCCCAAAGTGGGCCCCAAGACTGCGGCCAAGTGGATCGGCGAGTACGGCTGCGCCGAGGAGATCATCGCAAACGCAGCGAACATCAAGGGCAAGGTGGGGGAGAACCTGCGCGCTGCCCTGGACGACGTCCGGCGCAACCTGGAGCTCAACCAGCTCATCTGTGACCTCGACCTGCCCGTGGCGCTGGAGGACTGCCTGCTGACCCCGCCGGACCGCGAGGTGGTGGAGCCGCTCTTCGACTCTCTGCAGTTCAACCAGATCCGCGACCGGCTCTTCGAGGTATTCGCCAGCCGCTTCCCGGAGGCCGACCTCTCCGCCGAGCCCACTGAGGCCCTGCCCGAGGTCCGTGTGGCATCCTCGGCCGCCGAGCTGAGCGCCTTCCTGCAGGATCACGACGAGGCGCCGCTGGCGCTGACCCTCTGTCTGGACCGCTCCGGAGAGACCCACTCCACCAAGGCCAGGCGCGATGAGGCCGCCCGGGTGGCCGAGGCGCTGGCCGTGGTCCTGGTCCCTGCCTCCCAGCAGTCCGAGGGAGCAGAGGAGCCGGAGACGGTGCCCGCGCTCGCCATCGCGCTGACCTCCGCCGATGAGGAGTTGGAGGGTGCTCTGGTCCAGTGGCTGGGCGCTGCGGGGAAGCCCAAGCTGCTCCATGACGTCAAGGATGCCGGCAAGCGGCTGGCCTGGCGCGGTCTGCCGCTGCGAGGGGCCGTGGAGGACACGCTGATCTCCGGCTACCTGGTCCAGCCCGACAGGCGGAACTTCGCCTTCGAGGACCTGGTCACCCAGCATCTGAGCGGCTCGGTGGAGCCTGGCGACTACATCGGTGGCGAGGAGTTTAAGGACGCCGGTGAGGAACCCGTTCAGGGTTCGCTCTTCGACGAGTCCGAGGAGCCGGTCCCGGGCGTCACCGAGGAGGACCTGGCCCGGGCCGGGGTACGCGGCATGCTGCTGCACAGCCTCTCCTCCCGCCTGCATGCCGAGCTGGTGGATCGCAAGGTCGAGCAGCTCTTCTACGAGATGGAGATCCCGCTGGCGGAGATTCTGCTGCAGATGGAACTCACCGGCATCGCGGTCAGCACCGAGAAGCTGCAGGAGCTCGACGCCGACTTCGCCCAGAGCATCGAGGCCTCGGCCCAGGCGGCCTATGACGTGGTGGGCCACGAGGTGAAGCTCGGCTCGCCCAAGCAGCTGCAGACGGTTCTCTTCGAGGAGCTGCAGCTGCCCACCGCCGGGGTGAAGAAGAACAAGACCGGCTACTCCACCGATGTGGAGACCCTGCAGGACCTCCTGACCAAGACCAGCCCGGAGACCCCCGGCAACCAGTTCCTGGTCAATCTGATGGCCCACCGAGACTCCACCAAGCTGCGCCAGACCGTCACCGGGCTCATCGAGTCCGTGCAGGGCGGGCGCATCCACACCACCTACGCCCAGACGGTGGCCGCCACCGGACGGCTCTCCTCGCTGCACCCGAATCTGCAGAACATCCCGGTGCGCACTGCGGCCGGCCGGCTGATCCGCGACGCCTTCGTGGTCGGGGAGGGCTATGAGAGCCTGCTGACCGCGGACTACTCGCAGATCGAGATGCGCATCATGGCTCACCTCTCCGGGGACGAGGCGCTGATCGAAGCCTTCAAGGCCGGCGAGGACCTGCACAACTTCGTGGGCGCACGGGTCTTCGGCGTGGGCACCGATGAGGTCAGCGCCGAGCAGCGCTCCAAGGTCAAGGCCATGAGCTACGGCCTGGCCTACGGGCTCTCCAGCTTCGGACTGTCCAAACAGCTGGGCATCGGTGTGGACGAGGCCCGGGACCTGATGAACGAGTACTTCGAGCGCTTCGGCTCCGTGCGCGACTACCTGCGCGAAGTGGTCACCCAGGCCAAGAAGGACGGCTTCACCTCCACCATCTACGGCCGCCGCCGCTACCTGCCGGATCTGACCAGCGACAACCGTCAGCTGCGCCAGATGGCCGAGCGGGCCGCGCTCAACGCGCCCATCCAGGGCTCGGCGGCCGACATCATCAAGCGCGCCATGATCGATGTCGACGCCGCGCTGACTGAGCGGCAGCTGAAGTCCCGGATGCTGCTGCAGGTTCACGATGAGCTCATCTTCGACGTCGCCCCCGGGGAGCGCGAGACCCTGGAGGCGCTGGTCCTGGAGAAGATGGGAGCCGCCGCGGACCTCTCGGTGCCGCTGGAGGTCCACGTCGGCGTCGGCTCCAGCTGGCATGAGGCGGCCCACTGATGACTGCCCAGCCTCCGCAGGTGACCCCGCTGGCCGAAGGGCTGAGGGTGCGCACCTTCGCCGCCGCGCTGAACGAGGACGGAACTCCCGACGCCGACGGCGCGGCCTTCACCCGCACGGTGGAGCACGGCTTCTACGAGCCCTGGCAGAGCGACGAGCAGCTCAGCCGCTGGCTGCCCACCTTCGTGGAGGACGGCCAGCAGCTCACCGGAGTCTATGTGGACCCCGGCCTCGCCTCCCTGGAGCCCTGGGGAGAGGCCTTTGAGACCTATGGCTTCGGCCCGGAGCATCCGGTGGGGACCTTCGTCGACTATGACAAGACGCTCAACGCTGGGGGAGCGGAGCCCGTGCCGGCCCGGCTCATCACCGGGGTCACGGTGAACCCGGGATTCCGGCGTCGCGGGATCCTCAAGCACATGATGACCTCCCGGCTGGCGGCCGCCGTGCAGGAGGGTGCGGCGGTGGCTGCGCTGACCGCCTCCGAAGGTGGGATCTACGGGCGCTTCGGCTTCGCCCCGGCCACCCGAGAGCAGGAGGTCGCCTTCAACGTGACCGAGGCCGGGGAGGGCTTTGCGCTGCGCGGGCCCTCCACCGGACGGGTGCTGCCGGTGGATCCCAGCACGCTGGAGGAGCTGCTGAAGGAGACCTTCGTGCAGTTCCACGCCCGCACCCGCGGCTCGGTGGGCCGCTCGCCCGCCTACTGGAAGGCCGGGACCGCCCGCTGGGAGCCGGGGAACATCACCAGCTGGAACAGGAGGCTGCGGGCAGTGGTCCACGTGACCGAGGAGGGCGAGGTCGGCGGCTATGCCGTCTTCACCCATGAGGGCTGGGACTCCGATCCGCACACTCTGCGGGTCCACGACATGATCGCAGCGGACGCCGTCTCCCGCAGGGAGCTGATCCGTCATCTGGCTCAGATGGATCTGATCCAGCGGATCGTGATGAAGCAGGCGCCGGTTCAGGACACGTTCTCCCAGATGCTGGTCAATCCGAGGGCCGCCGCGGTGAAGTCTGTGCACGACCACCTCTGGGTCCGCGTGCTGGACCCGGTGGCCGCGCTGGAGGGGCGGGCCTGGGGCGCCGACGGCGACTTCACCCTCACGCTGACCGACCCGCTGGGGATCAGCTCCGGGACCTATGCGCTGCGGATCCGCGGCGGTTCGGCCGAGGTGGCCTCCGTCTCGGCGGAGGATGCGGAGCCGGCTCAGCATGTCACCATGGAGGCGGAGACGCTCGGAGCCCTCTATCTGGGTGATGTCTCCGTGCTGACCCTGCGCGATGCCGGCCGGGTGAGCGCCCTGGGTGAGGTGGCCTGGGAGCAGCTGGCCGCTGTGGTCGATCTGCCCGGAGCTCCGTACTGCGCCACGCACTTCTGAGCGGAAGCTCTGAGAGGGGGCCCGGAGGCGCTGAATCGGCTCTGTCACAGCGGTTGAACCGGATTGGCCGGTCAGTATAGACTGGCCTGGCGCGTTCTGCGCACAGAGTCGATTCCAGACTGTTTGACTCCAGGCTGAACGGATCCAAATGGTTCCAAGCTGTCTGACTGTCCATCGCTCAGTGCGTGACCTGATGCTCTCTTCTCTGTGTGCCTCAGGACCGTGCACTGACCAACACGCTAACAATCCATATCGGAGCCCCTACTACATGACCACCACTACCACCGCCCCGCAGGTCGCCATCAACGATATCGGCACCTCCGAAGAGTTTCTCGCCGCCGTCGACGAGACCATGAAGTACTTCAACGACGGTGACCTCGTTGAGGGCACGATCGTCAAGGTCGACCGTGACGAGGTCCTCCTCGACATCGGGTACAAGACCGAAGGCGTCATCCCGTCGCGCGAGCTGTCCATCAAGCACGATGTTGATCCGGACGAGGTCGTCGCCGTCGGTGATCAGGTGGAGGCTCTGGTCCTCACCAAGGAGGACAAGGAAGGCCGCCTCATCCTCTCCAAGAAGCGTGCTCAGTACGAGCGTGCTTGGGGCGACATCGAGCGCATCAAGGACGAGGACGGCGTCGTGTCCGGCACCGTCATCGAGGTCGTCAAGGGCGGCCTCATCCTGGACATCGGTCTGCGCGGCTTCCTGCCCGCCTCCCTGGTCGAGATGCGCCGCGTCCGCGACCTGGCACCCTACATCGGCCAGGAGATCGAGGCTAAGATCATCGAGCTGGACAAGAACCGCAACAACGTGGTCCTGTCCCGCCGCGCATGGCTGGAGCAGACCCAGTCCGAGGTCCGCTCCTCCTTCCTCAACAAGCTGGAGCGCGGCCAGGTCCGCACCGGCACCGTCTCCTCGATCGTCAACTTCGGCGCCTTCGTGGACCTGGGCGGCGTCGATGGTCTGGTGCACGTCTCCGAGCTGTCCTGGAAGCACATCGACCACCCGAACGAGGTCGTCGAGGTCGGCCAGGAGGTCACCGTCGAGGTCCTCGAGGTGGACATGGACCGCGAGCGTGTCTCCCTGTCCCTGAAGGCCACCCAGGAAGACCCGTGGCAGACCTTCGCCCGCACCCACGCACTGGGCCAGATCGTGCCCGGCAAGGTCACCAAGCTGGTGCCCTTCGGTGCGTTCGTGCGCGTCGAGGACGGCATCGAGGGCCTGGTGCACATCTCCGAGCTGGCCATCCGCCACGTGGACCTGGCCGAGCAGGTCGTGTCCGTCAACGACGAGGTCTTCGTCAAGGTCATCGACATCGACCTGGAGCGTCGCCGGATCAGCCTGTCCCTGAAGCAGGCCAACGAGGGCGTGGACCCCGAGGGCGAGGAGTTCGACCCCGCGCTGTACGGCATGGACGCCGAGTACGACGAAGAGGGCAACTACAAGTACCCCGAGGGCTTCGACCCGGAGACCAACGAGTGGATGGAAGGCTTCGAGGAGGCCCGCGCCGCATGGGAGGCTCAGTACGCAGCCGCTCAGGAGCGCTGGGAGGCTCACAAGAAGCAGGTCGCCGCTTCGCTGGCCGCCGACGCCGAGGCAGCAGCCGAGGCATCTGTGGGCGGCAGCAGCAGCTCCAGCAGCACCCGCAAGGCTGAGCCGGCGCCGTCCAACTACTCCTCCTCCCAGCAGGCACCTGTTGAGGATGCAGGAACTCTGGCCTCCGACGAGGCCCTGGCAGCTCTCCGCGAGAAGCTGACCGGCAAGTGATCCTGATCAGCTGAACAGCTGGACACGAAGAAGCCCGCCCCACCGATCAGGTGGCGGCGGGCTTCTTCGTATCCGCAGCCCGCCGAACAGGCGAGGGCAGTGCCGAGGGTGCTAACCGCGGCGGACGGAGCGAGTGACGGTGAAGGTCGGGTTCTTGGCCAGCTGCTCGGTGGCGCCCACGCGGCGCTCCAACCAGGCACGGTACTTCAGATGTGAGTTCCACACCGTATAGAGGACTCCGCCCGCGCGCAGGACGCGGGCCGACTCGCTGATCAGCCGATGCGCCACCGAGGTGTCCACGGCATTGCCCTGATGGAAGGGCGGGTTGAGCAGGATCAGGTCCTCGGAGGCCTCCGGCAGGCTGCTCAGCGCATCATCGCGCAGCGTGGTCACACGCTCGGCCACTCCGTTGGCCTCGGCGGTCATCCGCGTGGAGGTCACGGCGGAGGCCGACTGGTCGACGGCCAACAGCGGCAGCTGCGGATGGCGCAGTGCGGCCCAGGCGCTGATGGTCCCATTGCCGCAGCCCAGATCCACTGCTCGCTGCGGCGTCGGACGCCCATCACCGGCGGGGAAGTCGTCGAGTCCGCTGAGCACCTCCATCAGGAACCGGGTGCCGTGATCCAGCTTGGTGCCCCCATAGGTGGCGCCCAGGCTGCGCAGCTCCAGCTCCAGGCCGGCCTCACGCCGGGCCTGCCGGGGGAATGGAGCGGGCTGGTCCCGACGTGGACCGCGCGCGGTGAGCACCCGGGCCTTGGACCGGCCGCGTCCCGGAACCACCGATTCGAAGTGCCGCTCCAGCACTGTGTTCATCGAGCGGCTCATATGCTTATCACGGCCGCCGGCCAGCAGCACCACATCAGTGGCAGCGTGTTCGGCGATCATCCACGCCCAGTCCTCCAGCGCCTCCAGAGAGCGCGGCAGCGGCAGCAGCACAGTCCGCGCGCCGCGGAAGAGGTCGGCGGTGATCTCACCGCAGGAGGGGAACTCGACCCCGAGGGCCTGGGCATTGGCGGCCAGCGCCTTCTCCGAGACGATTCCATCGGCAGCAGTGCGCACCCGGCCGGGGGCGAAGGTCTCCAGAGCCAGCGTCAGAGCGCCCCAGCGGTCATCCAGGACCACCAGATCCTCCTGCGGATGTCCGTCGGCGAACCAGGCGGCCGCCGTATCCAGCATCAGCAGGTCCGCGGCATCGCAGCCCGGGGCCTCCCGGCGGCGGGGCCAGGCCCTGACCTGGGAGAAGTCGATGATCTCGGTCACGTCCGAGCGGGTGACATCAGGGGTCCGGCCGAGCGGCGTCTGGGAGGGCATCCACCACAGTCTAGAAGGGATGAGGCGGCGGCCACCACGTCGATGTTTCGGCTCGCGGAAATGTCTGCATGAGATTCTGTGTGATCTGCGGTAAGTATGGTGTCAGAACGAGACATTGGGAAAGATCGCACGAAACCAGAACTGAGCCCGGACGAAAGGCCTCTGATGTTACAGAAAGTCCATGATCTGTTCAGGCTGCGGACCAATCCGCTGCTCTTCTTCACTTCGTCGGGGATCATGCTCCTCTTCGTGGTAGCCACTCTGTTCATCCCGGAAGCGATGGGGGCCTTCTGGGCCGACGTCGCAGCGTTCGTCTTCGACTACTTCGGCTGGTTCTTCGTCTTCGGCGTCTCGGTCTTCCTGATCTTTCTGATCTACATCGGTCTGAGCCGGTTCGGCCGGCTCAAACTGGGCGCCGATGACGAGAAGCCCCAACATTCGGACATCGCCTGGTTCGGCATGCTCTTCGCCGCCGGCATCGGCACCATTCTGATGTTCTGGGCCGTAGCCGAGCCTGCCAACCACTTCGCCGAGCCCCCGCGCGCAGAGGACCTGGGCATCGAGCCGCGCAGCCAGGAGGCCGCCCAGGAAGCCATCGGGTTCACGCTCTACCACTTCGGCCTGCACACCTGGACGATCTTCGCTCTGCCCGGTCTGGCCTTCGCCTACTTCATCTATAAGAGGAACCTGCCCCCGCGCGTCTCCTCGCTGTTCCAACCGATCCTCGGAGACAAGATCCACGGCGGCATCGGCAAGGCCATCGACATCTTCTCCATCGTGGGTACGATCTTCGGCATCGGTATGTCCATCGGGCTGGGCACCCTGCAGATCCACTCGGGCCTCGCCGCCCGCTTCGGCGTCCCGGAGGAGAACTGGGCGATCTGGGTGATCATCGGCACGGTGACCGTGGTGGCCACGATCTCGGCCGTGGCCGGCATCGAGAAGGGGATCAAGCGCCTCTCGAACTTCAACATCGGCGTGGCCATCGCGCTGCTGCTGTTCATCCTGCTGACCGGGCCGACGGTCTTCCTGCTGCGCGGCATGGTGGAATCAGCCAGCATCTACGCCGGAATCCTGCCCGAGGTGATGTTCTGGAACGACACCTTCGCCGACACCGGATGGCAGCAGGGCTGGACCATCTTCTACTGGGCATGGACCATCTCCTGGGCACCCTTCGTGGGTATCTTCATCGCCCGCATCTCCCGCGGCCGCAGCGTGCGACAGTTCGTGGCCGGCGTGCTGGGTCTGCCGACCCTGTTCACCATCATCTGGTTCGGCATCTGGGCGGCCGGCACCTTCGACATCGAGTTCGAAAGAGGGGGCGGCCTCGTGGACACAGTCCTGGACGAGGGCCCCGAGGCGGCCATGTTCGCCTTCCTGGAGTACTTCCCACTGGCTGATGTGACCAGCGCCGTGGCCATCATGCTGGTCGGCATCTTCTTCATCACCTCGTTGGACTCTGCCTCCCTGGTGCTGGACGACATGTGCAACGGCTATGACGGCGACGGGCGCCCCAAGGGCACCACGGCACCCCACCAGCGCGCGGTATGGACCGTCTACATCGGCATCGTCGCAACTGTGCTGCTGACCTTCACACCCGGCGAGGAGGGCGGCGTGGCCGTGCTCCGTGACGTGGCACTGTTCTTCGGTCTGCCGTTCATGATTCTGGCGTTCTTCATGATGTACAGCCTCCAGCGGGCCATGAAGGAGGACGCCGGTGAGATCGGATTCCTGCGCAGCCGTCGGTGGCTGAAGACTCTGCCGCCGGAGGAGTACGAACGACGCATGGAGGAGAACGACCCCACGCTGGCCAACATCGTGGTGGCTCCGGACTACGCAGAAGGGACACAGCCGGAGAATGCCCCGGAGGTCGAGCACGCCGAGCAGCCGGAGATCGTCGAAGAGTACCGGATCCGCACCGGCGAGACTCCGACCGTCGACCCGGTCACCGGTGAGCCTGCAGAAGGACCCGGAGAGGAGCCCCGGAGCTGACTCTCTGTGGGCCTGTCCGCGAAACGGTCGAGCCGCAGCGTGGGGTGGTGACTATGAGTGAGTGTCTGAGCGTGGGGCTGACTGGGGGGATCGCCTCGGGGAAGTCGGCGGTGTCCCGGCGGATGGCTGAGCTCGGGGCAGTGGTCATCGATGCTGACGTTGTGGCTCGTGATGTGCTGGCTCGGGGGGGTGAGGGGCTCGCCGAGGTGGTCGAGGCCTTCGGCGAGGAGGTCCTGGCAGCGGATGGTTCCTTGGACCGGTCGGCGCTGGGGCAGATCGTCTTCGCCGATGAGACGGCGCGTCAGCGGCTGAACTCCATCGTGCATCCTCGGGTGCGGGCGGAGTCGGCCCGGCTGCGCGAGGCCGCCCCGGCCGGCTCTGTGGTGGTGGAGGACCTCCCGCTGCTGGTGGAGACCGGGCAGCAGGAGCGCTTCGACGTCGTCGTCGTGGTCCACGCTCCGGAGCAGGAGCGGATCCGGAGGATGGTGGAGGACCGAGGCTCCACTGAGGAGGATGCGCGGTCGCGGATGGCCGCCCAGGCCACCGACGCCCAGCGTGAGGCGGCCGCCGATGTCCTGCTGGACAACAGCGGCACCCCCGACCAGCTGCGGGTGCAGGTGGATGAGCTCATGGAGAAACTCACAGCGCAGGCCGCGGCACGGGCGTAAGCTGGTCCCGTGAGCTTGGCACCGAAGATCTCCAGGACCGTCGCCCCCTTCGAAGTCGTCAGCCCGTATGAGCCCTCGGGCGATCAGCCCAAGGCCATCGAGGAGCTCGCCGAACGGATCGAAGGCGGGGAGAAGGACGTCGTGCTGATGGGTGCCACCGGCACCGGCAAATCGGCCACGGCGGCCTGGCTCGTGGAGCGCATCCAGCGGCCCACCCTGATCATGGTGCAGAACAAGACCCTGGCCGCCCAGCTGGCCAATGAGTTCCGGGAGCTTCTGCCCAACAACGCGGTCGAGTACTTCGTCTCCTACTACGACTACTACCAGCCCGAGGCCTATGTGCCGCAGACCGATACCTTCATCGAGAAGGACTCCTCGGTCAACGAGGAGGTGGAGCGACTGCGCCACTCGGCCACCAATGCGCTGCTGACCCGGCGTGACGTCGTCGTGGTGGCCACCGTCTCCTGCATCTACGGTCTGGGCACCCCGGAAGAGTACATCGAGCAGATGGTCCGCATCCGCCGAGGCGAGCAGATCGAGCGCGACCAGCTGCTGCGCCGGTTCGTGACCATGCAGTACGTGCGCAATGACACCGACTTCCACCGCGGCACCTTCCGCGTGCGCGGGGACACGGTGGAGATCATCCCCATGTACGAGGAGCTCGCCGTGCGCATCGAGTTCTTCGGCGACGAGATCGAGGCCATCTACACCCTCCACCCGCTGACCGGCACTGTGGTCCGCGAAGAGGAGGAGATGTACATCTTCCCGGCCAGTCACTATGTGGCCGGCGACGACCGGATGGCCCAGGCCATCACCCGGATCGAGGATGAGCTGCAGATCCGTCTGGAGGAGCTGGAGTCCCAGGACAAGCTGCTGGAGGCTCAGCGGCTGCGCATGCGCACCACCTACGACCTCGAGATGATGCAGCAGATGGGCTTCTGCAACGGCATCGAGAACTACTCGCGGCATATCGACGGCCGCGGCCCCGGCTCGGCCCCGCACTGTCTGCTGGACTACTTCCCGGACGACTTCCTGCTGATCGTCGACGAGTCCCATGTGAGCATCCCGCAGATCGGCGGCATGTACGAAGGCGATATGTCGCGCAAGCGGACCCTGGTGGAGCACGGTTTCCGGCTGCCCAGCGCCATGGACAACCGGCCGCTGAAATGGGACGAGTTCCTGGAGCGGATCGGGCAGACCGTCTACCTCTCGGCCACCCCGGGCAACTATGAGCTCTCCCAGTCCGACGGCGTGGTGGAGCAGATCATCCGCCCCACCGGTCTGGTGGATCCGGAGATCGTGGTCAAACCCACCAAGGGTCAGATCGACGATCTGCTCGGCGAGATCCGCAGCCGCTCCGCCCAGGACGAGCGCGTGCTGGTGACCACGCTGACCAAGCGGATGGCCGAGGACCTCACCGAGTACCTGCTCGAACACGGGGTGAAGGTGGAGTACCTGCACTCCGATGTGGACACGCTGCGTCGCGTGGAAGTGCTGCGCGAGCTGCGCAAGGGCACCTATGACGTCGTCGTCGGGATCAACCTGCTGCGTGAGGGGCTGGACCTGCCCGAGGTCTCCCTGGTGGCCATCCTGGATGCCGATAAGGAAGGCTTCCTCCGCTCGACCACCTCGCTGATCCAGACCATCGGCCGTGCCGCCCGCAACGTGCAGGGCCAGGTGCATATGTATGCCGACCGGATCACCGATTCCATGCGCTACGCCATCGATGAGACCGAACGGCGCCGGCAGATCCAGACGGCGTATAACCAGGAGCACGGGATCGACCCGGCCCCGCTGCAGAAGAAGATCGCCGACATCACCGACCAGCTGGCCCGCGAGGACGCCGATACTGCGGACCTGCTGCAGGGGATGGGCGGCCTGGCCACCGGCTTCCAATACGGCAAGGGCCACCGCGGCCTGACCGGCTTCCAGAAGGACGGCGAGGAGCCCGAGCAGCAGACCGCAGCCTCCACCACACCGGCCAAGGATCTGGCGGACCTCATCGAGCAGATGACCGAACAGATGCACAACGCCGCCGAGGAGCTGAACTTCGAGCTGGCCGCGCGGCTGCGCGATGAGATCGGAGACCTCAAGAAGGAGCTGCGTCAGATGAAGGAGGCGCAGTAGCCGCCATGTCTCAGAGCGTGACGCGCCTGTTGGACCTCTCCGATGTGGAGGAGCTGACGGAGCTGCTGCGGGTGAACCGGGACTTCCTCAAGCCCTGGTCGCCCGCATGGGACGACGAGTTCTTCACTGTGGAGCGGCAGCAGGAGCTGGCCGAAGAGGCCCTGCGCCTGCACCACGATGCCTCCATGGTCCCCTGGGTGATCTGCGATGAGCACGGCCGCATCGCCGGGCGGCTCAACCTCAACGGGATCGTGCGCGGCGCGCTGCAGTCCGCCGCCGTCGGCTACTGGGTGGGGGAGCAGTTCAACGCTCAGGGTCTGGCCACCGCAGCGGTGGCCGAGGCCGTGGTCCACAGCCGCGAGGTGCTGGGTCTGCACCGGCTCCAGGCCGAGACTCTGGTGCACAACATCGCCTCCCAGCGCGTGCTGGAGACCAACGGCTTCTCCCGCTACGGAATGGCCCAGGAGTATCTGAAGATCGAGGGCGTCTGGCAGGATCACCTGATGTACCAGAGGATCCTCTTCTGAAGCACTGGCGCTTCTGAGGAACAGGAGTATCCTTAAAGGGTGCGAGGGAGTATCCCTCAGCGCTGCGGACGTCATCACGCAGAGCTCCTACAGCTCCGCCGGACGCAGCGAACCGGCTCGGCCGTCGTCGGGATCGGGGGGAGAGACTCGCGACGTTGCTCAATGCCGTCGCGAAAGGTCTGATCCATGGAGATCACCCCGTTCCTCTGGGGCACCACCCTCTCCCTCATCATCGGTCTGCTGGTCTTCGACTACGTCTTCCACGTCCGCAAGGCCCATACGCCCACCATCGGCGAGGCTGCCGTCTGGTCGGCGGTCTACATCGGGATCGCCCTGGCCTTCGGCCTGATCTTCTTCGCCCTGGGCGACGCCGACCACGCGCTGCAGTACTACGCGGGCTATCTCACCGAGAAGGCGCTGAGCGTGGACAACCTCTTCGTCTTTCTGGTCATCATGGCCTCCTTCCAGGTGCCGCGGAACTATCAGCAGAAGGTGCTCCTCTTCGGCATCACCTTCGCGCTCATCTCCCGCACCGCGTTCATCGTCCTGGGTGCGGCGATCATCGAACGCTTCTCCGCGGTGTTCTACCTCTTCGGTGCGGCTCTGCTGCTTGTGGCGGTCCATCAGCTCAAGGTCCAGCTCGAGGGCGGGCACAGTGCTGGCCAGGAGGCGGACAACGTCATGATCCGGCTGGCGCGGCGCCTGCTGCCCAGCTCCGAGCACTACGACGGCGACCGGCTCACCACGCGGGTGGACGGGCGCAGGCTCATCACTCCCATGCTGCTGGTGATGATCGCCATCGCTGCCACAGATCTGCTCTTCGCCTTCGACTCCATCCCGGCGATCTTCGGCCTGACCCAGGAGCCGTTCATCGTCTTCACCGCCACAGCCTTCTCCCTGATGGGGCTGCGCCAGCTCTACTTCCTCATCGATGGGCTTCTGGACCGGCTGGTCTACCTCTCCTACGGCTTGGCCGCCATCCTCGGGTTCATCGGCGTGAAGCTGATCCTGCACGCCCTGCACGAGAACAGCCTGCCCTTCATCAACGGCGGTGAGCATCTCCCCGTCCCGGAGGTGCCCACTCTGCTCTCCCTGGGCGTCATCGCCGGAATTCTGGCCGTGACCGTCACCGCCTCGCTGCTCAGCCCCGCGGGGCGCAGGCCGCGGACTTCGGATCAGGGGCGCCCGGTGCGCTCCAGGAGCGTAGAGAAGATCTGAGCGCCGTCGTCGCCGATCCCATCGTGGTGGAAGTCGGCGGTCTCCCAGACCGTCAGATTCGCCACTGCGGCGGCGGTCTCCAGGCTGAGCTCTCGGGCCACGAAGACGTCATCGGTGTAGACCGCAGCCGCGGCGGGCACAGTATTGCGCCCCAGCTGCTCCAGGTCATAGAGACGGTTCCAGTCCTCGACGCCGGCCAGGACCTCCGCGGTCTCGGCCAGCGGCGCCAGCGCAGGATCCAGGGCCACATGCTCGGGCAGGATCATCTCTCCCAGCAGCAGGGGAGACTCAGCCTCCGGGGAGAAGGCCGGGAACTTATCCCGCACCCGCAGCGCGGCCCAGCCGGTCTCCCCGCGCCCCTGGGTCTGCTCAGCGGGCTGGCCGTAGATGGATTCGTGGACCACGGCGTAGAGCGGATTGGCGGCGAAGGAGATCTGATGTCCGACGCCGGCCAGGAAGGTGTCGCTGAGCTCAGTCCCCGCATGGTCGGCGAAGGCCTCCTCCAGCAGATAGTGCAGCGAATCGATCCGGGTGTTGCCGCCCATGAGCATGCCCAGCAGCTGCAGACGGGACACGGTCAGCTCGCTGCCGTCGAGCAGCCGGACCGGATCGCCCTCGGCCGCGCGCCCGCGCAGATGGGCCACCACAGCGTCCACGCGCTCGCGGTCCTCCGGGTAGCGCTGGAAGTACTCCGCATTGCGGGCCGTCATCTTCGCGTAGGTGTGCTCATAGACGCGGTCGGCATGACCCGTCAGCGGGGCCAGCCCGCCGGTCAGCAGGGCACGGTCCAGAGATTCGGGGAAGAGGGAGAGGTAGGTCAGCGTGCAGAACCCGCCGAAGCTCTGGCCCAGCACACTCCAGGAACTCAGCCCCAGGTGCTCACGGAAGGCCTCGACGTCGCGGATGATGCTGTCGGCACGGAAGAGCCGCAGATAGGCTGCCTGGCTCTGCGGATCCATGCCGCGCAGCCTCTGCCGGTTCAGCGCAGTGGAGAGCCCGGTGCCGCGCTGATCGAGCATCAGAATGCGGAAGTCCTTGGCGGCCTCCTGCATCCAACCGGAGAGCCGTGCCGGTCGGCTGCCCTTGCCTCCCGGGCCGCCCTGCAGGAACAGCAGCCAGGGGAGTGCGGCCGCCTGCTCCGGGCTGTGCTGACTGCCGCGGAACCCGCGGGCGTAGACACTGATGCGTTCTGCGTCGGGGTGGTCCCAGTCCAGCGGCACCTCGATCCGATGATCGGTGATCGCCGTGCCGTCCAGCAGAGTACGGGTCTGGGTCTCCACGGCGGTGCTCATGCGGCTCCTCCCAGTTCGCCCACGCGGTCCATCACCACGGCAGGGGCTCCGGCCTCGTCGGAGGCGGTCAGGTCGATCCAGGCGTGGATGCCCCAGTCGTGGTTGCCCTCGGCGTCGTCCAGGACCTGGACGGCATACCACCAGGAGCGCTCTGGGTCCGGCGTGTCCTGTGGGCTCTGATCGATGCGGATCAGCCCGGGGCCCCGGGAGGAGGCATCGATGAAGACATCGTCATAGATGTCGAAGAAGGCGTCCATGGCTTCGCCCCAGCGGTCGGCGTCCCAACCTTGCTCGCCGTCGAGCTCTTCGAGCCGGCGCTCCTTCTCATCGGCGAAGAGCTCGGCGCGCAGGAACATGGCGTTGCGGACCATCACCGTGAAGGCACGCCGGTTGGCGGTGACCTTCTCCGGCTGGTCCATCTGGGCGATGTCCTGCTCCTTGACGGCAAGCTCTGCGAGCTTCTGGGGGTCATCGCCGGCGCTGAGCCGCTCCCACTCCTCGAGCAGGGAGTTGTCGGTCTGGCGCACCACTTCGCCCAGCCACTCCAGCAGATCCTCGAGCTGCTCGGTGGTCTTGGACTCCGGGACCGTCTGACGCAGCGCCTTATAGGCATCGGAGAGGTAGCGCAGCAGCACACCCTCCGAGCGGGCGATGCCGTAGTGATTGACCATATCGGTGAAGCCGAAGGCGCGCTCCAGCATGTCCCGGACCACCGACTTGGGCTTCAGCTCCTGATCCGCCACCCAGGGGGCGCCCGAGCGGTAGGCCTCGAACTGCTGGTTGAGCAGTTCGGCCAGCGGCTGCGGGTGGGTCAGTTCATCGAGGATGCGCATCCGCTCCACATAGTCCACGCCCTCGGCCTTCAGCTCGCCGAGCCGCTCCGACTTCAGCTGCTTCACCTGGGCGCCGGTGATCTGGTGCGGAGTCTCCAGGATGGATTCGATCACGCTGATCACGTCCAGGGCATAGGATTCGCTCTCCGGATCCAGCAGGTCCAGAGCGGCCATGGCGAAGGGAGCCAGCGGCTGGTTCAACGCGAAGTCATCCTGCAGGTCCAGGGTGAGGTCCACCGTCCGGCCGTCCTCATCGGGCCCATCCAGTCGCTCCAGCACACCGGCGGTCAGCAGCTCGCGCAGGATCTGCAGGGCACGCCGCTGCAGCTGGGCCTTGCGCACCGGGGTCTCATCGGAGGCCAGGATCATCCGGCGCATCGCGCGGATCGGGTCTTCGGGGCGCTCCAGCAGGTGCAGCACCATCGCATAGCTGACCTGCATGCGGGAGACCATCGGTTCCGGCTCCGCCCCGATCAGCCGTTCGAAGCTCTTCTCGCTCCAGGAGACGAAGCCCTCCGGCGGCCGCTTCTTCGGCGAGGACTTCATCGCCTGGGCGACCTTCTTCTCGTCCCCGCCGTGCTTGGCCTGGGCCTTGGCCAGCATGGCCTCATTCTCGATCACATGCTCAGGGGCCTGGACCACCACGGTGCCCGAGGTGTCGAAGCCCGCCCGCCCGGCCCGGCCCGCGATCTGGTGGAACTCCCGGGCGTTGAGCTGACGCGTGCGCTCGCCGTCGAACTTGCTCAGCGCAGTCAGCAGCACGGTACGGATAGGCACGTTGATCCCGACGCCGAGCGTATCCGTCCCGCAGATCACCATCAGCAGCCCCTCCTGGGCCAGCTGCTCGACCAGCCGCCGGTACTTCGGGAGCATCCCGGCGTGGTGGACGCCGATGCCGGAGCGCAGCAGCCGATTGAGCGTCTTGCCGAAGCCCTTGGCGAACCGGAAGGTCTCCAGGCGCTGCCGGATCCGCTCCTTGTCCTCTTTGGAGAGCACGTTGAGCGAGGCCAGCCCGGCGGCGCGCTCAGCGGCCTCCCGCTGGGAGAAGTGCACCACGTAGACCGGGGCCTGCCGGGTGGAGACCAGCTCCTCCAGCTTGGCCTGCAGGGGAGTCGTGGAGTACTCGAAGTGCAGCGGCACGGGGCGCTCGGCGCTGGTGACTGTGACCACATCGCGGGCGGTGCGCTCGGCGATCCGCTGTTCGAAGCGGCTGGTGTCGCCCAGAGTGGCCGACATGAGCAGGAACTGGGCCTGCGGCATCTCGATCAGCGGCACCTGCCAGGCCCAGCCGCGCTGCGGCTCGGCATAGAAGTGGAACTCGTCCATGATGACCGGGCCGACATCGGCGTCGGCGCCGTCGCGCAGCGCCTCATTGGCCAGGATCTCAGCGGTGCAGCAGATGATGGGGGCATCGGCGTTGACCGAGGAGTCCCCGGTGACCATGCCCACCTTCTCCGCGCCGAAGATCTCCACCAGGGAGAAGAACTTCTCCGAGACCAGGGCTTTGATCGGTGCGGTGTAGACGCTGCGCCGTCCCTGCTCCAGGGCCAGGAAGTGGGCGGCGGCGGCCACCATCGACTTCCCCGATCCGGTGGGGGTGGCCATGATGACGTGATGGCCCTCGGCAAGCTCCAGGACAGCGTCCTCCTGGGCCGGGTAGAGGGAGATGCCGCGGGATTCGACCCAGCTGTGGAACTTCTCCAGGCTCACCAGCCGCGCTCCCGCCACTGGGCGAGCTTGGGTCGCTCTGCGCCGAGGGTGGTGGGGTCGCCGTGGCCGGGGTGGACGATCGTGTCGTCCTCATAGACGGAGAAGATACGTTCCTCCACATCGTCGATCAGCTGTCGGAAGTCCTCCTCGGACCAGGTCTTGCCCACACCGCCGGGGAACAGGGAGTCGCCGGTGAACAGGTGGGTGGGTCCGTCCTCCACCGGGTAGACGAAGGCCACCGAGCCGGGGGTGTGGCCGCGCAGATGGATGACGTCCAGGCTGATGCCGTCATAGCTGACGGTGTCTCCGTGCTGGAGCTTGGTGGAGATGCTCACACCCTTGTCCTGTTCGATGGTCTCGGCGTCGTCTCCGCCGGCGGCCAGTGCGACGCCGGCATCGGCCAGTGCGGGCAGCGCACGGATGTGGTCCCAGTGCTGGTGGGTGGTCAGCACGGCGTGCAGGCCGGGAGAGCAGGGGGTGTCGGCGCCGGCTTCGGTCATCATCGACCGGATGGCCGCGGCGTCGTCGGCCGCATCGATGAGCACCTGAAGCCCTGATTTCTTCGAGGTGAGCAGGTAGACGTTGTTGCTCATCTCGGAGACCGAGATGCGCCGTACTGTGACGGCGGGGAGATCGTGAATCAGAGAACTGTCCGTGGCCATGACCGTCAGTCTATGGTCTGGCGCAGAAGCTGGGCCACCTTTGGACGGACTCTGCGGAGCGGGACCGCCCGCGGCGACTTCCCCGGCGCTGCGGGGATCGAATGTTTGTTCGAAAGGTGCCTCTGTGCTTAGACTTGTGCGCGTGTCTGAGACTAGAGCTGAAGCGACCGAGATCGTGGTGCAGGGTGCTCGCGAGCACAACCTGAAGGACGTCGGCGTCGAGCTGCCGCGCAACTCCTTCATCGTCTTCACCGGACTCTCCGGCTCCGGAAAGTCCTCGCTCGCCTTCGACACCATCTTCGCCGAGGGGCAGCGCCGCTACGTCGAGTCCCTCTCCGCCTACGCCCGCCAATTCCTTGGGCGGGTGGACAAGCCGGACATCGACTTCATCGAAGGCCTCTCACCGGCGGTCTCCATCGACCAGAAGTCCACTTCACGCAACCCGCGCTCCACCGTGGGAACGGTCACCGAGATCCACGACTATCTGCGTCTGCTCTGGGCGCGCATCGGCGTGCCCCACTGCCCGGTCTGCGGGGAGAAGATCGACC
Organism: Nesterenkonia cremea; assembly: GCF_014642675.1. Classification (GTDB taxonomy): domain Bacteria; phylum Actinomycetota; class Actinomycetes; order Actinomycetales; family Micrococcaceae; genus Nesterenkonia; species Nesterenkonia cremea. Next base: position 252,529 of record NZ_BMIS01000002.1, read on the forward strand.
GGCAGACCCCACAGCAGATCGTGGACCAGGTGCTCACCTTCCCGGAGAGGACCCGCTTCCAGGTCCTGGCGCCGGTGGTCCGCGGTCGCAAGGGCGAGTTCAAGGATCTCTTCCGCGATCTGGCCGGGCAGGGCTTCGCCCGCGCCGTGGTGGACGGCGAGGTCATTCAGCTCAACGAGCCGCCTACGCTGGAGAAGCAGTACAAGCACACCATCGACGTGGTCATCGACCGTCTGGTCATCCGCGAGGGCATGCGCCAGCGCCTCACCGACTCGGTGGAGACCGCGCTGAAGCTGGCCGAGGGCCGCGTGGTGATCGACCTGGTGGACCTGGAGGAGGACGGCACACCGTCCGACCCCGACCGCGTGCCCGAGGGTCTGGCCGGCCCCAAGCTGCGATCCTTCTCCGAAAACCTGGCCTGCCCCAATGAGCACCCTCTGGAGATCGACGAGATCGAGCCCCGCTCCTTCTCCTTCAACTCTCCCTTCGGCGCCTGCCAGACCTGCTCCGGCATCGGCTCCCGTCTCGAGGTGGACCCGGAGCTGGTGGTCCCGGACGATTCGCTGACCCTGGAGGACGGAGCCATCGCGCCCTGGGCCATGGGCAAGGGCACCAAGGAGTACTGGTTGCGCATCATGGGTGGTCTGGCCGATGAGCTGGACTTCTCACTGCGCACCCCGTGGAAGGACCTGTCCAAGAAGGTCCAGAAGGCGCTGCTGCACGGGCGGAACTATCAGGTCACCGTCCAGTACCGGAACCGCTGGGGCCGGGAGCGCCGCTACTCCACCGGCTTCGAAGGCGTCATCGGCTATATCGCCCGGAAGTATGAAGAGGTCGAGTCCGACAACGCGCGTGACCGCTATGAGCAGTACATGCGCCAGATCCCCTGCCCGGACTGCGACGGCCAGCGGCTGAACCCTGCCTCGCTGTCGGTGCTGGTGGAGGGACGCTCCATCGCAGAGATCGCCCGCCTGCCGCTGGACGAGACCGCAGAGTTCTTCCGCGGGATGACCCTGTCGGCCCGTGACGCGCAGATCGCAGACCAGGTGCTCAAGGAGATCCACGCGCGGCTGGACTTCCTGCTCGACGTCGGCTTGGGATACCTCAACCTGGAGCGGGCCGCCGGCACGCTCTCCGGCGGTGAGGCTCAGCGCATCCGACTGGCCACCCAGATCGGCTCCGGCCTGGTGGGCGTGCTCTACGTGCTGGACGAGCCCTCCATCGGCCTGCATCAGCGCGACAACACCCGGCTCATCCAGACACTCACCCGGCTGCGCGACCTCGGCAACACCCTCATCGTGGTGGAACATGACGAGGACACCATCGCCGAGGCCGACTGGATCGTGGACATCGGGCCCGGGGCAGGGGAGCGCGGCGGCGAGATCGTCCACTCCGGCTCCGTGCAGGGGCTGCGGGATAACGAGAAGTCCATCACCGGCGACTACCTCTCGGGCCGCCGCTCCATCGCAGTGCCCCAGGAGCGCCGCCCGCTGGACCCCGAGCGCAGCCTGCAGATCGTCGAGGCCTATGAGAACAACCTGCAGGACGTCTCCGTGGACGTGCCGCTGGGCGTCTTCCTGGGCGTCACCGGCGTCTCCGGCTCCGGCAAGTCCACACTGATCAACGAGATCCTCTACAAGTCGCTGGCCAATAGGCTCAACAACGCCAAGCAGGTGCCCGGACGGCATCGGCGGATCGACGGCGTGGACCACCTGGACAAGATCATCCACGTGGACCAGAGCCCCATCGGCCGGACCCCGCGCTCCAACCCGGCCACCTACACCGGCGTGTTCGACCACATCCGTAAGCTCTTCGCAGAGACGCAGGAGGCCAAGACGCGCGGCTATCAGCCGGGCCGATTCTCCTTCAACATCAAGGGCGGCCGCTGCGAGTCCTGCTCCGGCGACGGCACGCTGAAGATCGAGATGAACTTCCTGCCAGACGTCTACGTCCCGTGCGAAGTCTGCCAAGGCGAGCGCTACAACCGGGAGACCCTCGAGGTCCTCTATAAGGGCAAGTCCATCGCCGAGGTCCTGGACATGCCGATCGAGGAGGCCGCCGAGTTCTTCTCCGCCTTCGCCCCGATCGCACGGCACCTGAACACGCTGGTGGACGTGGGGCTGGGCTATGTGCGCCTGGGCCAGGCGGCCACCACGCTCTCCGGCGGTGAGGCGCAGCGCGTGAAGCTGGCCACCGAGCTGCAGAAGCGCTCCAACGGTCGCTCCATCTACGTGCTGGACGAGCCCACCACCGGCCTGCACTTCGAGGACATCCGCAAGCTGCTCAACGTCCTCCAGGGTCTGGTGGACAAGGGCAACACTGTGGTGACCATCGAGCACAACCTGGACGTCATCAAATCCGCCGACTGGCTCATCGACCTGGGCCCGGAGGGCGGCACCGGAGGCGGACGCATCCTGGTGGAGGGAACTCCCGAAGATGTGGCTCAGACGGCCGAGGAGACCGGCTCCCACACCGGTGCCTTCCTCAAGCCGTTGTTATGATTCCGTGGTGAGTTCAGCAGAGGCATTCCCCGGCGAGAAGCGTGTGGTCACCCATGACGCCATCCGTAAGACCTTTGCGGGGATCGTCCGCATCTCCTGCCGCCCGGTCATCACCGGATTGGACGACGTGCCCGCCGAGGGCGGGTTCATCGTGGCCTCCAACCACCTGTCCTTCTTGGACTCCGTGCTCATCCAGGCCATCTCCCCGCGCCCGGTGAGCTTCTTCGCCAAGGCCGAGTACTTCACCCAACCCGGGCTGAAGGGGCGCGCCATGAAGACCTTCTTCGAATCAGTGGGCTCGGTCCCCGTGGAGCGTGACCGCAAGGCCGCCTCCGTGGAGGCCCTGTACGGGCTGGGCCGGATCGCTTCGGAGGGCCACGGCGTCGGAATCTACCCGGAGGGGACCCGCAGCCGCGATGGCCGTCTCTACCGCGGCAAGACCGGCGTGGGCTGGCTGGCCGTGGCCACCGGCCTGCCTGTCGTACCGGTGGGGCTGAAGGGCACCGAACATCTGCAGGCCGCAGACTCCTCCGCCATCCGTCCGCACCGCTTCGAGATGCATATGGGTCAGCCCCTGCAGTTCGAAAAGCTGGGGGAGCGGCACCCCCTGCCCGCACGCCGCGAGGCCACCGCCCAGATCATGGAGGCCATCGCGGAGCTCTCTGGGCAGGAGCGCGTGGACAGCTACAACAGCCCGCCGGCCGGCGGGAGCGAGGCCGGGGACTGAGCCGATGGCTGATCCCGCCTCCTACCGACCTCAGCCGGGCGAGATTCCCACCTCGCCCGGGGTCTACCGCTTCTTGGATCCTCACGGCCGAGTGGTCTACGTGGGCAAGGCCAAGAACCTGCGGTCCCGGCTGAACTCCTATTTCGCCCGGGTGGCCACGCTGCACCCCAAGACCTACGCCATGGTCCACGCCGCCTCGCGGGTGGAGTGGACTGTGGTGGGCTCCGAGCTGGAGGCCATCCAGCTGGAGTACACCTGGATCAAGCAGCACACGCCCCGGTTCAACATCATGTATCGGGACGATAAGTCCTATCCGTACCTCGCGGTCACCATGAACGAGAAGTTCCCGCGGGTCCAGGTCATGCGCGGGGACAAGAAGCCCGGGGTCCGCTACTTCGGTCCCTTCCACCCCGCCAAGGCCATCCGCGAGACCGTGGACACCATGCTGCGGGTCTTCCCGGTGCGCAGCTGCTCCGCCGGCGTCTTCCGCCGCGCCCAGGCCTCCGGCCGCCCGTGCCTGCTGGGCTATATCGACAAATGCTCTGCTCCCTGCGTGGGCAACATCTCCGAGGAGGACCACCGCGCCCTGGCCGAGGAGTTTGTGGAGGTCATGGCCGGACGCCCGGGGCCGCATATGCGCCGGATCGAGCGGCAGATGAAGGACGCCGTCTCGGAGCTGCGCTACGAGGACGCCGCCCGGCACCGTGATGACCTGGAGGCTCTGCGCCGGGTCTTCGAGCGCAACGCAGTGGTGCTCTCCGAGGAGACCGACGCCGATATCTTCGCCTTCGCAGAGGACGAGCTGGAGGCCGCCGCCCAGGTCTTCCACGTCCGGCAGGGACGGATCCGCGGCCAGCGCGGCTGGGTGGTGGAGAAGGTGGAGGAGACCGACGCCGCCGCCATGGTCGAACAGCTGCTCCTGCAGGTCTACGGCGCCATCCCGGACACCGAGCGCATCCCGCGCGAGGTGCTGGTCCCGGAGCTTCCGGAGAACGCCGAGGAGATCAGCACCTGGCTGCGTCAGCTCCGCGGGGCTCGAGCGGACCTGCGGGTGCCCCAGCGCGGAGACAAGGCCTCCCTGCTGGGCACGGTGAAGGAGAACGCGGACCAAGCCCTGGCACTGCACAAGGCCCGGCGCAGCTCGGACATCACCACCCGCTCGGCCGCGCTGCGCGAGCTCCAGGAGTCCCTGGGGGCGCCTGAGCCGCTGCTGCGCATCGAATGCTTCGACATCTCCCACACCGGGGGCACCAATGTGGTGGCCTCCATGGTGGTGCTGGAGGACGGGCTGCCCAAGAAGAAGGATTACCGCCGTTTCTCCATCCGTGGGGAGGCCGCCCGGGACGACACCTCGGCCATGCACGATGTGATCACCCGGCGCTTCTCCCGGTATCTGAAGGAGCAGGCCGAATCCGGTGAGGCGGCCCCGGTCTCTGGAGAGGTGGACGCCGAGGCCGAGGCCGAGGAAGAGCGCGGGCGCTTCGCCTATCCGCCGTCGTTGGTGGTGGTGGACGGCGGACAGCCGCAGGTCAACGCGGCGGCCGCCGCCCTGGAAGAGCTGGGCATCACCGATCTTCCGGTGGTGGGGCTGGCCAAGCGGCTCGAGGAGATCTGGCTTCCCGACGACGACTTCCCGCTGGTGCTCCCGCGCAGCTCCGAGGCGCTCTACATGCTCCAGCGGATCCGCGATGAGGCCCACCGCTTCGCCATCGCCTATCACCGCTCCAAGCGGTCCCAGCAGATGACCGCCTCCGCCCTGGACGAGGTGCCCGGGCTGGGCCCGGCCCGCCGCGCCGCCGTCGTCGAGCATTTCGGCTCGGTGGCCAAGCTGCGCGAGGCCACCGCCGAGGAGGTGGCCGAGGTGCCCGGCATCGGCCTGGCCACGGCGGAGAAGATTCTCGACCACCTGCAGCAGGAGTAGATAAGGTCGTCCTATGAGCAATGGTGATGCCCTGACCCCGGTGAAGCCTCCGGAGAACGAACTTCTGATTCTCACCGGTATGTCCGGGGCCGGGCGCACCACAGCCGCCCACGCCTTGGAGGACATGGGGTGGTACGTGGTGGAGGGGCTCCCGCCGGAGCTGATCACCACCATGATGGACATCATCGCGCGGCATCCGGGCTCGGTGGAGAAGCTGGCCGTGGTCCTCGATGTGCGCAGCCGTGGACTGTTCACCAACATCCAGGATGCCCTGGCCCAGGTGAAGGCCTCCGGCATCAACTACCGGATGCTCTTCCTGGACGCCTCGGACGAGCTGCTGGTCCGCCGCTTCGAACAGGGCCGCCGCCCGCATCCGCTGCAGGGCTCCGGACGGATCCTTGACGGGATCATCGCCGAGCGCGACCTGCTCAAGGACATCAAGGGCGGGGCCGAGGTGGTCCTGGACACCAGCTCGCTCAACGTCCACGGCCTGGCCAATTCGATGAACGACCTCTTCGCCGCCGACGGCCCCATCCAGCTGCGGCTGAACGTCATGAGCTTCGGATTCAAATACGGTGTGCCCGCCGATGCCAACTTTGTGGCCGATGTGCGCTTCATCCCCAACCCGCACTGGGTGCCTGAGCTGCGTCCGCTGACCGGTCAGGATGCGGAGGTCCGAGACTACGTCCTGGAGAACCAGGGAGCCGGCGAGTTCGTGGACCGCTACGTGGATGCCCTGCTCCCGGTGCTGGAGGGCTACCGCCGGGAGAACAAGCACTACGCCACCCTCGCCGTGGGCTGCACCGGTGGCAAGCACCGCTCCGTGGCCATCTCGGAGGAGCTGGCCCGCCGCCTGGATCAGCAGCCCAATGTCACGGTCAACACGGTGCACCGCGATCTCGGACGGGAGTGAAGGCGTGAAGAAATCCGTCTTCCGGGTCTCCGCCCTGGGCGGGGGCCACGGTCTCTCCGCCACCCTGAAGGCGCTGCGCATCATCGCCGCCGAACATCTGACCGCCATCGTCACCGTGGCTGACGACGGCGGCTCCTCCGGCAGGATCCGCCAGGACATGGACGTGCTGCCCCCTGGGGATCTGCGCATGGCTCTGGCCGCCCTGTGCGATGACACCGAATGGGGCCAGACCTGGGCCCAGGTCATGCAGCACCGCTTCCGCTCCAAGGACGGGGTGACCGGCAGCCTGGACGACCACGCCATGGGAAACCTGCTCATCGTGGCGCTCTGGGAGCTCATCGGCGACCCCGTGGACGGACTGCGCTGGGCCGGAGCTCTGCTGGGAGCCCGCGGCCAGGTGCTGCCCATGTCGCGTCAGCCGCTGACCATGTCCGGACTGGTCCACCCGCCGGCCCAGATCGGGTCCGAGGGCGGCTCGGATATCAGTGCTGAGCCTGACGCCGAACCGGTGCGCATCGACTCCCAGGTGGAGCTGGCCAGGGCCGGACGGATGGGCAGGCTCTCCGATGTCGAGATCCACCCCGCCCAGGCGGAGGCCTGCGCGGAGGCGCTCAACGCCATCGAGCTCAGCGACTGGGTGGTCTTCGGCCCCGGATCCTGGTACACCTCCGTGCTGCCACATCTGCTGCTGGAGGCGATGAGGACCGCACTGTATGAGACAGAGGCCAAGCGATGTATCGTGATGAACCTCATCGCAGAGACCGACGAGACGGCGGGCATGTCCCCGGCGGACCATCTGCGGGTGCTGCACCACTATGCCCCGCAGATCCGGATCGACCGGATCTTGGCCGATCCGGAGTCGGTGAAGCAGTCTGAGAGGGAGGCGTTCCAGGAGGTCGCCGCGCAGATCGGAGCGCAGGTCGTCTACCAGGAGGTCCGTTCGGCGGACCGTCCCGACGTCCATGACCCGCTCCGGCTGGCGATCGCACTGAACGAGGTGTTCAGCAGCTGACCAGGCTCTGCAGCAGCTGGAAGGAACCTGAATCAGGGCATTGAGGCCCTCATCGGGGAATCCAGTAGCATAGCGGGGCTGACACAACCGGAAGACTCAGGGGATCGATCACATGGCGCTGACCGAATCGGTCAAGGAAGAGCTCTCTCGCCAAGAGGCGGAGACCACCTCCGAGCGGAAGGCAGAGGTCTCCTCGATGCTCCGTTTCGCCGGCGGACTGCACATCATCTCCGGGCGCATCGTCATCGAGGCAGAACTTGACCAAGCCGCCTCGGCCCGCCGCCTGCGCGCCGCCATCGCCGAGGTCTACGGACACGACAGCGAGATCATCGTGGTCTCCGGAAACGGCCTGAAGAAGGGCTCCCGCTATGTGGTCCGCGTGGTGCGCGAGGGGGAGACCCTGGCGCGCCAGACCGGACTCCTGGACGCCCGGGGCCGCCCGGTGCGCGGCCTGCCCTCGGTCATCGTCAACGGTTCGGTGGCCGACGCCGTCGCCGTCTGGCGCGGAGCGTTCCTGGCCCACGGCTCGCTCACCGAACCCGGCCGCTCCTCCTCCCTGGAGGTCACCTGCCCCGGTCCGGAGGCCGCTCTGGCGCTGGTCGGCTCCGCCCGTCGCCTGGGCATCACCGCCAAGGCGCGCGAGGTGCGCAATGTGGACCGCGTGGTCATCCGCGACGGCGACTCCATCGCCCAGCTGCTCACCCGTATGGGCGCCCACCAGACGCTGCTGATCTGGGAGGAGCGTCGGATGCGCAAAGAGGTTCGGGCCACCGCCAACCGCCTGGCCAACTTCGACGACGCCAACCTGCGTCGCTCGGCCCAGGCCGCTGTGGCCGCCGGTGCCCGGGTGGAGCGCGCCCTGGAGATCCTGGGGGAGGACGTCCCCGATCACCTCAAGTACGCCGGAGAGCTTCGCCTGGCCCATAAGCAGGCTTCCCTGGACGAGCTGGGCCGGCTGGCTGATCCGCCGATGACCAAGGACGCCATCGCAGGACGGATCCGCCGCCTGTTGGCCATGGCTGATAAGAAGGCCTCTGAGCTGGAGATCCCCGGCACCGAGGCCAATGTGACTTCAGACATGCTGGAGAATTAGTCACCCCTAAAATCTCCTTTCCCGTTCGGGATTTCCTCCCTGGGTGAACACCTCGTTCATAGTGCGTAGTGCTCTTTCTGCCTGATGCCTATCGGCATAGGATGAGGGGCGGAACCCATCTCATAAGGAGGAAGATCATGGCTGAGTACACCCTTCCGGAACTCGACTACGACTATGGCGCTCTGGAGCCCCACATCTCGGGCCGCATCATGGAGCTGCACCACTCCAAGCACCACAACACCTACGTGGGCGGCGCGAACACCGCGCTGGAGAAGCTGGCCGAGGCTCGCGAGAAGGAGGACTACGCCTCCACTCCGCTGCTGCTGAAGAATCTGCAGTTCAACCTGGGTGGTCACACCAACCACTCCATCTTCTGGAAGAACCTGACCCCCAACGGTCAGGGCCGTCCCGAGGGCGAGCTGGCCGCAGCCATCGATGAGTACTTCGGCTCCTTCGAGAAGTTCCAGGCCCAGTTCACCCAGGCCGCACTGACCATCCAGGGCTCGGGCTGGGCGATCCTCGCCTACGAGCCCATCGGCGGCAACCTGGTGATCGAGCAGTTCTACGACCAGCAGAACGGCGTGCCGGTGGCCACCACCCCGCTGCTGATGCTGGACATGTGGGAGCACGCCTTCTACCTGGACTATCAGAACGTGAAGCCGGACTACGTGAAGGCCTTCTGGAACATCGTCAACTGGGACGACGTCGCCTCCCGCTTCGACTCGGCTCGGTCCGGCGCGGCCAAGCTGGTCACGCCCTGATCGACGTGACAGAATAGTCTGCGATAAATAAAAACTGCGTTCTACAGGCAACCTGAGAACAACGATGTTGTTGGGGGTCAGTGGGATCGGCTTTGGCCGTCCTGCTGATCCCCAACGCATGTCTTGAGGCAAAAACGAAAGGGAACATATGGCGACAAAGATCGCGATCAACGGTTTCGGGCGCATCGGCCGCAACGTCCTGCGTGTGCTGGAGGACCAGAACTCCGACCTGGAGCTGGTGGCCATCAACGACCTCACCGACCCGAAGGCTCTGGTCACCCTGACCAAGTACGACTCCGTGCTGGGCCGTTTCCCTCAGGACGTCTCGCTGGACGGTGAGAACCTGGTGGTCGGCGGCAAGAAGATCCGCCTGCTCTCGGACCGCGACCCGGCCAACCTGCCCTGGGGCGAGTTGGACGTGGACATCGTCATCGAGTCCACCGGCTTCTTCACCACCAAGGAGGCCGCAGGCAAGCATCTGGAGGCCGGCGCCAAGAAGGTCATCGTCTCCGCACCCGGCAAGGGCGTGGACGGCACCTTCGTCCTCGGCATCAACGAGGACACCTACGACGCCGAGAACCACACGGTCATCTCCAACGCGTCCTGCACCACCAACTGCCTGGCGCCGCTGGCCAAGGTTCTCAACGACGAGTTCGGCATCGTCGAGGGCCTGATGACCACCATCCACGCCTACACCGGTGACCAGCGCCTGCACGACGCACCGCACAGCGACGCCCGCCGTGCCCGTGCGGCAGGCGTGAACATGGTGCCCACCTCCACCGGTGCGGCAGCGGCCATCGGCCTGGTCGTCCCCGAGGTGGACGGCAAGCTCGACGGCTTCGCAGTCCGCGTGCCCACCATCACCGGCTCCGGCACCGACCTGACCGTGACCATCGAGAAGGACGGCGTCACCGCTGACGACGTCAACGCAGCCTTCAAGAAGGCCGCTGAGGGCCCGCTGAAGGGCGTCCTGTCCTACAACGAGGACCCGATCGTCTCCACCGACATCGTGGGCGACCCGCACGCCAGCATCTTCGACGCACCGCTGACCAAGGTCATCGGCAACACCGTCAAGGTCTTCTCCTGGTACGACAACGAGTACGGCTACTCCTCCCGCCTGGTGGAGATGGCCTCCTACGTGGCCGGCAAGCTCTGAGCACGCTGACCACCGCGCCTGCGACGGCGTGATCCAGTGGGGTGTCCCGGGCTCCGGCCCGGGGCACCTCTTCTGTCTGACGACGATTGGTAACCTGATCCCATGACTGCCAGAAATACGCTCGATGCCCTGCTCGAGGCCGGAGTCTCCGGCCGCACGGTTCTGGTCCGCTCGGACCTCAACGTCCCCTTGAAGAAGGAGGGCGAGGCGCGCATCGTCACCGACGACGGCCGCATCCGCGCCTCCCTCCCGGTTCTGGAGAAGCTGGCCCAGGCCGGCGCCAAGGTCATCGTGACCGCCCATCTGGGCCGTCCCAAGGGCGAGCCCACCTCCGAGTTCTCCCTGGCCCCGGTGGCCGCCCGCATGGGTGAGCTGACCGAGGTCACCATCCGCCGCGCCGATGACCTGGTGGGCGGGAGCGCCCGTTCCGCCGCCGACTCCCTGGGCGAGGGCGAGATCCTGCTGCTGGAGAACGTGCGCTTCGACGCCCGCGAGACCTCCAAGGAGGACGCCGAGCGTCAGGAACTCGCCGAGGAGCTGGCCGCACTGGTCGGCTCCGGCGGCGCGTATGTCAACGACGCCTTCGGCGCAGTGCACCGCAAGCACGCCTCGGTCTACGACATCGCGAGCCGTCTGCCCGTCTATCAGGGCGACCTCGTGGCCACTGAGCTCAAGGTCCTCCAGCGTCTCACCGAGTCCCCGAAGCGCCCCTACACCGTGGTGCTCGGCGGCTCCAAGGTCTCCGATAAGCTCGCCGTCATCGAGAACCTGATCCCCAAGGCCGACGCGCTGCTCATCGGCGGCGGCATGGTCTTCACCTTCGCCAAGGCCCTGGGCTATGACATCGGCAAGTCCTTGGTGGAGGAGGACAAGCTGGAGACCGCGAAGGGCTTCGTGAAGCTCGCCGAGGAGAGCGGCTGCCGGCTGATCTTCCCCACCGACATCGTCATGGCCGCCTCCTTCGCCGCCGACGCCGAGCACGAGGTGCTGCCGGTGGGCGAGCTGGAGACCGGCAAGCATGGCGCCGAGGCGCTGGGCCTGGACATCGGTCCGGAGTCGGCGAAGGCCTTCGCCGAGCAGATCAAGGCCTCCAAGACCATCTTCTGGAACGGCCCCATGGGCGTGTTCGAGATGGAGGCCTTCGCCGGGGGCACCGCTTCTGTGGCCCAGGCGCTCACCGAGACCGACGGCTTCACCGTGGTCGGCGGCGGCGACTCCGCCGCGGCGGTGCGCCTCCTCGGCTTCGACGAGGAGGCCTTCGGCCATATCTCCACCGGCGGCGGCGCCAGCCTCGAGTATCTCGAGGGCAAGGACCTGCCCGGCATCGACGCCCTCACTGCCTGAACACCACGGAAGGACATCCTGATATGACCACCCAGAAGGACGGGAAATTCGTCCGTCGCCCGCTGATCGCCGGCAACTGGAAGATGAACATGGACCACATGCAGGCCATCGCGCTGGTCCAGAAGCTGGCATGGACCCTGGACGACGCCGGTCATGACTACGAGCGCGTGCAGGTCTCTGTGTTCCCGCCGTTCACCGATCTGCGCGGAGTCCAGACGCTGGTCGCCGGAGATAAGCTGGGCATCGACTACGGAGCCCAGGACCTCTCGGACCAGGACTCCGGCGCCTACACCGGAGACATCTCCGGGCAGTTCCTGAACAAGCTCGGCTGCAGCCAGGTGCTGATCGGCCACTCGGAGCGCCGCGAGATCCACGGTGAGAGCGATGAGCTGCTGAACTCCAAGATCCGTGCGGCCCTGCGCCACAGTCTGGCCCCCATGCTCTGCGTGGGCGAGGGCCTGGAGGTCCGCGAGTCCGGCCAGCACATCGAGCATACGCTGGCCCAGCTTGCGGAGGCGCTCAAGGGTCTCTCCGCCGAGGAGCTCTCCGAGCTGATCGTGGCCTATGAGCCCGTCTGGGCCATCGGCACCGGCAAGGTGGCCGGCCCGGAGGACGCCCAGGAGATGTCCGCGGCCATCCGCGCCAAGCTGGCAGAGCTCTACTCCCAGGAGTTCGCAGACAGCATCCGCATCCTCTACGGCGGCTCGGTCAAGGCCAAGAACGTCGCCTCCATCCTCAAGGGTGCCGATGTGGACGGCGCCCTGGTGGGCGGCGCGAGCCTGGAGGCCGAAGAGTTCGCCAACATCGTCTCCTTCGAGAAGCATCTCGTCACGGAGTGAGTCCAGGTGATGCCGGGATGACGCCTCGTCCTCAGCGAGGCGTTATCCTGGTAGCTGGTACTTTTCCCGCTAGTCGTCACGAAAGGTCGCTGTGACCGCACTGTCCCTCGCTCTCCAGGTCACCCTGGCCCTGATCAGCCTGCTGCTGATTCTGCTGATCCTCCTGCACAAGGGTCGCGGCGGCGGCATGTCCGATATGTTCGGCGGCGGCGTGACCTCCTCACTGGGATCCTCCGGTGTGGCCGAGCGGAACCTGAACCGACTCACCATCACCTTGGGGATCCTCTGGGGCCTGATCGTGGTCACCCTGGGTCTGCTCATCCAGGTCACCGCCTGAGAAGAACACTCCACCGTTCACCTCCGCCCGCACCCGCTCACCGGGTGCCGGACGCCATCCCACCGTCTCGCCGCGCAGCCGTCTGCCTGCCCAGCTGACCTCCACGTCATGGGCGTGCCGGCCGTAGAGGCTCGAGACCACCTCCGCCTCAGCCCCCTGAGCATCATCGCCCTCGGCAGGGGAGAGGATCACATGATGCGGGGCCACTGCCAGCACTCCGGCGCGTGATCCGCCGGAATCTGCCGCTGATCCGTCGTCCTGCGGCTGAGAGATGCTCTCCCGCGGCACCTGAAGCTTCATCTCTGCACAGCGGAACCCTTCGGCTCTCAGCTCCCCGTGGAGCAGCGCCGCGTCCTGCAGGAACTGGGCCACGAAGCCCGTGGCCGGCCGCTCCATCAGCTCATCCGGGCATCCGATCTGCTGGATGCGCCCCTGGTCCAGCACCACGATCCGGTCCGCCACCGCCAGGGCCTCCGACCGGTCGTGGGTGACGTGAAGGACCGTGAGCCCCAGCCGTCTGGACATGGACTGCAGCTGCGCCCGCAGGGAGGCGCGCAGCGGCTCATCCAGCGCGGAGAGAGCCTCATCCAGCAGCAGCACACGCGGTTCATGGATGATGGCCCGTGCAAGAGCCACCCGCTGCCGCTGTCCGCCTGAGAGCTGGTCAGGACGCCGGCCGGCCATCCCGGCCAGGCCCACCATCTCCAGCGCCTCCTCCACCCGGCGACGGCGATCGCCGCCGCGGATCCCGGCCAGACGCAGCGGGTATCCGATGTTCTCGCCCACCTTCATATGCGGCCACAGGGCGTGCTGCTGGAAGACCATGCCCAGGCCGCGGTGCTCCACCGCCGTGCTGTGCTCGGAAGAGGACACCACCTGCTCGTCGATGCTGATCCGCCCGCGGCTCGGAGCGGTGAAACCGGCCAGGCTGCGCAGCAGCGTGGTCTTGCCGGAGCCCGAGGGCCCCACCAGGGCGATGATCTCCCCGTCGGCGATGTGCAGGATCACTGCGTCCAAGGCCCGGTGGCCGTCCTCGAAGACCACGTCCACGGCATCGAAACGGACTGAACTCATCCTGGGGTTCCTCTCATCGGGTATGCAGACGGCGGGTGATCAGCCCCATGCCCAGCAGCCCTGCCACGGTGACCAGCACCGAGAGGGCGGCGGCGGAGCCGTAGGAGCCGGCCTGCTGCAGGTTGAAGATGGCCACGCCCAGGGTCTGGGCGTTCGGGGCCAGGAGCAGGGCGGAGATGGTCAGCTCGCGCACGGCGGTCAGCAGCACCAGCAGTGCGCCGGCCGCTGCCGCGGGCAGGGCAAGCCGCACGGAGACGTCGCTGAAGGCGCGCAGCGCAGAGGCACCGCTGACCCGCGCGGCCTCCTCCAGGGCGGGGGAGGTGGAGCGCAGCGGCGCCTCGATGGCCTGCACCACCAGCGCCAGGAAGGACATGACATAGGCCCAGAGGATCAGCCAAGGGCTGTTGTAGAGGCCCAGATGCGGGGCCAGGAGCAGCCAGCCCACAGCCACGATCAGTCCGGGCACCGCCAGCGGCAGCAGGGAGACCTTGCGCAGCAGGCTGCGTCCGGGCAGCGAGGTCCGGGTCATCACTGTGCCGATGGCCAGCCCCACGACGCCGGTGATCAGCGCGGCACCCAGCGCCAGGCTCAGGCTCAGCTGCGTGCCCTCAGCCGCCCAGGGGCTCTCCAACACTGAGCTGAAGTTGCCCAGGCTCAGGTTTTCCCAGCTCAGCTCCATGCCTGGCGCCGGCAGCAGCGCCTGGATGAGCAGAGCGCTCAGCGGCAGGGCGGTGATGCCCAGCACCGCGGCCCAGGTGGTCCCGCCCAGCAGCCAGGGCCGCTTCAGCGCCAGCGGCGCAGCGCGGGAGACCGAGGGCTCCAGGGCATAGGAAGCCCGGGAGAAGCGCCGGATCAGAAGCATGCCTGCGGCCACCATGAGCAGCAGCACGACGCCGACGCAGGCCGCCAGCTCCACCGAGTTGTCCACGGTGCCTGAGCGCACGAAGCGGTAGGCGATGGTGGCCAGCGTCTCGTAGCGCTCGGGTGCGCCCACCAGGGCGGGGATGCCGAAGTCGGCGAGGTTGGAGACGGTGACCAGCACGAAGGAGGAGATCAGAGCCGGTCGCAGCAGCGGCAGGGTGATGTGGGCCAGTGCGCGCCGGGACCCGGCTCCGGAGGCTCGGGCTGCCTCCTCCAGCTCGGCAGGGATCCTCGCCAACGCCGCGGTCAGCAGCAGATAGGCGATGGGGTAGGCGTGCAGAGCCAGCAGCAGGATCACCCCGTCCCCGCCGTAGATGCTCCACAGCGGGCGCCCGATGAGGCCCTCGGCGGCGCTGTTGATCATCCCGGAGGGGCCGAAGAGACCGATCCAGCTGATCGCCCCGATGAAGGGCGGGATCAGCAGGGGACTCAGCGCCAGGATGCGCAGCGTCGCGCGGCCGGGCAGCCGGGTGTGCTCGATGACCAGTACCAGCCCCAGGGCGATCAGCACGGCGAGGGCTCCGGAGAGGACAGCGGAGCTGAGGCTGTTCCAGGCTGCCGCCGCGACCTCCGGCTCGGCGAGCTCCTCCAACCGTCCGCTGGCCAGACCGTAGAGGGCGACGGTGCCCAGCGGCACCAGCACCACGGTCAGGCAGAAGAGCCACAGGCCGGCGTTGATCAGGCCCAGTGCGGGCAGCGCCCGCTCAGCCTCCCACAGTCGAGTCGAAGGCATCCAGCGCCTCGCCCTGGACCTCGGTGATCTCGGAGAGGCCCTCCTCCATGAAGCTGATCTCATCCAGCCTCGGGGCGCCCTCAGGGGTTCCCGCATCCTCGCGGACGGGCAGGTAGTTCTGCTCCACGGCATACTCCTGGCCGCGCTGGCTGATCACATAGTCAACGAAGGCCTGGGCCGCCTCGGCCTCCTCCGTGGCCTCGAAGATCCCGATGGGCTGGTAGATGTAGGGGACACCCTCCTCGGGATACGAGACCGCCGCAGGGGAGCCGGCGTCGTGCAGATCACGCATCATGAAGTCCACCACGACGCCCACCGGCTGGCTGCCCTCGGCCACCGACTGGCCAACCGGTCCGTTGGACTCGGCGATCACGGGGGAGTTGCCCCCGAGGTCTGCGAACCAGTCCTCGCCCAGATCGTCCTGGAGGTACCAGACTGCGGCATTGAAGGCGGCGGCACCGGAGACGGCCGGATCCGGCAGGGTGATCTGACCGTCGTACTCCGCTTCGGTGAGCTCCTGCCAAGAGGCCGGGGCGGCGTCGTACTCTGCGGTGTTGTAGGCGATGACGGTGGGGATGATTCGGGTGCCCACATACTGGCCCTCGGGGTCCTGCCACTGGTCGGGGACGGCGTCGAGCTCCTCGGAGTCCAGTTCCATGAGCAGGCCGTCCTCCTTGAACCCTTCGAAGGTGGGAGCATCGGCGGCCAGGAAGACATCGGCGCCGGGATCTCCGGCGTTCAGGTCTGTCTCCAGGCGGGCCGTCAGATCACCGGTGCCCGCACGGAAGACCTCTACCTCGATATCGGGCTCCACCTGGGCGAAGTCGGCCAGAAGCTCGTCGATCTTCTCCTGAGGCTCGGAGGTGTAGAGCGTGATCGTGGTGGCCCCAGAGCCGTCGTCGCCGGTGCCGCAGGCGCTCAGCAGCAGCCCCGCCAGAGCGGTGGTCCCCAGTGCGGCCCGACGTCGTAGAGTCTGTGTCATAGTCCCTCTTCATCCGGTGGAGCGCGTACGCGCAGTGCCGATCAATTCTGCTCAGAGCAGGTGAACCGCAGATGACCGGCAGGCGAGACCGGGCTGAGGAGGGGATGAACTCGTTCAGAGCTTCGAGGCGGCGGGTTTGTCCAGATGCCAGATGGTCTCGGCCGAGCCGCGGGCGTTCTTGGCCGGGATCTGCTCCACAGCGGTCTCCTGGCGGAAGGCCAGGCCGGCGGCCTCAGCCTTGTCCTCGCCGGACACCACGGTCCACACACGCTCGGCGGAGTGGATGGCGTCGAAGGTCAGCGAGACCCGCGGCGGCGGAGGCTTGGGGGAGTCCTCCTCGCCCACTGTGGTGCGTCCGGTGACCTCCAGGGACTCTTTGCCGGGGAAGAGGCTGGCGATATGGCCGTCGGGCCCCACGCCCAGCAGGATCACGGCGAAGCGCGGCAGGGCCAGACCGGAGCGACCGCCCTCCTCGGCGTGGGCTGCCAGCTGCTCGGCATACATCTCAGCGCCCACCTGAGGGCTCGCGGCCTCTTCGGAGCTGGGCATGGGGTGCAGGTTCTCCTCCGGCAAACCGTGTTCGGAGACCAGGGCGTCGGTCAGCGCATCGGCGGCCTGCTTGGCATTGCGCTCACCGTCCTGGGTGGGGAGCAGGCGCTCATCGCCCCACCAGAAGTGGACCTTGGCCCAGTCCGGCTTCTCAGCACCGGGGGTCCCGGCCAGCTGGCGAAGGTGCTCCAGCACGGCGATGCCGGCTCCGCCGCCGGTCAGCGCGGCATGGGCCACGCCGTAGGTGTGGATCTCGTCGACCAGCACGGCCAGCAGCCGCTCGGCCACAGTGCGGACCACAGTGTCCTTGTCCGAGTAGATCTCTGTGCGCGGAGCTGCGGCAGAGGTGTTCAGTGCTGGCATGGCGGCGCCCTTCGTGTCGGAGGTCGGGGATCGGGTCTGGTGGGACGGGGTTCAGGCCGTGGCGCGGCAGACGTCGAGGTCCATGGCGGGCAGGCCGCGGGTCAGCACCTCGCCGAAGACTTCATCGGCGTCGAGCCTGCGCAGCTCCTCGGCCAGGCAGTCCTCCAAGGTGCGGTGCGGCATGGGGACCTGCTGCACCGGGCCGTCGGGAAGGTGCAGGGACGCGATGTCGCCCTCGGGCCGGGTGAGCACGATCTCGTTCCCGCCGCGGCTGCTGTCGCGCAGGTGCAGACGCACGCTGCTCAGCCCGTTGGCGGTGGCGCTGCGCTTCAGCGTCACCGGGACCTGCAGGGACATCTGCAGCCAGCCCGCCAGCAGCACGGCGCTGGGCAGCTCCGGAGGAGTCTCCACGGTCACGCCGGTCACGGTGCTGGCGTCCTTGGAGTCCAGGATGCTGGCCAGCTGGATGCGCCAGCCGGTCAGCCGGGTCCAGGCGAGATCGGTGTCGCCGTCGCCGTAGTTGCTGGCCAACCGCTCCAGAGTCGCCACCGGGGCTGCGGCCATCGCGCTGTCGGTGATCCGGCGGTGTGCGATGCGGCCGATGGGGGTGGCGCCGACGTCCTCCGGCACCTCTTCGGCCCACCAGGCCACGATGGGCGCATCGGGCAGCAGCAGCGCGGAGATCATCGCTTCGGACTGCTCGGCCAGCTCGCCGCCGGCGTTGAGGATGAGCACCTCGGAGGCGCCGGCGTCGCCGCCCACACGGATCTGGGCGTCCAGCCGGGTCTCCTCGGAGGAGCTCCCGGAGGCCAGCACGATGATCCGGCAGGGATGCTCGCGCGAGGCGAGGTTCGCCGCGGCGATGGCCGGCTCCGCATTGTCCTTCGACGCCAGGATCACCAGGGTCAGCACGCGGGTCAGGGCGACCACGCCGCCGTCCTCACGCAGCTCGGCGAGCTTCTTGGAGACCTTGGAGGTGGTGGTGTCAGGGATGTCGACGATCATTGCGACCTCTTTCTCAGGGCCTGCGCCAGGTGCGTCCGTCGCGGGCCAGCAGCTCATGGGCGGAATTCGGGCCCCAGCTTCCGGGGGCGTAGGGCTCCGGCTGAGACTCCAGGGACTCCCAATGCTCCTCGAAGGGATCGAGGATCTTCCAGGAGAGTTCGACCTCCTCATGCCGGGGGAACAGCGGCGGCTCGCCCAGCAGGACGTCCAGGATGAGGCGCTCATAGGCCTCCGGGCTGTCCTCGGTGAAGGCGTGGCCGTAGCCGAAGTCCATGGTCACATCGCGGACCTCCATCTGGGTGCCGGGCACTTTGGAGGCGAAGCGGATGGTGGCGCCCTCATCCGGCTGCACACGGATGACTACGGCGTTCTGGCCGAACTCGTCGTCGTCGTGGTCCTGAAAGAGCAGGTTGGGGGCGCGTTTGAGGATCACTGCGATCTCGGTGACCCGGCGTCCCAAACGCTTGCCGGCCCGCAGGTAGAAGGGGACACCGGCCCAGCGGCGGGTGTTGATATCCAGCTTCAGCGCGGCGTAGGTCTCGGTCTTGGACTCCGGGTTGAAGCCCTC
The DNA here is from genome assembly GCF_014642675.1 of Nesterenkonia cremea. Lineage (GTDB taxonomy): Bacteria > Actinomycetota > Actinomycetes > Actinomycetales > Micrococcaceae > Nesterenkonia > Nesterenkonia cremea. The sequence goes on from NZ_BMIS01000002.1 coordinate 271,328, forward strand.
CTCGTCGAGGAAGCCGACCACCTTCTCACCGCCCTGCCAGCCGGAGGCGTACTGTCCGCGCGCGGAGGCGGCGCCGAGGTCCTCGGGCAGCTTCACCGCGGCCAGCACCTTTTCCTTCTCGGCGCGCAGATGATCCGCGTCGAAGGAGATGGGCTCCTCCATGGCGGTGAGCGCCAGCAGCTGGAGCAGATGGTTCTGGATGACGTCGCGGGCCGCGCCCACGCCGTCGTAGTAGCTGGCCCGTCCGCCGATGCCGATGTCCTCGGCCATGGTGATCTGGACGTGGTCCACATGCTGGTTGTTCCACAGCGGCTCGAAGAGCTGATTGGCGAAGCGCAGCGCCAGCAGGTTCTGGACGGTCTCCTTGCCCAGGTAGTGGTCGATGCGGAAGACCGCATCCGGCGGGAAGACCTCCTCCACCACACGGTTGAGCTCGCGGGCGGACTCCAGATCGTGGCCGAAGGGCTTCTCGATGACCACCCGGCTCCAGGGCTTCCTTCCGGAGCTCGACGGCGACTGAACCTGATCGCGGGAGGCCAGCCCGTGGGCGGCCAGCTTCTGGCAGACCACTTCGAAGGAGTTCGGCGGGATGGAGAGGTAGAAGGCGTGGTTCCCGCGGGTGCCGCGGGAGGTCTCCAGCTCCGTCAGCGTCTCGCCGAGCCGGGCGAAGGCATCGTCGTCGTCGAAGCCTTCGCCCTGGACGAAGCGCAGCCCCGTGGAGAGCTGGTCCCAGACGCGCTGGTCGAACTCGGTGCGCGCCGAGGCCTTCACATGGCCCAAGACCTCCTCGGCGAACTGCTCATGGGTCCAGTCGCGGCGTCCGAAGCCCACCAGCGAGAAGCTCGGCGGCAGCAGCCCCCGGTTGGCCAGGTCATAGATCGCCGGGAGCAGCTTCTTGCGGGCCAGGTCGCCGGTCACGCCGAACATCACCATGGCGCTGGGTCCTGCGATCCGGTTCAGCCGGCGATCGCGGAGATCGCGCAGCGGGTTGCCGTTCTTCATATCCGGCTGGTTCCTCCTGCTCAGGAGAGCGAGTCGACGGCGTCGGTGAGCTGCTGCAGGCCGGCGGCGCGGTCCTTCAGGCGCAGCTGGACCACGGGCATGCCGTGCCCGGCCAACACCTGGGCGTCGCCGTCGGCCTGGGCGGCGATGAGCTTGCCCAGGGTGAAGGGCCGCTCCGGGACCTCGAGGTCCTCGGCGGCGCCTGCGGTGATCTGCAGGAACACACCCACATGCGGGCCACCCTTATGGAACTGGCCGGTGGAGTGCAGGAATCGTGGGCCCCAGCCGAAGGTGGTGGGACGACCGGCTGCGGCGGCCAGCTGCGGACGGAGGTCCTCCAGGTGGGCCTCAGCGATGCGGTCCAGATAGGCCATCACAGCCAGGTAACCGTCGGAGGGCAGCTGCTTCAGCAGGGAGCCCAGCACCTCGGAGACGGTGCTTCCGGTGACCTTATCGGTGCCGGAGACGCGGATCTCCACGGCGCCGTCCACCACCGGCTCGGCGGTCTCCGGAGCGGGGGAGTTCAGCAGGCCGCGGGCGGCCTTCTTGGCGGACTCGACATCGGGCTGGTCGAAGGGGTTGATTCCCAGCAGGGAGCCGGCCACGGCGGTGGCGATCTCCCAGAGCATGAACTGGGCACCCAGGCTGCCGCCGGTGCGCACCGTATGCGGGCTGACCACAGTGTCGGCGGCGTCGCCGTCCACCGAGGCGCCGTCCTCGGCGTCCACATCGATGATCTCGGCGATCAGCACGTCATCGGCGTCGGTGTGCAGCTCCGGCTCGCCGTCGGCCACGATGACCGGGAGCACGCCGGTGCCCTCCTTGCCGGTGGACTCGGCGATGAGCTGCTCGATCCACGCACCCAGGCCCACCAGCGGGGAGCCGACGTCGGTGATGACGAGTTTATTGCGCAGGATGCCGGCGGGACGCTCCGAGAGCGAGCCGCCGATGGCCGAGCCCAGCTGCAGGCCCGGGTTGGAGGAGTCATCTTCGGCCAGCACGGCCATGGTCTCCTCGGCCTCCTCCAGCAGCGCCTCCACATCGGCGCCGGCCAGTCCGGCTGGGACCAGGCCGAAGGCGGTGAGCGCTGAGTAGCGGCCGCCCACGCTGGGGTCGGCCTCGAAGACGGCGCGGACACCGGCCTCGGCGGACTGCTCGGCCAGCGGGGAGCCCGGATCGGTGACCACCACAGTGCGGGACTGGGCGTCGATGCCGGCCTTGGTCAGGGCCTGCTGGACGATCCGGCGCTGGGAGTCGGTCTCCACGGTGGAGCCGGACTTGGAGGAGACCACCAGCACGGTGCGCTCCAGGCCCTCGGCGATGACGGCGGAGACCTGCTGCGGATCGGTGGAGTCCAGCACGGTCAGTTCCACGCCGTCGGTGGCGCAGATGACCTCGGGGGCGAGGGAGGAGCCGCCCATGCCGGCCAGGACCACGCGGTCCACACCCTCGGCGGCGAGCTCCTCGCGCAGTGCGGTGATGCGGGGCAGCAGCGGGCGGGAGCCCTCGAAGAGGCTGACCCACCCCAGACGCTTCGAGGCCTCGTCCTCAGCGGCAGGGCCCCACAGGGTGTGGTCCTGGGCCGCCAGCCGGGAGGCGAACTCGTGGTCCACCAGTCCGGGGACGTGGTGATCGGCGGCTTCGCGGGCGGCGCCGCGCAGGCTCAGCGAAAGCGAACTCATGATGTGTGCGTCCTTTCGGGTGAAGGGCCAGGCTGTCGGCCCTGACCGGTGCCCCGGCCTCCGGCGAGCGGGGCGGGGCACCGTACGGGGCGGACAGCCTCAGCCGTCGTTGCGCTTGAGGCCCTCGGTGATGGTGCCGAGCAGGCCCTCCCAGGACTTGTCGAACTTGGCCAGTCCGTCGGTCTCCAGGTGATCGACCACCTCACGGTAGCTGATGCCGGCGGCGGAGATGCCGTCGAGCACGCGGTTGGACTCCACGTAGGTGTCGGTCATGGTGTCGCCGTCGATCTCACCGTGGTCTGCCAGAGCGTTCAGCGTCTTCTCCGGCATGGTGTTCACGACGCCGGCCGCGGCCAGTTCGGTCACGTAGAGGGTGTCCGAGAGGTTCGGGTCCTTGGTGCCGGTGGAGGCCAGCAGCAGACGCTGCGGGCGGCCGCCGCGCTCGGCCAGCAGCTGCCAGCGCTCGGAGCTGAAGGACTCGCCGGCGATCTGGTGGGCCAGACGGGCGTTGGCGATGGCTGCCTGGCTGCGCAGCTTCTCGGTGCCCGGCTTGCCCTCCTCAGCGGCGAGCTCCAGGCGCTTGTCGACCTCACCGTCTACGCGGGAGACGAAGAAGGAGGCCACCGAGTGGATCTTCGAGATGTCCTTGCCGGCGGCGTGCGCCTTCTCCAGGCCGAGCATGAAGGCGTTGATGACCGCGCGGTAGCGCTCCAGCGAGAAGATCAGGGTCACGTTGACGCTGATGCCCTCGGCGATGGTCGCTGCGATGGCCTCGATTCCCTCCACCGTGGCGGGGATCTTGATCAACACGTTCTCGCGGCCCACCGCCTCGTAGAGACGCTTGGCCTCTGCGATGGTCGCCTGGGCGTCGCGAGCCATGCGCGGGTCCACCTCGATGGACACGCGGCCGTCCACACCGTCGGTGGCGGCGTGCACGTCGGCGAAGACGTCGCAGGCCTCACGCACATCGGAGGTGGTGATCTCGAAGACCGCCTGCTCAGCGTCGGCACCCTTGGCGGCCAGCTCGGAGAGCTGCTGCTCGTAGGCCTCGCCGTTCTGCAGCGCGGACTCGAAGATCGTCGGGTTGGTGGTCACGCCGACCACGTTGTGGGTCTCGATGAGCTTGGCCAGCGATCCGGAGTTCAGCCGCTCGCGGGAGAGATCGTCGAGCCAGATGGAGACGCCCACATCGGAGAGCGCCTGGGTGTTCGGGTTTGCAGTCATGGGAGTGTTCTCCTGTTCCGAGGTCTGAGTTCTTGGCGTGCGGTGCCCTGGTGACGGGTCAGGACGCCGCGGCGATGGACTCCTGGGCCGCAGATGCCACGGCCTCGGAGGTGATGCCGAACTCCTGGTAGAGGGTCTTGTAGTCGGCGGAGGCGCCGAAGTGGTCCAGACCGACCACGCGGCCGGCGTCGCCGACGTAGCGGTACCAGCTCATCGGGTGCGCGGCCTCCACTGCCACGCGGGCCTTCACGGAGGAGGGGATGACCTTCTCGCGGTACTCGGCGTCCTGCGCGTCGAACCACTCCAGGCAGGGAGCGGAGACCACTCGGGCGGTCACGCCCTGCTCGGCCAGCGACTCGCGGGCCTCCACGGCCAGCTCCACCTCGGAGCCGGTGGCGATCAGCACGACGTCGGGGGTCACCACGGCGCCGTCCTTCACCGCCTCGGCCAGGACGTAGGCACCCTTGGCGGCGCCCTCCACGGAGGCGAACTCGTCGGCGGTGGCCTCGCCGGCGCCGCGGGCGAAGGTGGCGATGCCCTGACGGGTCAGCGCGAGTCCGGCCGGACGCTCGGAGTTCTTCAGGATCTCGCGCCATGCCACAGCCACCTCGTTGGGGTCGCCGGGGCGGACCACGTCCAGGTTCGGGATGGCGCGCAGGCTGGCCAGCTGCTCGATCGGCTGGTGGGTGGGGCCGTCCTCGCCCAGACCGATGGAGTCGTGGGTCCACACGAAGATGGAGCCCACACCCATCAGCGCGGCCAGACGGACCGCCGGGCGCTGGTAGTCGGAGAAGATCAGGAAGGTGCCGCTGTAGGTGCGCAGCGGGACCGAGAGCTGGATGCCGTTGGTGATGGCCGCGGCGGCGTGCTCACGGATGCCGAAGTGCAGGTTCCGGCCGTAGGGGTTGCCCTCGAACTTCTCCGTGGAGTGCTCGCTCGGCACGAAGGAGGGGGAGCCGGAGAGGATGGTGTTGTTCGAGCCGGCAAGATCGGCGGAGCCGCCCCAGAGCTCGGGCAGCACATCGGCCACAGCGTTGAGCACCTTGCCGGAGGCCGCACGGGTGGCCACAGCCTCGCCGGCGGGGAACTCGGGCAGATTCTCCTCCCAGCCCTCGGGCAGACGGCCCTCGGAGAGGCGGTCGAAGAGCTCGGCGGACTGCGGGTTCGCCTCGCGCCAGGCCTGGAAGCCCTTCTCCCACTCCTGACGGGTCTCCATGCTGCGCTGCTTGATGTCGCGGGCGTGGGCGATGACCTCGTCCTCGACGTGGAAGTGCTGCTCGGGATCGAAGCCCAGCGCCTTCTTCAGGCCTTCGAGCTCCTCGCCGCCCAGCTTGGCGCCGTGGATTCCGCCGGTGTTCTGCTTGGTGGGGGCGGGCCAGCCGATGACGGTGCGCAGTGCGATCAGCGAGGGCTTGGAGGTCTCGGACTTGGCGGCGTCGAGAGCGCGGGAGAGCTCCTCCACGTCCTCGGCGTAGTCGCCGGTCTTCAGCCAATCCACGCGTTGGACGTGCCAGCCGTAGGCCTCGTAGCGGGCCAGGACGTCCTCGGTGAAGGCGATGTCGGTGTCATCCTCGATGGAGATCTTGTTGTCGTCCCAGATGACGGTCAGATTGCCGAGCTCCTGGTGGCCGGCCAGCGAGGAGGCCTCGGAGGTCACGCCCTCCTGCAGGTCGCCGTCGGAGGCGATGACCCACACATTGTGGTCGAAGGGGGACTCGCCGGGTGCGGCCTCGGCGTCGAGCAGGCCGCGGAAGCGGCGCTGGCCGTAGGCAAAGCCCACGGCGGAGGCCAGTCCCTGGCCCAGCGGGCCGGTGGTGATCTCCACGCCGGCGGTGTGGCCGTACTCGGGGTGGCCGGGGGTCAGGGAGTCCCAGGTGCGCAGGGCCTCGATGTCATCGAGCTCCAGTCCGTAGCCGGAGAAGTAGAGCTGCAGATACAGGGTCAGCGAGGTGTGACCGGGGGAGAGGATGAAGCGGTCGCGGCCGATCCAGGTCGGGTCCGAGGGGTCATGCTTCATGACCTTCTGGAACAGCAGGTAGGCGGCCGGGGCCAGCGACATCGCAGTACCCGGATGGCCGGAGCCGACCTTCTCCACGGCGTCTGCTGCCAGCACGCGCAGAGTGTCGACCGCGCGCTTGTCCAGGTCGGTGAATACGGCTTGATCGGTCACTGAGTTTCCTCCAAATGAATGTGTGACAGTTGACAACGAGGACCGTGCACAACGTTGTGCCACGCTGTTCCCCAGCCTACCGCCGCCGAGCCTATTTCTCTCCCATGATCGGGAGATTGCTGAAGGCTCACAGTGTTGCGGCTGGGGGCTGAATCCGTCCTCTAGAGACCCAGCGCCAGAGCGACGAGCTCCAGCGAGCGATGCCTGATCACCAGATCCGCCTGTTCGGCCAGGGCGGGCTTGGGACAGAATGCGACGCCGACGCCGGCGGCGGTGACCATATCGAGGTCGTTGGCGCCGTCGCCGATGGCGACCACCTGCTCGGGCGCCAGGCCGTCTTCGACGCAGCGGGCCAGCAGGTACTCCTTCTTCGCGGCCCGGTCCACCACCTCGCCCTGGACCGTGCCGGTCAGAGAGCCTGCCGAGATGGTGAGGTCATTGGCATGGAATCCGGCCAGCCCCAGGCGGCCGGCCAGCGGCTCCAGCACCTGTAGGAAGCCGCCGGAGACGGCATAGGCGGGCCAGGCTTTGGCGGCAAAGGCGCCGATCAGCGCTTGGGCGCCCTGAGTGGGGGTCACAGCCTCCACGGCGGCGTCGATGACGGAGCTGGGCAGGCCCTCCAGAGTGGCCACCCGGGCATGGAGCGACTGGACGAAGTCCAGCTCGCCGCGCATGGCGCGCTCGGTCACCTCGGCGACCTCGGCCTGGCGGTCGGCGTGGCGGGCGAGCAGCTCGATGACCTCCTGGTCGATGAGCGTGGAGTCTACATCCATCAGCAGCGCGGCCCCTGAGGCTGCGGTGGGCCGGTGCTGGACGGGAAGGACGGTGGAGGTGACGTTCTCGGGGCCGCCGTTGGTCTCGGCAAGGATTCCGACGGCGTCCTCGAAGAGCGCCTCGATGAGCTGGGAGCCGAAGGAGTCGTCGGCGTCATCCAGCGTCACGGACCAGCGCACAGCCTGCACGGTGGAGGCGGTTCCGTCGGTCCGGCGCACTGCGACGTCGCGCAGCTCCACCGAGTGGACGGCGCCCCGGCGTTCGAACTCCTTGGTCAGCGAACGGATCAGTGCGGCATCGAGGAGTTCGGCCGCCAGCATCGCGACCGTCCCGGCGGGAAGATCAGGGGAGTGGGTCATCACCGGACCACCCTATAGCCTCAGCGGCCGATCGGTCCGACGTGAGTGGCGTCGACTCTTCGATAGTGTTATCCGCATGAGTTCAGTGCTCGATATCCGACATGCCACCGTGCGCCGTGGCCGCAAACTTCTTCTGGATGACGTCTCCTGGACCGTGGGCGCCGATGAGCGCTGGGTGGTCCTGGGCCCGAACGGGGCCGGCAAGACCACGCTGATGCAGCTGGCCGCGGCCCAGATGTTCCCCACCTCGGGCAGCGTCTCGGTGCTGGACGAGACCCTCGGCGCAGTGGACGTCTTCGAGCTGCGCCCGCGGATCGGCTTCTGCTCCAATGCGGTGGCTCACAGCATCCCGTTGCGCGAGACCGCGCTGAACGCCGTGGTCACCGCAGCCTACGGTGTGACCGGCCGCTGGCGTGAGGACTACGAGAAGCTCGACGAGCGCCGGGCCTTCGACCTGCTCAACGCCTGGGGCGTGGGGACCGTCTTCGACCGTCCCTTCTCCACGCTCTCCGAGGGGGAGCGCAAGCGCGTCCAGATCGCCCGGGCGCTGATGACCGATCCGGAGCTGCTGCTCTTCGACGAGCCCGGCGCGGGACTGGACCTGGCCGGCCGCGAGTCCCTGGTGGCCTCGATGTCCGAGCTGGTGGCGTGGGAGGGGGCGCCGACCTCGGTGCTGGTGACCCACCACCTGGAGGAGATCCCGCCAGGCTTCACCCATGTCCTGCTGCTGCGCGACGGCCAGGTGATCAGCGCCGGTGAGGTCTCTCAGACGCTGACCTCTGAGAACCTCTCGACGACGTTCGACATGTCGCTGGAGCTGGTGGAACGTAACGGCCGCTACAGCGCTTTTATGAAACAGTAGTTTCATGGACGCTCTTCTCGACTTCAGCCTGAACGGCCTCGGCCTCGGGGCTCTGCTCCTGGTGCTGCTGGCCGGAATCTGGGCCGGCGCCATCAACACAGTGGTGGGCTCCGGCACGCTGGTGACCTTCCCCGTGCTGGTGGCCATGGGCGTGCCTCCGGTCTCGGCCACCGTCTCCAACGCCATGGGCCTGATCGCCGGAAACTTCACCGGCGCCTGGGGATACAGGCGTGAGATCCGGCAGGTCAAGGGGATCCTGGCCAAGCTCATCCCGGCCTCATTGCTGGGCGGCGTCATCGGTGCCACGCTGCTGATCACCCTGCCGGAGGAGGTGTTCGGGCGGGTGGCCCCGGTGCTGATCGTCATCTCGCTGGGCTTCGTGATCTTCCAGCCGCGGCTCTCCCGCTGGGTGAAGGCCCGTGCGGTCCGCCGCGAGCGGCCTATGGACGCGGAGGAGGGCGAAGAGCGGGACATCCCCGAGGAGAAGAAGTCCCCCTCGATGCCGGCAGTGGGTCTGATGCTCATCCTGCTGGTCTTTCTGGCCGGGATCTACGGCGGCTACTTCGTGGCCGCCCAAGGCATCCTGCTCATGGCCATCCTGGGCATCTTCCTGGCTGCGAACATCCAGCAGGCCAACGGAGTGAAGAACCTCCTGGTGGCTGTGGTGAACCTGACCGCAGCGATCAGCTACGTCATCGTGGACTTCCTGATCCGGGATCCCGACGACCGGGTCATCCTCTGGGGCGTGGTGCTGATCATCGCCATCGGCTCCACCCTGGGTGGGCTGATCGGCGCATGGATCGGCCGGCGCATGTCCCCGGTGGTCCTGCGTGCGGTCATCGTGACCCTTGGTCTGGTGGCGCTGGCGGTCATGCTGAACAACCTCTTCGGCTGGGTCTGAGTGGTCTGATACAGTAGACCGCTGGCACTTCTGTGCCTGAATTCCATCTCCTACAGCTTCTGGCGGCTTCGCCTCAGACCGAGTCTGCTCAGCGAAGACCAGCGGCACAAGAAAAGGACACCATCATGAAGAAGGACGCCCACCCGCAGTACCAGCCGGTCATCTTCAACGACCTCTCCTCCGGTGAGAAGGTCCTGACCCGCACTACTGCCACCTCTGACAAGACCATGGAGTGGGAGGACGGCACCACCTACCCGGTCATCGACGTCGAGATCTCCGCTGCTTCGCACCCGTTCTACACCGGTAAGCAGCGCATCATGGACTCCGCGGGCCGCGTGGACAAGTTCAACAAGCGCTTCAAGGGCTTCGGCAAGAAGTCCTGATCTCGATTCGAGATCGAGGCTGTCCTCGTGCTAAGCTCTCTTGGTCCCGCTGATCAGGAGAGACGCGGATGACAGCCCACCTGCGCGGGTGGCGGAATAGGTAGACGCGCTAGCTTGAGGTGCTAGTCCTCGCATAAGAGGGTAGGGGTTCAAGTCCCCTTCCGCGCACAGATCAGAGGCCCGGAACCGTACGGTTCCGGGCCTCTTTCGCCTCTGCCCGCCCCAGGGCCGGCTCCTCGATAGGGTGGAGCCATGACCACATCTGATCTGAACCTCGCTGAGCAGGCGGCGGCCGACGTCGTCGATTTCTGCCGAGACCTCATCCGGTTCGACACCCAGAACTGGGGCAACGGGAAATCCAGCGGTGAGCGCGACGCCGCCGAGTACTGTGCTGAGATCCTCCGCCAGGCTGGGCTGGAGCCGCAGCTCTACGAATCCGCCCCGGGGCGCACCTCGGTGATCGCCCGCTGGAAGGGCGTCGGCCCTCAGGGGAGTGCCCCCGACCGCGGAGCACTGGTGGTCCACGGCCATCTGGACGTGGTGCCCGCCCAGGCCGAGGATTGGCAGGTGGATCCCTTCGCCGCCGAGCTGCGCGACGGCCTCATCTGGGGCCGCGGAGCCGTGGACATGAAAGATATGGACGCCATGATCCTCGCGGCCGTCCTGCAGCTGACCCGTGAGGGCTTCCAGCCGGAGCGGGACATCATCCTGGCCTTCTTCGCCGATGAGGAGGACAACGGCACCTACGGCGCCGGCTGGATGGTCCGTGAGCACCCCGAGGTCTTCGAGGGCGCCACTGAGGCGATCAGCGAGGTGGGCGGCTTCTCTGCCGACATCGCCGGGCAACGGGCCTATCTGATCCAGACCGGCGAGAAGGGCATCCACTGGACCAAGATGATCGCCGAGGGCACGGCAGGGCATGGATCCGCGGTCCAGAGCGACAACCCTGTGGTGACCCTGGGCAACGCAGTGGCCAAGATCGGCGAATACGAATGGCCCATCGAGTACACCAAGACCACCCGCGCCCTGATGGAGCAGCTCTCCGAACTCACCGGCATCCCCTTCGACGAGGAGGATCCCTCCGCGCTGCTGGAGGCCACCGGATCCACCTCGAAGTTCATCGCCGCCACGCTGCAGAACACCTCCAACCCCACGGCTCTGGATGCCGGCTATAAGCACAATGTGGTGCCCGGCTCCGCCGAGGCCCTGGTGGATGCCCGCACGCTGCCCGAGCAGGACGAGAGGGTTGCCGCCAAGCTCGCCGAGCTGGCTGGGGAGAAGGTCCGCTTCGAGCTGATGAATGGCGGCCCGTCCCTGGAGGTGCCGTTCTCCGGCGCCCTGGTGGAGCAGATGGTCGCCTCGCTGCGTGCTGAGGACCCCGACGCCGTGGTGCTTCCGTACATGCTCGGCGGCGGCACCGACAATAAGCACCTGGCCTCGCTGGGGATCGCGGGCTACGGCTTCGCCCCGCTGCGGCTGCCCGCCGATCTGGACTTCACCGGGATGTTCCACGGCGTGGACGAGCGGGTGCCGGTGGACGCACTGACCTTCGGCGTCACCGTGCTGCACCGCTTCCTTTCGGCGCAGTGATCTCGCCGCGCTGGTCAACAGGTGCGGTGCATGCTGTCCTACAGCGTGCGCCGCACCTTCATGATCCGGCGTCGCAGCCAGTATTTGCGCACGCCTCCGCCGTAGATGCGGCTGCGGCGGAGCTCCCATTTGCCGTATTCGGCGTAGTCCACCAGCTGACGGCGGACCTCCTTGAGGGACTCATGTGGCTGGCAGGTGACCACCATGTACTCCCAGTTGGGCCCTGTGCGGTCGTCGGTGGTGTAGCGGTCCGAGACTGCATGGGGCAGAGGAGGGAACTGCTGGGGCATCAGCGTGTCGTCCTTCCGGGCCGGAGCTTAGGGAGCGGCAGGCGGTCGCCTGATCGCTTAGTCGGCCACCCTAGCGCCGCAGGGTATTTTCTCCAAGGCCTTACCGCAGCGGTTCCGCGTTGATACTGTGAGCCTATGAATATGGACCCTCGCGTCGCGCTCAACGCGCTGACCACCGCGCTCGAAGAGCACCTCTCTGCCTCTGTGAATCGGCGCGGCGAGGAGGACCCCGCCGTGGAGTCCGCCTTCTACAGCGTGGCCGACGCCTTCGAGGCCTATGAGGATGCCCTGTTCGCCGCCACCGGCGAGGTCACTCCGCTGGACCTCTATGACGAGGAGGGCGACGCCGACGACCTCCTCGACGATGAGGAGGAGGACGAGGTCCTGCCCGATGAGGAGGAGGACCTCCTCGATGAGGAGGACGAGGACGAGCAGCAGTGAACACCTTCCTGAGGTGACGGCCCTCCCCAGCTTCATGCTCTAAGCTCACAGACGTGCAGTGGATCGAAGCAATCATCCTGGGGCTGGTCCAGGGCCTCACCGAGTTCCTCCCCGTCTCCTCCTCGGCGCATCTGCGCATCGTGGGCGAATTCCTGCCCGGAGCGGCAGACCCCGGGGCGGCGTTCACCGCCATCACCCAGCTGGGCACCGAGGCGGCGGTGCTGGTCTTCTTCTGGAAGGACATCATCCGGATCCTGAAGGCCTGGTTCGCCGCGGTCACGGGGCGCCTCTCACATTCGGACCCGGATGTCCGCATGGGCTGGCTGATCATCATCGGCACGTTGCCCATCGTGGTGCTGGGCCTGCTCTTCGAGGACATGATCGACACGGTCTTTCGGACCCTCTGGCTGACCGCCACCATGCTCGTGGTCTTTGCCGTGCTGCTGGCCTTCGCCGATGCCTACGGCAGACAGCGCAAGCCGCTGGATCAGCTGAGCGTCCGCGACGGCATCCTATTCGGCTTCGCGCAGGCCTTGGCGCTGATCCCCGGCGTCTCCCGCTCCGGCGGAACCATCACCGCCGGGCTGCTGATGGGCTACACCCGTGAGGCCGCCGCGCGGTACTCCTTCCTGCTGGCCGTCCCGGCGGTGTTCGGATCCGGCTTCTATAAGCTCATCGGCTCCTTCGGCGAGCAGTCCGGGCCCTATACGCTGGGCCAGACCTTCGTGGCCACGGTGGTGGGCTTCGCGGTGGCCTACTTCATCATCGGCTGGTTCCTGAAGTATGTCTCCACCAACAGCTACACGCTGTTCGTGAACTATCGGATCATCCTGGGACTCTTCGTCTACATCATGCTCGGAGCGGGAATCATCAGCGCCTGAGCGCTGTTGGCGAGTGGATGGTGTCTACCCAGGCGAAAGGACCGACTGCGTGAAATCGTGGACCTCCCCGGACGTTCCCGTCCTCCCGGCTCTGCCCCAATCCCTCCAGCTCCATGACACATCTCGGGGCCAGCTGGTCGAGGTCACTGCGCGCGAGGGCCTGGGATCCCTCTACGTCTGCGGGATCACCCCGTATGACGCCACCCATCTCGGGCACGCCAACACCTACGTGCAGTTCGATCTGCTGGTGCGCTACTGGCGGGCCAGCGGGCTGGACGTGAACTACGTGCAGAACGTCACCGACATCGACGACCCGCTGCTCGAGCGCGCCGAGGCCACCGGAGTGGACTGGCGCGACCTCGCCGTGGAGCAGACCGACCTGTTCCGCCATGATATGCACGCCCTGGAGGTCATCGCCCCCAGCTCCTATCTGGGTGCGGTGGAGTTCATCCCCTCTGTGGTCGAGGACGTGGAGCGGCTGGTGGAGCTGGGCATCGGCTACCGCGTGCCGACCCCCGACGCCGTCGACGGCGAGGACACCTACTTCGACATCGCCGCCGCCGAGGCCCGGACCGACTGGCGCCTGGGCAGCATCGGCAACTACGACCGCGCCACGATGGAGGAGCTCTTCCCCGAGCGCGGGGGCGACCCGGCACGTGAGGGCAAGCGCGATCCGCTGGACCCGCTGCTCTGGCGCGCACGCCGTGAGTCAGAACCTTTCTGGGACGGGCGCAGCCTCGGCGACGGGCGCCCCGGCTGGCACATCGAGTGTTCGGTGATCGCCCGCCGTCACCTGCCCGCACCGTTCACCGTCCAGGGCGGCGGCTCGGATCTGCGCTTCCCGCACCACGAGTTCAGCGCGGCCCATGCCACTGCCGCCGATGGCACCGCTCTGGCCGAGACCTTCCTGCACAGCGGGATGGTCGGCCTCGAGGGCGAGAAGATGTCCAAGTCCAAGGGCAATCTGGTCCTGGTCTCGAATCTGCGCGCCGCCGGCACCGACCCGCAGGTCATCCGCACGCTGCTGCTCTCGCACCACTATGCCGAGGACTGGAGCTACACCGACGCCGAGCTGGCCGCCTCCGCCGAGCGGCTCAACCGGTGGAAGCAGGCCTGGGCTGCGGCCCCGGAACAGGGCACCGAGGCTGAGGGTCAGGCAGAGGATATGCAGTATGCGCTGCACTCGGCGCTCTCGCTGAACCTCAACGTGCCTGCAGCACTGGACCAGCTGGATATGTGGGCCGCCGGGCATCTGGCCGCCGGCACCGGCCGGCGTCGGGTGCAGCAGGTGGTCCAGGCCATGCTGGGCCTGGACCTCTCCCGCTGAGCCGTCTCTAGGGCTCGGGCGGCTTGCGCCGGCGCAGGTAGCGTTCGAACTCCTGGGCGATGGCCTCGCCGCTGGCCTCGGGCAGGCTGGTGGTGTCCGTGGCCTCTTCGAGCCGCTTCACATAGTCGGCGATCTCATCGTCGTCCTGGGCCAGATCGTCCACACCGCGCTCCCAGGCCTCTGCGTCTTCGGCCACCTCATCGACGTCCAGGGTCAGGCCGAGCAGGTCTTCGAGCTGTCGCATCAGGGCCAGCTGCGCCTTCGGTGAGGGCGCCTGCCCCACATAGTGCGGCACGGCGGCCCACAGCGAGACCGCAGGGATGCCTGCGTGGAAGGCGGTGTGGGCGAGCACGCCCACGATGCCGGTGGGACCTTCGTAGGTGGGCTCGTCGATCTCCAGGATGTCCTGCAGATGCTCGTCCTCGCTGGAGAAGGAGGCTGGGATCGGGCGGCTGTGCGGCACATCTGCCAGCAGGGCGCCCACCAGGATCACTCCGGAGACATGCTGTTCGGCGGCGCGGGTGAGCAGGTCAGCGGTGAAGGCCTGCCAGCGGAAGCTGGGCTCCACGCCTTGGACCAGCAGCAGCTCGAATTCACCGGAGGGCGGGACCGCCCGGTAGAACTTGGTCGAGGGCCAGATCAGCTCCCGCTGGGAGCCGGTTCCGGTCTTGCGGATCTTGGGACGGGTGAACTGGTAGTCGTAGTAGTTCTCGTCCTCCAGCCGCTCCAGCAGCTCGGCGTCGAAGGTCTGGCTGAGTCCGCGCACCGCTGAGGTGGCGGCGCCGCCGGCGTCGTTCCACCCTTCGAAGGCGACCACCATGATGGTGGGCCGGCCGCCCGCGGAGGAGGGGGAGCGCCGAGGGCGCAGGGCCGGCATGGCCCCGGTGTCATCGCGGCCGATGTTGGTCCCTGCGGCACGCAGATAGGCGGCCAGTCGGGCGGCCCGGTCGATTCCGGAGGGCTGCTGGTCCTCGGGCTGATTCTCCTCACTCACATTTCTCACACTAGTCCGATGCCGTTGGCTTGAGAAGCGTACGATGGTCTGCATGTCATCCGCGCCCACCGCTCTGACCTCGACCTCCGCACCTGCGCTCCAGGCTGTCTTCTGGGATATGGATGGCACGCTGGTGGACACCGAGCCGTATTGGATCGCGGCCGAATATGAACTCGTCGAGTCCTACGGCGGCACCTGGTCCGAGGAGCAGGCCCATCAGCTGGTGGGTCAGGCCCTGACCTACAGCGCCTCCGTGCTGCAGCAGGCCGGCGTGGAGATGGAGAGCCAGGAGATCATCGACTGGCTGATCACCCGTGTGGCCGCGCGCGCCCGGGAGTCCATGCCGTGGCGCCCCGGCGCCCGCGAGCTGCTGGCCAGCCTGCATGAGGCCGGAGCGCGCAGCGCCCTGGTCACCATGAGCCACCGTCCGCTGGCCGAGGCCATCGTGGAGGCCCTGCCCGAGGGGCAGATGGAGTTCATCGTCTCCGGCGATATGGTCACCCGCGGCAAACCGGATCCGGAGGCCTACCACCTGGCCTTCGAGACCATGGGCGCCGATCATCAGCAGCGCAGCGGCGAGCAGCTGACCCGCTCCCGCTGCATCGCCATCGAGGACTCCGTGCCCGGCACAGCGGCCGCCGCAGCCTCCGGGATGGTGACCGTGGCCGTGCCGCACTTCACCGAGCTGCCCGAGTCGGACCAGTGGCATCTGCTGCCCACTCTGGCGGGGCTGGACGCCCGGCAGCTTGAGGAGCTGCTCGCCGATCCGGTTCCGGCGGCCCAGCGCTAGCCCATGGCGGCACGCAGAGGCTTCACACTGGTGCGGGTCGCCGGGATCCCGATCCGCTTCCAATACTCCTGGTTCCTGGTCACCGCAGTCATCGTGGTGATCTTCGGTCCCCAGGTCTCACGCATCTTCCCGGAGATCGGACTGGGCGCCTACGCCGTGGCGCTGGGCTATGCCCTGCTGCTCATGGTCTCCGTGCTGGCCCATGAGCTCGCTCATGCGCTCAGCGCCAAAGTCTTCGGCTGGCCCTCCACCGAGATCGAGCTGAACCTCTGGGGCGGGCACACCCAGTTCATCGCTCATGACGCCACCCCAGGGAAGTCACTGGCGGTCTCTCTGGCCGGGCCGGCGTCGAACCTGGTCATCGCCGGAGTGGGCTGGTACCTGATCCAGACGCTGGAGCCCAGCGGGGTGACGGGCCTGCTCGCTGATGTCACCGTGCTGGTGAACTTCCTGGTGGGGCTGTTCAACCTGCTGCCGGGCAATCCGCTGGACGGCGGCCGCCTGGTGGAGTCGGTGGTCTGGCAGATCACCGGGGACCAGGATCGCGGCATGCTGGCCGCCGGCTGGGCCGGCCGCCTCGTGGTGGGCCTCGTGGTGGGCTTCGTGATGTGGCAGGTGCTCGTCGCCGGGCCCAACACCAACATGGTGCTCGTGGTGGTGGCCACGATGATCTGCTTCTTCCTCTGGCAGGGCGCGGGGGAGAGTATCCGCATAGCGAGAGCGAGACTTCAGCGACAGCGCTGAGTCGGGCATCAGCGATAGGCTGAGGGGATGACTCACGGACCTATCGGTGCACATATGCGGAAGGGACCGTTGCGTGCCGGCCAGCGCGTCCAGCTCACGGATCGCAAGGGAAAGCCCAGCACCATCACCCTGCAGGAGGGCGGCGAGTGGCACACCCATCAGGGCGTGCTGCGCCACGACACTCTGATCGGCCAGACCGAGGGGATCGTGGTGGCCAACGACGCCGGCTACGAGTATCAGGTCCTGCGTCCGCTGCTGAACGACTACGTCCTGTCCATGCCCCGCGGAGCCACGGTGGTCTACCCCAAGGACTCTGCACAGATCGTCCAGGTGGCCGACATCTTCCCCGGCGCCCATGTGGTGGAGGCCGGCGTGGGATCCGGCGCGCTCTCCATCTCCCTGCTGCGCGCTGTGGGCGATGAGGGCACGCTGCACTCCTATGAGCGCCGCGAGGACTTCCGGGACATCGCCGTGGGCAACGTCGAGGCCTTCTTCGGCCAGGAGCACCCGGGCTGGCAGGTCCACGTGGGCGATATGCAGGAGGAGGTCCTCCGCGTGGAGGAGCCCGTCTCTGTGGACCGTGTGGTCCTGGACATGCTGGCCCCCTGGGAGTGCCTGGACGCGGTCAAGCAGATCCTCGCCCCCGGCGGTGTCTGGGTCAGCTATGTGGCCTCGGTGACCCAGATGTCGCGTCTGGCCGAGGCGCTGCGTGCCTCCGGGGGCTTCACCGAGCCGGAGGCGCATGAGACCATGTTGCGCACCTGGAACGTCGACGGTCTGGCGGTGCGCCCGGATCACCGGATGGTGGCCCACACCGGCTTCCTGCTTTCGGCGCGGCGGCTGGCCGACGATCAGACTCCGTTGCAGCTGAAGAAGCGTGAGAAGGTCTCCGAGGCCAGCCCCGAGGACCGTGCCGCCTGGCCCGGTGAGCGGTGGAAGGACGACGTCGACGCCGACCAGGGGTGGAGCGCGGCCTCGCTGAAGACCCGAACCATCACCGGGAAGAAGGGCCGCAAGGCGGCCGCCTATGCGCAGAAGATCGCAGATCAGGCGAAGGAGGTGCCGCGCGATGAATGAGGCTCCCAGCTCCCAGCCCGAGGGATCCGACTCCGGCGAAAGGATCCGCCAGCTGGAGCACCAGCTGCAGACCGCCGGCCGGAACAACAGACGGATGGCGGATCTGCTCGAGGTCACGCGCAATGAGATGCAGGAGCTGAAGAAGGCCCTGGAGGTCGACGGTCAGGCTCCCTTCACCTTCGCCACGGTCATCGCCTACCGGCCCGCCCATGACCAGGAGCAGGGCCGCGAGATCGAGGCGGCCACCGCCGCAGGGGCTGATGTGCTCCACGCTGGGCGCAAGCTGCGGGTGAGCGTCTCCCCGCTGATCGAGACTGAGCAGCTGAGCCCCGGCGTCGAGGTGCTGCTCAACGAGAACTTCACCATCGTGGCAATCCTGGAGGCCGAGCGCACCGGTGAGATCGCCCGGGTCAAAGAGGTTCTGCCCGATGACCGTCTGGTCATCCTCTCTCGCGGGGAGGACGAGCGGGTGGTCACCCTCGCCTCCACCGCCCTGCAGAAGACGGAGCAGCCGGTGCGGGTGGGCGACGCCGTCATCGTGGATCTGCGCACCGGCACGGCCACTGAGGTCGTGCCGCTCTCCGAGGTGGAGGACGTGGTCCTGGAGGAGAGCCCCGATGTCTCCTATGCCGACATCGGGGGGCTGGACGGCCAGATCGAACAGATCCGCGACGCCGTGGAGCTGCCCTTCCTCCATGCCGACCTCTACCGTGAGCACGGCCTCTCCGCGCCCAAGGGCATTCTGCTCTACGGGCCCCCGGGCTGCGGCAAGACGATGATCGCCAAGGCCGTGGCGGCCTCGCTCTCGGAGCGTATGGGCGAGGAGGACGGCCTGAGCTCGGTGGCCAGCGGTTCCACCGCCTCCTTCCTGAACATCAAGGGTCCTGAGCTGCTCAACAAATACGTCGGTGAGACGGAGCGGCATATCCGGGTCATCTTCTCCCGGGCCCGTGAGCGGGCCAGCGCCGGGCACCCGGTGGTGGTGTTCTTCGACGAGATGGAGGCGCTGTTCCGCACCCGCGGCACCGGTGTCTCCTCCGATGTCGAGACCACGATCGTGCCCCAGCTGCTGGCCGAGATCGACGGTGTGGAGTCGCTGGACAACGTCATCGTCATCGGTGCCTCCAACCGTGAGGACATGATCGATCCGGCCATCCTGCGCCCGGGCCGACTGGACGTGAAGATCCGTGTGCAGCGGCCCAGTGCGGAGGGCGCCAAGGAGATCCTGCGCATTCACCTGGGCGGACAGGTTCCGCTGCGCGCCGATGCCGTAGCCGAATACGGCGGCCGCGAGCAGGCTCTGGAGGCGCTGGTGGATGCTGTGATCGGCAGGCTCTACCCGGCCCATGCGGATCTGGTCTCCGGAGCGGTGCTGAGCAATATCGTGGACCGGGCCAAGAAGTCGGCCATCAAAGAGTTCCTGGGCGCCTCCGAGGCGGCTGAGGCCAAGGGTCTCACCCTGGAGCATCTGTTGGCCGGAACCGAGGCTGAGCTGGAGGACCAGCGCCGGATGGACCCGGAGAACATGACGGTTCCGGCCGAGTTCCTGCGCGCCGCGGCCCCCGGTGGGGCAGGTGGGCCCCAGTGAGCGTGCGCCGGCTGATCGGCATGGAGACCGAGTACGGGATCCATGCCCCGCAGAACCCCCGGGCCAGCCATGTGGCGCTGTCCATCGAACTGGTCAACGCCTATGCCGCGACGGTGACCGAGGCCGGCGGCGCTGTGGCCGGCACCGAATGGGACTACCAGTCCGAGTCCCCGCTGGTGGACGCCCGTGGATGGGTGCTGCCGCGCTCGGCCGCCCACCCCAGCCAGCTGACCGACACCGAGGAGGCCGTGGCCTACGCCTCTGAGCAGGAAGCCGGTCAGGGTGAGGTCCGGGACGCCCTGGGCAACCTCAGCGGCGGAGACCCGACGCCGGCGGACACCGCTGAGCGCGGTGAGATTCACGCTCCGGGGAGCCGCCATTGGCGCGGGGACTTCTTCCAGCTGAAGAAGGACCAGCCGCAGCTGCTGATGAACCTGGTGCTCTCCAACGGGGCACGCTTCTACGTGGACCACGCCCATCCGGAGTACTCCGCCCCGGAGGCGGTGGGGGCCAAACGTGCGGTGCTCTACGATGTGGCCGGCGATGTGGTCGCCCGAGCCGCGGCAGATCGGCTCAATCGTGAGGAGGGCTCCCCGGAGCTGCTGCTCTATAAGAACAACACGGACAACAAATCCGTCTCCTACGGAGCCCATGAGAACTACCTGGTGCCCCGTGAGATCAGCTTCGACTCGGTGATCGCCGGACTGATCCCGTTCTTCGTCAGCCGTCAGATCCTGTGCGGAGCGGGACGGGTCGGCATCGGGCAGACCAACTCCACGGCGGGCTATCAGGTCTCCCAGCGGGCCGACTTCTTCGAGGAGGAGGTCGGGCTGGAGACCACGGTGCGCCGCCCGATCATCAACACTCGGGACGAGCCCCATGCGGATATGGACTCCTACCGGCGGCTCCACGTGATCATCGGCGACGCCAATATGAGCGAGTACTCCGCCTGGCTGCGTGTGGGCACCACCGCTCTGGTCCTGGACCTCATCGAATCCGGCCGGGTCCCGCCGCTGCGGGTGCTGGAGCCGGTCAGTGCTCTGCGGGCAATCTCCCATGACCCCACGCTGCGCACCACAGTGGCGACCGACCGCGGCGAGATGACAGCGCTCGAGATCCAGCGTCTCTACCTGGAGGCGGCCGTGGCCCGCGCCGCCGAACAGTCGGGCCCCGGCGGAGTCCGTCCGGCCCCGGATACGGAGACCGCCGAGATCCTCGAGGCCTGGCAGACCCTGCTGGACGACCTCTCCGAGGACGTCTCCCTGGCCGCCGACCGTGTGGATTGGGTGGCCAAGCTGCAGCTGTTGGAGTCCTATCGGCGCCGTGACGGCCTGGGCTGGGACGCTCCGCTGCTGGGCATGATCGATCTGCAGTATGCAGACCTGCGCGAGGAGAAGGGCCTGTACTACAAGCTGGTCCGTGCCGGACGTCTGCGCCGTCTCTTCACCGATGACCAGATCGCCTGGGCCGCCCAGCATCCACCGGAGGAGACCCGCGCCTGGCTGCGCGGAGAGTTGGTCAGCCGCTTCTCCGAGTATGTGGCCGGGGCCAGCTGGGATCAGGTCCTGCTGCGGCCCGACGCCGTCTCACCCATCACGCGGATCCACCTGGAGGAGCCGCTGGCCGGGACCCGGGCCCAGGCCGAGGAGGCGCTGGAGCAGGCCGCCGATGGACGCAGCCTGATCAGGAGGGTCACCGCCATGCTCGAGGACTACCGCACAACATCGTCGGATAAGGCCCACACCGCGAAGGAGGACATCTGATGTCCGAACAGCCGCAGAAGCGCAGCCATGGAGGACCCGGAGAGGACGGGCCCGGCGAGGAGCCCGGAGCCGTCCCCGGAGGGAGCGCCCAGTCCCAGCAGAAGGCCGGTGAGCTGGACAGCCTGCTCGATGAGATCGACTCGGTGCTGGAGTCCAACGCCGAGGAGTTCGTGAAGGGCTTCGTCCAGAAGGGCGGCCAGTAGACGGCCATGGAGCGACGAGTCTTCGGAGTGGAGACCGAATTCGGTCTCACCCATCTGGGCAGGGAGCGCCGCGGCCTGCCGCCGGACGAGGTGGCGCGCTACCTCTTCCGTCCGGTGGTGGACTGGGGGAGGAGCTCCAATGTGTTCATCCCCAACGCCTCCCGGCTGTACCTGGATGTGGGATCCCACCCTGAGTACGCCACCGCCGAATGCGATGACCTGCTGGATCTGATCGCCTCGGATCGTGCCGGGGAGCTGATCATGCATGATCTCGCCCTGCGCGCCGAGGAGGCGCTGGAGCGCGACGGCTTCGACGGCAGCCTCTATCTGCTGAAGAACAATGTGGACTCCCGGGGGAACTCCTACGGCTCCCATGAGAACTACCTGATCCCGCGGGCCACCCACTTCCGCCGGCTCTCCACCGTCCTGCTGCCCTTCCTGGTGACCCGTCAGGTCATCGCCGGGGCCGGCCACGTGCTCCAGAGCAGCGATGAGCGTGCCGCGCACTTCGCCTTCTCCCAGCGGGCCGATCACATGTGGGAGGGGATCTCCTCTGCGACCACACGCTCGCGCCCGATCATCAACACCCGGGACGAGCCCCACGCCGACGCCGGGATCCACCGCAGGCTCCATGTGATCGTGGGCGACTCCAATATGTCGGAGACCACCCAGCTGCTGCGCTTCGGCGCAACGGATCTGGTGCTGCGCATGATCGAGGCAGGCGTTCCGGTGGGGGACTATGAGCTGGAGAACCCGATCGGAGCGATCCGGCACATCAGCCACGACATCACCGGCACCGCCGCCGTGCGCATCCGTGGGGGGCAGGAGCTCACCGCCGTGGAGATCCAGACGGGTCTGTTGGAGAAGGCCAAGACCTTCATCGCCCGGCACGGAGCCCATCATGAGCATGTCGAGAAGATCCTGGAGCTTTGGGAGCGCACGCTGGAAGCGGTGCGCAGCGGTGACCACAGCCTGGTCGACCAGGAGATCGACTGGGCGATCAAGAAGCGCCTGGTGGATGAGGTCGCCCAGCGTCACGGGGTGGGCTACGACCACCCCAAGCTGGAGCAGATCGATATGGCCTATCACGACGTCCGCCCGGACCGCGGGCTCTTCCATCTGCTGCGGCGTCGGGGCCGTGCCGCCTCCCTGCTGAGCGAGGAGCGGATCCGGGCGGCAATGATGGATCCGCCGGCCACTACGCGTGCCGCCGTCCGCGGGCATTTCCTCTCCACTGCCCGGGCCTATGGGGCCGAGCACACAGTGGACTGGGTGCACCATAAACTGGTGGACCGTCCGTTGGAGGCGCTCATGATCAAGGACCCCTTCGTGGTGGAGGACGAGCGGATCGAGGCGCTGCTGGACAAGCTCGGAGACCGGGCTTCTCAGCTGCGCGAGCTCAGCGTTGAGGAGCGTGAGGCTCAGGGTGTTCCGTTGGCTCTGTCGGAGCGCTATACGCTGACCGCTGATCGGCCTCATTCCGACCCGCCGGTGATCTGACGCGCCCCAGGTTGAGCCGGTACAGTGCAGGAAGGCTCGTCGTCCGAGAACCCCGAAGCGTAAGGACTCCTCTGTGCGAAAGAAGTACATCGCCCTCTCCGTGCCTGCTGTGATGCTGCTGTCCGGATGCTCCACCGACGGGCTTGGGGATGTGGACTCCCTCTCGGGCGTCAGCCTCCACATGACCGATGAGGGGGCTCCCGAGGTCATCCTGCAGAACCCTGTGGAGGCCGAGGAGGAGTCCGCGCGCATCCTGGAGGAGGGCGACGGAGAGGCCATCGAGGAGGACGCCCTGCTCCACCTCTCCACGGCTATGGCCGATCCGGAGACCGGAGAGGTTCAGCAGGAGGACTTCAGCGAAGAGGCTCCCTCTCTGCTCTACCTCCCGCTGATCGAGGAGCAGAACGAGTTCATCTATGAGTCGATCACCGACACCGGGCTTGACGTCGGCGGTGAGATCGCCATGTACGTCCCCGGTGCGGAGGGCGGCGGCGAGCCCGCGCTGATCATCGTGCGGGTGGACGACCAGCGGCCCGACCACGCCGAGGGCGAGGTCGAGGAGCAGAGCGGCGAGCTGCCCTCCATCATCAATGAGGTGGGCGAGGCCCCCGAGCTGGAGGACTTCGACCCGGAGGCCGCTGAGGTCCCCGAGGAGGTCCAGTCCGAGGTTCTGATCCAGGGCGAGGGCGAAGAGGTCGGACCCTATGACCACCTGGTGATGCGCTACACCGGCTGGCGCTGGTCCGACGGCGAGGTCTTCGACAGCGCCTGGCCGGGCGTGGAGCCGGTTCCGCCGGAGGGCGAGGAGCTGCCCGAGGGCCAGGAGCCTCCGGAGGTCGATGAGGATCAGGCCGTCCCGCCGATGGATTCCCCGCTGCCCAACCTGATCCCCGGCTGGGCCGACGCCCTGGAGGGCGTCCAGGTCGGCTCCCGCGTGGTCATGGTGATCCCGCCCGAGCAGGCCTATGGCGAGGCCACCGAGGAGGACGCCGAGGGCGAAGGCGCTCAGCAGGAGGAGGGCGCCCAGGAGGGTGCCGCTGAAGAGGGTGCGGTGGAGCCGCAGACCGCCCAGGGCGAGGAGGCCCCTGCTGATGGTGAGGAGATCACCGAAGAGGACATGCAGGAGCTCGAGGAGGCTCTCGGCGACCAGATGGGAGGCCAGCAGGAGCACCCGCTGGCCGGCGAGACCTTGGTCTTCGTGGTCGATGTGGTCGACGCCGTCCCCGCCACCGACGAGCAGATCCAACAGTACGAGGAGCAGGAGCGCCAGATGGAGGAGGCCGAGCAGCAGGCTGACTCCGAGAACGACTCCGAAGAGGACCAGCCGGCTCAGGGAGAGGGCAGCCAGGATGAGGCTGTCCAGGAGGAGTCCGGCCAGGAAGAGACCGACGAACAGCCCCAGGGACAGGAGAACTGAGAGAGCATGTCTTTCGGACAGCGCACCTATGACCGCACCAAGCCAGAGATCGACTTCCCGGGCATCACTCCGCCCGAGGATCTGGTGATCGAGGAGCTCATCCCCGGCGGCGGGCCCGCCGTGGAGCCCGGCGACCAGATCTCCTGCCATTATGTGGGCGTCTCCTGGTCCACCGGCGAGGAGTTCGACGCCTCCTGGAACCGTGGCCAGACCCTGGACTTCACCGCCGGCATCGGCCAGGTCATCCAAGGCTGGGACCAGGGCCTGATCGGTATGCAGGAGGGCGCCCGCCGCCGCTTCGAGATCCCGCCGCACCTGGCCTACGGGGAGCAGGGCGCCGGCGCGGCCATCGGCCCCAACGAGACGCTCATCTTCGTGGTCGACCTGGTCAGGGTCCGCAAGGCCGCCTGAGACGCAGATGGAGGAAGCCCCGCAGGATGCCTATGCCGATGAACATGTGGCCCGGGCACTGTCCCTGGCCGCCACTGTCCTGGAAGCCTCCCCCCGGGGGCTGACCAAGGCTGAGATCTGGGAGCGGATCGAGTTCTACCCCGCCGAGGTCTCCACCGCTGAGGAGCGGGAGGCTCGGGAGAAGGTCTTCGACCGCGATAAGAAGTATCTGAGCCAGAACGGCATCCGGCTCATCCAGGGCGAGGGCTCCGACGAATACGAATACCGCTATGCCATCGATCCGGAGGACTACGGGCTTCCGGAGCTGGAGCTGACCGCAGCCGAGCTCATGCTCCTGCGTCAGCTCCAGCGCCTCTGGCGGGGCCGGCGCGGGCGCGCCACGATGCTCCAGGCCATCGGTGCGCTCACCGGATACCACCAGGAGGCTCCCGACGCCGAGGCATCGGTCCCCGCGTTCACGGCGCCTCCGCTGGAGCTCGGCGATGACCGAGACTTCGACCACCTCCAGACGCTGGCCGGGTTCGGAGAGCGCGCGGCGATCAGCTTCGACTACATCGCCCGCGGCCGCTTCGAAGCCCAGGTCCGCCGTGTGGTGCTGCTGGGCACCGGCGTGCGCGGCCACTGGTACCTCACCGGCTATGACCTGGACCGTCAGGCGCTGCGCACCTTCCGGCTGGACCGCATCCACGGCGGGATCCGCGCGCTGAAGCGCTCCGCCCTGCTCTCCGCCGAGGAGGTGGAGACAGTCCGGGCGATCAGTGCCTCCGAGCAGTGGGTGGACTTCGATCTCGACGCCGCCCTGGACGACGCCGCTGCGGCCTCCGGAGACCGGGAGAACATGCTGCACGCAGCTCTGCAGGCCCATCGACAGCCGCCCGAGCACCCAGGCCGGCTGCGGCCGCTGCACGAGAGCCGCACACCGGATCCCGCCCCGCAGAAGGTGGAGCGGCTGCTGAGCATGACCGCCCATCTGCATCGCAGCGGGGGAGTGCGGGTCTCCGAGCTGCTGGAGAGCTACGGCATCAGTGCAGACCAGCTGCAGCGGGACCTGCTCTCCCTGCAGCAGACCGGATCCTACGACGCCGACCGGTTCGGATCCCTGGCCGAGGTCCGGCCCGAGGTGCCGCTGACCGTGGCCGAGTTCGCCGAAAAGTTCGTGGCCGCCGACCCGCTGGTCTCCCTGGAGCTGCCCGAGGGCGCGCTGCGCGGAACCCTCACTCGGCCCATCCGACTCTCGGTGCCCATGGGTCTCTCGCTGCTCATCGGCATCCACAGCGTCGAGTCTTCTCCCACCGCCGATGGACTGCGCAGCAAGCTCCAGGAGGTCCTGCCCGAGCAGATGCGGCGCCTGGCCGGACAGGTGAGCCTGGCCGGCGTCGGGACCGCTGGCGGCGAGCAGGGGCAGCTGCTGATCGAGGCGGCCGAGGAGGGCCGTGCCGTGGAGCTGGACTATGAGGACGCCCAGGGCCGCGGCAGCCGCCGCACTGTGGAGCCCGTGGCCGTGTTCCGCTCCGGGGCGCACAGCTATCTGCGCGCCTGGAGCCGGCCCGACCAGGAGCCGCGGACCTTCCGGATCTCCCGGATCCGCGCCGTGGAGCCGCTGCAGGAGCAGATCAGGGAGGACGCCCGCCGTCTCGCCGAGCAGCCCCTGGAGCCCCCGCGCGTCCCGGAGGATCAGCGGCCGGTGCGGGCCGTGCTGCACTTCACCGCACCCGCCGCGGCCGAGGCTGACGACTACGAGCCGGAGCTGCACCGCAGGCATGACGACGGCGGCCGCACCGTCCAGGCACGGTTCAGCAGCGAGGAGAGCATCATCTGGCTCAGTGTCGAAGCCGGAGGAGACATCATCCTGATGGAGCCCGAGGCGCTCCGCGCCGAGGTGATCGGGCGGATCGAGTCTCAGCTCTCCCCGTCGGGGCCTGAAGCGGAGTAGAATCGTGCAGACGACGAAAGGACCTCGACTGTGAGTATGCCCAACGGATGGATGATTGCGATCATCGCAGTGCTGATCATCCTGCTCTTCGGCGCCCCCAAGCTGCCGAAACTGGCCAAATCGATGGGCCAGTCCATGCGCATCTTCAACTCTGAGGTGAAGACCATGCGCAATGAGCGTGATCAGAGCACTGACTCCTCCCAGGATGAGGAGGAGAAGGACCAAGAGGCCGTCGAAGGGCGCGTGATCAGCCCGGAGAAGCAGTCGGGGACCCAGAGCCGCACCGGCGCTGAGTCCACCGACGAACGCCGCTGAGCCCCATGGCCGCAGCGCGCCACGACGAGCCTGCGAAGAACAAGACCAAGCGGCGCAAGCGCAGGGACCCCGAAGGGACCATGTCCCTGGCGGAACACCTGCGCGAGTTGCGCAACCGCGTCTTCATCGCCGCACTGGGCGTCCTGCTCGGTGCGGTGGCAGGCTTCTTCATCTACGACACGCTCTTCCGCCTCCTTGCCGCACCGGTGCTGGAGTTCGGCGGCACCGACCGCGCCGCGGAGATCGCCTTCAACACCGTCGGACAGCCGCTGGATCTGATGATCCGGATCTCGCTGTTCGTCGGGATCGTCGTCTCCTCTCCCCTCTGGCTCTACCAGATCTGGGCCTTCATCATGCCCGGGCTGAAGAAGACTGAGAAGCGCTACGCCGTGGGCTTCATCGCCGCCTCGGTCCCGCTGTTCCTCGCCGGCATCGCCCTGGCCTACACGGTGCTCCCGCGGGCCATCGGCTTCTTCTTCGCTCTGAACCCCGAAGGCACCTCCAACTTCATCGCCCCTGACGTCTACTTCAGCTTCGTGCTGCACATCTTCCTGGCCTTCGGCATCGCCATGGTGCTGCCCGTGGTCCTGGTCGGGGTCAACATGATGGGACTCGTCAGCGGCAAGCAGGTGCTCCGCGCCTGGCGCTGGGTGGTCATGCTCATCGCCATCCTCTCCGCCATCGCCGCCCCGGAAGTCGTCAGCATGATCTTCATCGGACTGCCGCTGTGCCTGCTGTTCGGCGTCGCGATCGTGCTCTGCCTGCTCAACGACCGGCGCCGTGCGAAGCGTCAGGTGCGCGACGATGAGGAAGCTGAGGAGCTGGTGCACTCTACTGAGCTGCAGTAGCGGCGATTCCTCACCGCGCGTTGTGTTGGGCTCGGAGGGCTCGGAGGAGGTGGTCCTGCTCTTCGAGGATGATGCGGCGCAGGGCGGCGGGGGCCTCGGTGTGTGTGTCCAGCCAGCGCTGGGTGAGCGCGGCGGTGGGGTGCTCCTCGGGCCTCTGGCCCGGGGAGAGGCCCTGGGCCTGCGGGAAGAGCCCCTCGACCACACGGGTGGCCTGGCCCTGAGTCATATGTGACCAGGTGGCCTCCAGGGCGTCGAAGTAGGCGCTCGTGTAGGCCGGCGTGAGGTCAGCCGTGTCCGTGGTGAAGCCTGAGACCACTGCCGTCAGGTGATCGTTGGAGAGCTCCTGACCATGCTCATCGGTGCCGCTGATCGCCTGCGCGAAGGCACGCTCCTTGCCCTTCTTCTCCGGGAAGGCGGCTGCGGCCAGGCGGTGGGCGATCCGCCCTCGGGCCGTGTCCCGTGAGGCCAGCTCCGTGTCCAGCTGCCGCAGGCTCAGTCGGCCGTGCGCCGCCAGGGCCTGCAGGAAGGACCAGCGCAGCTCCTCGTCCATCGCCAGGCGGGCGATGCCGGCGTCGGGACCTCCGCCGTCCAGCAGCGAGGAGAGCAGATGCAACTGGCTGCCGTGGCGCCGGGAGAGGGATCCCAGCACGCGGGCTGCGGCCCGCTGATGGTCCTGCCGAGCGGCTGCCCCGTCCGTCTCGGTCAGGTAGTGAGCCAGCCGGGATGCGAAGCGCAGCTGCAGCTCCTCGCGCTGCTCCACCGGCGTGTAGAGCTCGAGCGCCCGGTCAGCCTGACGCAGCAGAGACTGCACCACGCCGATCTCCGCCACTTGCAGGCCGTGGTCCATCACCGCATCCAGGAAGCGGGAGGCCGGCAGCTCGCCGTCGCGGACCATCGACCACAGCGCGGCCCAGACGGTGGCACGGCCCAGCGGGTCCTCCATGGGGAAGCGCAGTGCGGCCGCCACAGAGCCGGGGTCCAGGCGCAGCTTGGCATAGGTGAGGTCCTGCTCATTGGGCAGGATCAGGCGCGGCTGACCGTCCTGCGGCACAGAGGTGACCCGGATGGGCTCCCCGGCGGCCTCGGCCGGGATCTGCATCGGCAGGGAGGTCTCCAGGGCCAGCGTGCCCTGCTCGGTGAGGCTGTAGACGCCGAGTCCGATCACATGAGGCCGGTGCACCGGGCTGCCGTCCACCGGGTCGATCCCAGACTCCCGGACCCAGACGGCGCCTTCCGAGATCTCCGCGCTGAGCTCAGGCAGCCCCGCGGTCTGCAGCCAGCTCTGGGCCCAGGCCTGCATGTCCTTGCCGGTGACCTCCGCAAGGACGTCCAGGAAGTCGCGCAGAGAGGCATTGCCGAAGGCATGGCGGCGGAAGTACTGCCGGGACGCTTCGCGGAAGGCCTCCCTGCCGGCGTAGGCGGCCAGCTGCTTGAGCACGCTGGCGCCCTTGGCGTAGGTGATGCCGTCGAAGTTCTGGTCAGCCGCCTCCAGGTCCTCGATGTCGGCGACGATCGGGTGGGTGGTGGGCAGCTGGTCCTGGACATAGGCCCAGGCTTTGCGTCCGTTGGCGAAGGAGACCCACGACGTCGACCACCCGGTGGCCTCGTCCACGGCCAGCGTGCCCATATAGTCGGCGAAGGACTCCTTGAGCCACAGATCGTCCCACCAGTGCATGGTGACCAGATCGCCGAACCACATATGGGCCATCTCATGCATGATCGTGGTGGCGCGGCCCTCGTGCTGAGCGTCGGTGGCGGCAGTGTCGAAGACATACTTCTCGGTGAAGGTGACCAGTCCCGGATTCTCCATGGCGCCGAGGTTGTACTCGGGCACGAAGACCTGGTCGTATTTGGCCCGCCCACCAGTGCCGCGGCCCCATGGGTATCCGTAGGAGAACTCCTCATGGAAGAACTCCAGGCCCTGTGCGGTGACGGTGAGGATCTCCTCGGCGTCGAGATGCCGGGCCAGGGAGGCGCGGCAGAGCACCCCCAGATCGATGTCCCGCCAGCTCTCCTCCACCAGGTGATACGGCCCGGCCAGCAGCGTGGTGATGTAGGAGCTCATCGGTTCGGTCTCGGCGAAGCGGACAGTGACCAGACCTGCTCCGGCCGGCTCGCGGGTGACCTCGGGGCTGTTGGAGCGCAACTGCCAGGACTCCGGCCCGGTGATCGAGAAGCGGAAGCGTGCCTTCAGATCAGGCTGTTCGAAGACGGGGAAGACCCGCCGGGAATCGGCCGGCTCGTACTGGGTGTAGAGGTACACCTGCCCGTCGGAGGGATCGGTGAACCGGTGCATGCCCTCTCCGGAGCGGGAGTAGCGCGAGGTGGACCGGATCTCCGCCGTGTTCTGCTCCTGCAGGTTCCGCAGTCGGATGCGCGCGGTCCCCACCTCCTCAGCGAGGTCAAGCTCCTCCCCGTTGAGCACCACCTGCTGGACGGAGTCTCCCAGGTAGTCCAGGAAGGTGGACTCGCCCGCCCGGGCCTCGAAGCTGACCCGTGTGGTCACCGGGTAGGTGGCTGCTCCTTGTTCTGCAGCGCCGGAGAGATCCACGTGGACCTCATAGCGCTCCACCTCGAGGTGGGCAGAGCGCTGGGAGGCTTCCTCGCGGGTGAGGTTCTCACGATGGGCGCCGGGGAAGGGGGAGTCCTCGCGGGTCGATGCGTCTGTGCCGGTCACTGCCATTCCACCATTCAACCCCCAGTCGGGCTGGAGCACCAAGACGTGGGCCCGGCGGGCCGCTGAGAACACCCCTTGAAAATATCAATCTGGATGATACTCTGCGAGAACCCAGCACGGATGTGATCTGTATCACCAGCCAGGGAGGGTGGCATGACATTCAACAGAAGAGCTGCGACCGCAGTGAGCGTGGCGGCAGTGGGAGCGCTGGTCGCCTGTTCGGCAGACGGCACTGAGGGCGAAGGCGCGCCGGAGCAGAGCCTCGACGAAGATGCTCCGCTCTACGACGAGCTTCCCGAGGAGATCACGGAGGCAGGCCGGATCACCATCGCCATGGACACCCATCCGCCCTATCGGACCATCGAGGAATCCGGAGACATCACCGGCATCGACCCGGACCTGCAGGCCGCCCTCTCCGAACAGCTGGGCGTGCCCTTCGAGCCGGAGACCACCTCCGGTCTGGACGCCATGCTCACCGGGATGCTCTCCGGGCGCTTCGACGCCTTCAACGGTCCGGTGCGTGTGACGCCGGAGCGCCAGGAGGACTTCGACACCATCGTCTGGATGACCACCCGCACCTCCTACCTCTATCTGACCGAGCGGGAGGAGGATCTCGGTGATCCGGAGGCACTCTGCGGCGCCCGGGTGGCCGGAGTCAGCGGCTCGGTGACCGAGAGCCAGCTCGAGCTCTACACCGAATGGTGCGAGCAGGAGGGTCTGGAGGCCCCAGAGTACATCGGGCTGGAGGACACCAACGCCACGGTCCTGGCCATCAACTCGGACCGAGCGGACTTCGCCGGGACCACCCAGGCCGCGGCCATCGACATCCAGGCGGAGAGCCCCGGGGACTACGAGTACATCGCCCAGTCCGACGAGCAGGGCGCGGGTGTGGATCAGCTGGCCATGTTCATCCCCAAGGACTCCGGGCTGGCCGAGGTGATGTTCGCCGCCTTCGAGGAGATCTTCGCCAACGGCGACTATGAGGAGGTCATGACCGACTGGGACATCATGGACACCGCCGTGGAGGAGCCCGTGCTCAACCCCTATGAGGAGGGGTGAGGCAGCGGATGAGCCTGATGACGCAGCAGAGCTCCGAGCAGATCGACGTCTCCCAGGCGCGCGGACGCGTCTCCTGGTCCCGGATCCTCGGCACAGTGGTCCTCAGCCTCATCACCCTGGGGGTGCTGTGGTTCGTGATCACCAACGAGCGCTTCGAATGGCCGGTGGTCTGGGAGTACCTCTTCAACCCCAGCGTGCTGCTTGGCCTGATGATGAGCCTGTTCCTGACGGTGACCGCGATGACGCTGGGGACCATGCTCGGCGTCGTGCTGGCCGCCGGTCAGCTCAGCGACTACTGGCCCTACCGCTGGGCCTGCATCATCTTCGTGGGCTTCTTCCGCGGAGTCCCGCCGCTGGTTCAGCTGATCTTCTGGTACAACCTGGCCTATCTGCTGCCGCGGATCTCGGTAACCCTGCCGGGTGACCGCGAAGTGGTGGGCTGGTCCACCAACGACCTGATCACTCCGCTGACCGCTGCCGTCATCGGGCTGTCCCTGCACCAGTCGGCCTATATGGCAGAGATCATCCGTGCCGGACTGCTGTCGGTTGACCGCGGACAGCACGACGCCGCCTCCGCCATGGGCTTCAGCCGGTGGAACACCTTCAGCAGGATCGTGCTGCCCCAGGCCATGCGGGTCATCATCCCGCCCTCGGGCTCGCAGATCATCGCCCTGCTCAAGGGCACCTCGCTGGTCAGCGTGATCGCCATGGGGGACCTGCTCCACGCCGTCCAGGTCATCTACAACCGCACCTATGATGTGGTCCCGATGCTGCTGGTGGCCGTGATCTGGTACCTGGTGGTGGTCACCCTGCTGACCCTGGTCCAGCGCCGCATCGAGGAGCACTTCGGCCGCGGCGACGCACAGAGCAGAGTCCGGGCCGTCTCAGGGAAGGAGAGCACCACATGAGTGCAGCAGCCCACGATGTCAGCACCGACGCCGTCCAGGAGACCCTGCGGCCGGTCATCGAAGTGCAGAACCTCCGGAAGGTCTACGGCGGGGTCCCCGCCCTGGACGGTGTGGACCTCCAGGTCCGCCCCGGAGAGGTGGTGGCCGTGCTCGGCCCGTCGGGCTCGGGAAAGTCCACCTTGGTGCGCTGCATCGACCAGCTTGAGGAGATCGACGGCGGCGCGGTCTTCCTCGACGGCGAGCTGCTGGGCTATGAGCAGACCCCCGGCGGGCTGCGGCCGCTCAGCGAGCGCGGACGCCGGGATCAGCGCCGGCTGATGAGCATGGTCTTCCAGCAGTTCAACCTCTTCCCGCATTGGACGGTGCTGCGCAATGTCATGGAGGCGCCGGTCCAGGTGCACGGGCTGAGCAGGGACCAGGCGCGGCAGAAGGCGGTGCAGCTGCTGGAGCGGGTGGGTCTGGCGGAGAAGGTCTTGGCCTACCCTCGGCACCTCTCCGGAGGCCAGCAGCAGCGGGTGGCCATCGCCCGGGCCGTGGCCGTGGACCCCAGGGTGCTGCTCTTCGACGAGCCCACCAGCGCCCTGGATCCCGAGCTGATCGGAGAGGTCCTGCAGACCATCAAGGATCTGGCCGCCGGGAACCGGACCATGATCGTGGTGACCCATGAGCTGGAGTTCGCCCGTGAGGTGGCTGATCGCTGTGTGTTCATGGCCGATGGGCGGCTGATCGAAGACCGTCCGCCGGAGGAGTTCTTCACCGATCCGCGCTCCGAGCGGCTGCAGGCCTTCCTGCCCCGCAGCCACGGCGGCAGCGGTCAGGAGCGGTCATGACGCTGCTCTGCGCAACAGGAGACCTGGTCCTCGAACGTGAGGACTGCACCGAGCTGTTCGACGAGGCTCGCACAGCCCTGGACCAGGCCGATGTCCTGGTGGGGCATCTGGAGGTTCCTCATACCGAGCACCGGCAGAGCTCCTCCTCCGATGTCCCGGCCGCCGCAGCCGCTCCCGCCGCGCTGGATGCAGTGGCCGAGGCCGGCTTCGACATCCTGACCCTGGCGGGCAACCATGTGGCCGACTTCGGCGGCGTCGGGATATCTGACACCCGCCGGCACTGCCTGGACCGCGGGATGGCCGTCACCGGCGCAGGGGAGGACCTCGAGCAGGCCTGCGAGCCTGCGGAGGTGCAGACCCCTGAGGGCACAGTGCGGGTGATCAGCGTGAACTGCGTGGGACCTCCGGAGTCCGCGGCAGGGACCCAGAAGCCCGGCGCGGCCTCTGTGCAGGTCATCACCCACTATGAGCCCCGCGGGGCGAATCCCGGAGGACCTCCTGCGGTCTACACCTTCGCCGAGCCGGCCTCGTTGCGGAGCTTCATCCAGAGAGTCTCCGAGGCTTATCACAACGGACCTGAGGCTCCGGTGCTGGTGGTGGCTCTGCATAAGGGGCTGGTCCACCAGCGGGCGCAGATCGCCGACTATGAGTACGAGATCGCCTATGCGGCCCTCGACGCCGGCGCGGCCGCGGTCATCTCCCATCACGCCCATATCTTCAAAGGCATCGAGGTCTACCGAGGCCGGCCCATCTTCCACGGGCTGGGAAACTTCGTCACCGTCACCTCGGCGCTGACCGGAGCCGAGACCACCTCGGCCGAACAGCGCCGCTGGACCGATGAGCGGCAGAGACTCTTCGGCTTCGTCCCAGACCCGTCCATGCCGGACTATCCCTTCCACCCGGAGAGTCGGCACACCGGCATCGCCGCCCTCGAGATCCGGGCCGGAGCCGTGGTCGGGGCAGGACTGATCCTGTGCCGCATCGATCAGCAAGCCCGTCCGGTGCCGCTGACCCGTGGGCGCTCAGCGGAGGAGACGGCGTCGTATATCCGGCAAATCACTGCGGAGGCCGGGCTGGACACTGCGCTGAGCTGGGACGGCGACCGGCTCCGCATTGAACTCGAAGGAGGGACAGCGTGAAGGCTGCACCGTTGGAAGGCAAGACCGTCATCGACCTCACCAGTGCATTGGCGGGGCCCTATGCCACGTTTCTGCTCTCGGGCCTGGGCGCCCGGGTGATCAAGGTGGAGAATCCTGAGCGGCAGGGCGACTCGTCGCGGAACAACTCTCCCTATGTGACCGCGGAGGGGCTCAGCGTCCGGCGCAGCGCCCCGGAGGACATGTCGGTCTCCATGCTGCTGCGCGGCCGCGGCAAGGAGTCGATCACGCTGAACCTCAAGCGCCCGGAGAGCCGGCAGATCCTGGTGGACCTGATCCGCGAGGCCGATGTCCTGGTGGAGAACTACAGCTCAGGGGTCACCGCACGCCTGGGCATCGACTACGAGTCGCTGCGCCGGGAGAACCCGCGGCTGGTCTACACTTCCATCAGCGGATTCGGCGCCGGTGCTGACAATCAGGACCGCAAGGCCATGGACACCATCGTTCAGGCGCTCAGCGGCGTGATGATGACCGCCGGGGAGCCCGGGGACCCGCCGGTGCGCTTCGGGCTGCCCGTGGGTGACCTGGTCGCCCCGCTCTTCGCTGTCATCGGGACCCTGGGCGCGCTGCTGCATGCCGAGGAGACCGGGGAGGGGCAGCATGTCGATGTCTCCATGCTCGGAGCCCTGACCTCGCTGGTGGCCTGCGAACCCTTCGACGCCCTGGAGACTGTGGGGCTTCCCCTGCGCACCGGCGCCTACGTCCCGCGCCTGGCGCCCTTCGGCACCTTCCACACCCGGGACGGTTGGTTCGCGATCTGCGCGCCCACCGACCAGTTCGCCGCAGGAGTGCTGCGAGCCATCGGTAGGGACGACCTGCTGGGCGCCGAGGACTTCTCCACCCGAGATGCCCGAGTGGCCAATGCGGAACGGCTGCACGGGCTCATCGCCGGATGGGCGGCCGAACAGTCCCTGTCCCAGGCACTGGAGGCGCTCAACCGTGAGCAGGTCCCCTCCGCCGAGGTCCGCTCCACCGCGGAGGCGGTCAGAGACCCTTCCGTGCACGAGCGCGGCGAGGTTGTCCCGCTGCACCATCCGCAGCACGGCCACTTCGAGGGCCTCTACGGCTCCGGGGTGCCCATCCGGTTCTCACACAGCCGCACCACCACCGATGTGCCCGCCGCCCACCTGGGGCAGCACACCGAGGCCGTCCTGCAGTCCCTGGGCTACTCAGCCGAGCAGATCACCGGGCTGCGCGCCGCCGGGGTGCTGTGATGACCGGCGCCGTGGGAGTGATCGGGGCCGACGCTCCGCGGCAGATCATCCTGGCCGCGGGGGCGCTGCCCCTCCGGCTCTTCGGGAGCTGGTCTCCGCAGGCCGGGGCTCTGCCCGCAGGGACGGGGGAGGAGGCCCTCGAGCTGCTCGGGGCCGTGGACGCTCCGGCCGCGACCCTGCTCGCCCAGCTCCTGGGCGGGGAGCACGACCATCTGGCAGGGGTGATCCTGTGCAACGACTCTGCCGCCACGCTGCGCCTGTTCTATGTGCTGCGGATGCTCTCCGCGCGGGGGCGGCTGAGCATCCCGGTGCACCTCCTCGACGCCCCCGCCTCCGGGGAGAGCGCCCCGGGAACTGCCGCGGCCCGGCAGAGG
This sequence comes from Nesterenkonia cremea, assembly GCF_014642675.1. Taxonomy (GTDB): domain Bacteria; phylum Actinomycetota; class Actinomycetes; order Actinomycetales; family Micrococcaceae; genus Nesterenkonia; species Nesterenkonia cremea. The sequence continues at coordinate 307,016 of NZ_BMIS01000002.1, forward strand.
TTCGTCGCCGCACAGTACGCCCGGCTGGTCGGGTTCCTGGAGAGCGTCACCGGTGTCCGAGCAGATCGGCGCCGGCTCCAGGAAGCCGCTGAGCAGGAAGAGGCGCTCGGGCGCGCACTGCAGCAGATGAGAGCCCGACGCCGGCAGGGCAGCTGCTCCGGGACGGCAGCGGCCGCGGCCTACCGTGCCGCGGCCCGGCAGCCGGTGGAGCAGGCGCTCGCCGTCATCGAGGCCGCCGGGGCGGACCAGGCAGGCGCCGACGGGACCCTGCCCGGGGTGCGTACCTACCTGACCGGCAGCGAGGACCCCGAAGGCTCCATCATCAGCCTCCTGGAGGAGAGGGGAGCACTGGTGATCGGAGAAGACCACGACGGCGGCGACTCCTCCTGGCTGGGTGAGGCGGCCTACGGAGCAGAGGTGGAGGAGATCGTCTGGGCGCTCGCCGGCAGGCATGCGGACAGAGCGCCACGGGCGGCGCGGGCCTCCAGTCGCAGCCGGGCGCAGCATCTGGGCCGAGAGCTGCATGCCGCCTCCGTTGAACAGGTGCTCTCTCTGGTCCGCCTCTATGATGAGGCCCCGCTCTGGGACGCCGCCGCCCAGCAGGAGCAGGCGGCGCAGCAGGGAGTCGCCTGGGCCATGGTCTCGGGCATCCGGCCCGGCCAGGAGAGGACTGCCGCGGAGCAGGCGCTCGCAGAGGCACGTGGAATCCGTGAGGCCAGCCATGTCTGAGGACCGCATCCGGGCGGCGGCCCGAGCCGTGGAGCACCAGAAGCAGTGGTTCCAGCAGCTGCGCACCCAGGCCGCAGAGGGTGCCCCCATCGCCCTGGTCAACGCCGATGTGCCGCATGAGATCTTCCGGGCGCTGGACATCCCCTATGTAGTCAATCAGTGGTGGGCCTCGATCATCGCGGCCAAGCGCCGAGGGGCCGAGTCGCTGGAGGCGCTGCGCAGCCGGGGGCTTCCCGATCAGAGCCTGCAGTATGACGCCATGCCTCTGGGGGAGCAGCTCCTGCCTGAGGATCGTCGTCCCTGGGGAGGGCTGCCCCGTCCGGCCTTCGCGGTGGCGGAGCGGCACGGCGATGTCACCCAGAAGGTCTTCGAACAGTGGAGCACAGGTTCGGGCGCTGCGGGGGAGACCGAGGTGTTCCTGCTCTCCCGCACCGCCGCCGATCCCGTCCCGGACCGCTGGTGGGAGCTGGTGCCCCACAGGTGGGAGGAGGCCTTCGGCGCTGAGCGGATCGATCTGCTCCAGGCGGAGATCCTCGAGCTCACCGCCTGGTTGGAGGAGCGGACCGGCAGGCGGCTGGACCGGCAGCGGCTGGCCGAGATCATGCGCCTCTCCAATGAGCAGGCGGAGTGGAATCGGCGGACCCGGGACCTCATCGCCTCCTGCCGCCCGTGCCCGGTGCCCGTCCGCGATGTCATCCCCGCGGTGATGATCCCGCAGTGGCATCGCGGCACCCGGTGGGCGGTGGATGCGGCGCGCAGCCTCTATGAGGAGGTGCGTGAGCGGGTGGAGTCGGCCGCCGCCGCGCCCGGGCCGGAGACAGGTTCCGCCGAGGAGAGGCTGCGGCTGATGTGGATCGGGCGCGGGCTCTGGTCGGATCTGGACCTCTACTCGCGGTTCCAGCAGAGCCACGGGGCGGTCTTCGTCTGGTCCATGTACCTGGCCATCGCGGCCGACGGCTATATCCGGTATGGAGAGGACCCGCTGCGCGCCCTGGCCGCCCGCTTCACCGGGATCACCGATCAGCTCTATGTCCCGCCCTGGTCGGCTCAGTGGTACGCCAAGGAGGCGCTCTCCCACGGAGTGGACGGGGTGGTGCACCTGGTGGCCGATGACACTCCGGGTGCCGCCTTCATCACAGAGGAGCTGGAGGGCAGCGGTATCCCTGCGCTGGAGATACGGGCGAACAACGCCGATCAGCGCTCCAGCGCGGCGGCGGGCATCCCGGAGCGGATCGCGGAGTTCCTCCGCAGCAGGGTCAGTCGCTGAGGTCCTGTCCCTGGATCTCGCGCAGCCGGCCGGCCGCCAGTCGTGTGGGGACCTGCCGCGGTCGGCTGTGGCTGGTCCGGCGGGCGATGGCGGCGGCCTCGGCCTCGTCATCGCCGAAGTAGCCTCCGGCCAGGGCCTCGGCTGCCCGGTCCATCGTGGCGGTCAGGGGCTCCTGGGTATCTTCCTGGAGGGCCGCGGCGAGCCGGTCCTCATACTCCTTGAGCTCCCGATGGCACATCCGGACGAGCTCCCACCCCTCATCGGTCAGGCGCACCAGGCGCATGCGCTGGTTGGTGGGGTGGCGTCCGCGCTCGATCAGACCGGCGTCGAGGAGCTCCTTGCAGACCGAATGGGCGGCCTGGGAGCTGACGAAGGTCCGCCGTGCCAGCTGCGCATTGGTCATCGGCAGCCCCTCAGCCAGGACCTGGAGCACCAGGAACTGAGACAGGGTCACACCGTGGGCCAGCGCCAGGTTCTCGCAGAATCTGTCCAGCGCTCGGCCCAGGCGGTGTGTGGTGTAGTTCAGGCGCGCCGTCGCCGGTTCGCCCCGCGGGTCCTGTTCGAGTCTCATCGTGGAGCTGATGATATCAATCAGGTGGATACCCGATGCGGGGCTGACCAGCGATTCCGGCGTTGAAGGGGTCAGCGATCAGCTGCCCGAGCGCTTCTGCTTCAGCAGCACCTTCTCGTCCACCGGTGCCGAGGAGGAGGCCCGCAGCCGACGGTAGTGCTCGATGGCCTCCTCCTGGCGCTCACGCTCCGCCCCGGATGCCACCTCCATGCGGATGTGCTCATCGGTGTAGCCGAAGGCGTCCACGATGTCCTGAGCGTGGGGGCGCACCCGGGCCACCAGTCGGTTGATGTATGGGCTCAGCGTCTTGGCGCGCTGGGCGGAGACGCGGCCGTTGATCAGATACCAGTCCAGGGTCTCCTCGATCCGGCTCAGCGCGTAGATGTCGCGCAGCCAGGTCATGACCTTCTTGGTGCCGGGATCCTCGATCTCCTCCAGCGCCTCCGTGAAGGCCTCCCAGAGCAGCAGATCCGCGTGGGCCTTGGCCGCACCGATGATCTCGTACTGGTGCTCGTTGAAGGTGGCGGCCTGCTCAGCGGCAGGCTTCTTGGCCGCACTTCGCAGCTCACCGGCGGCGTCGATCACCATCTGGCGCACCCGGTCGGTGAGCAGATCGCGCTGGACATCGGGCTGCTTGAACCAGTTGGCGCTGCGCCGCTCATCACCGGTGTCCTGCACCGACTGGAAGGCTCGGCGCAGGCCGAAGCGGTGCAGCACAGTGGACTGCGCCTGAGTGGCCACGTAGCGGGAGAGGGCGCCGGCGTCGGCGTTCTTGAACTCTGCGGCATAGTCGCTGAGCAGCCGCTTGGCAACCAGCTGCAGCAGGACGTTGTTGTCTCCCTCAAAGGTGACGTAGATGTCCAGGTCTGCGCGCAGCGAGGTGAAGCGGTTCTCTGCCATGAACCCGGCGCCGCCGCAGGCCTCGCGGGCCTCCTGCAGTGTGTCCAAGGCGTGCCAGGTGGCGATCGGTTTGATGGCCGCCGCCAGGGTCTCCAGTTCCTGCCGGTTCTGATCCGAGTCATCAGCGCCGGAGAAGACGTCGTCCAGTTTGGTCAGCAGCTTCTCGTGGGCGAAGCTGGCCGCCAGCGTGGTGGCCAGGCGGGGGATCAGACGGCGCTGGTGCAGCTGGTAGTCCATCAGCACCTCCTCCTCTGTGGTGGAGGAGGCGTTGAACTGCCGGCGCTGGTTGCCGTAGGTGATCGCACCGATCAGTCCCAGTTTGGAGGCGGCTAGGGCGGCACCGGTCAGCGAGACCCGGCCCTGGACCAGTGTGCCGATCATGGTGAAGAACCGGCGGCCCGGGGATTCGATGGAGGAGGTGTAGGTGCCGTCGGCGGCCACATCCCCGTACCGGTTGAGCAGGTAGGTCCGCGGGATGCGGATGCTGTCGAAGGTGAACTGGCCGTTGTCCACACCGTTGAGGCCGCCCTTCTGGCCGTCGTCGCCGATGGTGACGCCGGGCAGCGGGTTCCCCTGTTCATCGCGGATGTGGCAGTAGAAGGCGTGCACGCCGCGGTTGATGGGGGCTTGGCCCTCCTCCTCGCCCGGGGTGATCAGCTGGGCGAAGACCACGGCGTCCTTGGCGTCCACGGCGGCATTGCCGAGGTATCGCTTGGTGGCGGCCGGGAATGGCGTGTTGAGCACAAACTCCTCGGTGGTCGGATCATAGGTGGCGGTGGTGCCCAGGGACGCCACATCGGAGCCGTGGCCGATCTCCGTCATGGCGAAGGCGCCGGGCACGCTGAGATCCATGATCCCGGGCAGGAAGCGTGCATGGTGCTCTTCGGAGCCCAGGTGCAGCACGGCGGCTCCGAAGAGGCCCCATTGCACGCCGGACTTGATCTGGAGGGAGGGGTCGGCGGTGACCAGCTCCTCGAAGGCAGCGATATTGGCTCCGTGGGCGTCCTGGCCGCCGAACTCTTCGGGGAAGGCGCGCTGAACGGCTCCGGCTTCGACCAGTCCGTGGAGCTGCTTGAGGACGCGCTCGCGGTGATCTTCTTTGGTGATGCCCTCGACCTTGTGGAACTGCGGGTCGGCGGCCACGGCACGGGAGACGCGCCGCGTCTCGGCCCAGCGGCCCAGCAGCAGCTTCTCGAGCAGCTCTTTGTCCACGGCGGCATCGGTGGTGGTCTCTTCGGTGAGGCTCTCAGTCATGGCAGCTCCTTTTAGAGTGACGGGACACACATGTAGTCTAGATACTGGTGAGTAATAAAAGCCAAATGCCACCCAGATCTCTTGAGGAGCGTGACCAGTGAGCACCCCGACCACCACTCGCGACGCCGTCATCATCGGCGGAAATCGCATCCCTTTCGTCCGGGCCCATGGCGCCTATGCGAAGGCTTCCAACCAGGACATGCTGACCTCTGCGCTCAACGGGCTGATCGCGCGCTTCGGCCTCCAGGGCGAACAGCTGGGCACAGTCGCCGGCGGCGCGGTGATGAAGCACTCCAAGAACTTCAACCTGGTGCGGGAGTCGGTGCTGGGCACCCCGCTGGATCCCAAGACGCCCGCCTATGACGTCCAGATGGCCTGTGCCACCGGTATGGAGGCCATCGGCTCGCTCGCCAATAAGATCAAGCTGGGCCAGATCGACTCCGCCGTCGGCGGCGGCGTGGACTCCATCTCGGATGCACCTATCGTGGTCACCGATGAGCTGCGCGGCATCCTCATGGAGGCCAACCGCGCCAAGACTGCCGGTCAGCGGCTGAAGGCTCTGGCCAAGATCCGTCCGGGCCACCTGGTGCCGCAGGCCCCCGGTGTGGCCGAGCCGCGCACCGGTCTGTCCATGGGCGATCACATGGCCGTGACAGCCCACGCCTGGGGCATCACCCGTCAGGAGCAGGATGAGCTCGCCCTGGCCAGCCATAAGAACCTGGCCGCAGCCTACGACGCCGGATTCTTCGACGATCTGATCACCCCCTTCCAGGGCGTGGCCAAGGACAACAACCTGCGCCCGGACTCCAGCATGGAGAAGCTGGCCAAGCTCAAGCCCAGCTTCGGCCGGGACCTGGGGGAGGAGGCCACGATGACCGCGGCCAACTCCACTCCGCTGACCGACGGCGCGGCAGCGGTCCTGCTGGGCTCGGAGGAGTGGGCCGATGCGCACGATCTGCCCAAGCTGGCCAACTTCGTGGACTACGAGGAGGGCGCTGTGGACTTCGTCGACGGCGCCGAAGGCCTGCTCATGGCTCCGGCCTATGCCGCCGCGCGGATGCTGCGCCGCAACAACCTCACCTTCGAGGACTTCGAGTTCATCGAGATCCACGAGGCCTTCGCCTCCACGGTGCTGGCCCAGATCAAGGCCTGGGAGGATGAGGACTTCTGCCGCAATAAGCTCGGACTCGACGGCGCCATGGGTCCGATCGACCGGTCCAAGCTCAACGTCAACGGCTCCTCGCTGGCAGCCGGCCACCCCTTCGCCGCCACCGGTGGGAGGATCGTGGGCACGCTGGCCAAGATGCTGCACGGCAAGCCCGGAAAGCTCGGCTTCATCTCTGTCTGCGCCGCCGGCGGACAGGGCATCACTGCGATCATCGAAGGACGGTGACGATGAGGGACAGCTACACCGAATTCGCCAACACCGGTCTGGGCCGGAAGCTCACCAAGTCGCTGGGCCTGCCGCAGCCGGCCAAGCTGCGCCGCTACCGCCCCGGCGCCCCGCTGATCGAGGGTCCCGTCGTGGTGGTGGGAGACAGCGAGGCCTCCGACCGCATCGCCGAGGTCATGCTGGGCTGGGACTTGGACGTGCGGCGCCACCTGGAGTCCCGTGAGGAGGCCGCGGCCGTGGTGGCCGCCTTCGACACGACCAGCTCCCCGGAGCAGCTGAGCTCCGAGGTGCTCGCCGTGGGTAGGCTGCTCAAGCAGCTGAAGTCCTCAGCCCGGGTCATCACCGTCTTCCGCGATCCGCAGGAGACCGAGGATCCGGCCGTGCGTGCCGCCCGCAAGGGCGTGGAGGGGTTGACCCGCTCGCTGGCCCATGAGATGCGGGCCGGCGGAACGGCCAACGGCATCGTGCTGCAGAACGAGCTCGACGCCGCCGCCCCCGGGTTCGCCGGTGCGCTGCGCTTCCTGCTCTCGGGCCGCTCGGCCTTCGTCTCCGGTCAGTTCATCACCGTGGGCAGCGTCAACGGCGCCCTGCCGGAGGACTGGTCCAAGCCGCTGCAGGGCCAGGTGGCCGTGGTCACCGGTGCCGCCCGCGGCATCGGTGCGGCCATCGCCGAGACGCTGCACCGCGATGGCGCTGAGGTGATCGCCGTGGACATTCCGCCGGCCGGCGAGCAGCTGGCGGCGGTGGCCAATGAGATCTCCGGGACCGCCCTGCAGCTGGACATCACGGCCGAGGACGCGGGGGAGCGCATCCTCACCCACGCCGAGCAGCACTATGGGCGCCTGGACATCGTGGTGCACAACGCCGGCATCACCCGGGACAAGCTGCTGGCCAACATGGACGCCTCCCGCTGGGACTCGGTGATCGCAGTGAACATCGAATCCCAGCTGCGGATGAACCGGGCCTTCCTGGCCTCCGAGCTGTTCAACCGCGCCGAGGCCACTGTGGGACCGCGGATCGTGTCTCTGGCCTCGACCTCGGGCATCGCCGGAAACCGCGGGCAGACCAACTACGCGGCGTCGAAGTCGGGCGTGATCGGCATGGTCTCAGCCACCTCGGATCAGCTGCAGGCCCGGCACGGGAGCATCAACGCTGTGGCCCCGGGATTCATCGAGACTGAGATGACCGCGAAGATCCCGCTGGTCACCCGTGAGGTGGCCCGCCGGCTGAACTCGCTCAACCAGGGCGGCCTGCCGGAGGATGTGGCGGAGACCATCGCCTTCCTGGCCTCCCAGGCGGCCGGAGGGACCTCCGGTCTGACGCTGCGGGTCTGCGGACAGAACCTCGTAGGAGCGTGATCATGGCCAGCATCCTGACCTCATACCGCAAGGCGGCGCTGGGAGCGCTGACCTCCAAGCTCACCTCCAACGGCTCCCTGCGGGCGCTGTCCTCCGACCCGGAGGAGATCAGCCACCCGGGTGCCTCGGCGGAACAGCTGGAGGCCTATCGCACGCTGTTCGGGGGAGAGGCCTTCGACGGCGTCCACCGCAGCCGCCTGCCCTCAGTGCTGGTGCACATCCTGGGATTCCCGCTGCAGCTGCAGCTGATGACCCGAGATGACTTCCCGCTGCAGCTGATGGGGCTGGTCCACCTCTCCAACCAGGTGGAGCACCGCAGCCCGATCGCTCAAGACCAGCCGCTGCGGTTACGTGCCCATGCGGAGAATCTGCGGCCGCACCGGAAGGGGACCCAGGTGGACATCGTCACCGAGGTCTTCGAAGTCCAGGCACCCGGGGCCGCCGATGAGGCGCCGCTGTGGCGAGGAGTCTCCACCTATCTCAGCCGCGGCGTCTTCCTGGCCGGCAAGCCCGGGGGCAGTGAGGGATCCCGCTCCGGCGCAGGCTTCACTCCGCCGTCCAAGACGGCCATGTGGACCCTCGGCGCGGATGAGGGCCGGCGCTATGCCGCAGTCTCCGGCGACTACAACCCCATCCACCTGTCGGGGCTGAGCGCCAAGGCGCTGGGCATGCCCAAGGCCATCGTCCACGGAATGTACACCGCCGCCCGGGTGCTGGAGGGGCGGGAGCCTGACGCCGCCGGGCACAGCTGGAGCATCAGCTTCGAAGCACCGGTGACCCTGCCCGGCAAGGTGGCCGTGGCCGTGGAGAAGCCTGATGAGAAGATGCAGACCTTCACCGGGTGGAATCCGAAGAAGGGGCGTCGCCACTTCTCCGGAGAGCTGCACCTGCCCTGAGGGGTCGGCGGCTCAGACCCCCTGGCCGATCTGCTCATGTCTGAGACCAGCGATAGGATCATCCTGTGGCAGCACAGCGAGGCAGGGGATCAGGACGCGGCGGTTCGGCGCGCGGGGGCAGGGCCTCCGGGGGTCGGGGCGCCCAGCAGTCGGCAGGCGTGGACTTCCGCACAGTGGAGGCTTCTCCGCTGGTCCTGCTCAAAGGCCCGGAGGACTATGTGGCCACCCGTGCCACCGATCGGATCAAGGCTGAGCTGCGCGCCCAGCAGCCGAACCTCGAATACACCAGGCTGGACGTGGCCGACGCCGCCGTCGGGGAGCTGGCCACACTGGCCTCGCCCTCGCTCTTCGGAGAGGCCCGCCTGATCCTGGCCGAGGATCTGGCGCAGATGAACGACGCCTTCCTGGCCGAGGCCCTGGCCTTCCTGGAGGAGGGTGGTGAGGACGTGACCACCATCTTCCGCCACTCCGGGGGCAACCGCGGCAAGAAGCTGCTGGATGTTCTCACGAAGAAGGCCGTGGTGGTGGACTGCTCCGCCGCCAAGAGCGACACCGAGAAGCTCGACTTCGTCCGCCGTGAGTTCCGCGCCGCGGACCGGTCCATTCAGTCCGACGCCGCCCGCGCGCTGGTCCAGGCCGCGGGCACCTCGCTCTCCGATCTGGGCGGAGCCTGCCAGCAGCTGCTGCGTGACATCCCCGGCGAGGTCACTGAGGACGATGTGGACCGCTATCACGGCGGTCGGGTGGAGGCCACGGCCTTCAAGGTCGCCGACGCCGCCTTCGAAGGCAGGGGAGAGGCCGCCACCCGGCTCTACCGACACGCCGTGGCCACCGGCGTCTCTCCCATCGCCGTCACCGCAGCCCTGGCCCGCAAAGGCCGCCATATCGCAGCCCTGGTGGACCACCGCGGAAGCGCCGATCGGCTCGCCTCGGCCCTGGGGGCCCCACCCTGGCAGCTGCGCCAGGCCCAGGAGACGGCCCGCCGCTGGCAGTCCCACCGGGCCGCCGCCGCCATCGAGGCAGTGGCCCAGGCCGATGCCGAGGCCAAGGGCGCCTCGCGCACCCCGGAGTACGCCGTGGAGAGGGCCATCGGAATCGTGGCCGCCGCCGTGGGGCGCTGAGGGTCTCACGGGGTTTCTCTGCTAAGATCTACTCTCAGTGTCTGTGGCTCTGCGGTGTGTCCGCGGAGTCGGCACTGACTACGACGGCGATCAAGCGCTCCGACCGATGGGTCCCTCTGCCCGGCAGAGGTCGGGGTGAATCGCCACGGCGCCCCCACGCCGCTGAAAATCTTCCGCCGTCGTCGTCAGTGCTCGTCCGAAAACATCTGATCCGTAAGGAATCGAGCACACGTGGCAAACATCAAGTCTCAGAAGAAGCGCATCCTCACCAACGAGAAGGCGCGCCAGCGCAACCAGGCTGTGAAGTCCGAGCTGCGCACCTCCATCAAGAAGGTCCGCAATGCGATCGCCGCCGGTGACAAGGACGCAGCTCAGACCGCCCAGCGCGAGGCAGCCCGCAAGCTGGACAAGGCGGCCTCCAAGGGTGTCATCCACAAGAACAACGCCGCCAACCGGAAGTCCGGTCTGGCAGCCAAGGTCAACGCTCTCTGATCTTCACACAGACCAGCAGCACGACCTGAGGGCGGCAGTAGACTGAGGTCTGCTGCCGCCCTTTTTGCTACCGAGAGAGAAGGACGTCCTACACGTGTCACCGAAGGCCAGCACTCCACAGGTGCCCGCCGCGACGGATCCCAACGTCATCCGCAACTTCTGCATCATTGCGCATATCGACCACGGGAAGTCCACCCTTGCGGACCGGATGCTCCAGCTCACCGGTGTGGTCCAGCCCCGGGACATGAAGGCCCAGTACCTGGACCGCATGGACATCGAGCGCGACCGCGGCATCACCATCAAGTCCCAGGCCGTGCGCATGCCCTGGGAGTACCAGGACGAGACCTACGCCTTCCACATGATCGACACTCCCGGTCACGTGGACTTCTCCTATGAGGTCTCCCGCTCGCTGGCCGCCTGTGAGGGCGCCATCCTGCTGGTGGACGCAGCCCAGGGCATCGAGGCCCAGACGCTGGCCAACCTGTACCTCGCCATGGAGCACGAGCTGGCCATCATCCCGGTGCTCAACAAGATCGACCTGCCGGCCGCGATGCCGGACAAATACGCTGAGGAGATCGCCCACCTGATCGGCTGCGAACCCGATGACGTGCTGCGTGTCTCCGGCAAGACCGGTGAAGGCGTGGAGGCCCTGCTGAACAAGCTGGTCGAGGAGGTCCCCGCCCCGGTGGGCGACGCCGACGCCCCGGCCCGCGCCATGATCTTCGACTCCGTCTACGACACCTACCGCGGCGTGGTCACCTTCGTCCGCGTGGTCGACGGTCAGCTCTCCCACCGGGAGAAGATCAAGATGATGTCCACCGGCGCCACCCACGAACTGCTGGAGATCGGCGTCTCCCAGCCTGAGCCGGAGTCCTCCGGAGGACTCGGCGTGGGCGAGGTCGGCTATCTGATCACCGGTGTGAAGGACGTCCGGCAGTCCAAGGTCGGTGACACCGTCACCGCGGCCAACAGGCCCGCTGAGGACATCATCACCGGCTATCAGGAGCCGCTGCCGATGGTGTATTCGGGACTCTTCCCGATCGACGGCTCCGACTTCCCTGTGCTGCGTGAGGCTCTGGAGAAGCTCCAGCTCAACGACGCCGCGCTGAACTTCGAGCCGGAGGTCTCGGCCGCGCTGGGCTTCGGCTTCCGCGTGGGGTTCCTGGGTCTGCTGCACCTGGAGATCACCCGGCAGCGCCTGGAGGCCGAGTACAACCTGGACCTCATCTCCACGGCCCCGAACGTCATCTACGACGTGGTGGAAGAAGGCGGAGAGCTGCACCGGGTCACCAACCCCTCCGAGTTCCCCGACGGCAAGGTCAACGAGATCCGCGAGCCCGTGGTGGACTCCACGATCATCGTGCCGGCCGAGTTCATCGGCGCGGTCATGGAGCTCTGCCAGTCCCGCCGCGGCTCCATGTCCGGGATGGACTACCTCTCCGAGGAGCGCGTGGAGATCCGGTACAAGATGCCGCTGGCTGAGATCGTCTTCGACTTCTTCGACCTGCTGAAGTCCCGCACCAAGGGCTATGCCTCCTTCAACTGGCAGGGCGCCGGCGATCAGGCCGCGGATCTGGTGAAGGTGGACATCCTGCTGCAGGGCGACAAGGTGGACGCCTTCTCCGCGATCACCCACCGCGAGCACGCCTACTCCTACGGCGTGAAGATGGCCTCCCGGCTCAAGGAGCTCATCCCTCGCCAGCAGTACGAGGTGCCCATTCAGGCGGCCATCGGCTCGCGGATCATCGCCCGTGAGAACATCCGCGCCATCCGCAAGGACGTCCTCTCCAAGTGCTACGGCGGCGACATCAGCCGTAAGCGCAAGCTGCTGGAGAAGCAGAAGGAGGGCAAGAAGCGCATGAAGATGGTCGGCACAGTGGAGATCCCGCAGGAGGCCTTCATCGCCGCCCTGTCCTCGGATGAGGAAGCCGGCAAGGAGAAGGCGGCGAAGAAGTAGCGTGAGCCCTTCGGCTCTTCCGCTGGGGGATCCGCTGCCGGCGGACGGGTCCTTCCCTCAGGAGGTTCTGGACGCTCTGCCGGGGCGGGCTCAGAAGCCCTTCGGGCTCTATGTGCACATCCCGTTCTGCTCGGTGCGCTGCGGCTACTGCGACTTCAACACCTACACCTCAGAGGACCTGGGCCCGGGAGCCTCCCGGCAGTCCTATCCGGACACGCTGATCGGTGAGCTGGAGTTCGCCCGCGGCGTGCTGGACCGCTCCGGCGCCCCGGAACGTCCCTTCTCCACAGTGTTCTTCGGCGGTGGCACCCCCACGCTGCTGCCCGCCGAGGACCTCTCCCGCATCCTCATCCGGGCCCGGGAGCTGTTCGGCTTCGCCGAGGGTGCCGAGATCACCACAGAGGCCAATCCGGATACGGTGACCCCGGAGTCCGCCCGGGTGCTGGCCGAGGCCGGATTCACCCGGATCAGCCTGGGTATGCAGTCGGCGGTCCCGGAGGTCCTGGCCACCCTGGACCGCACCCATGATCGGCTGAACGTGCCCAGAGCCGTGGAGGCCGCCCGCGCCGCCGGGCTGGAGGTCAGCCTGGACCTCATCCACGGGACGCCGGGGGAGACCCTGCAGGACTGGCGGCGCAGCCTGGAGGAGGCCGTGGCCATGGCTCCGGACCACATCTCCGCCTATTCGCTGATCGTCGAAGAGGGCACGGCCATGGCCGCCCAGATCCGGCGCGGGACGCTGCCCGACATCGATCCGGATGATCAGGCCGACAAATATCTGCTCACCGAGGAGCTGCTCTCCGCGGCGGGCTACCGCTGGTATGAGGTCTCCAACTACTCCACCTCGGAGAAGACCCGCTCCGATCACAACCTGAACTACTGGCTGGACTCCGACTGGTGGGGTGCGGGCCCCGGCGCCCACTCGCATATGGCGGGCATGCGCTGGTGGAACGCCAAGCATCCGGCGGCCTACGCCCAGCGGCTCCACGCGGGGACCACGCCCGGTCACGGCCGGGAGATCCTGGATGCCGAGGCCAAAGTCCTGGAGCATCTGATGCTGCGTCTGCGCATCTGTGAGGGGCTGGACGTCGCCGCGTACAACGCCATGGAGGAGCTGCAGGAGATCCAGGGCGAGCCCATCACCGCCGGTGAGCTGCGGCGACTGGTGGGCGACGGGCTGATCGAGGAGGTGGCTGCTGCGCCCAGCGCGGAGCACCCTGGGGGACGTGCGGTGCTGACGCTGAAGGGGCGGCTGCTGGCCGATGCGGTCACGCGCCGCCTGGCGCCCTGAACGGCCTGAAGCTGGAGGAGCGCCCTGATCAGTGGATCAGGCGCAGGTTCATCCAGTAGCGGTAGGGGCGTCCCTTATTGCACTCGATGCCGGCGATCAGGCCGGAGAGCGTCATGACCACCCAGAGGAAGACGGCCGCGATTCCGAAGATCCAACCGATGGCCGGCAACAGGGCCAGCACGTAGCAGGTCAGCATGATCACCGTCAGCGGGAGGGTGTGGTTCAGCGCCTCTTTGGACTCCTGGGCGGTGAACGGTCCGCGGTCCCGGAAGACCAGGTAGATGGTCAGGGAAGGGATGCAGCCCATGACTCCGCCGAAGTGGGCCAAAGTGGCCCAGCGGCGGTCTTCGCTCGGCGTCAACGGCTGGGCTGCTGCCGGTGATCCTTCCAGGTGTGCCATAGCAGAGATTTTATCCGCTGAGCCATGCCCCCGGCCAGAGACACGCGAGCTACTGGGTCACGAAGTCGATGAGCTCCTCCACACGGCCCAGCAGCGAGGGCTCCAGATCCGTGTAGCTGGTGACCGTCCCCAGGATCCTCTTCCAGCCGTGGGCGATGTCCCGCTGGTTCGCATGTGGCCAACCCAGCGCCTTGAGCGTGCCCACTTTGATGTCCACCGAGCGGGGGATCTCCGGCCAGCGATGCAGCCCCAGCAGCTGAGGCTTCACCGCCTGCCAGACGTCCACATAGGGATGTCCCAGCACCAGCACATTGCCGGAGGCCCCAGGCATGGCCATGGTCTCCTCCGCGATCCGGGACTCCTTGGAGCCCTTGACCAGGTGGTCCAGCAGAACACCCACGCGCCGCTCGGGCCCGGGCTGGAATTCGCGGATCGCGCCGACCAGATCGTCGGCGCCGTGCAGCGGCTCCACCACGATGCCCTCCAGCCGGAGGTCCTCGCCCCAGACCTTCTCCACCAGTTCGGCGTCGTGGGTTCCCTCCACCCATATGCGGGAGGCGCGCGCCACACGGGCGGGCGCGTTCTCCACAGCCACCGAGCCGGAGGCGGTGCGCGCCGGCACCTTCGGCTGGGCGGCAGGGGAGGGGGTGGTCAGCTCCACCGGGGAGCCCTCATGCAGGAAGCCGTGTCCCAGCGGGAAGGCGCGCGTGGCACCGCGCCGATCCTCCAGGGCCACCACATGGACGCCTCCGGCGGCCTCGACGCCGACGATCGCGCCGACCCAGCCGCTGGCGGTCTCTTCGATGACGGTCCCGCGGTCGGCGGGGAGGGTGGGCACCTCGCGGCGCTGGGCCCGGCGTCGTTCGCCCATATCGGCGGGGCCCCAGGATGACCAGTCGGTGGGGAAGCTCATAGCTGTGGGAGCCTACCACCGGCGGACCCGCATGCCGCGGCTCGGCGGGGACAGCTGTAGAATTAGCACTTGAGCATTCAGAGTGCTAACCGATCTGTCCCCGGGGAGGCGTGAAGAAGATGTCGGAGACCCGTCGCCTGCAGGTTCTGCGCGCCATCGTGGAGGACTATGTGCACACCCGTGAGCCTGTGGGATCCAAGGCACTGGTGGACCGCCACAACCTGGAGGTCTCTCCGGCCACGATCCGCAACGATATGGCCCTCCTGGAGGAGGAGGGGCTGATCGTCGCCCCGCACACCTCCGCCGGCCGCATCCCCACCGACCGCGGCTACCGCACCTTTGTGGACAAGATCACCGCGGTCAGGCCGCTCTCGAGCGCTGAGCGCCGTGCCATGGACACGATGCTCGAGGTCGCCGACGACCACGACGCCATGCTGGACCAGACGGTCCGTCTGCTGGCCATGCTGACCAACCAGGTTGCTGTGCTGCAGCATCCGCAGCACAGCCAGGCCAAGATCCGTCACATCGAAGTGGTCTCCATGACACCTCAGAAGGCGCTGGCGGTGGTGATCCTGTCCTCCGGCAAGGTGGAGCAGCGGATGGTGACCCTCTCCGACGGGCTGGACGAGGAGAGCCTCCACCGGATCGGGCAACGTCTGGCCGAGGAGCTCTACAACCGATCGGCCTCGGCCACTCCGCTGCCCCTGGACCACCTGATCGCCCAGGTGGAACCGAGTCTCCAGCCAGCCATGGCAGTGATCGCGAACTCTGTGGAGGCCGTGTTGGAGGCCGGTCGGGTGGATCGCATCATCATGGCCGGCACTGCTAACCTCGCGAAGTCGGACCGTGACTTCGGACCGTCCATCGGCCCCATCCTCGAAGCGCTCGAAGAGCAGGTCGTCCTGCTGCGTCTGCTGACCGAGATGCAGGAGGACCCCCGTGGTCTCTCTGTGCGGATCGGCCGGGAGACCAGCCATGACTCGCTGGCCGAGGCCGCCGTCGTCGCCGCCGAATACGGGGCCGATGCCGGAGACGGGGCCAAGCTCGGCGTGGTCGGACCCACGCGGATGGACTACGGGTCCACGATGTCGGCGGTCCGAGCGATGGCGCGCTACCTCTCCAGGATCCTCTCCGAAGGCTGAGGGCACCTGACGCAACCGCACTGACAGACCTAGCGAACCGAAGGGCAAGCATTGACTGACTACTACGAGGCACTCGGCGTCAGCCGTGACGCGTCGACCGAGGAGATCAAGAAGGCGTACCGGAAGAAGGCGCGCAAGCTCCACCCGGACGTCAACCCCTCCGACGACGCCGCCGAGCAGTTCAAGACGCTCGGCCGCGCCTATGAGGTCCTCTCCGATCCGGAGAAGCGCCGCAACTACGACACCACCGGTGACGAGAACGGCCGCGCAGCAGGCGGCTTCCCCGGGGGAGGGGGCGGCTTCGGCGGCTTCAGCGACATCTTCGAGACCTTCTTCGGCGGAGGCGCCTCCGGGCCGGCCTCCCGCACCCGCCGCGGCCAGGACTCTCTGCTGCGTGTGAAGATCGACCTGGAGGACGCCGTCTTCGGCACCACCAAGGAGATCGAGTTCGAGACCGCGGTCACCTGCGGCGTCTGCGAGGGCAGCTGCACCCGCGAGGGCTCGACGCCGATCACCTGCCCCGACTGCCAGGGACAGGGCCAGGTCCAGCGCCCCATGCGCTCCATCCTGGGCACCGTCATCCAGACCGAGACCTGTGCGCGCTGCACCGGCTTCGGCAACATCATCGAGGACCCCTGCCAGGAGTGCGACGGCCAGGGCCGGGTGCGCGAGCGCCGCAGCCTGAAGGTCAAGATTCCTGCCGGCGTGGACAAGGGAAACCGCATCCACCTGGGCGGTGAAGGCGAGGCCGGTATGGCCGGAGGCCCCTCCGGCGACCTGTTCATCGAGGTGGACATCCGCCCGCATGAGGTCTTCACCCGACGCGGCAACGACCTCCACGCCACCGTCTCCATCCCGATGACCGCCGCAGCCCTGGGCACCACGGTGACACTGGAGACCTTCGACGGCCCTGAGGAGCTCGAGGTCAAGCCCGGCACCCAGTCCGGCGAAGTGCTGACCCTGCGCGACCGCGGCATC
Organism: Nesterenkonia cremea; assembly: GCF_014642675.1. GTDB lineage: Bacteria > Actinomycetota > Actinomycetes > Actinomycetales > Micrococcaceae > Nesterenkonia > Nesterenkonia cremea. The sequence continues at coordinate 323,678 of NZ_BMIS01000002.1, forward strand.
GGTCACCTGCGCGGCTCCGGTCGAGGTGCGATCAAGGTGCACCTGAAGGTGGAGACCCCCTCCAAGCTCAGCGACCGGCAGAAGGAACTGCTGCGCGAGTTCGCCGAGGAGCGGGGCGAGGAGCTCGGGGAGTCCACCACCGAGCACCGCGGCGTCTTCGCCAAGCTGCGCGACCGCTGGGACGCGCTCTAGAGTCCAGGCCCACCGCTGCTGAGGAGGCACCTGCTGTGACTGCGCCGCTCTTTCATCTGAGCCCCGGCAGCCTGGACGGGCTGGCCCCCGGCTCCCAAGTCACCCTGGACGGAGCCGAGGGTCACCATGCCGCTACGGTGATGCGCCTCGGGGCGGGGGAGCAGGTCCAGCTCTCCGACACCCAGCGGCTCCGGGTGACCGGGATGGTCCTCGACGCCGGCACCGGCGAGCTGGTCGTGGAGGTCCAGGAGATCTCCGAGGAGCCCCTGGAGCGCCCGGCCCTGGTGCTGGTCCAGGCGCTGGCCAAGGACAAACGCGACCTGCAGGCCGTGGAGTCGGCCACGGAGCTCGGCGTGGATGCGGTCATCCCGTGGCAGGCTGAACGCTCGGTGGCTCGCTGGAAGGCCGGCCGCGAGGCCAAGAAGCATGCGGAGTGGGTCAACACGGCAACTACGGCGGCCAAGCAGACCCGCCGCACCGCCATCCCCGAGGTGCGCCAGCTGCACACCACCGCCCAATATGTGCGCAGCCTCGGCGAGCAGGAGGGGGTCGGCGTCGTGGTGCTCCATGAGGTCGAGGAGATCTCTCTGGCCGCTGTGCTGGAGCAGCTGGAGGCTCCGCAGCTGGACGAGCTGCACCTGGTGGTGGGCCCCGAGGGCGGCATCTCGCAGGCAGAGATCGCTCAGCTCACCGAGGCCGGAGCGCGCACGGCACGTCTGGGACGCAGCGTGCTGCGGTCCTCCACCGCAGGTCCGGCCGGGATCGCCGGAGCACAGGTTCTGCTCGGACGCTGGGATTGGTGAGCGGCCGCGCTAGAATGGGCCCCACATGACTGAGACTTCACACACCTCCGGGCTCGCCGCCGGCGCGGCGGCCGCACCCGTGGGCAATATCGAACGCACTGTGCACTTCGCCGACGCTGAGACCATGTTCCGCACACTGGGTCAGCAGGACCTGGCGGTGCGCATCCTCCAAGGCCTCTATCCCGCCGTCTCGCTGGGCGTGCGGGACCAGCTGCTCACCGCGGCGGGACCCTCCGAGGATGTGAACCAGCTGCTGGAGATCGTGGACCAGCTGCGATCGCTGGCCGCCTCCGGCACCACGGCCACCTCGGAGATGATCGAGCAGGTCGCAACGATGGTCCGCGCCCAGCAGGCCGAGACCTCGGCCAAGATGGTGACCACCAACATCCTCTCCCACCGGGGCCGCACCATCCGGCCCAAGACGGCCAACCAGCAGGAGTACGTCGAGCAGATCGACGAGTCCACTGTGGTCTTCGGGATCGGCCCGGCCGGCACCGGCAAGACCTATCTGGCCATGGCCAAGGCCGTCCAGGCGCTGCAGGCCAAAGAGATCAACCGGATCATCCTGACCCGCCCCGCCGTGGAGGCCGGCGAACGGCTGGGCTTCCTGCCCGGCTCGCTCAACGAGAAGATCGATCCCTACCTGCGGCCGCTCTACGACGCCCTGCACGACATGATCGACCCGGAGTCCATCCCGCGGCTCATGGAGTCGGGCATCATCGAGGTCGCGCCGCTGGCCTATATGCGCGGCCGTACGCTCAACGACTCCTTCATCATCCTGGACGAGGCGCAGAACACCACGGCCGAGCAGATGAAGATGTTCCTGACCCGTCTGGGCTTCAACTCCAAGATCGTGGTCACCGGCGACATCACCCAGGTGGACCTGCCGCGCGGCACCGACTCCGGTCTGCGCACCGTTCTGGAGATCCTCGAGGGCGTGGACGACATCGCCATCTCCCGGCTGGGCTCCGAGGATGTGGTGCGCCACCAGCTGGTGGGCCGCATCGTGGACGCCTATGAGCGTCACCAGAACAGCCGCGAGCGGCAGAGCAGGACGGGCCGGGCGTGAACGGAGAGTTCCCGACGCCGGCCGGCGCAGCTGTGGAGGACGCCTCGGGCAGCGCCTGGGTCACCGCCGAGCATCTGGAGATGCTCGGCCGGCTCGCCTGCTGCCTCTACCGCCGACTGCACCTGGGCCAGCAGGTGGAGCTCTCGGTCACGCTCATCGACGATGAACAGATGGAGCAGCTGCATCTGGAGTGGATGGGCCTTCCTGACACCACCGATGTGATGAGCTTCCCTATGGACGAGCTCCGCGCCGGCACAGCCGAGGAGCCGGTTCAGGCGGGCGTGCTGGGCGACGTCGTCATCTCCCCGGAGGTGGCGTGGCGTCAGGCCGAGGCCGGCGGACATGCCCCTGAGGATGAGTTGGCGCTGCTGAGCGTCCACGGTGTGCTCCACCTGCTGGGACATGACCACGCCGAGGACGAGGAGCGGGCCGAGATGTTCTCCCTGCAGAAGAATCTGCTGGAGGAGTTCCTCGGCCGTCCGAGCCCCGCACCCACGGAGGCCTGAGCCGCATGGTCATCGCCCTGCTGATCACCGCTGCGCTGATCTGCGCGGTCTTCGCCTTCCTGCTCTCCACCGCAGAGGCCGCCTTCATCCGGCTGACCCGGCGTGAGGCGGAGGAGATCGCCTCCAAGGACGGCGGACGCGGACGCTCCGCCGCCGTCGAGATGATCCTGGAGCATCCGGTCCCGCACACCGCCGCCCTGCAGATGTGGCGCTGGCTGTTCACCACGGCGGTGGTGGTGCTGATCACGGTGACCGCTGTGCTCGCCGTCGGGGAGATCGCCGTGGCCGGTCTGCTGGCCGCCGTCGTGCTCATCATCGGTGGGATTGGGATCTCAGCTCTGTCGCCGCGCCGCGTGGGCCGGGCCCACCACATGCTGGTGGCCTCCGCCACGGCCAAGCTGGTCCGCGGACTGCGCCTGGCCCTGGGGCCGCTGCCGCAGGTGATCACCGGACTGGGCGCGCGTCTGGTGCCCGGCAGCGGGGAGAACGATCAGGGCTTCTTCGACGATGAGGAGTTCCGCGAGTTCGTGGCGCGGGCCTCCGAGACCGATCTGCTGGAGGACTCCGAGGCGGAGCTGATCCAATCGGTCTTCGAACTCTCCGACACCCGGGTCCGGGCGGTGATGGTCCCGCGTACCGATATGGTCACTGTGGACATCGGCACCTCCCTGGCCGAGGTGATGACGCTGTTCCTGCGCTCGGGCTACTCCCGGGTGCCGGTGACCCGCGGCTCGGCCGATGACATCACCGGGATGGTCTATCTGAAGGATGTGGCCTTCCTGGAGCACCACCTGCGGACCGGCCAGGTGCCCGGCGCCTATGAAGGGCGGGACTCCCACAGCATCACCGTGGAGGAGCTGCAGCGGGATGTGCGCTGGGTTCCGGAGTCCAAACCGGTCTCCGAGTTCCTCTCCGAGCTGCAGCGGGAGTCCACCCATGTGGCCGTGGTGGTGGACGAATACGGCGGAACCGCCGGATTGGTCACCCTGGAGGACCTGATCGAGGAGATCGTGGGCGAGATCGTCGACGAATACGACACCGCCGCCGTGGAGGTGGAGGTCCTCGAGGACGGCAGGCACCGGATCTCGGCCCGGATGGCCGTGGACGACTTCGCGGAGCTGTTCAACCTGAACCTCGACCACGAGGAGGAGGTGGACACCCTCGGCGGACTGCTGGCCAAGACGCTGGGACGAGTGCCCATCGCCGGTTCCGAGGTGGAGATCTCAGGCCGCGGCGAGACCCGGGTGGTGCTGCGCGCCGACCGGCTCGAAGGGCGCCGCAACCGGGTCAGCCACATCCTGGCCTGGGAGGTCGAGGAGCACCGCGGCGCCCGGGCAGGACTGGGCACCGAGGATGAGGACGAGGCAATGGGCATCCACGCCGAAGAGGGCGCGGAGCCCGCAGATGAGGGACAGAACGCCATGGCTGTGGCCGAGGCAGAGGAGGAGGCAGGACGATGACCGCTGACGGACCTACGGTGTTCCCGGAGTTCGACGAGAGCTTTCGCGCGGGATTCGCCAGCTTCGTCGGACGCCCCAATGCGGGCAAGTCCACGCTGACCAACGCGCTGGTGGGGGAGAAGGTGGCCATCACGTCCTCCAAGCCGCAGACCACGCGTCACACCATCCGCGGCATCGTGAACCGCCCGGCCGATGAGGAACGTACCGGCGCTCAGCTGGTCCTGGTGGACACCCCCGGGCTGCACCGTCCCCGGACGCTGCTGGGCCAGCGGCTCAACGACCTGGTCATCGACACGCTCTCCGAGGTGGACGTGGTGGGCTTCTGCCTGCCCGCCGACGAGAAGATCGGTCCCGGCGACCGGTTCATCGCCTCCCAGCTGACCAAGGTCCCGCATAAGCGTGTGGTGGCCCTGGTGACCAAGACCGATAAGATCCCCCGCAGGCAGCTGGCCGAGCAGCTCATCGCCGTGGACCAGCTGGGCCGTGAGCATCTGGCCGGAGAGAAGAAGCAGGCCGAGGGCTTCGAGGCCATCATCCCGGTCTCTGCGGTCAACGGTGAACAGGTGGATACGGTGGCCGATGAGCTCGCCCGCATGATGCCGCTCTCCCCGCCGCTCTACCCGGAGGGTGAGCTGACCGATGAGCCGGAGGCCGTCATGGTGGCCGAGCTGATCCGCGAGGCCGCACTGGAGGACGTCCGGGACGAGCTGCCCCACTCCATCGCCGTGACCGTGGAGGAGCTCATGCCGCGTCAGGGGCGGGATGAGGACCGTCCGCTGATCGACGTCCACGCCACCATCCACGTGGAGCGGGACTCGCAGAAAGCCATCATCATCGGCCGTGGCGGCTCCCGCCTGAAGCAGATCGGCAGCCAGGCCCGCGAGGGCATCAAGCGCCTGCTGGGCACACCGGTGTACCTGGACCTGCACGTGAAGGTCACCAAGGAATGGCAGCGCGACGCCAAGAAGCTGGGACGCCTGGGATTCTGATTCAGAACCGGCGGGAGCACTCGGCACCAGCGTCCACGGTATGGACGTTCCGGCGGTGACCTGCGGCTGCCGCGACCTCATGCTACGGTCGGAAATGTGCAGATCATCACGCGTCTCGACCTACAGCTAGAGCTTCTCCGCCGCAGCGGGGAAGAGCCTGTGCACGCCTGAGACAAGAATCTCGCGCACGGCTTCCTGGTCGAGTCCCCGCTGCGGAGTCACCGGCGTCTGATGAGCCGGCTCCCCATTTCGGCCGCATCCGATCAAGCTCCCACCTCTGAAAAGGACGCATGATGCAGAAGCTGCAGAAGCCCTCCGGAATGCCGTACCACCGCTACGTCCCCTTCCAGGACCAGATCACCGTCTCACTGCCGGACCGCACCTGGCCGGATCAGACCATCACCCAGGCCCCGCGCTGGTGCGCAGTGGATCTGCGCGACGGCAACCAGGCGCTGATCGACCCGATGACCCCGGACCGCAAGCACCGGATGTTCGAGCTGCTGGTCCGCATGGGCTATAAGGAGATCGAGGTGGGCTTCCCCTCGGCCTCCCAGACCGACTTCGACTTCGTCCGTCAGCTCATCGAGCAGGACATGATCCCCGAGGATGTCTACATCCAGGTCCTCACCCAGGCCCGCGAGCACCTGATCGAGCGCACCTTCGAGGCGCTGGAGGGCGCTCCGCGCGCCATTGTGCATCTCTACAACTCCACCTCTGTGCTGCAGCGTGAGGTCGTCTTCAAACAGGACAAGCCCGGGATCGTGGACATCGCCACCCAGGGTGCCCGGCTCTGCCGCAAATATGAGGAGCAGCTGCTGGCCACCTCTGGCACCCAGACCGACATCCGGTACCAGTACTCTCCGGAGTCCTTCACCGGCACCGAGCTGGACTTCGCCGCGCACATCTCCGATGAGGTGGTCGAGATCTTCGAAGCCACTGCTGAGCGGCCGGTGATCGTGAACCTGCCGGCCACAGTGGAGATGTCCACTCCGGATGTCTACGCCGATTCCATCGAGTGGATGCACCGGAACCTGCGCAACCGGGATTCCATCGTCCTCTCCCTGCACCCGCACAACGACCGCGGCACCGGCGTGGCCGCCGCCGAGCTGGGCTATCAGGCCGGCGCGGACCGGATCGAAGGCTGCCTCTTCGGCAATGGAGAGCGCACCGGCAATGTGGACCTGGTGACTCTGGGCATGAACCTCTTCAGCCAGGGCATCGACCCGGAGATCGACTTCTCCTCCATGGACGAGATCAAGCGGACCGCCGAGTACGCCAACCAGATGCCGGTGGCTGAGCGCTCTCCGTGGGCCGGAGATCTGGTCTTCACCGCATTCTCCGGGTCTCATCAGGACGCGATCAACAAGGGCTTCGACCACATCAACGCCCGCGCCGAGCGGGAGGGTCGCTCCGTGGACGAGATCACCTGGGCCGTTCCCTACCTGCCCATCGACCCCAAGGACATCGGACGCAGCTACGAGGCTGTCATCCGGGTGAACTCCCAGTCCGGCAAGGGCGGGGTGGCCTATCTGCTCAAGACCGAGCACGGCCTGGACCTGCCCCGCCGCGCTCAGGTGGAGTTCTCCGGAGTCATCCAGCGCCGGGCCGACGACGCCGGCGGCGAGGTCTCCGGCGAGGAGATCTGGAGGATCTTCAACGATGAGTACCTCCCCGCCGAGGGCGAGGGTGAGCAGTGGGGCTACTACCGCGTGGGCAAGGTGGAGACCACCACCGGCGACGCCGGCGACTTCTCCATGGACATCCAGCTGCAGATCGACGGCCGCTGGACCCGCCAGACCGCCGATGCCAACGGCCCCATCGCCTCGCTGCTGGAGATCCTCGGCCGCGACGGCGTGGACGTCCGTCTGCTCGACTACACCGAGCACGCCATGAGCCAGGGCGGCGACGCCCAGGCCGCCTCCTTCGTGGAGCTGGCCATCGGTGAACGCGTCCTCTGGGGCGTGGGCCTGGACCACAACACCACCACCGCCTCCCTGCAGGCTGTGATCTCTGCGGTGAACCGCGCCCTGCGCGACACCGAGTGATCGCAGGCGCCGCCGGCGCAGTAGTCTGGAGCCATGGTCGGCTCCACCTTCGCATCGCGCAGCTATCGCGACGTTGCGATCGTGCTGCGCACCCAGAACCTGGGGGAGGCCGACCGCATCCTCACCACGCTGACCGCCTCCCACGGGCTGGTCCGTGCTGTGGCCAAGGGGGTGCGCCGGACCTCCTCCAAGTTCGGCGCCACGCTGGAGCCGTTCATGGTGGCCGATGTCCAGTTCGTCCACGGACGCAGCCTGGACATCGTCACCCAGGCCACCTCCAAGGGGACCTACGGTCCGGACATCGCCGCCGACTACGACAAGTACATGGCCGCCCACACCATGGCGGAGACGGCCGAGCGGGTCACCGAATCCGACGACGGCTCCACCTCAGGCCAGTTCACCCTGCTGCACGGGGCCTATTCGGCGCTGGCCCGCGGAGTCCATCCACCTGACCTGGTGCTGAACTCCTATCTGCTGCGGGCGCTCAGCACGGCGGGCTGGGCGATCACCTGGACCGCGTGTGTGTCCTGCGGCAGGCCCGGACCGCAGGACGGCTTCCACCCGGCGGCCGGGGGACCGGTCTGCCCGGACTGCCGGCCGCCCGGCACCCGGAGCCTCACCCGCGGCACAGCGGATCTGCTCCAGGCTCTGCAGCACGGCCGGTGGGAGCAGACGCGCGAGGCCGACTCTCAAGACCGCCACGAGGCCACCTCCGTGGTGGGCAGCTATGTCCAGCACCACCTGGAGCGGCGGCTGAGATCCATGTCCGGCGGAGCGTTCGGATGAAGCTGACCTGCGGTATGCCTGATAATGGTCACCATGCCTTCTGAGTACTCGGAGCCCTGGCCGCACCACGCCGGAGCGCAGCCGCCGGCCATCCCGGAGAAGATCCTGCCGCGGCACGTGGCCATCGTCATGGACGGCAACGGCCGCTGGGCCAACCGGCGCGGCCTGCCCCGCACCGAGGGTCATAGGCGCGGAGAAGAGACCCTGATGGAGATCATGGCCGGTGCCATCGAGATGGGCATCGAATACGTCTCCGTCTACGCCTTCTCCACGGAGAACTGGAAGCGCTCACCGGATGAGGTGCGCTTCCTCATGGGCTTCTCCCGGGACATGATCCGGCAACGCCGTCAGACCCTGGACCGCTGGGGAGTGCGCATCCGCTGGAGCGGCCGCCGGCCCAAGCTCTGGCGCTCAGTGGCCAAGGAGCTGGAGCTCTCCGAGGCTGTCACCCGCGGCAACACCAGGGCCACGCTGAACATGTGCGTGAACTACGGGGGCCGCGCCGAGATCACCGACGCCGTCCGCGACATCGCGCAGAAGGCCAAGGACGGGAAACTGGACCCCAAGCGCATCCGGGAATCCACGCTGGCCGCCCATCTGGACGAGCCCGACATCCCGGATGTGGACCTGTTTATCCGCAGCGGGGGAGAGCAGCGCATCTCCAACTTCCTGCTCTGGCAGTCCGCCTATGCCGAGATGGTGTTCTTGGACCCGCTGTGGCCGGATATGGACCGCACCCACCTATGGGAGGCCGTAGAGACCTACGCCAGGCGCGACCGGCGCTACGGCGGAGCGGTGGACCAGGTGGCCGGCGGCGCTCAGTCCGGCGCGTAGGCCCGCAGCCAGCGCGAGACCTCTTCGAAGGCCTCCTGCCGCACGGTGGCCTCGGAGGCGAAGACATCATGGAGGGCCCGGCGCAGCCGCACCACGGTGACCCGGCGGCCCAGCTTCATCGCCCGCCGGGCCAAGAGGTCCACGTCCAGCACCGAGTCATGCTCCAACAGCTCTTCGGTCCAGTGGCGCTGGTACTTCGTGGCCGCTGAGAGCAGGACCAGCACCGGCATCTGCAGATGCAGCCCGTCATGGATCGCGCGATGTCCGGCCAGCACAGCCTTGAGCCAGCCGGAGGTCATCGGGAAGGAGTTCCGCGGCCGCCAGCGCGGATGCAGCGACCATTCCCCATGGGCCTGGTCGGAGAGCGACTGCCAATAGTTGTCCATCACCGGAAGCTTCATAGCCCGTTTGGGACTCAGGTGGCTCAGCGGCGTCAGCAGGCCCTCCAGCGCAGTGCGGGCCGCGGCATCTCCAGGGACCTCCAACCAGGGGCTGTTGAGCACCAGGACTCCTGCTCGGTCGGGATGACGCTCGGCCCAGAGCACGGCGATCAGCCCACCGGTGGAGTGGCCCTGGATGATGGGCCGCGGAGCCTCGGGGTGCTCCTCAGCGATGACCCCCAGAGCGGCCTCCAGGTCGGCGTCGTAATGGGTCAGGTCCTCCACATAGCCCGGGGTCTGGCCCTCGCGCAGGCTGCGCCCGTAGCGCCGCAGATCCAGGGCATAGAAGGGGTGGCCCTGCTCCGCCCAGAGCCGGGCCAGGGGCAGGTTGTAGAAGTAGTCGGACCAGCCGTGCAGCTGCAGCACCGGGGCCTTGGGCTGTGAGCCGCCCTCCGGCTCCTCGGGCTCGGGGTGATCCTCGAAGCGGACCAGCGTGGCGCAGAACGGCCCCTCCTCGTCCTCGCCCAGCGGCAGGGTCCTGCGCGAACAGCCGGGCAGCGGATCCGGAACCCACTCGCCGGCAGGGGAGTCCTCCAAGAGTGCTGTGTGATCGCTGGGCGGATGGGTCATGCTGACGAGTCTAGGAGATGACGCGGCGGGCCCGGTGCCGCGCCGACTAGGATGGATCCCATGCCGAGCTCCCTCTCCTCACCGGTGCTCTACCGGGCCGTCTTCAGCACTGTCTTCAAACGTATGGACCCGGAGGCCGCTCATCACGCGGTGGTCACCGGGCTGCAGATAGCCTCCGCCGCCGGGGCGGGCCGTCTGCTCGAGCGGAAGACCCGGCCGCAGGAGTCGCTGCGGACCGAGGTGCTGGGCCGCAGCTGGCCCTCACCCTTCGGGCTGGCCGCCGGCTTCGACAAGGGAGCCGTGGCGGTCCTGCCGCTGGGCGCACTGGGCTTCGGCCATGTCGAGATCGGCACGGTCACCGCACACGCACAGCCGGGCAACCCCAAGCCCCGGCTGTTCCGGCTGGTGGCCGATGAGGCGCTGATCAACCGGATGGGCTTCAACAACGACGGCGCCGAGGCCGTCCGCGCACGGCTGGTGCGCATCCGGCGTCGGATCGAGCGGCTGCGCGACTCGGGCCGGCATGCCCCCGTCCTCGGGGTCAACATCGGCAAGACCAAGACCACACCTCTCGAGGAGGCCACGGAGGACTATCTGATGTCCACCCGCGCGCTGGCGCCGGTGGCTGACTATCTGGTGGTCAACGTCTCCTCGCCGAACACTCCGGGGCTGCGGCAGCTCCAAGACATCGAGTCGCTGCGTCCGCTGCTGGCCGCGGTGCGAGCTCAGGCCGATGAGTCGGCCGAGCATTATGTGCCGCTGCTGGTGAAGATCGCCCCGGACTTGGCGGATGAGGACGTCGACGCCGTGGCGGACCTGGTGGCTGAGCTCGGGCTGGACGGCATCATCGCCACGAATACGACCATCTCCCGGAAGGGGCTGGTCACCTCGGCGGAGGCGGTGGAGTCCAAGGGTGCCGGCGGCCTGAGCGGGCCGGTGCTGGCAGATCGCTCCAAGGAGATCCTGGTGCGGCTGCGCGAGCGGCTTCCCGGCAGCGCTGCGATCATCTCCGTCGGGGGAGCGGTCAGCGCCCAGGACGTGGCCGAGCGGCTGGACCTGGGCGCTGACCTCGTGCAGGGCTATTCGGCCTTCATCTACCAGGGTCCGTTCTGGGCCCGGCGGATCAACGCCGGCCTGGCCAGGATCAGGAGGGGAACTCGCCGCGGCTGACCATCGGCTTGGGCAGGCGCAGGCGGCGGATCTGCAGCGACCGCATGGCGGCGTAGAAGCGCACGCCCTTCTCCACCTCGCCGAACTTCGCCTCGAGCTGCTTGCGGACCCGGCGTGCGACCCACCAGCATTCGACGATCACGGCCAGGACGAAGAGCCACAGCACCTGGCTCATCACCAGGCGCGCCTCGTCGGTCAGCACAAAGGAGATGAACAGGAAGGCGAGCACGAGCAGCAGCATCCACTCACCGACGCCGAACCGGGCATCCACCCAGTCACGGACGAAGCGGCGCTGTGGGCCGCGGTCGCGGGGAGGCAGGTACTTCTCGTCGCCGGTCTCCATGGCCACACGTTGCTTCTGCCGAAGCTGGCGCAGGTGTTCGCGCTGTGCCAGACGTGCTGCCTTGCGATCATCGGGCACCAGAGGGCGCTTGCGGGCAGCTTCGCGCTCACGCCGGGTGGGTGTGGGCTCGCCCTTGGGCTGCGGGGTCCGTTTGGTCTGCTGTTCGGCAGCCTCGTTCTGGGCCTCGGGCTCGGTGGTCTCGTCGGCAGTCTTCTTATTACGTCCAAACACCGGACCAGTGTAACCGGCGTCGCAGGCCTTCACCGCCGCCGCACGGCCGGGTCCGAACAGGGTGGCACATCCGAGGGTGCTCAGCTGGGGAATGTTCTGTCGCGCCACTGGTGTTGATACCTTGGAACAGGAAGACCATCCATATGTGGAGAGGGGTTTGCGATGTCTGCACCCGCACAGGAAACAGCCGAGCAGGCGGCGGCACAGGCCGCCGAGATCGCCGGCAATGAGGTCGAAGGCTTCAAGGCTCATCAGGTGGAGCTCAGCGATGAGGCGGCTCAGAAGGTCGCGTCGCTGCTGGAGCAGGAGGGCCGGACCGACCTGCGGCTGCGCGTCGCTGTCCAGCCCGGCGGCTGCTCCGGTCTGATCTACCAGCTCTACTTCGACGAGCGGATCCTCGATGGCGACGCCCTGCGTGAGTTCAACGGCGTCGAGGTCGTGGTGGACAAGATGAGCGTCCCGTACCTCGAGAGCGCGAAGATCGACTTCGAGGACTCCATCTCGAAGCAGGGCTTCACCATCGACAACCCGAACGCAGGAGGCTCCTGCGCCTGCGGCGACTCCTTCCACTGAGTCCTGAGGGCCTCGGACCGACCACGCTTCGTGTCACAAATATGACACGGAGCGGCCGTTCTCCCTGAAGGGGACGCACCGGACGAGAACCCCGCCTCTGCACGAGTTCTACGCCGTGTAGAAGCGGGGTTTTCGTGTATCTGTGCTGGTCGTAGGGCCTTGGGCGGCCATCGGAAACGGTGTTGTCGCGGAGTGTCCGGACTCCCGGCCTTCTACTTCACGTAGTAGTCTTGTCTCCGAACGTCCAAGGCCACCATCAGGTCCGATCTGTAGGTGGCCCCACAACGTGCTGATCGCATCGCACACCGAGGAAAGAGGAAGGGCCGTCTGTGAGTTCGCAGAATCGAACCGGCAGCCGCCGTCACCGCGTGGTCAAGGCGACCGCGCTGGCCGGCGCGGCCTCGCTGGTGCTCACCGCCTGCGTCGCTGAGATCCCAGATCCAGTCCGCCGCGGTTGGCTCCCCGGCGACACGAATACCACCAGCAACACGCCGCAGCTGACCGATCTCTGGGTCAACTCCTGGATCGCCGCGCTGATCGTCGGCGTGATCACATGGGGCCTGATGCTCTGGTGCATGATCGCCTACCGCCGCCGCAAGGGGGAGACCGGCTACCCCCGCCAGCTGGCCTACAACGTGCCGCTGGAGATCATGTACACCCTGGTCCCGCTGGTGATGGTGGGTGTGCTCTTCTACTACACCGATCAGGTCCAGCGCGACATCGATGAGCCTCACGACGACCCGGACCTCGTGGTCAACGTGGTCGGCAAGCAGTGGGCGTGGGACTTCAACTACACCTACAACGGTGAGGAGCGGCACTACGCCGGCATTCAGGCTCACCTGACCGGCGAGGAGGGTGACCAGGAGCGCCTGCCCACCCTGTACCTCCCGGCCGGTGAGGAGGTCACCTTCGAGCTGACCTCCCGCGATGTGATCCACTCCTTCTGGATCCCGCAGTTCCTCCAGAAGCGTGACATGATCCCGGGCCGCACCACCGAGATCCACCTGATCCCCGAGGAAGAGGGCACCTTCGACGGCAAGTGCGCCGAGCTCTGCGGTGAGTACCACTCGGAGATGCTGTTCAACGTCGAGGTCGTCTCCCCTGAGGAGTTCGAGGCTCAGCTGGAGCAGATGGAAGAGGGTCATCTGGATGAGACCTATGACCGCAACCCGAACCTCAACGACGTGACTGCGACCGAAGGGGACGACTGACCGTGGCCACGACACTCGGATACACCGCTGACGAAGGGGCCGTCGAGGCTCGCTCCGTCCCGCGCTCCAAAGGCGCGATCGTCGTCAACTGGCTGACGACCACCGACCACAAGGTCATCGGGTACATGTACCTGATCACCTCCTTCCTGTTCTTCTGCATCGGCGGCGTCATGGCGCTGATCATCCGTGCTGAGCTCTTTGAGCCCGGCATGCAGTTCCTGCAGACCAAGGAACAGTACAACCAGCTCTTCACCATGCACGGCACGGTGATGCTGCTGATGTTCGCAACCCCGCTGTTCGCAGGCTTCGCCAATGTGATGATGCCCCTGCAGATCGGCTCGCCGGATGTGGCCTTCCCGCGTTTGAACGCGCTGGCCTTCTGGTTCTTCCTGTTCGGCTCCCTGGTGGCCCTCGCCGGTTTCCTGACCCCGCAGGGTGCAGCCTCCTTCGGCTGGTTCGCCTACGCGCCGCTCTCAGATACGACCTACTCACCAGGTGTGGGTGGTGACCTCTGGGTCTTCGGCCTGGCGCTGACCGGCTTCGGCACCATCATGGGTGGCGTCAACTTCATCACCACCATCATCTGCATGCGTGCTCCGGGGATGACCATGTGGCGTATGCCCATCTTCACCTGGAACACTCTGATCACCTCGATCCTGGTGCTGATGGCCTTCCCGCCGCTTGCAGCCGCACTCTTCGGCCTCGGCCTGGACCGTCGCTTCGGCGGCCACGTCTTCGACCCGGAGGCGGGCGGTGCCATCCTGTGGCAGCACCTCTTCTGGTTCTTCGGGCACCCTGAGGTCTACATCATCGCCCTGCCGTTCTTCGGCATCGTCTCGGAGATCTTCCCGGTCTTCAGTCGCAAGCCGATCTTCGGCTATAAGGGCCTGGTCTACGCGACCATCGCGATCGCGGCCCTGTCGGTGACCGTGTGGGCGCACCACATGTACGTGACCGGCGCCGTGATGCTGCCGTTCTTCGCCCTGATGACCATGCTCATCGCCGTTCCCACCGGTGTGAAGTTCTTCAACTGGATCGGAACGTTGTGGCGAGGGTCGATCACCTTCGAGACTCCGATGCTCTGGAGCCTCGGCTTCCTGGTGACCTTCCTCTTCGGCGGTCTGACCGGCATCATCCTGGCCTCGCCGCCGCTGGACTTCCACCTCTCCGACAGCTACTTCGTGGTGGCACACTTCCACTACGTGGTCTTCGGAACCGTTGTCTTCGCGATGTTCGCCGGCTTCTACTTCTGGTGGCCCAAGTGGACCGGAAAGATGCTCAACGAGCGTCTGGGCAAGATCAACTTCTGGATGCTGTTCATCGGCTTCCACGGCACCTTCATGATTCAGCACTGGCTGGGTGTCATGGGTATGCCGCGTCGTTACGCCGACTACCTGGTCGAGGACGGTTTCACCACGATGAACCAGTTCTCCACGGTGTTCTCGATGCTGCTGGGGGCCTCCCTGATCCCGTTCTTCTGGAATGTCTGGATCACCCACCGCAAGGGCAAGAAGGTCCTCGTGGATGACCCGTGGGGCTTCGGCGGCTCGCTCGAGTGGGCGACCTCCTGCCCGCCCCCGCGCCACAACTTCTACTCCCTGCCGCGGATCCGTTCCGAGCGGCCGGCGCTGGACCTGCACCACCCGGAGCTCTCCGAGCGGCACAGCCTGAACACTCCGGCCGGCAAGGTCTTCGGACCTGCTGACCAGAAGGACAAGGGTGGTATCTGATGAAGACGAATATCGGACTCTTCCTGATGCTGGGCGTGTTCTGCCTGGTGGTGGCCGGAATCTACGCATTCCTCACCATGAACTGGTCCGCCGCAGGCTCCGGCGAGCAGACCGGTCTGGAGTGGGTGGGCTTCATCTGCCTGCTGCTGACCGCAGGACTGGGCTTCATGCTCTGGTTCTACCTGCGCCTGACCGCCAAGCACTCGGAGGTCATGGACAGTGACAACCCTGAGGGCGAGATCGAGGACATGAAGGGCAACTACGGCGACTTCGCTCCCTGGAGCTGGTGGCCGCTGGGCCTGGGCTTGTCGGCAGCCTTCGCCTTCTTCGGGATCGCCATCGACTGGTGGGTGTTCTTCATCGCCTGCATCCCGAGCCTGTTCTTCGTCACCGGCTGGGTGATGGAGTTCAACCGCAAGCGCTACGCTCACTGAGCTGACGCACCACTGTTCGAAGAGTCCGCCCCGGGCACAGCCTGGGGCGGACTCTTCGTCTCTGAGTAGAATCGAGAACCATGACGATCCGGCCCATCACCATCCATGGCGAGCCCGTCCTTCATCGCCGCGCCGTCGAAGTCGAGACCATCGACGACGAGATCCGCACTGTCATCGCTGACATGGATGAGACCCTGGACGCCTCCCACGGCGTCGGTCTGGCCGCTCCGCAGGTGGGGGTCGGGCTGCGCATCTTCAACTGGAAGTACGACGGCGACACCGGTGAGGCTCCCAGCCGGGGAGCGATCATCAACCCGAGGCTGCGGCTCATCGGGAAGGTCTCCAAGGAGGACCCGGATCCGGATGAGGAGACTGAGGGCTGCCTCTCAGCTCCCGGTTACGGGTTTCCGCTGAAGCGCTCCGACCACGTGGAGATCCAGGGCCTCGACGCCGAGGGCAACCCGGTGCGGTTCGAGGCCACCGGATGGTTCGCGCGCATCATGCAGCACGAGTATGACCACCTGGACGGCTACCTTTATGTGAACCGGCTGAACCAGAAGTGGGCCAAGCGCTGGAAGAAGGTGCTGAAGAAGGAGGGCTGGACTGTCTCCGGCAACTCCTGGATGCCGGGGGTGGACGCGGACCCCTTCGGCCATGATGAAGATCTGGCAGAAGAGGCCGAGCCCCAGTCCTGAGGTCCTCCCTCAGGCGCCGGAGAAGTCTGTCCAGCGCTGCAGCACGTCTGCGGCAGCCCCGGAGTCCAGAGACTCTGCCGCGCGCTGCATATTGGTGCGCAGGCGCTCCAGCAGTGGACCGGAGGCCTCCTCGTCCAAGGCAGTGAGCCCCGCGGCCGCATTGAGCACCACTGCGTCGCGCACAGGGCCGTGCTCGCCCTGGAGCAGATGGCGGACCGTCTCGGCGTTCTGCTGACCCGTGCCGCCCTGGAGGTCCTCCACGGCGGTACGGAGGACTCCCACGTCCTCAGGGGCGAGCTCAAGATGCTCCACAGAGCCCTCGCGGACCTCCCAGAGGTCGGTGGCGGCCGACGTCGTGATCTTGTCCCGTCCGTCCTGTCCGCGGAAGACCAGGCCGCGTGTACCGCGTGCGGCCAATACCTCGGCCATCTTCGGAGCCAGCTCTGCGCGCGCACATCCCAAGGCCTGAGCGGTGACCCGCGCCGGGTTGGCCAGGGGCCCCAGGAAGTTGAACACCGTGCGCACGCCCAGCTGCTTGCGGGCAGGGCCCACAAAGCGCATAGAGGGGTGGAAGCTCTGGGCGAAGAGGAACGTGATGCCCACCTGCTCAGCGGCCTGGGTCACCCGCTCGATCGGCAGGGAGAGGTCCACGCCGAGTGCCTCGATCACATCGGCGGCTCCGGCGGTGCTGGAGGCACCTCGATTGCCGTGCTTGACCACTGTGGCTCCAGCTCCGGCCGCCACCAGGGAGGACATCGTGGAGATGTTCACAGTGCCCAGGAGGTCGCCGCCGGTGCCCACGATGTCCAGAGTGGGTCCTGAGACCTCTGCCGGCAGGGCCTTGTCCATCATGGCGCTGCTGAGCCCCACGAGCTCCTGTGCGGTCTCTCCCTTGGCCCGCAGGGCGATGAGGAAGCCGGCGATCTGGGCATCGCTGAGCTCTCCGCCCATGAGCTGATCCATCGCCCAGGCCGCGGTCTGCGCCGTGAGGTCCTCAGCGGCCAGAAGGGTCTCGAGCACGACAGGCCAGGTCAGTTCGGAAGTCTCAGCTGGTGTATGCATAGAGACGACGATACCGGGGCCAGGAGGGCCCCGACACGCGCTTATTTCTACAGCCTGTCGAAATATTCTGTTTTTTTCTGAGCGCTCTGACCTTGGTACTCCCTGGGAATGACGCGGAAGCCGCGGCCTGACAAGGATCTGGAGACGCGCCACGCGCCCGAGGTCGATAGCGAAGTCAGGTCTTTTCAGGCAATAATGTGTCCGTGACGTCTGCAACCCAAGCCCCAAACGTTCCGGCGCGCACGCTGCCGAACCGCCCAAACATGGTGTCCGTGGGCACCATGGTGTGGCTCACCAGCGAGCTGATGTTCTTCGCCGGCCTGTTCGCGATCTACTTCACCCTGCGCTCTGCGCAGCCCGAGATGTTTGCCGAGGGTGCCACTCAGTTGGACATCCCGCTGGCTACGACCATCACCATCATCCTGGTGGCCAGCTCGGTGACTGCTCAGTTCGGCGTCTTCGCCGCTGAACGGCACCAGCCGCGGCGCACCGGGGGTCTGCTCCAGCTGAAGAACTGGGGCATGATCGAGTGGTACATCCTCTCCTTCCTGATGGGCTCGGTCTTCATCGCCGGTCAGACCTACGAGTTCGCTGTGTTGGTCTCCCACGGCGTCGCCGTGCAGACCAACGCCTTCGGCTCGGCGTTCTATATCACCACCGGCTTCCACGGCCTGCACGTGCTCGGTGGTCTGGTGGCCTTCTGCTACGTCATCGCCCGGGCCTACTTCAGCGTGAAGTTCACCCACCGGGAAGCCAGCGCGGCGGTCGTGGTGTCCTACTACTGGCACTTCGTCGATGTCGTCTGGATCGCCCTGTTCGGCATCATCTACATCCTTCCGCTGCTCGTCTGATCCGGACGACGGCGCACCCTTGAACCTGACAACGCACCGACAAGTGAGGAACCGGCACGTGAAGGCACTCTCACAGAAGCGCCGCCACCCCTTCGCAGGAGTGGCCCTGCTCCTCCTGGGTCTGCTGATCACCGGTGGCCTGTACAGCGCAGCCACCACGATCAACGAGGCTCAGGCGTCCGAGAACGCGGATGCCTACTCCGACCCGGACAACATCGAAGAGGGCGAGCGACTCTTCGTCGCCAACTGCGCCACCTGCCACGGCATCAACGCCGAGGGCACCGACGCCGGCCCGTCGCTGATCGGCGTGGGCGCCGCCTCGGTGGACTTCCAGGTCGGCACCGGCCGCATGCCCATGCAGATGCAGGGCCCGCAGGCTCAGCAGAAGCCGGCTCAGTTCAATGATGAGCAGACCATGCAGCTGGCTGCCTACGTGGCCTCCCTCGGAGCCGGGCCGGCCGTGCCCGATGACGAGTACCTGGACGTGGACCAGGGCGACCCCGCCCGCGGCGGCGAGCTGTTCCGCATCAACTGCGCCATGTGCCACAACGCGGCGGCCGCCGGCGGTGCGCTGACCGAGGGCAAGTACGCGCCTTCCCTGCACGGCGTGGAACCGCGTCATGTCTATGCGGCTATGACCACCGGCCCGCAGAACATGCCGGTCTTCTCGGATGCGAACCTGGTGCCGGAGGACAAGCGTGACATCATCGCCTTCCTGCAGACTTACGAGAGCCAGGGCACCCCCGGCGGCTTCTCCCTGGGCTTCCTGGGCCCCGTCTCTGAGGGTCTGTTCATCTGGACCGGTGGGCTCGCGCTGCTCATCGCCTCCATGGTCTGGCTGACCTCACGGTCCTCGTAGCCGGCCGCTGAACACCCCGACGGTGTCCGGAGCACCGCACATAAGCACTCCAAGCAATCACTCAAGCAAAGGACGAAAACCATATGGGCGAGCACGGTAACGGCGACCCGAAGGACTCGGGTGCCGTCATCAAAGCCGGTGAAGGGGAGTCGGGCAAATACGCCATCGACAACCCGGGCCTGCCCCCGCACCGCCCGCGGCTGGCAGACGAGAGTGAGAAGGTCGCGAAGGGCGCTGAGCGCGTCGTCTCGGTTCTCTTCCTGCTCTCGATCATCGGCACCGTGGTCTTCTTTGTCGGCTACTTCGCCATCGGCCAGACCGAGGGCGATCTGCAGCTTCTGCGTGTGCAGAACACCTTGCTCGGCGTCGGCGTCGCCTTCGCGATGCTCGGCATCGGCCTGGGTGTGGTGCACTGGGCCAAGACGCTGATGCCGGACCACGAGATGGTCGAAGACCGCAAGCCTCTCCGGAAGGAGACGGAGCGCGAAGAGGCGGAGACGATCATCAACGACGTCCTCGACGAGTCGCAGATCAAGCGTCGCCCGCTGCTGCGCAACACGATGATCGGCGCAGCGCTGCTCGCTCCGTTGCCTTTCATCGTCACCCTGCGCGATCTGGACCGCTCCGAGGACTTCGGGGTCGAGCGCATGCGGCACTCGATGTGGGACGAGGGCGTGCACCTGGTCCGCGACCCCTCCGGCACCCGCATCAGAGCCTCCGACCTGACCGTCGGCACCGCCATGCACGTCATCCCGGAGAACCTACGCACCATCTCCAGCCATGGTGAGCGCCTGTCCGAGAAGGCCAAGGCAGTCACCCTGGTCATGCGTATGAACCCCGAGGACATCGAGACTGTCAGCGAGGGACGCGAGAACTGGTCCCACGACGGCATCATCGCCTGCTCGAAGGTCTGCACCCACGTCGGCTGCCCGGTTGCGCTGTACGAGCGGCACACGCACCACCTGCTGTGCCCGTGCCACCAGTCCACCTTCGATGCCGCCAACGAGTTCAAAGTCGTCTTCGGCCCCGCCGGACGTCCGCTGCCGCAGCTGCCCATCACTGTTGATGAAGAGGGCTACCTTATCGCGCGCAGCGACTTCACCGAACCCGTCGGCCCGACCTACTGGGAGCGCGGCAACACCGACCCGGAGGGTGATTACGCATCATGAGCGCCACCAAAGAGAAGTACACCGAGGAGCAGTACCTCGAGGTCGACCAGTACCAGCCGAAGACTGGCGGCGGTCGGATCGCCAACTACGTCGACACCCGTGTGGGCGGCACCAGCATCGTCCGTGAGTTCGGCCGGAAGGTCTTCCCTGATCACTGGACCTTCATGTTCGGTGAGGTCGCGCTCTACAGCTTCGTCATCCTGATCCTCTCGGGCACGTTCCTGACCTTCTGGTTCGACCCGTCGATGGCGACCACCCGCTACTCCGGCTCCTACGCACCGTTGCAGGGCCTGGAGATGTCCACTGCGTACGCCACAGCCCTGGAGCTGTCCTTCGACGTGCGCGGCGGTCTGTTCATGCGTCAGCTGCACCACTGGGCAGCGCTGCTGTTCGTGGCCGCCATGTCCATCCACATGTTGCGCGTGTTCTTCACCGGAGCCTTCCGGAAGCCGCGTGAGCTCAACTGGGTGGTCGGCGCCTCTCTCCTGATCCTCGGCCTGGGCGCCGGCTTCACCGGCTACTCCCTGCCGGACGAGGTCCTCTCCGGCAACGGCCTGCGCATCATCGACGGCATGCTCAAGGCACTGCCGGTGGTGGGCACCTACATCTCCTTCTTCCTCTTCGGAGGCGAGTTCCCCGGCAGCGAGGTCATCCCGCGTCTGTATGTGATGCACATCATGGTGCTGCCGGCGATGATCCTGCTGCTGATCGCGATCCACCTGTTCCTGGTGGTCACCCACAAGCACACTCAGTACCCCGGCCCCGGTCGCACCGAGCGCAATGTGGTGGGCTACCCGGTCGGCCCGGTCTACGCGGCCAAGGCAGGCGGCTTCTTCTTCATCGTCTTCGGGATCCTGGCGCTGATCTCGGGTACGTTCCAGATCAACGCGCTCTGGAACTACGGTCCCTACGATCCATCGCCGGTGCAGGCGGGTGCACAGCCCGACTGGTACATCGGCCCGTTCGAGGGTGTCCTGCGTCTGATGCCTGGTTATCTCGGGGACTTCTCGCTGGAATGGGTGATCCCCACGCCATGGGGCGGCAACTCGTTGGCGATGCCGGTGCTGATCCCGATGATCCCGGTGGCTCTGATCTTCCTGGGCATGTTCGTCTGGCCGTGGATCGAGTCTTGGATCACCAAGGACACCAAGGAGCGCCACCTCCTGGACCGTCCGCGCAACGCCCCCACCCGCACCGCCTTCGGTGTGGCCATCGTGACCAACTACATGATCATGTGGGGCATGGGCTCGAACGACCTCATCGCAACACACTTCCAGCTGTCGCTGAACGACATCACCTACTGGTCGCGTGTGCTGTTCTTCCTCGGCCCGGTGATCGCCTACATCCTCACCAAACGCATCTGCCTGTCCCTGCAGCGCAAGGACCGCGAGACGGCACTCCACGGTGATGAGGCCGGGGTGATCCAGGTGTCCGCCGACGGCGGCTTCAGCGAGAAGCACCGTCGCCTGGACGACTACGAGCTGTGGACCCTGGTCTCCTACGATTCGCCTGAACCGACCCCGGCCCAGCCGAACGCCAAGGGTAAGATCACCCTGCTCGAGAAGTTCCGGGCACGTCTGAACCGTGCGTTCTACGAGGACCGGGTTGCCCCGGTCAGCCGCGAGGAGTACCTCGAGGCGCTCGAGCACGATCACCATGAGCCGGAGGAGCTCCCCGCCAGCGGAGTGGGCGCCATCGAGTCCAGGGATCACTGATCCTTGAGCCTCCTCGGGCGAGATCATCGGGGAGCCTGACCGGCTCCACCACGACGGCGGGCCCGTTTTCCACAGATGTGGGAGACGGGCCCGCCGTCGTACCCGCTCCATGGGTAGTGTGGGACCCACGATCATCCCTGGTCAGACGGTCCGGGTCTGACAGTGGAGAGGAGCCTGAGTGGAGTTCCTGATCATCATCGGCCTGGTGCTGGCTGTGCTCTGCGCAGTGCCGCTGCTGATCGGCTTCGCCATCGGCCAGGCCGTGGAGCGCAGGCGCTGGATCCGCTCCGGCGCCTCAGCTCCGCATATCCGCGCTCAGCAGTCATACCCGACGCCGTACGGTCAGGCTCCGCAACAGCCGCAGGCTCCCTATGGTCCGCAGGCTGCGCAGGCACCGCAGCAGGACCCGTGGGCGCGGCCGGTGGCGGATCAGGAGCAGGCGGCACCACCACCGGCTGTCCACCCCCAGCCTCATCCGCACCCTCAGCCGTCTGCCGCTCGCTCCGCACCGCTGCCCGGCTACCAGGCGCCGGTGGGCAAGACTGCCGAGCAGTTGGCCGCAGAGAAGAGGCGTCGGGAGCACCGGAACATCAATGTCGCTCTCTACAGCGGCGGTCTGCTGCTGGTGGCCGCGGCACTCTCCTTCATCGCCGTGGTGGGAGACCCGGTGCTCACGGCCGTCAGCCTGGGTGCAGTCTGCCTGGCCTTCACCGCCGGCGGCTTCCTGATCGCGCGCTTCTCCACTGTCCTCAGGCCCGCAGGCATCGCCCTCTACGGCACAGGCCTGGCGCTGCTGCCGGTGCTGGCGCTGCCGCTCAACGAGGCGATCATCCATGAGGAGCTGCTGACCTGGTTGGTCACCTCAGTGGTGGGCACGGCTGTCTATCTCCACGGTGCCGTGGCCCTGGACAGCCGCATCCTCGGCTATCTGGTCATACCCTTCCTCTACTCCACGGTCTTCGCGGCCACGGCCGCCGTCCGTCCTGCCCTGTTCTGGGCGCTGCTGGTGGTCATCGCAGTCTCGTCGTCGCTCCAGCTGGCCATGGCCCTCTGGGGATCCCGTGTGCCGCAGGTGTTGTCCAAGCCCTTCGGGCAGCTGCATGTGGTCGTGGTGCCGGGTGTCCTGGTGGCCGCTCTTGTGATGTTCGACCAGCTGAGCCGCTATGAGTCTGCCACGCTGTTCGGCGTCACGGGTGTCTACTACTTGGCGAGCTCCTGGCAGTGCCTCACGCAGGCCGGTCGGCTGGCCCAACGGATCGCAGCGCGTCCAGTGTGGCTGCTCGCAGCGGTGCTCCTGCTGGGGGACCAGGGAATGGGTGCCTTCGGTCTGCTGACTGTGCTGGTCGGCATCCTGGCGGTGCTCTATCTGGCCGTCTGCCATATCCCTGGGTTCACCGTGGGGGAGTGGGCGCGTGCCGATCGGCGGCTCTCGCTGGTGCTGGTCCTGGGCGCCTCGGTGCTGGTCCAGCTAGCTGTGCTGCCCTCTGACACGCTCGACAGCACCGGACACGCCTGGATGATCATCCTGGCTGTGATCACTGTGTGCGTGGCCGTACAGTCTCTGCTGATCATTCGGGACACGGCAGCCGCAACGGCTCCGCTGGGCTGGCAGCTGGTCATCCGCGGTGTGCTGGTCCTCTCCATGCTGGCCGCCCTGCCGGAGAACACCTGGTGGACTGTGGCCTGGGCCCTGGTCTGGCTGCTCGGGGAGATCGCCCTGTCTCGGCGGCCCTGGCGAGCGCGCTGTCGGTGCCGTCGCTGTGGGAGCGTTCGGACTCGCTCTGGGCCGCGCTCTGGAGGATCCGCTGCTCGGCGATCGCCTGGCCCTGGCGGCAGTGACGCTCTTCGCCGTGACCTGCGCCGTCCTGTTGGGTCTGGCCAGCCGCAGCTCGTTCAGGCTCGGCGCCAGTCCACGCCGCGAGCTGGGAGAGTCATGGTGCTGGGCCGCACTGTTCATTCCAGCGGCGGCGCTGGGAGCAGTGCTCTACCTGCTGGGCGCGGCCGCGGTGCTCTGCAGAATCCTGCTCATGACCTCCGGATCGGCCGCGACAGTCGGTGATCAGGGCGAGGTCCCCTCGATCAGCACCGCTCGGGCAGGAGCTTTCGCCGGTTGTGCACTGATCGGAATCACCGCGGTGGACTGGCTCTACGGCAGCGCACAGGGCCAGGCGGCCCTGCTGCTGGCCGTGGCGCTGACTCTGCTGGGCGCAGAGGTGCTCAGCGCTGTCCTGCTGCGCCGTGGCGGTGCCGCCCAGGATGTCCGTGTGCGGACCTGGATGCCGCTGCATCTCTCCGCGAATCTGCTCTGGCTGGCCGCGGTCAACGCAGTGCTGGCGGTCACCGGGGCTGACGGCGCGCTGTATTGGGTCACCGCAGTGCCCTGGGCGCTGTCCGCGCT
This sequence comes from Nesterenkonia cremea, assembly GCF_014642675.1. Classification (GTDB taxonomy): domain Bacteria; phylum Actinomycetota; class Actinomycetes; order Actinomycetales; family Micrococcaceae; genus Nesterenkonia; species Nesterenkonia cremea. The sequence continues at coordinate 347,813 of NZ_BMIS01000002.1, forward strand.
GGTTCTGCTGTGGCGCCTGGATCTTCGGGTTCCGCAGATCCTGCTGATCGCTCCGGCGTTCTACGCCGTCGGTGCGGCCGTGATGATGCTGGCCGGACTGGTCTCCGTCGATCGCCCATGGTGGGCCGCCTTGATCCTGGGCGCGGCCGGACTGCTGCTGGTGGTCCTGTGCCTGCGTCATGTGAGCCTTCCGCCGGGGGCGCTGGCTCTTCCGACCTGTGCCGCGTTGGGCGGCGCACTGCTGATGCTGGGTCCATTGGAGGCCGTCGATGCCTCGGCGGGGCTGACGCTCTATGTGGTCCCGGTTGCGGCCTTCCTGCTGAGCCTGCTGGCCGGCGTCGCAACGATGGCCCTCACCTCTGCTCAGCAGACGCGTATAGCGCTGATCGCCTCCACCGGTGGTATGACGCTGCTGACCTCGCTGGTCCCGGTGATCGCCGCACCCGCTGCGGATCCGCCCGGGCTGGGATGGACGGTTCCTGCCATGCACGCGCTGCTGGTGGCGGCGGCCCTCTGGGGCGGACCGCACAGTGTGCGGGTCATCGCCGCTCTGATCGGCAGTCTCGCCATGCCGGCCTCGTTGCTCTTGGCCTGGGGTCAGCATGAACCGATCACAGCGACCACGGCGGCTGTGGCTGTCCTGCTCATGCTGGCGGGTCTGCTGGTCAGCGAACCGCTGCTGAGTCGCGTACCTCATGAGTCCCATCTCTTCCTGGGCACCGCTGCGGCCGTGCTGGCGGTCCTGGTGGTGACGTCCCACCAGCCGCTGCCTGCCGGTGACTCCACGCTGCTGCTGCAGGTGGCGCCCTTCGCAGGTGCTGCGGCGCTGCTGACCCATGGTCTGGTCCGAGGTCACAGCGGTGCCCTCTGGGCAGGCGCTCTGCTGCCTGTGGCGGCTCCGGTGCCGGAGGAGGCCATGTACCTCTTCTGGCTGCTGCCGGTGCTGCACGCCCTGGTGTTCATGGCAGAGCTGGATCGCTCGGGTCCGGCGCAGCGCGCCCAGTGCTGCCTCTTCGGAGCGCTGGGGCTGCCGGTCTCGGGGCTGTATGTCTGGGTCCGGACAGAGGGGCTCTCACAGGTCAGCGTCTCGGTGACGCTGCTGCTGATGATGGTGGCCCTGATGGTCAGCGAGTGTGTGCTGGCCGCGCGTCAGGAGCTGCCCGGACAGGCGCCTGAGGTGGCCCGCACGGCCGTCCTGGGCCACGGGCTGTTCTTCGGAGCGGGGGAGCAGTCGCCACTGCCGCAGCGTTGGTCTCCTTCCTGGGCGACTCCACCTTCGCCGAGGTCACGCCGCTGGCCGCAGCCGCCGCTCTGCTGGTCTGCGCGCTGCTGCGATCCAACCGTAAGGGCCTGTGGTGGGCCGCCACGCTGATCGTGCTGAGCGTGCTCTGGTGGCTGCGGAGCTTCACTGTGCTGCTGCTGGTCACGCTGGCAGTGCTGATCATCGGTGCGGCCATCTGGCGGCTGATCGTGATCAACCGCCGGGACGTCACCTTCGGCGGGTGATGTCGCGCAGCTTCTCCAGCCGCTCGGCCACAGCCCGCTCAGCACCGTTGGTGGTGGGCCGGTAATAGTCCACGCCCACCAGATCGTCTGGCGGGTACTGCTGGGCGGCCACATGGTGGGGCTCGTCATGGGCATAGACATAGCTCTTGCCATGACCCAGACGGTGGGCCCCGGAGTAGTGGGCGTCGCGCAGATGGGCCGGCACCGGGGCTCCCTTGCCTGAACGGACATCGGCGATGGCGGCATCCAGGGCCTGATAGGAGGCATTGGACTTGGGCGCGGTGGCGATATGCACTGTGGCCTGTGCCAGCAGGATTCTGCCCTCGGGCATGCCGATGAGCTGGACGGCGTCGGCCGCCGCCACGGCTGTGGTCAGTGCGCTGGGGTCCGCCATCCCGACCTCCTCGCCGGCGGCGATCACCAGGCGCCGTGCCAGGAAACGAGGATCCTCACCGGCTTCGATCATCCGAGCCAGATAGTGCAGCGCGGCATCCGGGTCCGAGCCGCGCAGAGACTTGATGAAGGCCGAGATGATGTCATAGTGCTGGTCGCCGTCCTTGTCATATCTCTGGACGGCATGATCCATGGCATGCTCGGCGTCCAGTGCGGTGATCCGGATCTGCTCGTCACCCTCCGCCCGGGCGGTGGCCACAGCGGCTGAGGCCTCCAGAGCGGTGAGCACACGGCGGGCGTCGCCGCCGGACATGCGCAGGATATGCGAACGAGCTTCATCCTCCAGCAGGAACTCATCATTGAGCCCGCGGGGCTCGGCCACAGCGCGGTCGATCAGCTCACCCAGATCATCGGATGTCAGGGGCTGAAGGGTCATCAGAAGTGACCGGGAGAGCAGCGGGGAGATCACGGAGAAAGAGGGGTTCTCCGTGGTGGCGGCCACCAGGATGACCCATCCGTTCTCCACGCCGGGCAGCAGCGCATCCTGCTGCGCCTTGTTGAAGCGGTGGATCTCATCCAGGAACAGAACAGTGGTCTTGCCACGCAGGTCACGGTCCTCCAGCGCCTGATCCATGACGCTGCGGACGTCCTTCACGCCGGCGCGGATGGCAGAGAGCTCCACGAACTTCCGGGCGGCACCGCGGGCGATGACATGGGCCAGTGTGGTCTTGCCCGTACCGGGTGGTCCCCAGAGGATCACCGAGGAGGGGCCGGCGGGGCCGCGTGACCCTTCGGAGAGTACGCGCATGGGGGAGCCCTGGTCCAGCAGATGCTTCTGGCCGACCACCTCGTCCAGAGTACGCGGACGCATCCGCACCGCCAGGGGAGTGTGGCGGCGTCGGGTGCTGCCGGTCTCCGGGGAGTCGTCTCCCTCGTCCTCCGGGCCGAAGTCATCGGCGGAGAAGAGATCGGTCACGGCGCACCTCCGGCGGTATTCGGAGAAAGATTCGAACGGGCGGAGTCCACTCTACCGCGGCTGGAGCTGCGGGGCATCGTCCTGCTGCAGTCCGGCACCCGCCAGCCCCGCCAGCCTATGGGCTCCGATGTCGGCCATATAGCGTACCTCCCGGCCCGACGAGCCCAGAGCGCTCCCGTGCTCGAAGCGGGAGAAGCAGATCCCCACGGCCGGGTCTCCCACGGTGCGGCCGGCGGTGAGGGTGACAGCACCCAGCAGCAGGAGCGAAACCCAGCAGGCGACCGGCTGGGTCAGCTCGGCGTCGAGGGTGTCTCCATGCTGGCCGAGGTGGATCTGCCAGGCGTTGGTCAGCACCGCGGCCGGAGACGATCTCCTCGGTGGGCAGCCACCGCAGCTCCTCGAGCTCCGCGGCGGCCGGGAGGTTCTCAGGATGCGGCGCGGCGGCCAGCACGTAGGCTTCGGCCTGGACCAGCTGGCCGGAATCATCGGCCGCCTCGGCGGTCTGGTGGGGTTCCTCGGCCGGTTCAGGCGTGCCTCCGGACAGCATGAACCGCTGCGTGCCGCGTCTGCGCACTGTGAGGTTCCGCTGGTCGGCATCGCAGATCACGACGGCGGCGACATGGATGATGCGGGGGTCGATCGGGGCTGAGTCCACTCGGCCAGTCGTTCATAGGGCAGCTCCCAGGGATCGTGTCACGCAGTCATGTCAGACCCCCTCCGTAGACTCAGACCATGGAAGAGACTCAGGCTCTGATCGGCGGCGAGCGGCCGGGGCATGATGTGGATGCGCTGCTCGCCTCCGCCGCTGCGCTGCAGCGTCAGGGCCGACGGACAGAGGCCGCACAGATCAGCCGGATGCTGGCATATCAGGACCATCGCGAGCGTGAGATCTCCGGACTGCAGCTGACTGCGCCGGTGCGGGAAGATGCGCGCAAGGCCGCCGTACGGGACCTCGCGCTGACGCTGAGGAGCAGCGAGCGGACGGTCACCGAGCTGCTCGCCGCCATGCGCTTCTCCCGTCGAGAGCTGCCCCGCGTATGGCGAAGCTTCGGGGAGGGGCGCACAGATGCCGCGCGGGTCCGGAGGATCGCACATGCGGCGCTGAGCCTGGAGCGACCGGAGAATGTGGAGTCCCTGGACCGGGCAGCGGCGGAGATTGTGGAGCACCGCACGCCCGGCGGCCTGCAAGCCTGGCTGAATCGGTACCTGGCGCGGCTGGATGCACGGGAGCATGCGGCGCGGTGCCGCCGCGCGGTGCAGGAGCGGTCGGTCCGTGTCATCCACGGCGAGGATGGCATGAGCCTGGTCCAGGCGCTGATCCCCACCGTGGCCGCTGCGTCCATCGAGCGGCGTCTGGCGGCTGCGGCCCGCGGCCAGCAGGTGGACCGGACGTTGGGGGATGACCGCACTCTGGCGCAGCGTGAGGCGGACCTCTTCGCCTCCTGGCTGTTGGACGGCCGGACTGAGGGCTCGCCGGTGGAGGCCAAGATCGCGATCATGATTCCGCAGGCCACGCTCAGGGGAGATTCGGAGGAGCCCGCCGTGAGTGCCGATCGCCGCTGGACTGTTCCTGCGGAGCAGGCCCGCAGGCTGGCTGGGGCTCCCGGTGCCGCCCACGAGTGGTATGAGGCGCTCTGCGGACCCGCTGAGGACCTCGGTGAGGTGCCGGACATCCTGGCAGTGCGCTATCGAGGACGCTTCGCCCCGAGCAGGCTGCGTGACGCGATCACCTTCCGCGACGGAACCTGCCGAGCGTCGGGCTGCATGGTCCCGGCCGAGCGATCCGATCTCGATCACCAGGTCCCCTGGCCCGTGGGAACCACACAGGCGGCCAATCTCTGGGCATTGTGCCGACGGCATCACCGGATGAAGACGCACGGCTTCCTCGACCCTCCGCTGAGTGCGGAGGAGGAAGAGGTGTTGCCGAGGTATCGAACTGAGCCCAGGCGTCATCCTTCGCAGGCGGCATGAGGCTCAGCCGCAGTCTCGATTCACAGCTTCCACAAGAACCCCGGTCGATGTGACGCGGGCGAAACCTCCACTCTGCAGGTTTGCGGCGGTGACCTGCATCAGGGTCCCGGCCGGTATGACGTTGCCCTCCGGGTCCTCTCAGTCGAAGGTCCGTGTCGCATCAGGTGGGACAGTGACGCTGAACCCCAGATCCGGGTTGATCGCCGCACCATCGTCGACCAGGGCGTTTCCTGAGTGGCCCGGCATGAACGGCGAGCCGGCTACTTCGCTGTCGTGGCGGATCACCACCAGAGGGAGATCTCTGCGACTCCATGTCCTGATCAGGCCGTCGATGTTCTCCTCGCATCGCTGGATGCTCTGACGGGAGACACGAAGGCCCGGCAGGAGAGGATGTCTTCCTGCCGGGCCTTGAACGTGTGTTCGGACGTCAGTTCTTGGCGTCGCCCTTGCCCTTGGGCTCCGGCTTGGCGTCCACACCGGCCTCCTTGCGCTGCTGTGAGGTGATGGGCGCCGGGGCAGCAGTCAGCGGGTCGTAGCCTCCGCCGGTCTTCGGGAAGGCGATGACCTCGCGGATGGACTCCTCGCCGGCCAGCAGGGCCACCACGCGGTCCCAGCCGAAGGCGATGCCGCCGTGCGGGGGAGCACCGAACTTCATGGCGTCCAGCAGGAAGCCGAACTTCTCCTGGGCCTCCTCCTCGGAGATGCCCATGACCTTGAAGACGCGCTCCTGCATGTCCTGGCGGTGGATACGGATGGAGCCGCCGCCGATCTCGTTGCCGTTGCAGACCAGATCGTAGGCGTAGGCCAGAGCCTCGCCCGGGTCCTGGTCGAAGGTCTCGGCGAACTCCGGCTTCGGCGCGGTGAAGGCATGGTGCACTGCCGTCCAGGCGCCCGAGCCCACGGCCACATCACCGGCGGCGGTGGCATCGGCGGCCGGCTCGAACATCGGGGCGTCGACCACCCACACGAAGGACCAGGAGTCCTCCTCGATCATGCCCAGACGCTCGGCGATCTCATTGCGGGCGGCGCCCAGCAGGCCGCGGGACGGGGTGACCTCGCCAGCGGCGAAGAAGATGCAGTCGCCGGGCTTCGCGCCCACAGCCCCGGGCAGGCCGGCCTTCTCCTCCTCGGAGAGGTTCTTGGCCACCGGGCCGCCCAGCTCACCGTCCTCCTGGATCAGCACATAGGCCAGACCCTTGGCGCCGCGCTGCTTGGCCCATTCCTGCCAGGCATCCAGGGTGCGGCGGGGCTGGTCGGCGCCGCCGGGCATGACCACAGCACCCACATAGGGGGCCTGGAACACGCGGAAGGGGGTGTCCTTGAAGTATTCGGTGAGCTCGGTGAGCTCCACGCCGAAGCGCAGATCCGGCTTATCGGTGCCGTACTTCGCCATAGCCTCGCGGTAGGTGATGTGCGGGATCGGAGTCTCGATCTCGGCGCCGATGAGCTTCCACAGACGGCGGATGAGCTCCTCGGACAGGGAGATCACATCCTCCTGCTCAACAAAGCTGGCCTCGATGTCCAGCTGGGTGAACTCCGGCTGCCGGTCGGCACGGAAGTCCTCATCCCGGTAGCAGCGGGCGATCTGGTAGTAGCGCTCCAGCCCGCCGACCTGCAGCAGCTGCTTGAACAGCTGCGGGGACTGAGGCAGCGCGTACCAGGAGCCGGGCGCCAGGCGGGCCGGCACCAGAAAGTCGCGGGCGCCCTCAGGGGTGGAGCGGGTCAGCGTGGGGGTCTCGACCTCGGTATAGGCCTGCTCGTGCAGGAACTCACGGGCCACACGGTTGGCCTCGGACCGCAGCTTCAGCGCCTTGGCCGGAGCCGGACGGCGCAGGTCCAGGTAGCGGTGCTTCAGGCGAGCCTCCTCACCCACCTCCACATGCTCATCCACTTGGAAGGGCAGGGGAGCGGCAGCGTTGAGGACCTCAACGGTGTCCGCGATGACCTCGACCTCGCCGGAGGGCAGGTTCGGGTTCTCGTTGCCCTCTGGGCGGCGCTCCACTGTGCCGGTGACCTTCAGGACGAACTCGTTGCGCAGAGGATCGAAGTCCTCCTCATCCCGCACCACGACCTGGGCGACGCCGGAGGCGTCCCGCAGATCCAGGAATGCCACCCCACCGTGGTCCCGACGGCGGGCCACCCAGCCGGTCAGGGTGACGGTCTGGCCAATATGTTCGGCGTTGATCGCGCCGGTCTCGTGTGTGCGGAGCACGGTGTCCTTCCAGAGGGGTCGTTCAGGGGATTCGGCATCCAGCCGAGGTGTTCAGACGGATTCTACAATCCGCGGAAGCATGTCATCGTCTGCGGGAGTCCAGGTGGCCGGGTCGGCGGCGGTCTGCTCACCGGAGCGGATGTCCTTGACCTCGTGGTTCCCCTCCTCATCGGTGAACCAGACGAAGGGGATGCCGCGGCGGTCGGCATGACGGATCTGTCTGCCGAACTTCTCGGCCTTCAGCGCCACCTCAGCGTTGATCCCTCGGGAGCGCAGCTGATCGGCCACATCCTGGGCCGCACCCCAATCCTCCTCGGTGCGCAGCGCCACATAGACCGCAGCGGGCACCGAGCGGGTCGCCGTCGCCATCTCCGAGGAGAGCACGCGGGCCACCAGGCGGGTCACGCCGATGGAGATCCCGACGCCGGGGAAGGTGCGCCTGCCCTTCGAGGCCAGGGACTCGTAGCGGCCGCCCGAGCAGATGGAGCCGAGGTTCTCGTGGCCCACCAGCACCGTCTCGTAGACCGTGCCGGTGTAGTAGTCCAGGCCGCGGGCGATGGACAGGTCGGCCACAGCGCGTCCGGGGACACGCTTGCCCACCTCAGCGATGAGCTCCTCGAGCTCGGCCAGACCCTCCTCCAGAAGGGCGGTATCGCCGGTCAGGCCCTCGGTCAGTGCGCGGACCTGGTCCACGAAGGACGTGTCCTCGGTGCGGATCTGAGCCAGGGCGAGAGCCTTCCGGGCCTGCTCATCGGTGGCGCCGGCAGTGGTCTTCAGGTCCTCGGCCACACGCTCGGGGCCGATCTTCTCCAGCTTGTCGATGCCGCGCAGCACCGCAGTGGTGTCCTCCAGTCCGAGGGCGGTGTAGAAGCCCTGGGCCAGCTTGCGGTTGTTGATCCGCAGGTGGAACTCGCCGATGGGCATGGAGTCCAGCGCCTGGGCGATCACCACGGCGATCTCGACATCGGCGCGGAAGGGCAGCTCGCCGTCGCCGACCACGTCGATGTCGGCCTGGGTGAACTCGCGGTAGCGCCCATCCTGGGGCCGTTCCCCGCGCCATACCTTCTGGATCTGGTGGCGGCGGAACGGGAAGTTCAGGTGTCCGGCGTTCTCCACCACATAGCGGGCGAAGGGCACGGTGTTGTCGAAGCGCAGCGCCAGCCGGCCGTCCTTCTTGGGAGCGGCGTCCTCGGCCAGCTCCTCCTGGAGGCGGGAGACGGCGTAGATCTCCTTGTCCACCTCCCCCTTCTGCAGCAGAGTCTCCAGCGTCTCCACGGCGCGGGACTCCAGAGAGGAGAAGCCATGGCGTTCGAAGACCTCACGCAGGGTGTCCAGCATATGCAGCTCCACGAGCCGTTCGGCCGGGAGCCATTCGGCGAAGCCGGAGAGTGAGGTTGAACGTGCCATAGCGGTCCGCAGCACTCCTATCAGAGGGGAGGGGGTGGGATGAGCCCGTTCATCATATCGGCAGACGGTACGCTGGTGTCCATGAGTCCCGCAGTCAAGCCAGGCCATCATGAGACTTCGCTGGAAGAAGCCCGCCAGCACGCCCGCGTCGATGAGGAGGGGCACGTCTACTCGCTCTCCTCGGACGGGGGCGAGGAGAAGTACGTCGGGCAGTACCCCGGCGCCACAGAGGATGAGGCGCTGCAGTACTTCACGCGGAAGTTCGACGACCTCTACAACCGGGTGCTGCTGCTGAAGGCCCGCGCCGCCGCCGGGGCCGACTCGGCGAAGTCGCTGCGCGAGAGCTCCGCCACGCTGCGCACCGAACTGGATGAGGGCGTGTGGGCCGGAGACATCTCGGGGCTCGCCGCTGTGCTGGATGAGACCGACTCCCAGATCACTCAGCAGGCCGAGCAGGAGAAGCAGGCCTCGGAGGAGGCCGTGGCCGAGCACCTGGCGGTGCGTGAGCGGATCGTGGCCGAGGCCGAGCAGATCGCCGACGCCGACGCCTCCACCCAGCACTGGAAGAACGCCCAGGCGCGGATGAATGAGCTCTTCGCCGCTTGGAAGGCCGAGCAGAAGAAGCCGCCGCGCCTGTCGAAGTCCCAGGAGGACCCCTATTGGAAGCGCTTCCGGGCGGCACGGACCACCTTCGACAAGAACCGCCGGGCTTTCTTCAGCCAGCGCGACCGGGACCACGCTGAGGTCAAGAAGGTGAAGGAGGAGCTCATCGCCCGGGCCGAGGAGCTGCAGAACAGCACCGAATACGGCCCGACCACCAAGGCGTACCACCGCCTGATGGACGAGTGGAAGGCAGCCGGCCGCGGCGCCCGCAAGACCGACGACGCCCAGTGGGCCCGCTTCCGTGCCGCTCAGGATGTGTTCTTCGCCGCACGCGACGCCGCCAATGCGGAGATCGACGCCGAGTACGCGGAGAACCTGAAGGTCAAGGAACAGATCCTCGAGGAGCTCGAGAAGCTCATGCCCTTCGAGAGCCCTGAGCAGGTCCGTGATCAATATCATGTGCTGCTCGGCCGCTGGGATGAGGCCGGCAAGGTGCCCCGTGGGGACATCCGCCGCATGGAGGTCGCCATCAAGCGGATCCAGGACGCATTCCGCGAGGCGGAGGACCGTCATTGGCAGCGCACCGACCCGGAGACCGAGGCGCGCGCGAATTCGATGCTGACCCAGCTCGATGAGACCATTGCTGAGCTTCAGACCGAGCTCGGCGCCGCGCAGAAGGCCGGTGACGACACGCGCATCAAGGCGGCTGAAGAGGCCCTCGAGGCACGCCGCAGCTGGCGCGAGATGCTGGTCAAGAACGCTGACTGAGGGTCGCTCGGCCCGGGGTGCTCGCGGGTAGGCCTGCGAGCACAGAAGGTCACGGATAGATTACGATGGACAGGTCAGAGGCAGAGGACTGTCTGACTGTGCCCAGCGAACATTGGCCTGAAGAGTATTGCCGTCGACTTTCAGTGAGGACCCCCGCGTGAGCGATGAACAGCCGCATGAGGTGGGCTCCCGTCGTCGCCGTCGCGAGATCCGCGAGGCGCGGGAGCGCGCAGCTGCAGCAGAGCGCGAGCGGGAAGAGTCCCTGCGGCGTCGGTTGAGCTTCGATGAGGCTCTCCGCGAAGAGGAGGGGGAGAAGTCCGCTCCCCGCAAGCCCGTCACCCGGTCCGAGGCAGGCTCCTCCGATGAGGTCTTCGACCAGAGCATCTTCGACCAGGAGGCGCCGCAGCAGAAGGCGGCCAGCTCCAACGGTGCCCGGCAGAAGAAGAGCGCCTCCCGCGCGGGGGTACGAGGAACCCGTCAGCCCAGTCCGGTGGAGACCGGCGCAGCCCGCCGCAGCCCAGCTCCGAAGAGCAGCGCATCCAGCGCAGAATCCCCGGCACCCTCTCGACGCCGCGCTCAGCTGGAGGCCGCGCAGTCGCCGGCTCAGCTGCAGAAGCAGGAGATGCCGAAGCCGCTTCCGGTCAGCAGCGTCCACGCACCCGCCGCAGGAGCCTCCGCCGCGCAGAACCAGCCGGCAGACACTCCGGAGGAGCCAGAGCCCGCACGTCCGGCCGCCACCCCCGCAGAGCCCTTCGAGTCCGTGGTCTCCCCGCACCGTGCAGCGTCCCCGGCGGAGCCCCATGAGGAGGGCCCGGTGGAGCTCCACGAGGATCGCCCCCGCGACTTCCTGGATGACCATCTGGAGGATGATGAGCAGTTCCAGGAGCGCATCGAGCATGATGAGGACGGCACCCCGCTGCTCATCTCCTCCTCCAGCTACGGCCGCGGCTACCAGACCGTCACCCCGGTGGACAGCAGCGTGAGCCGCACTGTCCTTCAGCGGCGCCGTCAGCGCCGGCGTCGTCGCAACCTGACCCTGGCCGCGGCTCTGGCCGGCTTCACCGTGCTGGTCATCGGCTTCGTCTGGGCGGTGGGCGCCTTCCTCGGCGGAGGCGGTCCGGAGGACTATGACCAGGTGGCCGGAGACACGGTGGAGTTCACCGTGACCGAGGGCGACGTCCCGGAGGCCATCTTCAACCGCCTGGTGGATGAGGAGATCGTCGCCAGCGAAGAGGCGCTGAACGAGGCCTGGTCGGCCTGGCAGGCCGAGGGCGGCGATGACCTGCTGCGCACCGGCGATTTCGCCCTCTACGAGGAGATGCCGGCCGAAGACGCCATCGCCGCGATCTTCGACGGTGAGGAAGCCTCCCACTACTTCAGCATCAACTCCGGTATGCGCATCGATGATGTGCTCGACGCCATCGCCGAGCAGACCGGCGTGGACCGCCGCGAGCTCAGCGAGATCAACGAGAACCCGCAGCAGCTCGGCCTGCCTGAGGGGGCAGAGACCCTCGAGGGCTATTTGGCCGTGGGCGAGTACAGCCCCACGGTGGAGGCCAGTGCCGAGGAGATCCTGCGGGAGCCCGTTGAGCGCACCTTCGAAGAGCTCGAGGAGCTCGGAGTCGAGGAGGGCGAGCAGTTCGAGCTCATCACCAAAGCCTCCTTGGTCACCGCAGAGGCGCACTACGACGCCGACGGCGGCGACTACGCCACCATCGCCGGTGCCATCGAGAACCGTCTCGAGGAACAGGGCGATGAGGACAGCGAGACGGAGGGCTACCTCCAGATCGACGCCGCGGTGATCTACGGACTCGGCACCCAGCAGATCCACTTCACCGATGAAGAGCGTGAGGACGCAGACAACGAGTACAACACCTACCAGCACACCGGGCTGACCCCGGGGCCCATCGAGGCTCCTCATCCGGAGGCTCTGGCGGCGGTGGCCGATCCCGATGCGAACGATTATCTCTACTGGGTCACGGTGGACCTGGAGACCGGCGAGACGCTCTTCGCCACCACCTACAGCGACCACCAGGAGAACGTGCAGATGCTCAACGAGTACTGCGAGGAGAACTCCGAGATCTGCTCCGGCGAGCCCGCCGAGCAGGCCGAAGCCGTCGAGCCCGGAGAATGATCGTGACCGCATCCACCACCCCTGGATCCATGGGGCGGGCGGCGGTGCTCGGTCACCCGATCGGGCACTCTCAGTCCCCGCTGCTGCATGCCGCGGCCTACGGCCACCTCGGCCTGGACATCGATTACACGCGCATCGACCTCCAGGAGGAGGGCGTGGAGGAGTTCCTCGCCGCCTACGCTCACGAGCAGGGCTGGTTGGGCTGGTCGGTGACCATGCCGCTGAAGGCGGCGATGGTCTCGCACATGGCGGTCACCTCCTCCCGGGTGAAGACCCTGGGCGTGCTCAACACCGTGATCCGTCAGGCCGATGGGAGCCTCCACGGGGAGAACACTGATGTGGACGGCATCGTGGAGGCTCTGCGTGAGGCCGGGCTGGGCTCTGTGTCCGCAGGGCAGTCTTCGGAGAGGCCGTTGGGCATCCTCGGCGCCGGTGCGACCGCCTCGGCGGCACTGGCCGCGGCGGCGGAGCTCGGCAGCACCGAGGTGTGCGTCTACGCCCGATCGCCTGAGCGCGCTGCGAGCCTGGCGCCGGTGGCCCAAGTTCTGGGGCTTCAGCTCACCCTGCGGCCCAGTGCGGAGTTCGTCGTGGAGGCCCCCTCGCTGAGTGCTGCCATCTCCACGCTGCCCCCGCGCGCCGCAGACGGCCTGGCCGAGGAGTTCGCCGCGGTCGGGAACCTTGCCGGGATCCCGCTGCTGGACGTCGCCTATGACCCCTGGCCCTCGCAGCTCGCCCTGGGATGGGAGCGCGCCGGCGGCACAGTGGTCAGCGGACTGGTCATGCTGCTGCACCAGGCGGTGCGGCAGGTGGAGCTCTTCACCGACGGTGCGCAGGCCCCTGCGGCCGCCCAGTCGGCAGAGGATCACTCTGCCATGGTTCATCAGATGAGAAGCGCCCTGGGACTGTGACGTCCCCGGGCACAGGCACGGATAGGATGGGGTCCATGTTGCGTTGGCTGACCTCCGGAGAATCACACGGAAAATCACTCGTCGGAATCCTTGAGGGGCTTCCCGCCGGAGTGCGACTGACCAGTCAGATGGTCCAGGACACCCTGGCCCGTCGCCGGTTGGGCTATGGCCGCGGTGCGCGGATGAAGTTCGAGCAGGACCAGGTCACCATGCTGGCCGGCGTCCGCCACGGCATCACCCAGGGCGGCCCGCTGACCATCGAGGTCGGCAACACTGAGTGGCCCAAATGGGAGAAGGTCATGAACCCGGACCCGGTGGATCCCGCCGAGCTGGAGGGCCTGGCCCGCAACGCTCCGCTGACCCGCCCGCGCCCCGGTCACGCCGACTACACCGGCATGCAGAAGTACGGCTTCTCCGAGGCCCGTCCCGTGCTGGAGCGCGCCTCCGCCCGTGAGACCGCCACCCGCGTGGCCCTGGGCACCGCAGCCCAGGCCTTCCTGGCCGAGCTGGGCATCCGGACCGTCTCCCACACCACCGTCATCGGCCCCGTGGAGGTTCCGGAGGATGCTTCGGTGCCGCATGCCGATGATGTCGACGCCCTCGACGCCGACCCGCTGCGCTGCTTCGACGCCGCCACCTCCGAACGGATGGTGGCCGAGGTGGACGACGCCCATAAGGCGGGGGAGACTCTCGGCGGCGTCGTGGAGGTCGTCGTGGACGGCCTGCCCCCGGGACTGGGCAGCTATGTCCACTGGGACCGCCGACTCGACGCACGCCTGGCCGGAGCCCTGATGGGCATCCAGGCGATCAAGGCAGTGGAGGTCGGAGACGGCTTCCGGACCACTCGGCGTCGCGGCACCCAGGCCCACGATGAGATCGAGCGGGGCGAGGACGGCACGCTGCGCCGCGACGGCAATAAGGCCGGCGGCGTGGAGGGCGGCATGAGCGTCGGCGGCATGCTGCGCGTGAGTGCAGGCATGAAGCCCATCGCGACCGTCCCGCGCGCCCTGCGCACAGTCGACACCGCCAGCGGTGAGGAGACCACCGCCCACCACCAGCGCTCCGATGTCTGCGCCGTGCCTGCGGCCGGCGTCGTGGCCGAGGCCATGGTGGCCCTGGTGATCGCCCAGGCCGTGCTGGAGAAGTTCGGCGGGGACTCTGTGGCCGAGGTTCGCCGCAATATGGAGAGCTACCTCGCGAACCTGCCCGTGGTGGGGGAGAACCCGGAGGCAGCAGGCAGCGCCGGCGACCCCCTCCAGGCGCCCGCAGGTTTCTGAGCATGTCCAACATTGTGCTCATCGGTCCGATGGGCTCGGGCAAGTCCACTGTGGGCGCCGCCCTGGCCCGACGGCTCGGCCGGCCCCATGTGGACTCCGACCACTTCTTCGTGGCCCGCTACGGCCCTATCCCGGACTACTTCACCACCCACGGTGAGAAGGACTTCCGGGAGCGGGAGCACCGGGTGGTCGCGGAGCTGCTGGACTCGCCCCGGCCCTCGGTCATCAGCCTGGGCGGCGGTGCGGTGATGGACGAGCGCACCCGCGCGCTGCTGGGCGAGCAGATGGTGATCATGCTCGACATCACGGAGGAGCAGGCCGCCCTGCGCATCGGCGACGGGACCACACGCCCGGTGCTCGGAGACGAGCCCATGGAGGCCTGGAAGCGCATCTACGCCGAGCGCGAGGGCATCTACCGGGCCTGTGCAGATATGGTTCTCCCAGCCGATGATGAGAGCATCGAAACCAGGGTAGATACCATAGTTGCCAGACTGAACCCCACCCCATCAGGAGATGACACCACTCCATGAGCCACGAGGCTGAGAACGGAACTCCCCAGACCGAGCCCGAACCGACGGTGATCAGGGTCGGCCAGAGCGGGGATGCCGGACAGGAGGTGGGCAGCGCCGGTGCCGGATCCTATGACGTACTCGTGGGCAACGGGCTGCTCGCCAAGCTCCCCGAGATGATCGGCGCTCAGGCCGAGCGCGTCCTGGTCATCCACCCGCGTGCCCTGCGCGCCACCGGCGATGTGGTCCGTGAGGACCTCGAGAAGGCCGGCTACACCGCCATGGTCGCCGAGATCCCCGACGCCGAAGAGGGCAAGCACATCCAGGTGGCCGCATTCTGCTGGCAGGTCCTGGGGCAGAACGACTTCACCCGCTCCGATGCGGTGGTCTCCGTGGGTGGAGGTGCGGTGACCGACGTCGCCGGCTTCGTCGCCGCCACCTGGCTGCGCGGGGTGCGTGTGGTCCATATGCCCACCACGCTGCTGGGCATGGTGGACGCCGCCATCGGCGGCAAGACCGGCATCAACTCTGCCGAGGGCAAGAACCTGGTGGGCTCCTTCCACCACCCCGCCGGCGTGCTGGCCGATCTGGACACTCTGCTGACCCTGCCGCGCAATGAGCTGGTGGCCGGTCTGGCCGAAGTCGTGAAATGCGGCTTCATCGCCGATGAGAAGATCCTGGAGATCATCGAGTCGGCCCCGGATCAGGCCCAGAATCCGCACTCCTGGCAGCTGCGGGAGCTCATCGAGCGCGCCATCACCGTCAAGGCCGGTGTGGTCGGAGAGGACCCCAAGGAGTCCGGCGTCCGCGAGTCCCTGAACTACGGACACACCCTGGCCCACGCCATCGAGCTGGCCGAGCGCTACCAGTGGCGCCACGGCGCTGCGGTGGCCGTGGGCATGGTCTTCGCCGCCGAGCTGGCCCGCAGCCTGGGCCGCCTGGACGATGAGACCGCGGACCGCCACCGGAACATCCTGACCTCCCTGGGCCTGCCCACCACCTACCGGGACGACCGCTGGTCCCAGCTGCTGGAGGGCATCCGCCGGGACAAGAAGAACCGCGGCGACCAGCTGCGCTTCGTGCTGCTGAACGGCCAGGGACGCCCGGCCACAGTGGAGATCCCGGACGCCTCGATCCTGTTCACCACGTACCAGGAGATCGCCGAGCCGGTCACCGGCACCACGGTGACCATCTAGGGTCCTGCCAGAGACACTGTAGAATTACCCGTCGGTCCAAGAAGCAGATCAGAGAGAGACGCACCTGTGGCAACCTCGAACGACATCAAGAACGGCTCTGTGCTCAAGCTGGAAGGCCAGCTCTGGAACACTCTGGAGTTCCAGCACGTCAAGCCCGGCAAGGGCGGCGCCTTCATCCGCACCAAGCTGAAGAACATCACCTCGGGCAAGGTGGTCGACAAGACCTTCAACGCCGGTGCCAAGCTTGAGTTCGCCACGGTGGACCGCTCCACCTATCAGTACCTCTACATGGACGGCGAAGACTACGTCTTCATGGACCTGCGCGACTTCGACCAGGTCACCGTCCCGGCCACTGTGGTCGGCGACGCCGCCAACTTCCTGCTGGAGTCCGCTGAGGTCCAGCTGGCCATCAACGAGGGCACCCCGCTCTACATCGAGATGCCGCCCTCGGTGGTCCTGGAGATCACCCAGACCGATCCGGGTCTGCAGGGTGACCGCTCCAAGGCAGGCACCAAGCCCGCGACCCTGGAGACCGGTCACGAGATCCAGGTCCCGCTGTTCGTGGAGCAGGGCACCAAGGTCAAGGTCAGCACCTCCACCTCCGAGTACCTCGGCCGAGTCTGAACGGCGCACGGAGAACAGTGGCAAAGAGAAGCAAAGCACGACGCCGGGCCCTCGAAGTCCTCTTCGAGGCCGAGCAGCGGGACATGGACCCGTTGCAGGTCCTGCGTGTCCGCCGGGAGAAGGCCGATCTCATCGTCAACGACTATGTGGTCGAGATCCTCGACGGTGTGAAGACCGAGCAGGAGCAGATCGACGAGCTCCTGTCCACCTACGCCCGCGGATGGACCTTGGACCGGATGCCGCGGGTGGACCTCATGGCCCTGCGCATCGGGGCTTGGGAGCTGCTCTACAACGAGGAGATCCCCGACGGCGTCGCCGTGGCCGAGGCCGTGGCGCTGGCGCGGGAGCTCTCCACCGATGAGTCCCCGCCCTTCGTCAACGGCCTGCTCGGCCGGCTGCAGAAGCTGAAGCCGACCCTCGAGCTCGGCTGAGGTAAGCTGACACCCGGCATAACTTGATACACACTTCAAGACCTCCTTTAAGGATCGTCCCGTGAGGCGAGGAAGGAGTCTATGGTGGCGACACCTGAGACTGCAGAATCATCGCAGGTCATGTCCGCATCCGATGTGGAGCGGGCACTGACGCGCATCGCGCATGAGATCGTCGAGACCCAGCGGGGGACCGAGGGCCTCATGCTGCTGGGCATCCCGCGCCGCGGAGCGCCCTTGGCCGTTCGGCTGGGGGAGAAGCTGGCGCGGATCGACCCCTCATTCGACCCGGCCGCCTCCGTCGGAGCTCTGGACATCACCATGTACCGGGACGACCTCCGCTCCGGAGCCGCCCGCACCCCTGAGCCCACGCATGTGCCCGACGCCGGCGTGGACGGGGCCACGGTCGTCCTGGTGGACGACGTCCTCTACTCCGGGCGCACCATCCGTGCGGCCCTGGACGCCCTCTCCGATCTGGGACGGCCCCAGACCGTCCGGCTGGCCGTGCTCGTGGATCGCGGGCACCGTGACCTGCCCATCCGCGCCGATCATGTGGGGAAGAATCTGCCCACCTCTCGCGAGGAGCGGGTCTCGGTGAAGTTGGCCGAGACCGACGGCGTCTCCGCTGAGCAGGAGGGTGTGGTGATCACCCGATGAGGCACCTGCTCTCCACCGCTGACCTCAGCCGCGAGGACGCGCTGAGCATCCTGGACACCGCCGAGGAGATGTCCGGAGTCTCGGCTCGCGAGGTCAAGAAGCTCCCCACGCTGCGCGGACGCACCGTGGTCAACCTGTTCTTCGAGGACTCCACCCGCACGCGCATCTCCTTCGAGGCGGCCGCCAAGCGGCTCTCGGCGGATGTCATGAACTTCTCCGCCAAGGGGTCCTCGGTCTCCAAGGGGGAGTCCCTGAAGGACACCGTCCAGACCCTGGAAGCCATCGGGGCCGACGCCGTGGTCATGCGGCACTGGGCCTCCGGAGCCGCTGCCCAGCTGGCCGCCTCCGACTGGACCGACTGTGCTGTGGTCAACGCCGGAGACGGAACCCATGAGCACCCCACCCAGGCCCTGCTGGATGCTCTGACCCTGCGCCGCCGCTGGCATGCCGCCCACCACGGGCCCGACCAGTCCCCGCGGGGCACCGATCTGAGCGGCATGAAGGTGCTGATCGTCGGCGACATCCTGCACTCCCGGGTGGCGCGTTCGAACATCTGGCTGCTCAACACGCTCGGTGCAGAGGTGGGGCTCGTCGCCCCGGCCACGCTGCTGCCGGTGGGGGTGGAGACCTGGCCCGTCACTGTCCACTACAGCTTCGACGAGGCACTGGCCCCCGACTCTGCCGGACGCACACCGGATGCGGCGATGATGCTGCGCGTCCAGGCCGAGCGCATGGTGGGCGGAGGCTTCTTCCCGACGGCCGCCGAATACACCCGACGCTGGGGGCTCACCGATGAGCGGCTGGCCACGCTGGAGCGGCTGCGGCTGGGGGAGACCGACTGCCCCGCCATGCTCCTGCACCCCGGCCCCATGAACCGGGGCGTTGAGGTCTCCTCAGCAGCCGCGGACTCCCCGTTGAACCACGCACTCGACCAGGTCTCCCACGGTGTCTCCGTGCGCATGGCGGTGCTCCACCTGCTGCTGACAGGAGCTGATGACTCATGACCGCCCCCGCGAATCCCGCACTTCTGGTCACCGGTGCCCGCCCCTACGGCGAGGAGCCCCAGGACCTGCTGATCTCCGAGGGCCGCATCGCCGCCGTCGGGACCGAGGCCGACGGGCAGGCCGAGCAGCTGCGTGCCCAGGGCACCGAGGTGGAGACCATCGAGGCCGAGGGGCAGATCGCCCTGCCCGGTCTGGTGGACCTGCACACCCACCTGCGCGAGCCCGGCCGGGAGGACGCCGAGACGGTGGCCACCGGCTCCCGCGCCGCAGCACTGGGAGGCTTCACCGCCGTGCATGCGATGGCCAACTCCTCACCGGTGGCGGATACGGCCGGCGTCGTGGAACAGGTGCACCGGCTGGGACTGGACGCCGGATACACCGAGGTCTACCCGGTGGGCGCGGTGACCGTGGGCCTGGCCGGTGAGAAGCTGGCCGAGCTGGGTGCGATGGCCGAGTCCTCCGCCCAGGTGCGGATGTTCTCCGACGACGGTCACTGTGTGCACAACCCGGTGCTGATGCGCCGGGCACTGGAGTACGTGAAGGCATTCGACGGCTTCATCGCCCAGCACGCTCAGGAGCCGGCGCTGACCGGCTGGGACACCGACACGCCCGCCCAGATGAACGAAGGCTGCGTCTCCGCCGAGCTCGGTCTGCCCGGCTGGCCCGCAGTGGCCGAGGAGGCGATCATCGCCCGCGATGTGCTGCTGGCCCAGCACGTGGGCTCGCGGCTGCACATCTGCCACGTCTCCACCCAGGGCAGCGTGGAGATCATCCGCTGGGCCAAGGAGCGCGACATCGATGTCACCGCTGAGGTCACCCCGCACCACCTGATCCTCACCGATGAGCTGGTCCGCAGCTATGACCCGGTGTACAAGGTCAACCCGCCGCTGCGCACCGAGGCTGATGTCCATGCGCTGCGCGCGGGCCTGGCCGACGGCACCATCGACGTCATCGGCACCGATCACGCCCCGCACCCCACTGAGGCCAAGGAATGCGAATGGTCCCAGGCGGCCATGGGCATGACCGGGCTGGAGACCGCACTCTCCGTGGTGCAGATGACCATGGTGGAGACAGGGCTGATCGACTGGCGCCGCGTCGCGGAGATCACCTCCGCCAAGCCCGCCGAGATCTACCGGCACGCCCACCAGGGCCGCCCGCTGGCCGCCGGTGAGGCCGCCAACCTGATCCTGCTGAATCCCGAGGCCAGCCGCACGGTGGACCCGGCCCAGCATGCCTCCAAGGGGCGGAACTCGCCCTTCCGCGGCATGGAGCTGCCCGGCCAGGTGCGCACCACCGTCCTCAACGGCCGGGCTGTGGTCCGGGAAGGAGCACTGGTATGACCTTCGCCATGACCATGACCTACCTGAACTACTTCTGGGTCTCGCTGGGCGCGATCCTGCTCTTCGGGGCGTTGATCTGGCTGGGCTGGCGTAACCGCAAGCGCCGCCAGTCGCATCTGCCCGCACCGGCTGAGATCCCGGCCGAGGTCATCGACGCCGAACCGCTGGCCGCCGGTGAGGGGATGGTGATCGGAACCGTCCGCGCCGAGGACTACCTGGACCGTGTGGCAGTCCACAGCCTGGGGCTGCGCACCGACGGCCGCGTGGAGGTCCATGAGGCCGGCGTCGCCGTCCTGCGTGCCGGGGCTCCGAACTTTCTCATCATGCGGGAAGCCCTGCGGCACACGCGCACCGACCGCGGCGTCGTCGGTAAATTCGTCGAGCGCGACGGTGCGCTCATCATCGGCTGGCAGCTCGGCGACGAGTTCGTGGAGACCGCCTTCCGCGTCCGCCATGCCGAAGCCCACCAGCAGCTCCTGGGTGAGCTGCAGAAGCTCACCGGCCGTGGAGCAGACGCCCACGGCGACAACCCTGATGAGGAGTCCAACACCCCATGAGAATCGAACCGGCTCTCTTCGTCCTCGAGGACGGAACCGTCCATGAGGGAACCGCCTATGGGGCCCGCGGCAGCCGCCTGGGCGAGGCGGTCTTCTCCACCGGCATGACCGGCTACCAGGAGACGCTGACGGACCCCTCCTACGCGCGTCAGATCATCGTGCAGACCGCCCCACACATCGGCAACACCGGCATCAACGACGAGGACCTCGAGTCCCGGAAGATCTGGGTCTCCGGCTATGTGGTCCGCGACGCCGCCCGCCGTCCCTCCAACTGGCGCTCAGTGCGCAGTCTGGACGAGGAGCTCACCGCCCAGGACGTGGTGGGCATCAAGGATGTGGACACCCGCGCCATCACTCGCCACCTGCGCGACCGCGGCTCCATGCGGGCCGGCATCTTCTCCGGCGAGGCGGCCTCGCGCTCCATGGCCGAGCTGGTCGAGGAGGTCCGCAGTCAGCCCGAGATGAAGGGCGCCCGCCTGGCCGAGGAGGTCACCGCCGAATCCGCCTATGTGGTGGAGCCGGCCGACCACGGCTGGCAGGGTGAGCCGCTGGCCTCCGTAGCCGCCATCGACCTGGGGCTGAAGAACATGACCCCGGTGCGCATGGCTGAGCGCGGCCTGCGCGTGCACGTCCTGCCGGCCACCACCACCTTCGCCGAGATCGAGCAGCTCGACGCCGACGGCGTCTTCCTCTCCAACGGCCCCGGCGACCCGGCCACCGCAGCCACCCAGATCGGCCTGCTGCGCGCGGTGCTGGATGCGAAGAAGCCGTTCTTCGGCATCTGCTTCGGCAACCAGATCCTCGGCCGCGCCCTGGGCTTCGGCACCTATAAGCTGCCCTTCGGCCACCGCGGCATCAACCAGCCGGTGATGGACCACGCCACCGGCAAGGTGGAGATCACCTCGCAGAACCACGGCTTCGCCGTGGACGCACCCATCGGCGAGGTGGTGACTGCCCCGCAGGAGCAGTACGGCCGCGTGCAGGTCAGCCACTCCAGCCTCAACGACGACGTCGTCGAAGGACTGCGCTGCCTGGACATCCCCGCCTTCTCCGTCCAGTACCACCCGGAGGCCGCCGCCGGTCCGCATGATTCGGCCTACCTCTTCGATCGGTTCGTCGAGATGCTGACCAGCGACCGCGTGACCACCGGCGCCGACACCCTTCCCCCTGAAGACCGGAGGCCGTCGGCCTCCGCCGAGACCACCGGAGGTTCCGCTCTCCATGCCTAAGCGCACCGACCTCAACTCCGTCATGGTGATCGGCTCCGGGCCGATCGTCATCGGCCAGGCCGCCGAGTTCGACTACTCCGGGACCCAGGCGCTCCGCGTGCTGAAGGAGGAGGGCATCCGGGTCATCCTGGTGAACTCCAACCCCGCCACGATCATGACCGACCCGGAGTTCGCCGACGCCACCTACGTGGAGCCGATCAGCCCCGAAGTGGTCGCCAAGATCATCGAGAAGGAGCGGCCCGACGCCCTGCTGCCCACCCTGGGCGGGCAGACCGCGCTGAACACCGCCATCGCCCTGGACAAGGACGGTGTGCTGGAGAAGTTCGGTGTGGAGCTCATCGGGGCGAACATCGAAGCCATCGAGCTCGGCGAGGACCGTGAGAAGTTCAAGGGCGTGGTCGAGCGCTCCGGCGGCGAGTCCGCACGCTCGCGGATCGTCCACTCCATGGAGGAGGCCCTGGAGGCCGCCGAGGACCTGGGCTACCCGATGGTGGTCCGCCCTTCCTTCACCATGGGCGGCCTGGGCTCCGGCATGGCCTATGACGAGGAGGACCTGCACCGGATCGCCGGCGCGGGCCTGCAGTATTCGCCCACCACGGAGGTGCTCCTGGAGGAGTCCATCCTGGGGTGGAAGGAATACGAGTTGGAGATGATGCGCGACGCCAACGACAACGTCGTGGTGGTCTGCTCCATCGAGAACCTGGATCCGGTGGGCGTCCATACCGGCGACTCCATCACTGTGGCTCCGGCCATGACCCTGACCGACCGCGAGTACCAGAAGCTGCGCGACATCGCGATCGACGTCATCCGTGAGGTCGGCGTGGACACCGGCGGCTGCAACATCCAGTTCGCCGTGGACCCGAAGACCGGCCGCGTGGTGGTCATCGAGATGAACCCGCGCGTCTCCCGCTCCTCGGCGCTGGCCTCGAAGGCCACCGGCTTCGCCATCGCCAAGATCGCCACCAAGCTGGCAGTGGGCTACACCCTGGATGAGATCCCCAACGACATCACCCAGAAGACACCGGCCAGCTTCGAGCCGACTCTGGACTATGTGGTGGTCAAAGTGCCGCGCTTCGCCTTCGAGAAGTTCCCGGCCGCGGACCCCACGCTGACCACCACGATGAAGTCCGTGGGGGAGGCCATGGCCATCGGCCGCAACTTCACCGAGGCGCTGCAGAAGGCGCTGCGCTCCCTGGAGCAGCGCGGCAGCGAGTTCGACTTCGCCCCCGCCGAGGGCCAGGAGCTCGACGCTCTGCTCGAAGGTATGAAGACGGCCACCACGGAGCGGCTCTACCAGGTCCAGCGAGCCCTGCTCTCCGGCGTTCCGCTGGAGACGGTCTTCGAGATCACCGCCATCGACCCCTGGTACCTGGATCAGCTGCAGCTGGTCAACGAGGTGGCCCAGGGTGTGCGCTCCGCCGAGGAGCTGGACGTGGCAACGCTGCGTGCGGCCAAGCGCCACGGCTTCTCCGATGAGCAGATCGGCGCGCTGCGCCATATGGATCCGGCCGTGGTCCGCGGCGTCCGTCACGCCCTGGGCATCCGTCCGGTCTACAAGACGGTGGACACCTGCGCGGCAGAGTTCCCCGCCTTCACGCCCTACCACTACTCGTCCTATGACCGTGAGGATGAGATCGGCGGTCATGAGAAACCCTCGGTCATCATCCTGGGCTCGGGCCCCAACCGTATCGGACAGGGCATCGAGTTCGACTACTCCTGCGTCCACGCCACCTTGGCCCTGCGCGAGGCCGGCTACGAGACGGTCATGGTCAACTGCAACCCGGAGACTGTCTCAACCGACTATGACGTCTCCACCCGCCTCTACTTCGAGCCACTGACCCTTGAGGACGTCCTCGAGATCATCGCAGCCGAGGAGCGCACCGGGGGAGTGGCCGGTGTCTTCGTCCAGCTCGGCGGCCAGACCCCGCTGAAGCTGGCCCAGCAGCTGGCCGACGCCGGGGTGCCGATCCTGGGCACCAGCCCCGAGGCCATCGACCTGGCCGAGGACCGCGGCGAGTTCGACCACGTGCTGCAGAAGGCCGGCCTGATCGCCCCGAAGAACGGCACCGCCGTGAGCTTCGAAGACGCCAAGCGCGTGGCCGACGGCATCGGCTACCCCGTGCTGGTCCGGCCCAGCTACGTCCTGGGTGGACGCGGCATGGAGATCGTCTATGACGAGCCTGGCCTGGAGCGCTACATCGCCAATGCCACGGAGGTCACTCCTGAGCACCCGGTGCTGGTGGACCGCTTCCTCGAGGACGCCATCGAGGTGGACGTGGACGCACTCTACGACGGCGAGGAGCTCTACCTCGGCGGCATCATGGAGCACATCGAGGAGGCCGGCATCCACTCCGGCGACTCCGCCTGCGTGCTGCCCCCGATCACCCTGGGACCGGATGTCCTGCAACGGGTGCGCGAGGCCACCAAGGCCATCGCGGCCGGCGTCGGGGTGCGCGGTCTGATCAACATCCAGTTCGCCGTGGCCTCCGATGTGCTCTACGTGATCGAGGCGAACCCGCGTGCCTCCCGCACCGTGCCCTTCGTCTCCAAGGCCACCGGTGTGCAGCTGGCCAAGGCCGCTGCGCATATCGGCACCGGCATCGGCATCGCCGAGCTGCGCGCAGGATCCGGGCGCCCGAACGCCGGCGTGCTCCCGGAGACCGGCGACGGCTCTCTGCTGCCCCCGGGGGCTCCGGTCTCGGTGAAGGAAGCTGTGCTGCCCTTCGCCCGGTTCCGCACTCAGGAGGGCCGCGTGGTGGACTCGCTGCTGGGCCCCGAGATGCGCTCCACAGGGGAGGTCATGGGCATCGACAAGCACTTCGACACCGCCTTCGCCAAGTCCCAGCAGGCCGCGAACAACCCGCTGCCCACCAGGGGCAAGGTCTTCGTCTCGGTGGCCAACCGGGATAAGCGCGCGATCATCATGCCGGTGAAGCGTCTGAAGGACCTGGGCTTCGAGGTGGTCTCCACCGGAGGCACTGCGGATGTGCTGCGCCGCAACGGCATCGAGACTGAGGTGGTCGCCAAGATCGCCGACGTCGACGGCGGCGAGAGCGGCACCATCCTCGAGGCCGTCCAGAGCGGAGAGATCGCGCTGATCATCAATACGCCCTCCGGCGGCGACGCCCGCAGTGACGGCTACGAGATCCGCGCCGCAGCCACCTCCATGGGCACCCCGGTGATCACCACTGTGGCCGAATTCGGTGCGGCCCTGCAGGCGATGGAGGCCCAGCGCCAGTTCACCTGGTCGGTCGCCTCGCTGCAGGAGCACGAGCAGCGTCTGGCCGAGGCGGCGGGCCGGTGACAGCGGCGGCGGGCGGCCCGGTCGGCTTCGGGGCGAGGCTCACTGCGGCCATGGAGCAGCATGGTCGACTCTGTGTTGGCCTCGACCCCCATCCGGGCATGCTCGCCTCCTGGGGGCTGAGCGACGACGCCGCCGGTCTGCGCGAGTTCGGGCACCGGGTCATCGGCGCGGCGGCCGGCCGGGCCGGGGTGATCAAGCCCCAGGTAGCCTTCTTCGAGCACTACGGGGTCTCCGGGATGCAGGCCCTGGCCGAGATCCAGCAGGAAGCCCGCGAGGCCGGACTGCTGGTGGTGGCCGACGCCAAGCGCGGTGACATCGGCTCCACGATGGCGGCCTATGCCGAGGCCTGGCTGAACCCGGAGTCCGAGTTCGCCGCGGACGCGCTGACCGTCACGCCCTTCCTGGGCTTCGGCTCGCTCTCTCCCGCCGTGGAGGCCGCACAGCGCTATGAAGCGGGGCTGTTCGTCCTGGCGCTGACCTCCAATCCGGAGGGCCATGAGGTGCAGCTGGCCCAGCGTGAGCGGGTGACTGTCACCGAGCAGATCGTCCGCGCAGTGGCCCAGGCCGACGGCGGCACTGCAGAGCGTCAGGGGCGGTTGGCCGACATCGGGCTGGTGGTCGGGGCCACGACGGCCGGGCTGGCCGCCGAGCACGGCATCGACCTGACCGCCGGCAGCGTTCCCATCCTGGCCCCGGGGTACGGGGCTCAGGGCGCGACGGCACAGAGCCTGCGCGATGACTTCGGCTCCGCCTACTCCCAGGTCTTGGTGAACGCCTCGCGCAGCATCTTGGCCGCAGGGCCTGATGAGGCGGCGCTGGCGGGGGCCGTGGAGAAGACAGCGGCAGAGCTGGTCTGAACGGCCCGACTGTGGTCTGAGCTGGAGCTTCCTGTGTGAAAAGTGGCCTCAGCCGGGTCGTGGGCTATTGCCCCCTGCGAGGATTGCCGCTAGATTCTGGCACATGTGATGTCCGGCGTGCCCCACCCCCCCCCCTTGGAGGAGAATCAACCGTGGCTCTGCGAGAACTCAGCAAGGAAGAACGCGATACGGCCCGGAAGAAGGCTCTTGCGGCACGGATCGAGCGTGCCGAGCTGAAGCAGAGCTTCGGAGAGGGCAAGACCACCTTTGCCGAGGTTCTGACGAAGGCTGGGTCCTCGGAGGCGGTGGCCCGGCTGAAGACCATCGAGCTCCTGGAGTCCCTTCCCGGCGTCGGCCGTGTGACCGCCGGCAAGGTGCTCGAGGAGCTGGGGATCTCGGAGAACCGCCGCATCGGCGGACTGGGTGTGAAGCAGCGTGCTGCGCTGTCGGATTACCTGGACAGCCTCAGCTGAGCATTTCGTTGAATGGATGACCCCCTTGCACTGTGTCGCCTGACACGGTGGACTTGTGATGTTGCACACAAGCTCTTGTTCTAAGGGGAACTGCTATGGGTCTGCTGGACACCGCCGTATGGGACGGAAAGATCTTCATCGACGAATGGATGGCAGGATCCGGAGGCACGCAGCCGGTCATCGAGCCGGCCACCTCCCAGCAGCTGGCCACCCAGGGATTCGCCACACCTGAGGACGCTCAGCGCGCGGCCACAGCTGCCGCCGCCGCACAGAAAGAGTGGGCTGCGAAGAAGCCCGAGGAGCGCGCGGCCGTGCTGCGGAAGGCCGGGGACCTCTTCGAGCAGAACGCTGAGGAGATCCACTGGTGGATCCAGCGCGAGTCCGGCGGGATCGCCGCCAAGGCCGGCCTGGAGACCCATGTGGCCGCCAATGAATGCTTCGACGCCGCGTCCCTGCCCACGCTGGCCCAGGGTGAGGTGCTCTCCTCCAATGACGACCGCTGGTCCTTCGCCCGCCGCCGTCCCCTCGGAGTGGTCTCAGTCATCGCTCCCTTCAACTTCCCGCTGATCCTGGCCATCCGCGCCGTCGCGCCGGCCCTGGCCACCGGCAATGCTGTGCTGCTGAAGCCGGATCCGCGCACCACGGTCTCCGGCGGCGTGAGCATCATGCGCGTCTTCGAGGAGGCCGGCCTGCCGGCAGGTCTGCTCCAGTTGCTGCCCGGTGGCGGAGACGTCGGCGCCGCCGTGGTCGAGGCTCCCGAAGTCGAGATGGTGGCCTTCACCGGCTCCACTCCCGCCGGCCGCAAGGTGGGGGAGACCTGCTCCCGGCTGCTCAAGCGGGCCCATCTGGAGCTGGGCGGCAAGAACGCGATGATCGTGCTCGAGGATGCCGACACCGATCAGGCCGCCTCCGCAGCGGCCTTCGGCTCTTTCATGCACCAGGGCCAGATCTGCATGACCGCCGGGCGGCACATCGTCCACGACGCCCTCTACGACGAGTACGTCTCCAAGCTGGCGGATAGGGCCAAGAACCTGCCGGTGGGAGACCCCGCCGAGGCCAGCACGGTGATCGGGCCGATCATCGATGAGAACCAGCTGAATCGGATCGACGAGATCGTCCAGGATGCAGTCCAGGCCGGGGCCAAGGTGGCCGCCGGCGGCAGCTCCTCCGGAGCCTATTACAACCCCACTGTCCTGACCGATCTGACACCGGACAACCGTGCCTGGCGCGATGAGATCTTCGGTCCGGTGGCCCCGGTGATCCGCTTCTCCGATGTGGAGGAGGCCATCGCCCTGGCGGAGGACAACGAGTACGGGCTCTCCCTGGGCATCCTGGGCGACGTGGGTCAGGCGATGCAGATCGCCGATCGGGTGACCTCCGGCAAGATCCACATCAACGAGCAGACGGTCTCCGATGAGGCCCATGCACCCTTCGGCGGGTTCAAGGACTCCGGCAACGGCACACGGATCGGCGGAGCCACCACCAATCTGGAGGCCTTCACCGAGATCCAGTGGCTCACAATGCGCCCGGAGACCGCGCCCTACCCGTTCTGAGGGCGATAGGATGTGGGGCATGCCTTTGCAGGATCAGCAGCAGCCCACCGTCACCGTCCTCGCCGGCCCGACCTCTGTGGGCAAGTCCACCTTGAGTCGATACATCCGCAGCGCGTACCCCCAGGTGCACTTCTCGGTCTCGGCGACCACGCGGCCGCCCCGCCCGGCAGAGGTGGACGGTGAGGACTACCACTTCATCGATCCTGTGCGCTTCGACGAGCTGGTGGAGGCCGAGGACTTCCTGGAGTGGGCCACGGTCCATAAGAAGCACCGGTACGGGACGCTGCGCTCCACAGTCGAGAGCGCGCTGGCCGAGGGCAAGAGCGTGCTGCTGGAGATCGATCTGCAGGGTGCGCGGCAGGTGAGGCAGACCATGCCGGAGGCTCAGTTCGTCTTCCTTGCGCCTCCGACCTGGGACGATCTGGTCTCACGGCTCATCGGCAGGGGCACTGAGAGCGAAGAGGAACAGCAGCGACGCTTGGAAACCGCTAAGATGGAACTTGCGGCAGAACCGGAATTCGACGTGACCGTCACCAATGACGACGTCGAACGTGCCGCAGCCGAACTGGTGAAGCTCATGGGCTTCGACACAGCCGCCTGAGGCCGGCACCAGCCACAGACTTTTCCCCGACCGCAACCGAAGGACGCAGTTTCAAGTGACCGAGCAGCTCGAAGGCATCATCAATCCGCCGATCGACTCCCTGATGGAGAAGAACGACTCCAAGTACGCCCTGGTGCTCTTCGCCGCCAAGCGTGCCCGTCAGATCAACGCATACTACGCGCAGCTGCACGAGGGCCTCTTCGAGTACGTGGGCCCGCTGGTGGACACCAAGCTCAACGAGAAGCCGCTGTCCATCTCCCTGCGTGAGATCAACGAGGACCTTCTGGTGAACCACCCCGCAGAGGCACCGGCTTCCTGAGCCGAAGAATCTGCTGGAAGACATCGACCTGATGCGCATCGTCCTCGGGGTCAGCGGAGGCATCGCCGCCTATAAGGCGGTGATCCTCCTGCGCCTGCTCCGAGAGGACGGGCATCAGGTCGACGTCATTCCGACCCCCTCCTCGCTGGAGTTCATCGGACGGGCCACCTGGGAGGCCATCAGCGGCCGTCCCGTCACCACCTCCGTCTTCGAAGGGGTGGAGCAGGTCCGCCACGTCCGGCTGGGGCAGGAGGCCGATCTGGTGATCGTCGCCCCGGCCACCGCAGATCTGCTGGCTCGGACGCGCGCCGGGATGGCCGATGACCTGCTGACCTCCACCCTGCTGGCCACCGAGGCACCCACGCTGATGGCGCCCGCCATGCATACGGAGATGTGGCAGAACCCCGCCACCGTGGAGAACGTGGCCGTGCTGCGTGAGCGCGGCCTCCAGGTGATGGACCCCGCAGTGGGACGCCTCACCGGCAAAGACTCGGGGCCCGGGCGCCTGCCCGAACCCGAGGACATCAAGGCCCGGGTGGATGAGCTCACAGGAGAAGGCGGTCAGTGGTACGCCCGCTCGCCGCGCAGCGGGCTTGAGCTCCATCCTGGGGTAGGCGTGGTCCAGGGCGAGCCCGACACCGCCCCCTCCGGCCGACTCAGCGGCCGCACAGTGGTCGTCACCGCCGGCGGCTCCCGAGAGCCTCTGGACCCTGTGCGCTATCTGGGCAACCGCTCCTCCGGGAAGCAAGGCATCGCGCTGGCAGCGGAGGCCGCGGCCCAGGGCGCAGAGGTCACTCTGATCACCGGCATCATCGACGCCGAGCTCCCGCATCCGCTGCCGGTGAACCTCACCGTGCAGAGCGTGGAGACCGCCCAGCAGCTGCAGCAGGCAGTGCTGGCCGCCGCCGAGCACGCCGATATGCTCATCATGGCCGCCGCCGTCGCCGATTTCCGTCCGGCCGATTACGCCCAGGCGAAGATCAAGAAGACTGAGGACGGCCAGAATCCGGTGATCACGCTGGAGCGGAATCCGGACATCCTGGCCGACTTGGTGCGGCGTCGCAATGCCTCCGGGCGAGGTCCGGGCGTCATCGTCGGCTTCGCCGCAGAGACCGGCGACGAGAGCACCGACCCGCTGGAGCTCGCCCAGCAGAAGCTGCTGCGCAAAGGCTGCGAGCTGCTGGTCTTCAACCGGGTGGGGGAGGACCTCGTCTTCGGTCAGGACCAGACCGAGATCCAGATCTTGGCCTCCTTCGGCGCGCAGGGGGTGTTGGGGGATGCGGACCCGGTGCACGTCACCGGGTCCAAGCGGGAGGCGGCGGTCGCCGTCGTCGGCCGTGCCGCCCAGCTGTTGGAAGCGACGCAGCAGCTCTAGGACCAGGCGGGGACACTGCGTCCCCATATGACAGTGGGGATGAACGCCCAGGTGCTCCAGCGATAGGATGATCTGGTGACCACTTCTGATTCTCTGCGCCTGTTCTCTTCGGAGTCGGTGACGATCGGCCATCCGGATAAGATCTGCGATCAGATCTCCGACGCCATCCTGGACGCCATGTTGGCGGCCGACCCGGACTCCCGCGTCGCCGTCGAGACGCTGACCACCACCGGACTGGTGCATGTGGCCGGTGAAGTCACCACCTCCGGCTATGTGGAGATCCCGCAGATCGTGCGGAACACACTGCTGGACATCGGCTACGACTCCTCGGCCAACGGCTTCGACGGCGCCCGGGTGGGCGTCTCAGTGAGCATCGGCCAGCAGTCCCCGGACATCGCAGGTGGCGTGTTCAACTCTCTGGAGGCCCGCGGCGGCGCACAGGACCCCCGCGACGCCCAGGGTGCAGGCGATCAGGGGATCATGTTCGGCTACGCCACCAATGAGACCGACACCTACATGCCCACCTCCATCGCGCTGGCGCACCGCCTCTCCGCGCGGCTGACCCAGGTGCGTCAGGAAGGCGGGCTGGAGTACCTGCGCCCCGACGGCAAGACTCAGGTCACCATCGGCTACGACGGTGCACGCCCCGTGGCCCTGGACACTGTGGTGGTCTCCTCCCAGCATGACGATCTGATCAGCCAAGAGCAGCTGCAGGCCGACATCTCCTCCAATGTCATCGCACCGGTGATCGAGGCCTCCGGCCTGGACACCGCCGCCCATCACGAGATCATCAACCCCTCGGGTCCGTTCGTGGTCGGCGGACCGGTGGGCGACGCCGGACTCACCGGCCGCAAGATCATCGTGGACACCTATGGCGGCTACGCCCGCCACGGCGGCGGCGCCTTCTCCGGCAAGGACCCGTCCAAGGTGGACCGCTCCGCGGCCTACGCCATGCGGTGGGTGGCCAAGAACGTGGTGGCCGCAGGACTGGCCGATCGGGCCGAGATCCAGATCGCCTACGCCATCGGCCGCGCCCACCCCGTGGGCGTCTACGTGGAGACCTTCGGCACCGAGAAGGTGGACCCGGTGAGGATCTCCGCTGCGATCAGCGAGGTCTTCGACCTGCGCCCCCTGGGCATCATCGAGGACCTGGACCTCAAGCGTCCCATCTACCGGGAGACCGCAAAGAACGGCCACTTCGGCCAGGAGGGCGAGTCCTTCCCCTGGGAACGTCTGGACCGGGTGGAGGCGCTGCGCAGCTTCTTCGACGCCTGATCCTCAGGCGCGCTGCTCGGCCGGCCGGATATGGACGTTGCGTCCGCAGAACCAACCGATGGCCGTGTAGACGGCGGTGACCGCCAGTGCCGCGCCCAGCGAAGGCACCCAGGAGCCCGTGGCGTCGAAGACTGTACCGGCGAGGATCGGCAGCGATCCCGCGATGATGTAGCCCAGTCCCTGCGCCATCCCGGAGAGCTGGGTGGACTGCTCCGGACTGTTGGCCCGCAACGAGATCATCGTCATCGCCAGCAGCAGTGTGGAGGTGGAGGCGAAGCCGCAGACCATCGCCCACAGCGGCATCAGCGCCGGCAACGCCAGCATTCCGCAGAGGCCCGCGGCCATGGCCGTGCCGAGCCCGAGAGCCACCCAGCGGTGATCATCCAGGCGCTGCATCAGCCGCCCCACGGTGAGGGTGCCGATGATCCCGATGCCCTGGTAGGCGGCCACGCTGTAGCCGCCGGCGCGTTCGCTGAAGCCGTGGTAGGTGTGGATGGCGGCCAGCCAGGTGAGCAGGAAGTAGAACATCGAGGCCTGCAGCCCGAAGAACAGGGCCACCTGCCAGGCCAGCCCGGAGCGCCAGACACTGCGCTCCGCCGGTCGTTCTGCCGGCAGAGCCTCCTCAGCGGGCTGAGGCCGGTCCGCCGCTGCGTGCCCACGGCGAAGTCGCAGACTCCAGAGCGCGGTCCCGACGACGGCCACCAGCGCGGCGGAGGCCAGGGCGTACTGCCATCCGATCCCATCGGCCAGAGGCACGGCGATGCCGGAGGCCACTGAGGCCACAGCGGTCAGCGCGGCGGTGTAGGCCCCTGTCATCATGGGCACCCGGTCCGGGAAATCCCGGCGGACCACGATGGGCAGCAGCACATTCACCACGCCCACGGCGGCGGCGAGGATGATGGTTCCAGCGAACAGGGAATAGGGCAGGCCGGGGGCGGCGCGAAGCAACGTGCCCAGCACCAGGATGCCCAGGGCGGCGGTGATGACCGGTTCCAGGGACCAGCGCCGGGCCAGCAGGTGGACGAAGAGGGATACTGCGGCGAAGGTGAAGACCGGCAGGGCGCCGAGGACGCCCAGGGCTGCGGCGCTCATCCCGGTCTCTGCGCCGATGCGCTCGATGAGCGGGCCCACCAGGGTGATCGCAGGGCGGAGATTGGCCGCGACCACCAATACGGTCGCCACCAGCAGCAGCCGCGAGGGTGCGACGGAGTGTCTCTGCCCCATGGGCCCACCGTAGGACGAGGCTGTGGGGCGCGGCGGTACAGTCCCAGCGATCGGGATCAATGCTCCTCGGGCAGGATGACCTTCTCCAAGGTGTAGGGCGTCTCCGCCAGGGCCTGACCCATGATCGCCTCCATGACGGGAGTCGGGGAGAGGCAGTCGGTGCAGGCCTCGGCGCCTGCCTGGATCTGCACGGTGACGGTGTCCTGCTCGGACAGCGTCCAGCTGAGGTGGTAGTCGTCCTTCTGCATGGTCTCGCGGAAGGTGGCCAGGGCGCCGTCGATGGTCCTGGAATCGGAACCTGTCTGCTCGCTCATCGGAGTCTCCTTCGTCTGCTGTCTGAGACTCATCGTCGCCCAGTCCGGTGCGGCGGGCGACGGCTCATACCGCGGGGCGGAAACTCAGCTCGTGAAGGGAGCGGGCTCGGACGGAGCGGGCACAGCTGAGGCCCCGGGCCGACGGGTCCGGGGCCTCAGCCTGCCATGGACAGCGCCAGCTGGAGACTGCGGCCGGCGGAGCAGGGAGCTCAGGACTGCTCGGTGCGCCAGCCCCCTGCGTACTCCCTGCGGGCCACGGCGGAGAACGGAACCGGGCTGACCACAGCACGGATCTCGATCTGCTCGTGACGCTCCACAGTGGGCTTGGAGGTCCCGCCGTCGGGCTCGCCCCAGATCACCTTGACCTCGGCGCCCTCCGGGACATCGGGGGCGACAGTGGCCAGGGAGATCACCTGGCGCTCGTTATAGGTGTAGCCGGTGAACATGGAGAAGCCGACCGTGGTCCCGTCGGCGTCGATGACGGCGTCGTAGTTGGAGGATCCGTACTGGGCCATCGGCAGGTCGAAGTACTTGTACTGTGGACCGTCCGGATCCACCAGCGAGCCCCAGACCTTCTTGATGTCCTGGGCGTTCCAGGCCAGGGTCACCTTGCGATACTGGGAGGCCGGATCGAGCTTCTCCAGGGCCTCGCGGCCGATGAAGTCGTGGTCGAACTTCACGAACCCGCCGTAGCCCAGGGCCCAGGGGGTCAGGTAGTAGTCCTCGATGTTCTCCGAGACGAAGCTGCCCGCCAGCGCGTTCTTGGCCTCGTAGCTGTCGGCGCTCAGCCACTCGCGGTAGCTGCGCAGCTCCTCGCCGGTGTAGATGGCCGGCAGCGGGGAGGGGATCCAGCCGGATTCGATGGTGTTGGAGGAGTAGGTCCGCGAGCCCACCGGTCGGGTGCCGAACTCGGCGCCGGTCTCCAGGATGATGTCGCGGACCTCGTAGTAGTCCTCGTAGGGTCCCCAGATCTCCAGGCCGGGGGCGCCGGCCATGCCGTGGCGCAGCGTGCGCACCTGGCGGCCGCCGATGTTCATCCAGCTCATGTTGAAGAACTTCAGCTGCTCCAGCGGCTCGCCGTGGAGCTTCTCGATGACCTGCCAGGCGTTCGGTCCCTGGATCTGGAAGCGGTAGCACCTGCGCGAGACCGGACGTCCCATCGGTGCGGAGGGAGAGCGACGGTCCACCTCCACGTCCACGTCGTAGCCGCCGGTCTCAGCCTGGAACAGCAGCCAGTTGGCCGCGGGGCTGCGGCCTACGTACACGAACTCCTCCTCGGCCTCGCGGAAGATGATGCCGTCACCGATGACATGCCCATAGGGGGTCACCGGGACGTACTGCTTGGCCTTGTTCACCGCGAAGTTGGAGACCGTGTTCACCGCGGTGTCCGCGATGAGCTTGAGCGCATCCGGTCCCTTGATGAACAGGTTGTCCATGTGGTGGGACTGATCGTAGAGCACGGCGGCGTGGCGCCAGGCCTGCTGCTCGCTGCGCCAGTTGGAGAACTCGGTGGGGACCACCGGATAGACATAGGCGCCCAGCTGCGAGTTGCGCAGCAGGTCCACTGTGTCTCCGGATGAGTCCAGGACTCCCTGCAGATTCTGTGCTGTCATAGCGTTTCCTTCCTGTGATCAGTCGCCGTCCGGGCGGAAGCCCTGCTTGGCCGCCTGGATCTGTTCATAGACGTGGTGCCTCAGTTCGGTGAACCGGGGCGCCGATCGTGTCTCCAGCTGGGTTCGTTCTGCGGGCAGGTCGATGTCGATGTCGTCCTGGATGACGGTGGGGGAGGAGGAGAGCATGATGACCCTCTGTCCCAGGTACACCGACTCGTCGATGTCATGGGTGACGAAGAGGATGGTCACGCCCAGCTTCTTCCACACCGAGCGGATGAGGTCCTCCAGGTCCGCGCGGGTCTGTGCGTCCACGGCGGCGAAGGGCTCATCCATCAGCAGGACCTCCGGCTGATAGGCGATGGCGCGGGCGATGGCCACGCGCTGCTGCATACCGCCGGAGAGCTGCCAGGGGTAGGAGCGGGGCACATGGTCCAGCCCCACCGCCTCCAGGGCCTCCTGGACCAGCTCGCGGCGCTGGGCCTTGTCGATGCCGGCGTTCTTCAGCGGGAGCTCCACATTGGAGTCCACGCGGAGCCAGGGGAACAGCGAGCGGCCGTACTCCTGGAAGACCACGGCCATCCGTTTGGGCGGGCCGGTCACCTCCTGGCCGTCGAGGATCACTTCGCCGCTGGTGACGTTCATCAGTCCGGCGATGCACTTCAGCAGCGTGGTCTTGCCGGATCCGGAGGGGCCGACCAGGCAGGCCAGCTCGCCGCGGCCCAGGTCGAAGGTGAGGTCCCGGACGGC
This sequence comes from Nesterenkonia cremea, assembly GCF_014642675.1. Classification (GTDB taxonomy): domain Bacteria; phylum Actinomycetota; class Actinomycetes; order Actinomycetales; family Micrococcaceae; genus Nesterenkonia; species Nesterenkonia cremea. Next base: position 383,167 of record NZ_BMIS01000002.1, read on the forward strand.
CTCGATGGGGCCGGCGTCGGTCTGGTAGACCTTCTGCAGTCCGCGGACCCGCAGCAGGGTGTCCTCGTCGCTGAGGGTCTTGCCGGCCGGCATCGGGCCGGTGCTGGTGTTCTCGGTCTCAGGCTGCATTCTCTACCTCTTTCAGTCCGTGGTACCAGCGCAGAACTCGACGTTCGACAAACTGGAAGATGAAGGACAGGGTGACGCCGATGATGCCCAGCACTGCGATGCCGGACCACATCTCCGGGATGGCGAAGGAGCGCTGGAACTGCACGATGGTGAAGCCCAGTCCGGAGGAGGTGGCGAACATCTCCGAGATCACCATCAGGATCAGTGCGATGGACAGGCTCTGCCGGACTCCGGCCATGATCGGCGGTGCCGCCGCCGGGAGGATCTGGTAGCGGACTCGGCTGAATCCGCTGATCCCGTAGGACCGTGAGGTCTCGGACTGCACCGGATCGATGCCGCGGACACCTTCGATGGTGTTCAGCAGGATGGGCCAGATGCAGCCGGAGACGATCACCGCCACCTGCATCGTGTTGCCCACGCCGATCAGCAGCATCAGCACTGGGATCAGCACCGGCGGCGGCAGAGCGCGGAAGAACTCGAAGACGGGTTCGGTCAGCGCCCGCACCGTCCGGTTCAGGCCGATCAGCAGGCCCAGCAGGATGCCCAGCACGATGGCCAGGGCCAATCCCATGCCGAGGCGGCGCAGGCTGGGCAGCACATCGGCGGTGAGCCGCTCCCCGGTGATCCAGGTGCTGATGAAGGTCTCCACCAGCCCCACCGGCTCCGGGACGAAGAAGCTGGTCGAGTTCAGCGTGTAGATCCACCAGGCGCCGATCAGGAGGATGGGCAGAGCCACCAGGGCCAGCACGGGTGAGATGACGCGGTTGAAGATGCTCATGCGGCGAGCTCTCCTCTCACGGAGGTGTGCCAGGACAGGACGCGCTTCTCCACCGCACGTGCGGCCAGGTTGATCAGCACGCCCAGGATCCCGGTGGCCAGGATGAGGGCGTACATATTGGTGATCGCGCCGCCCTGCTGGGCTCGGGCGATGGAGCTGCCCAGTCCGGGCGAACCGATGACCAGCCCGGCGGTGATCGCCAGGATCAGCGCCACGGCCGCACCCAGCCGGATGCCGGTCATGAAGTACGGCAGCACAGTGGGGACCACGACGTCACGGATGCGCTGGACGTAGCTGAAGCCGTAGGACTGCGCGGTCTGCATGGCCACACTGTCGACATCTCCGACGCCGTAGAGCACCTGGATCAGCACCTGCCAGAAGCAGGCGTAGATGATCAGCAGCAGAGCCGACTCCATGCCGATGCCGAAGAGCAGCACCGCCAGCGGGATGAGGGCCACTGAGGGGATGGGGCGCAGGAACTCGATGGTCGAGTGGGTGTAGCGCTTCAGGAAGGGGCTCATGCCGATGACGAGCCCCAGCACCGTGGCGGAGACGGCTGCGATGCCCAGGCCGATGGCCCAGGCCTGCATGGTGTCTGTCACGGCCTGCCAGAAGTCGCCGCCGCCCAGATTCTCGATCGCGGCCAGGATCACTTCCGAGGCCGGAGGCAGATATCTGCCGTCCACCATGCCGACGCGAGGAACCATCTCCCACAGGAGAAGGAATCCCATGATGCCGGCGGCCCCCAGGGCCGGAGCCATCCAGGGCGGATCGCCTGTGCGTCGGGGTTTCCCCCGCTTTGGTGTGGCCACGCATCCTCCTTCGAGTAAGTGCTGTAGGTCACATCGGGTCTCATGCAGTCATCATGGCCGCAGCTGAGTTCTGGGAGCAGGGGCTGGCCCATTGGGCAGGAAAACGCGAACACTCGTGCGGAGGGTGGACCTACGGTGGGACAACGGCGTATATGTGCCGTGTGCCACACTCAATGGCCGGAGGCAGATCATGAGTCACTCCATACCCGCGGCCGGGCGAACTGCCCGCGCGTACTCGCTGATGGGACACGTCTGAGGTCCTCTGTGGCTTCGAGGCTGGCGGCCGAATCTCCTCGGCAGCAATGCGCAGGTGGCTGGGCTCCCGGTCTACTGGCGCATCAGAGGTGGTGGGGCTCATCGTCGAATCAGTCCAGGACCACTTCGTCGAGGTTCACCGGCTCGTCGATGAAGTCGTACTCGACCATCAGCTCCACCATGGTGTCGAGCTGCTCCACGCGGGGGTCGGCGTCGAACTCCTCGAGGCGGACATCTGCGGCCACATCCTCATCCATGTCCAGGAAGGTGGCCAGGGCCTGCGCGGTCCCCTCCGGGTCCTCCTCTGCGGCGGTGAGGGCCTCGTCCATGGCCTCCTGGAACTGTTCGGTCAGCTCAGGGTTCTGCTCGGCGTACTGGGCTGAGGTGAAGGAGTGCATCGTGGGGAGGCCCGGGATCACCTCCTGGTTCGGGTGTCCGAGGAGCTCGAACTCATCGTCAGCCAGGGTCTGGCTGAGGAAGGGTTCGGGCAGCCAGATGGCATCGACATTGCCGCGCTCCAGCTGGGCCGTCATCTCGGGGAAGTCGATCTCAGTCAGGCCCAGGGAGTTCGGGTCCCCGCCGTCCTGCGAGACGGCCTCCATGATGGTGAGGTCACCCTGTCCGTTGAGGACGTTCACTGCCACGTCCAGTCCGTCCAGGTCGCTCCAGCCTTCGATGTCATCCTCACTGCGGACCACCACGCCGTTGATGTCATCGCCCTCGGCGTAGGAGTGGGAGTAGCCGGTCAGCAGGCGCATCTCCAGGCCCTGGTCCACTGCGGTGAGCACGGAGAGTGCGTTGCCCACGGCGAAGTCCATGTCTCCGGTCTGGACTGCAGGAAGCATGGCCCCCGCACCCTGGCCTTCGACGATCTCCACGTTGAAGCCATGCTCCTCGAAGATGCCCTCGTCCAGCCCATACTGCACGGCGGCCGAGGGTGCGATGTTCAGCACGCCCAGGCTGATGTCTGTCAGCTCTCCGTCATCTGCGGCGTCACCGTCGCCTCCGCAGGCTGTCAGCGTCAGGGCCAGAGCTGCGAGGGTGGATCCTGTGACAGTGGTCTTCTTGTGCATGGCGACATCCCTTCAATGTGAGGTGCAACACATTTAGTATCAGGCTACCTGTATCAGGAAGTCAAGAGGTGGCGGGCGGAAGGTCGAGATCGAACACGCGTGTGGCGATGCCCTCGAAGAACTCGAACTTCTCCTCGCCGCTGATCGGCAGTGCGTCCTGCTCGGCAACCTCCGCCGGTTCGTACTGATGGGGGTAGTCCATGGCATACATGACGCGGTCGGCGCCCATCTTCTGACGCACGTACATGACATCCTCGGTCCAGGGCAGCCCTGATGTGGTGACCCAGACGTTGCGGCGCAGGTACTCTGATGGCTTCATGGGCAGCGGCTTCATGTGGGGGTAGCGCCCTGTGGCGATCTGTTTGCCGTGCATGTAGTCGATCCGATTGATCCAGAAGGGGAGGGCCTCGCCGAGAGGGCCCACCACCAACGTCAGCTCTGGGAAGCGCTCGAAGGCACCGGAGGCGATCAGGCGCAGCAGATGCAGCCCTCTGTCAGCGCCGAAGCCGAAGACGGAGCCGTCCCGGCCGCGTTCGTGATACCTGCTGAACAGGCCGGAGATCGGGGTGCTCGGGTGGAGATGGACGGGGGTGCCCAGCGACTCTGTCCATCCCAGAAGTCGAAGAATTCGGGGGCGTGTAACGATCGCGCACATGACCATTGAGCACAGCCCCCTTGAGATCCAGTGTCCTGACGGCGTGGTCAAGCTCTGATGCTCTGGCGTCCTCGGCGCTGAAAGGCACGGCCGCCAGTCCCGAATACTGCTCAGGATATGTCCTGATCACTTCTGCGAGAGCCTCGTTGGCGGTGCGGGAGAGGTGCTTGGCAGTCTTGGCGGGGAAGGGGTTGGTGTATGCTGCGGTGAGCGAGAGGATCTGGTGATCGATCGCTGCGGCGCGCATCTCCTTCAGTCGGATGTCAGAGCTGTCGGTCATGCGGCGGCGGGTGAACTCGGGGCGCTCGCCATCACTCAGGACGTAGTACCCCATCAGACTCATGATGCCGGGGTCGTCCTGTGGGGGAGGTCGTGAGCAGCTCGCGGGCGGTCTCCGCGTCGATCTCCGACACATCCGGCAGCGCCTCAGGCTCTTCGGCCACATCCTCGGCTGTCCGCGAGATGCCCTCTCGGAATGCCTCCACGGCCTCCGGGTCCTCGGAGGCGAGCTGCTCGGAGGTGAGATAGGCAGCCGATCATCATCTCGGGCTGGGACTCCACGTAGGGTCTCATCACCGGCTCGAAGTCCCGGTTCAGGGCGGTGGTGACGAACGGCTCGATCAGCAGCGCCGCGTCCACATCATCGGCCCGCACGAACACTGGAGCGAAATCGTCCTCTTCCTCCTGTGCAGTCCTGGTCCCACCGGCGGCGATCCTGATCGGAAGGCCGCGGTCGGCGGCCAGGGGAGCGCTGACTGCATTGGAGCCGGCGAAGTGGGTGTCCCCATTGACCAGTGACGGGATCTATGCGGCTCCGCCCACAGATGCTTCCAGGTCGATGTCCAGGCCCACTTCGTCGAAATGCCCCTGGTCGATGCCGTACTGCAGGAAGGCGGAGGGCATTCCGGCGGCGTCTGCCGCCCGGATCGATGTGACCTCGTCCCCCTGGTCTCCGCCGCAGGCTGTCAGTCCCAGCAGTGCGGCACAGGCGACGGCGGTCCAGCGGCTCTTCGGCTCGATGTGGTCTCCCATGGTGCCCTCCCGTCGGCTCGCCTTCGCATGGCTTGCCGAGAAGCATGTCAGCTTGGAGGTGACTGCAGTCACAGTGAAGGTAGTGTTCTGCTATGCAGAACAGTGACGGCTGGCCCTATCGCCTGGAGTCGGTGTCGCTCTCTGTGCTGCATGGAGGAGAGGTCGTGCTCATCGACGGCGTCGATTCCCTGGCCACCCTGCGGGCGGCTCCGCACATCGGATCGAAGATGATGTCTCGGCAGTGCGCCTGCGAGGACGGGCCGCCTCGCCCGGTGAGAAGAGATGGCCGGGGTCAGGAGGCCTCCGGCGCGAGTCCGAGCAGGCGAGCCGCATTCTCGCGGAAGATCAGCCGCTTGATGTCCTCGTCGAACTCCAGGCGGTCGAAGTCGCGCATCCAGCGCTCCGGAGTCAGCAGCGGGTAATCCGTGCCGAACAACATCTTGTGCTTGAGCAGTGTGCGGGCGTGCTGGATCAGATTCGGTGGGAAGTACTTCGGCGACCACCCGGAGAGATCGATGTGCACATGCGGCTTATGCAGTGCCACGGACAGAGCCTCATCCTGCCAGGGGAAGGAGGGGTGGGCCAGGATGATCTTCAGCTCAGGGAAGTCCACTGCCGCATCGTCCACGTACATGGGGTTGGCGAACTTCAGGCGGATGCCTCCGCCGCCCGGGCGTCCTGCTCCGGCGCCGGTGTGGCCGCTGTGGAACAGGGCCACAGTTCCGGTCTCCTCGATGGCCTCGAGGATCGGGTAGACGTCGCGGTCATTGGGGTAGAAGGCCTGGGAGCTGGGGTGGAACTTGAAGCCCTGGGTGCCCATCTCGGCCAGACGGTGGACCTCCCGAGCTCCGCGCCGTCCGCTGTGCGGATCCACGCTGCTGAAGGGGATGACGGTGCGCGGGTATTCCGTGGCGATCTCGAGGATCTCCTCATTGCTGACCGCATTGGGCTCACCGGTGAGCCAGCTGGAATCCAAGGAGAAGACCACGCACATCATGTTCTCCTCGCGGTAGATCTCCGCGAGGTCATGGACGGTGGGGGTCTTGAAGTCACGTCTGAAGTACTTCTGCATCGCCGAGTTGTGCTCGGCGTGCTCCTGCGAATCCGCGTCCTCGTGGGTTGAAGCCAAGGCGTGGGTGTGGACGTCGATGGCCACTATGTCATCGGTCAGCTCGATATTCATCACATCTCCTGTAGTGGTCGAAGGGTGGATCTACGGAGGTCCGTCGCCCAGGGTCTGAAGGTTGTGGCGCAGAGTGCGCAGGGAGGAGGCCAGCTGAGTGCGTGCGGAGTCGCTCAGCCCGTCCAGGATTGCGGCCTCCGCCTGTTCCACCGGCTGTTCCACCTCGGCCAGCGCCTGCTCGCCGCGGTCGGTCAGCTGCAGCAGCAGCCTGCGCGCATGTGCTGGGTCCGGCTCCTTATAGATCAGTTCGCGCTCCTGCAGGCTGGAGACCGTCTCAGCCATGGACTGGGCCCTCACGAAGGAGCGCCGGGCCAGCTCGGAGGAGGTGATGCCGGGCCGCACGCGCAGTACGGAGAGTGCTGTGTACTGCGAGGTGGTGAAGCCGTGTGCGGAGAGGGCGGACTCCAGGGAGGGGCGGAGTCCGGTCTCGATGAGCTTCAGCATGTAGAGGTACCACCCACCCGGCGTCGGCTGCGGGTCGGTCTTGGGCGGCTGAGGCATGGGGCCTCCTTAGGCGGCGGGGAGATGACCTGCTCAGCATAGTCGGCTGCTGCCAGTGACATCTTGACGCACAATTAAGGCTACCTGATACTGAATGTGACGCAAGTCAAATATGGAGCCTGCGTATCCGCATCATTCACACTTACTGGAGGTACTGATGGCTGAAGCAGCCGAGAACCGACTCTCCGTCACCGTGGACCAGCTGCCCGATCTCAAGGGGGCCGACTTCGGGCCCTCCTCCTGGCAGACCATCACCCAGGAGGACATCCAGCAGTACGCCGATGTCTCCGGGGACCACAACCCGATCCACACCGACCCGGAGGCCGCGGCCAAGAGCCCTTTCGGCACAGTGGTCGCCCACGGCTACCTCACGCTGAGCCGCGTGGTGCCCCTGATGGCCGAGGTCTTCGAAGTCACAGAGCTCAGCTCCGGGATCAACTACGGCCTGGACAAGCTGCGCTTCCCGGCGCCTGTTCCGGCCGGAGGCCGCATCCGCATCCGCGGCACCGTCACCGAGGTCACCGAGATCCCCGGCGGCTACCAGGTCCACGCTGACCTGACCTGGGACGTGGAAGGAAGCGACAAGCCCGCCTGCGCCGCCAAGCAGGTTCTGCGCTACTACCGCTGAAGGAGTTCCTGAGATGACTGAACAGCTGAGCAGCTACACCCATCGCGTGACGGCCGGGGAGCTCGAGGGCAAGGTCGCTGTGGTGACCGGAGCTGGCCGCGGCCTGGGGGAGTGTTATGCCCTGGCCCTCGCCGCAGCCGGCGCCTCGGTGCTGGTCAACGACGCCGACGCCGACGCCGCCCACCGGGTCGCCGAGGCCATCACCTCCGGCGGCGGCACTGCATCCGCCGCCCCGGGGAAGGTAGGCCCGCAGTCAGCCGCCGATGAGCTGGTGGCCCAGGCCGTGGAGACCTATGGCCGCCTCGATGTCATGGTCACCAACGCCGGAATCCTGAGGGACCGCGTGAGCTGGAAGATGGAGGAGTCAGACTTCGACGCCGTCATCGAGACCCATCTGAAGGGCACCTGGACCTGCGTCACTGCTGCGCTGAAGCAGATGCGGAACCAGGGCGAGGGCGGGCGCCTGATCCTGATCGGTTCCCCGGCCGGCCAGTTCGGCTCCTTCGGCCAGTCCAACTACGCCCCGGCCAAGGCCGGCATCGTGGCCCTGGCGCGGACGCTGTCCATGGAGCTCGCCCGGGACAAGATCATGGTCAACACAGTGGTGCCCACGGCGATGACTGCGATGACCGCCACCATCCCGGTGTACCAGGAGTGGTCCGCGGCCTTCGAGCAAGGCCTCGAGTTGCCTGCCGCCGCGCGTCAGGACCACGCCCTGGGTGAGCCCGGCGATGTGACTCCGCTGATCGTCTGGCTGGCCTCCGCAGCCTCTGAGGGTGTCACCGGGCAGGCCATCGGTCTGGGCGGAGATCGGCTGACGCTCTACTCCCATCCGGCGGAGCTGCGCACCGCCGACCATCCGGGAGGGTGGACCACCTCGGCGCTGGATCAGGCCTGGACCGAGCAGCTCTCGGCCGATGCCCAGACCTCCGGCGGGCCGGCGCGCCCGGATCCACGAGAGCACCCTGCCGGCGCGCAGACCGAACCCGCGGCTGGGGGATGAGCCCCGATGTTCGAGAACCATGCCAACCTCTGGCAGGAGATCGCCCGGCAGTCACCTGAGCGGACCGCGCTGGTGGCCGGTGAGCGGCGGTTCAGCTACGGCGCGTTCGACGAGGCCGCCGGCCGCGCCGCCGCCTATCTTCAGGGCAGAGGAGTCGGAGGCGGCGATGTCGTCGCCTTCTATCTGCACAACACCGCAGAGTTTCTGATCCTCTTCTACGCCTGCTTGAAGCTGGAGGCGATCCCTGCGCCGATGAATTATCGGTACCGCGCGGCAGAAGTGGTGGAGCTCGCGGAGATCTCCACGCCCAAGGCGCTCATCTACCGTTCCTCCGTCCGCGCTGAGGCACGGGCGGCTCAGGAGCAGGTGCTCCAGAGCATGCCGGAGCAGGCGCCTGAGGTCTGGGTGGAGGTGGACGACTCGGCCTGGACCTCGCCCGCGGAACAGCCCGCGGAGACGGCTGGGCCGGCGTCGGCGGTCCCGGTGGAGGAGCTGCTGAGCTTCGAGCAGGTGCTCGAGCACCGCACGGTGGACCGCGACGCCGAGCTCTATATCTTCACCGGCGGCACCACCGGACGGCCCAAGGCAGTGGTGTGGAGCCTGGGCGGACTCATGGACATCCAGGTCACCTCCACCTATACCCCGCTGGGGATCACGCCGCCGGAGTCGCTGCAGGAGGCGGTGGGGATCGCCACGGATCCGGACACCCCGCATGTGGTGACCCTGCCGCTGGCGCCTTTCATCCACGCCACGGCGCTGTTCATGTCCGGCAACACGCTCACTGTGGGCGGCACTGTGGTGGTCAACCCGAATCCGAGCCTCGATGCCGCTGCGGCCGCCGAGCTGACGCTGGCCGAAGGGGTCACCGAGCTCATCGTGGCCGGAGACGCTGTGGCCCAGCCGGTCTCGGAGGCGCTGGCCGCCCACCCGGGCCGGGAAGGGCTGCGGTTGAACGCCGTGATGAGCTCGGGGATGCGCTTCAGCGATGAGACCAAGGCTAGGCTGCACGGACTGGGCGAGGTCACCATCATCGACGTGCTGGCCTCCACCGAGGGTGGACCCTTCGCCATGGGCATCACCCGCAGCGAGGATGACCTGCCGGCCCGGTTCAAGCTGGCCGCCGAGGCTGTGGTCCTGGACGAGAAGGACCGCGAGGTCCAGCAGACTCCCGGATCCACCGGGATCCTCGCCTTCCGAGGTGCCCTGCCCAAGGGCTACCTGAACGAACCCGAGAAGAGCCGCGAGACCTATCCGGTCATCTCCGGGAAGCGCCACGTGAAGCCCGGCGACTACGTGCAGGTGGATGAGGGCGGCTATATCGAGTTCCTCGGCCGCGGCTCCGCCGTGATCAACACTGGCGGAGAGAAGGTCTATCCCGCCGAGGTGGAGGAGGCGCTGCTCACCCACCAGGCCGTCCACGATGCTGTGGTCTTCGGCCTGCCGGACCAGCGCCTGGGCGAGCGCGTCTCCGCCGTCGTCGCAGTGGATGATTCTGAGGCGCTCAGCCCGGAGGAGCTGCAGAGCTGGGTGGCGCAGCAGCTGGCCGGCTATAAGAAGCCGCGCAGCATCGCCATCCGTCAGCAGCTGGAGCGGACACCGGCGGGCAAGCTGAACATGCGCCGCGTCAAGGAGGTGGCGCGCAGCGCCGACGCCGATCAGCAGACTGTCGCCCCATGACCGAGCAGCTCATCGGGCCCGGGGACTTCTACGGCTGGGCAGATGTGCTCACCGAGGCCGAGCGCAGCGCGCTGCTGCGGCTGCGCAGCTTCCTGCAGGAGCGCGCCCAACCGGTCCTGCGGGATCACTGGGAGCGGGGTGACAGCCCGGAGTTCCTGCGCGAGGAGTTCGCCGCAGGAGACTTCGTCCGGCCCCGCGAGCTCTGGGAGGCCGGCGAGCTCAGCGAGCGGAACCCACGGGTCAGACCGCTGTTCGCCGGCTTCCGCAATCTGGAGCTCTCCCGTACCGATGCCTCCCTGGCGGTGCTCATCGACGGCCAGATCGGGATGTTCGACACCATCCTGCGCCGCGGTCTTCCGGCGGAGCGCTATGCGCCCCTGCAGGAGCAGATCGAGACCTTCGCCCTGACCGGCTGCTTTGCGCTGACCGAGCCTGACCACGGCTCGGACATCGCAGGAGGCCTGAGCACCCGGGCGCGCCGGCAGGGCGAGGGCTGGGTGCTCTCCGGGGAGAAGAGGTGGATCGGGAATGCGGCACTGTCGCAGTACGCCGTGGTCGTCGCCCGCGATGTCCAGGATGGTCAGGCCAAGGCGTTCCTGGTGCCCACCGACGCCCCAGGGATGGAGGTCAGCCTCATCGAGGGCAAGACCTCTCTGCGGATGGTCGGCAATGCCCATATCCGTCTGGATGAGGTCTCTGTGGGCGCGGAGGCCCGGCTGCCGCAGATCAACAGCTTCGCCGAGCTCAACCGGGCCTTCGAGGACCTGCGCCCCGCCGTGGTCTGGAATGCGGTGGGTCTGCAGGCCGGGATCTATGAGCACACCCGGGAGTATGTCCTGAGCCGTGAGCAGTTCGGCAGGCCGCTGGGCGGATTCCAGCTGGTCCAGGAGAAGCTGGTGCGCATGCTCGGCAATCTCAACGCCTCACTTGGGATGGCGGTGCGTCTGGGCCAGCTGGCCGCAGGGGGCGGGGTCTCCGGAGCGCAGGCCGCTGCGGCCAAAGGCTGGGTCTGCACGCAGATGCGCCAGACTGCGGCCCTAGGCAGGGAGCTGCTCGGCGGCAACGGAATCCTGCTGGATCATCAGGTGGCCCGCTTCCACGCCGATGCCGAATCGCTCTACACCTTCGAGGGCACCCACGAGATCAGCAGTCTGATCGCGGGACGGGAGATCACCGGGCACAGTGCCTTCGCCTGAGGCCCATAGGACAGATGTCCTGATCAGCCCCCGCTGAATGAGAGGGACCCCCGACGCCGGCGTTCGAGAGTGACAGCATGTGATGCAGACCTGCGAACACAGTTCGCGTCATGAACACCGACCGCCCAGGAGGGTACCCATGGCTAGCTTCTCCTCCCGCAGTCCCCTTGCCCGCAACGACGCTGAGCGTGAAGTGCTCCGCGGACTCGTGGAGAACATCGGGTACGAGGTCATGCCGTTCAAGACGGCCGAGGAGAAGGTGCTGGGGGCTGTTCCCACCGAGGTGCCGCTGACCATCACCGCCACCGGAGGAAAGGGCCTGGAGCCCACGCTGGGACTCAGCGAGTCGCTGGTGGGCAAGGGCTACAGCGTGGCCCCGCATATCCCGGCGCGCATGGTCTCCGGTCCGGGTGAGCTGGATGAGATCGTCAGTCGTCTGGAGTCCGCCGGGATCGGCCGTCTCTTCGTCATCGCCGGTGATGCCGAGGAGCCCGCCGGGGAGTTTCACCAGGCCCTCGACCTGCTCCGCGCGCTGAAGGAGCGGGGACATCACTTCAAGGACATCGGGATCGGAGGTTATCCGGAGGGCCACGCCTTCTTCCCGGATGATGCCATCGATCAGGCGCTGCGGGACAAGGCCCCTTATGCCGACCGCGTGCTCACCCAGATCTGCTTCAGCCCGGAGACATTCATCCGCTGGGGTGAGCGGATCCGCTCCGAGGGCGTGGAGCTGCCGGTCTTCGCCGGGATGCCCGGGCCGGTGAGCCGGCAGAAGCTCATGCGCATCTCCGCCTCGCTGGGGCTGGGGCAGTCGGCCAACTTCCTGAAGAAGCAGCAGAACATGTTCTGGAAGTTCTTCAGCCCCTCGGGCTATAAGCCCACCAAGCTGATCCGCGGACTGGTCCGCCAGCTGGGCCAGTCGCAGACCTCCATCACCGGATTCCACATCTTCACCTTCAACGAGCTGGAAGCTGCCGAGACCTGGCGTCGCGAGCTGCAGCAGGCCAGCCGTGCCGAGCAGTAAGGAGCATCTGTGAGCCTGCAACGACGCACTGAGCCCCCAGCCGTCGGCGACGACGTTGCCCGCCTGATCGTCCAGGGCACGGATCAGCCCGGACTGGTCGCGGCCATCACCGGAGTCCTCTCTGAGGCGGGGGCGAACATCGCCTCACTGGACCAGCACACTTCGGACCCCGAGGGCGGGCGGTTCTTCCAGAGGACGGTGTTCACCCTCCCGAACCTCAGCGTGGTCCTGCCGGATCTCCGTGAGCGCCTGGGCGAGGTGCTCAGCGACTTCGATCTGACCTGGACGCTGGCCCCGGCCAATCAGCGCAAGCGTGTGGCCGTCTTCTCCTCGAAGTCGGATCACTGCCTGCTGGACCTGCTGTGGCGGCATCGCCGTGGGGAGCTGCCCATCGACATCACCATGGTGGTCTCCAACCACCCGGACCACAGCGATGATGTGCGCGCCTTCGGGATCCCCTTCTTCCACGTGCCCGTGGAGAAGGACCGCCGTGAGGAGGCCGAGGCCAAGCATCTGGAGCTGCTGAAGGGCAATGTCGACCTGGTGGTGCTGGCCCGCTATATGCAGATCATCAGTGAGGACTTCATCGACGACGTCGGCGTGCCGATCATCAACATCCACCACAGCTTCCTGCCCGCCTTCATCGGGGCAGGGCCCTATCGCAAGGCCAAGGAGCGCGGTGTGAAGCTGATCGGTGCCACGGCCCACTACGTGACCAAGGATCTGGATGAGGGGCCGATCATCGCGCAGGACGTCATCTCGGTGACCCATGAGGACACTGCGGCGGATCTGCAGCGCCGCGGTGCCGATGTCGAGCGCCGTGTGCTCTCCTCAGCGGTGGAGGCCCACTGCGAGGAGCGGGTGCTGCGCGACGGCAATGTGACCATCGTCTTCTGAGCGGCGCCTTCAGAGCAGGCCTCAGCGGCCGGGTGTCCAGTGATCATCGCTGGACACCGGGCGGCTGAAAGCGCCGCCCAGCTCTGCTCAGTCGGAGATGGTGTGATCGCCGAAGAGCAGGTCCAGATCGACCTCCTCGCTGATGACTCCTGATTCGGCAGAGATCTGGTTGATCTGCTCCAGGGAGTCCAGGTTCACCGCTTCGGGATAGTCCGAGAGTGTGAGCTGCTCGATGACCTCATCCTCGAGGTCGGTGTAGGTGGGCAGGATCTCGCGGACGGCGTCGGGGTTCTCCGCCGCGTAGTTCTGGGACTCTGCCATGGCCTCGGTGAAGGCTTCGACGATCTCCGGGTTCTGCTCCACGTAGTCGCTGGCGCTGAACCAGACGGCCACCGTGAGGTCCTCCACCGGATAGGCGTAGTTGGAGAAGATGTCCCGGGCGCCGTCGTTGAGGATGATGGTCTGATAGGGCTCCACCGCCGCAGCGGCGTCCACTGTGCCGTTCTCCAGGGCGGCGGGCATATCCGGGAAGGGCATCTCCACATAGTCGATGGTGCTGGGATCTCCGCCTGCCTCCTCCACGGCGGCGCTGATGGTGGAGTCGGAGATGTTGCTCAGCGTGTTCACCGCGATCTCTGCGCCCTCCAGATCCTCGATCTCCTCGATCTCGGATTCCTCCGGCACGACGACGGCGGCGAAGTCCTCATCCGGGTCACCGGTGGTGGCGCTGCCTCCGGCCAGGATCTCCACATCGAGGCCCTGGGACTCGGCGATGAGCAGAGAGGTGACATTGCTGAAGCCGAAGTCCATCTCATCGCTCATCACAGCCGGCAGCAGGGCCGCTCCGCCCTGTGCCTGTTCGATGGTCAGATCCAGGCCGGCGTCCTCGAAGAAGCCCTCCTGATCGCCGAGATAGATGGCGGCGTTGTCCACGATGGGCAGCGCGCCCACAGTGATCTCGGTGAGCTCTCCGTCCTCGCCGGGGGTCTCGCCGTTGCCGCAGGCGGTGAGGCTGAGTCCTGCCGCGGCGGCCAGGGCCAGCCCGGTGCGGGTGTGGGCAGAGGTGTGTCGCATAGCGAGCTCCTTCTAGAGGCGAGCCAGGACAGGCTCGTGCTGTTCGGCGGTGCGAGTGGGTGATCGGTGGGTGGTCGGTGCGACGGTGCGCTCCTGCTCAGTGCGGCCTTGGAGGCTGAAAGCGATCCGGCGGGCGGCGTGCTGCAGGGCCATGACATGGACACCTACGTTGCGGCTGCCGGTGGGCACCACAGTGGTCAGCGCCGCCACGACGTGACCCTGGCGGTCGAGGATGGGCACGGAGGTGCCGGTGGTGCTGCGGTGGATCAGGCCCTCCAGGCTGGAGAAGCCGCGGCGGCGCGTCTCGGCCAGCTCGGCCCGGAAGCTGGGGCGCTCCTCGGCGATCCGCTCACTGTGCCGGTCCATGACCTCATCGATGACGTCGCTGGGGGAGAAGGCGAGGATGGCGTGGCCCATGGAGGTCAGGTGCACGGGCATGCGGCTGGCCACTTCGGCGGGGTTCACCGCAGCTCCGGTGCGGGAGAGGCGCTCGACGATCATCACCGAGCCCTCCTCCAGGATGGAGAGCTGGGTGGTCTGCTGGACCACGGCGTTGAGGTCCTCCATATAGGGCAGCGCGTTATGCCGCAGCGTGGCCGCCAGTGGGGTGTGCTGGGCCATCTCCCAAAGCCTGCGGCCCAGGGTGACGTGGCCTTCCTCGGTGCGTTCGAGCAGGCCGCGCTGTGCCAGCTCATCGATGAGCCGGTAGGCCGTGGACTTCGGCAGACCCGTCTCCTCGGCCAGGTTGCTGGGGGTCAGTTCGGGTTCGGTCTCCAGGGCGGTGAGCACGCGCATGACGCGGTCAAGGACTGATTCTCCAGAAGGCGAGTTCGCCATCAGCATCCTCCGTTGTCCATCGTGAAGACGTAATGTCGTCTCACGGTGTCCCTTATTCAGTGGGACTGATACTCATTTCAGTGTGATGTGGTTCATATAGTGGCGTCAAGTGCGTTATGCGAACACGTGAAGGGAGGGAATGCATGGGGGCCACGTCAGGGGGCGGCGAATATGTGCAGTCGCTGGCACGCGGCCTGAAGGTCATCAGGGCCTTCGGCCGAGAGCCGGAGGGCGGAGACGGACAGGTGCGGGCTGAACTCTCATTGACCGAGGTGGCAGACCGGGCAGGACTCTCCCGGGCCACTGCGCGCAGACTGCTGCTGACGCTGGCCGAGATGGGCTATCTCTCGCAGCGGGGGAGAGGTTTCGAACTCACGCCCAAAGTCTTGGAGCTGGGCTACTCCTACTTCGCCTCGGCGGACCTGCCGCAGCTGATCCAACCGGTGATCGAAGGCGTCTCCGCACAGGTGGGGGAGTCCGTCTCAGCCTCGGCGCTGGACGGCGGAGAGATCGTCTATATCGCCCGTGCCCATATCCGCAGGATCATGCGGATCAACATCTCTGCCGGAACCCGGCTGCCCGCCTATGCGACCTCGATGGGACGGGTCCACCTGGCCCACCTGCCCGCAGAGGAGCAGCGACACCGGCTCGAGCCGCCCCTGCCTGCGCTCACCGACCATACGCTCACCGACCCGGAGGAGCTGCTGCGCAGGCTCGAGCTCGTCCGCGAGCAGGGCTGGTCCATGGTGGAGCATGAGCTGGAGCTGGGGCTGCGCTCCGTGGCGGTCCCGGTCTTCGCTCCCGAAGGCCATGTGGTGGCCGCGCTGAACGTGGCCCTCGGCATGGCCAACGGCCTCGATGTGGTGGAGGAGGACGTGGAGGGCCGCTTCGTGGAGCCGCTGCGTGCCGCCGCCGATGAGATCCAGCAGGTACTCGGCCAGCAGCGCTGATCTGGCCCCGGGTTCGGCTCTCCACAGGCGGACCCAGCATGTCCCCGCGGACCGATACGATCGGACTATGCCCGGCGCCGGAACCCCAGACCCAGCTCAGCAGCCTGCGCTGCTCGATGCGCTGGCGCCTCCGCCGCCGCAGAAGCTGCCGGCCGGAGCGGCCGAGCATCTGCCCATCGCCCAGGTGCTCCTGGAGTCTCCGGTGCCGCATCTGGACCGAGCCTTCGACTATGCGGTGCCCATCGATCTGGAAGAGAAGATCGTGCCCGGATGCCGGGTGAAAGTCCGCTTCTCCGGACGCGAGATGTCCGGCTATGTGCTCAGCCGCCGGCAGAAGCCGGAGACGTCCTCGCGGCTTTCGTTGATCGCCAAAGTGGTCTCTGCGCTGCCGGTGCTCTCACCTGAGGTGCTGGAGCTCGCGGAGAAGGTGGCCGCCAGGGGAGCAGGCGTCACCTCAGATGTGCTGCGGGCAGCGGTGCCCTCGCGCGTGGCGCGCGTGGAGAAGGAGTTC
The DNA here is from genome assembly GCF_014642675.1 of Nesterenkonia cremea. Classification (GTDB taxonomy): domain Bacteria; phylum Actinomycetota; class Actinomycetes; order Actinomycetales; family Micrococcaceae; genus Nesterenkonia; species Nesterenkonia cremea. The sequence continues at coordinate 399,382 of NZ_BMIS01000002.1, forward strand.
GAAGACCTCCCCGCCCCTGAACCGGCAGCCTCTCCCGAGGAGCCGGGCCCCCGGCAGGCTGATCTGGCGCTGAAGTCCTACGGGCCATCAGGCTGGCCTCAGAAGATCCTGGAGGCGGCCCGCCGCTGCTATGCGGAGGGTGGGGATGCCGTCGTCGTCCTGCCGGATCAGCGGGATGTGGATCTGGCCGCTGAGCTGCTGGAGGCCGAGTTGGGCGAGCAGGTGGCCAGGCTGAGCGCAGAGATGGGCCCGACGCCGCGGTATCGCTCCTTCCTGCGCCTTCGCTACGGCCAGTCGCGGATCGCCGTGGGGACGCGCTCGGCGATCTTCGCGCCGGTGGCCGCCCCGCGGCTGATCATCGTGGTGGACGACGCCGAGCACACCCATGCGGAGCCGAGGGCCCCGTACCACCATGTCCGTGAGGTGGCCCTTCTGCGCACGGTGCTGACCGGCTCCGCCCTGCTCTTCCTCTCCACCTCGCGCAGTCTGGAGGTCCAGCGGCTGGTGGAGCGCGGCTGGCTGGAGGATCTGGCGCCGTCCCGTGAGGAGCGCCGCGAGGCCTCCCCGCGGATGGTCTCCACCGCTGATTCCTATCAGCAGGAGCGCGAACCGGCCTATCGGCAGGCACGTCTGCCGGCGGCGGCCTACCGGGCGGCGCGCCAAGGACTGCAGCAGGGTCCGGTGCTGATCCAGGTGGCCCGCAGTGGGTTCGTTCCGGCGGTCATCTGCGAGCGCTGCCGCAGCCGTCAGCAGTGCCCCAGCTGCCATGGTCCGCTGGCGGTGCCTCCGCACCACGCTCAGTCGGGGACGCTGCGCTGCCGCTGGTGTGGGCTGCATCATCGTGGTCATCGTTGTGCAGAATGCGGCCATGCCGGCTTCCGCGCCGGGTCCCGTGGTGCTGACCGCACGGCTCAGGAGCTGGGACGGGCCTTCCCGAACACTCCGGTGATCTCCTCGACGGCGGATCATCCGGTGACTGCGGTGGGCACCGATCCAGCCGTGGTGGTGAGCACTCCCGGCGTGGAGCCGCTGGCTCCGGAGGGCTATGCCGCAGCGCTGCTTCTGGACGGCGACTCACAGCTCTCCCGTGAGGGTCTTGATGTGCCGCGCCAGGTGCTGTCCCGCTGGTTCCGTGCCGCCTCGTTGGTGCGTGCCCATCGCGGCACTCCGGAGGACTCGGGGACTGTGGTGGTCACCGCCGATGTGGAGGAGCTGACCGCGCCGCTGGTGCGGTGGGATCCGGTCGGCTATGCCCGGCGGGAGCTCTACAACCGCCTGGAGCTGGGGCTGCCTCCGGCCACCCGCATGCTGAGCCTGACAGGCGAGCAGGCTGAGGCGGAGGCCTTCATCGCGCAGGTGCAGCTGCCCGAGCGCGTGGAATGGATCGGGCCCACCCATATGGAGGACGGTCGTCACCGCTATCTGCTCTTCTTCGGCTATGCCCAGGCTGAGGAGATCGTAGGGGAGATCCGCCGCATCCGGCGCACCCACAGCGCCCAGCCGGCGGCCCGCGCGGCGTCCCAACGGGGCTTGAGAATCTCAGTAGATGACCACGAGGCGCTTCAGATCTGAGTCGATGAGGACGACGCACCCGGTCGGCACAGCGGGGATCAGCATGACGCTGCGGTCGGGGTCTCAGGGGGGGGGGAGGTGGAACGCCGGCGCCTTCGACTCCACCGCCGCCTGCTCCGCGGGAATCCCAGGGGCCAGAGCCCGAGGAGGTTGCAGAGGACTCGGCGGAGGACGTCCTGGGCGAGCGCGATGCTGTCAGTCGGTCATGGAGTTCTGATCGTGTGAGAGAGAGACGAGGGTCGACAGGGCGTGTGCGTCCGGGCTTCCGGCGACAGCGGACCAGAGTATGAGCTGCTGTCTTGCCGCGCCCGCGTAGGTGAAGGAGTCCCAGCTCAGGCTCATTCGTCCGGCCGTCGGGTGGAACATGACCTTGGCTCCGAAGTTCTGTTCGGCGACGCGATGTTCGGCCCACCAACGGCGGAAGTCGTCGTCGGCGATGGAGAGCCGACCGACCAGCGCGGCCAGCTCCGGATCGTCCGGGTTCTCCGCTGCCTCGCGCCGGAGGATGCCCACGCATGTGCGGGCAACGGACTGCCAGTCTTCATAGAGATCACTCATCCCAGGTGCTGTGAAGGTGATGGAGACGTAGTTCCGGTCGGCAGCCGGGATCCGTGCGAAGTCCGTGATCAGAGTGGCCGCGGGTGCGTTCCAGGCGAGGACGTCCATCCTGGGACCGAGGACCAGTGCCGGCAGGTCCGTGAGCTGGTCCAGCAGCAGCTGGAGCCGGTCGTGGGCGGCTTCGCGGCCTGGGGCAGACGATACGTACCCGCGGGCGTGGTTGAGGAGATCTTCGGCGTAGATCCTCTGTTCCGAAGACAGCGCGAAGGTCCGGCACAGCGTGGCGAAGACCTGGTCTGATGGTGTCACTCGACCTTGTTCGACTCGCGTGTAATAGTCGGTGCTCACCGCGGCGAGCTGTGCGACCTCTTCGCGCCTCAGGCCCTCGACTCGTCGCCGTGTGGAGGCGCTCACCGCGTTGGCGGGAATCGCTTCCGGGGTGAGCTCGCCACGTCTTGCCCGGAAGAACTCGCCCAGGGCTTTGAGCTGAGGTGAGGATGACATGTCCCAATCCTAGGGCGGATCCACACTTGCATCCTGGGACAGATCTTTCCTAGGCAAGATCGCGGGCTGGTTGGTCTGCACGGCGCGGGGGAGAGTGGATGTCACGACGGGGAATCGCCCCGGTCAGTACTGAGGAGACACCATGACCACCGGCACTATCGAACGCGTCACTTTCCGCAATCCCGACATGTACTGGGATATCGCAGCGGATCTCCACTTCCCGCCGAACTTCGACGAGTCAAAGACCTATCCCACCATCGTTGTGGCTCACCCGATCGGAAGCTGCAAAGAGCAGACCTCCGGCAACATCTACGCCCCTGCCCTCAAAGACGCTGGCTACCTGGTCATCGCCTTTGATGCGAGTTTCCAAGGCGCGAGTGGAGGCGAGCCGCGGTTCCTGGAGGATCCGGCACAGCGTGTCCAGGACTTCAGCCGTGTCGTCGACCACCTCGTCACTCTGCCGTATGTAGAGATCGACCGGATCGGGGTGCTCGGTATCTGTGGCGGCGGCGGGTACGCCCTCGCAGCAGCGAAGACGGAGAAGCGCTTCAGGGCGGTGGTCTCGGTCACGGGGGCGAACTTTGGCCGGCTCCAGCGGGAGATGGCTGGCCAGAATGGCGGCTGTCTCCAGGCACTTGTTGGGATCGCCCAGCAGCGCACCAAGGATGCACGAGGAGAGCAGAGTGCGGTCAATGGGTTTCTGCCCGAGACTCGCGATGCTGCGCAGCAGACCGGAGACATTGACATCATCGAGGCCTTTGAGTATTACCGCACCGATCGCGGCCAGGCGAAGCACGGCTGTGTCCTCTTCGAAGCCGCACACGGTGCGGCGGCGTTAGGGTGGGACGCCTTCCACCTGGCCGAAGAACTCTTTGACCAGCCGTTGCTGGTCGTGATCGGCGATAAGGACAAACAGGGAGCATTCGGTGCTCACCGTGATGGCCACGAGATCTATGAGCGCGCTTATTCCACCGATAAGACGCTCCTCGAAATCGATGGCGCTTCGCACTATGATCTCTACGATCGCCCCCATGGAGCGGGAGAAGCGTTGAAGACGGTGATCCCCTTCTTCGACGACAGGCTCTGACCTGACCCTCTGGAGCCTGAGGCGAGGTCCGTCCATCGGCTGCACCAGCTGGCTGGATGAGCTGGTGCAGATCGACCAGGAGGATGATCGGATCGCCGCCATGCAGCTGACGGCTGAGGACATTTCGGCCGTCGAACGTCGGTCCGCATCAGCCCTTCGGCTCACGGAGTGAGACTGTCAGCTGTGACATCCGTCTCTCCGGCGGAATCTCTGCCACCATATGTCTGTGCATCATCCAGATCTACACAGGCGTGTGCTCGCCGGGACCTCCCTGGCGCTGGGCGCCGCACTCATCATCACGGCCTGTTCGGGCCCGGACCAGCAGAGCGTCCAGGCCGAGGAAGGCTTTCCCTCGCGGTCCATCGACGTGGTCGTCCCCTTCGCCCCGGGCGGCAGTGCGGACGGCACCACGCGGCAGCTGGTGGCCGAGGCTGAGGAGGCCTGCGGCACCAGCTTCGTGATCCGCAATGAGACCGGCGGAGCAGGGTCCGTGGGCTTCCGCTCGGCTCTGGACTCCACACCAGACGGCTACACCTTGGGCACCGCCGCGATCGAGATGTCCATCCTGGAGCACTTCGGGATCGTGGACATCCTTCCCGAGCGCGACGTCCAGGGCATCATCCAGTACAGCGAGCAGCCGGTGGCCATCGCCGTCCCTGCGGATTCGCCCCTCGAGACCTTCGAGGACCTGCAGACCTCGGAGAACGACCGGATGACTGTGGCCACCAGCGGCACCGGCAGCATCTACCACCTGGGCTTCGAGGGTATGGCCCTCGTGGCCGGGCTGGAAGACCGTTTAGTCAATGCGCCTTTCGACGGCACCGCCTCAGCTCTGCAGGCCGCCATGGGCGGGCAGACCGATGCCGTCACCGCCGGAGCCGCAGAGCTGCGTCCCTTCGTGGAGTCCGGCGATCTGCGTGCCCTGGCCGTCTTCGGCGATCCGGTGGACTATTTCCCGGAGGAGGTCCCCACGCTGGAGGAGCTCGGCTACGACTGGGACTCCACCGCCGTGCTGGGGATCTACGCCCCTGCCGGCACACCTGATGAGCATGTCGAGTTCCTCTCCGACTGCCTGGACGAGGCACGTCAGTCCGAGAGCTTCTCCGAGTACATGGAGACCACGGGCCTGAACCAGGTCCACCGGGATGCCCAGGAGTTCGACGCCTTCCTGGATGAGGAGTACGACCGCTACGGCGAGGTCGTCCGAGAGATCGGACTGGTGGAATGAGCGCGCAGCACGCAGAGACACCGAACACAGAGACAGAGCATTCACAGACACAGCCGAGCACTCAGGTCAGCAGAACTGCTGACCGTGTCTTCGCCGTCGTCGTGCTGCTGTTGGCCGCCGGGCTGGGCCTGGCCGCACTGACCTTCCCCGCCGCCACCCAGGATTCCGATCCCGGCACGGCGGCGTTGCCCTGGCTGATCACCGCGGCGCTGGCCGTGCTGGGAGTGCTGCTGCTCCTGCGGCCGCAGCCTTCCGCAGTGTTGCCGCCCGCCTCTGTCCGACGGACCGCGGCCGCCATCCTGATACTCACCGTGGTCTATGCGGGGCTGCTGGACGTGCTGGGCTTCATCCCGTCCACCTTCGCCTTCCTCTGCTGTGCCAGCCGTCTCATGGGCGGCAGGCGATGGCTGCAGATCCTCCTGGTCTCAGCGCTGACCGCAGCAGCTCTGCATCTGCTCTTCGCCGGGCTCCTGGACGTGCATCTGCCCGCCGGGCTGCTGGAAGGGGTGATCCCATGAGTGACTGGCTCATCGGTCTGGAAGCCATCGCCGATCCGCTGGTTCTGCTGCTGATCGTCTGCGGCGTGAGCATCGGCATCGTGGTCGGTGCTCTGCCCGGAATCTCCGCCACCGTGGGCGTGGCCATCCTGCTGCCCTTCACCTTCGCGCTGGAGCCCATCCAGGGGACCATGCTGCTGCTGGGCATCTACGGAGGCGCGGTCTATGCCGGGTCCATCCCCGCCATCCTGGTGCGCGCCCCCGGCACACCGGCCTCAGCCGCCTCAGTGGACGACGGCAACGCACTGGCCCGTCAGGGGCAGGCCGATCAGGCGCTGAAGGTCTCCGTGCTGGGCTCCACGCTGGGCGGCATCATCGGCGTGATCCTGCTGGCGCTGCTGGCACCGGTGCTGGCGAGCTTCGCCCTGGGCTTCGGCCCGGCCGCCTATTTCATGCTGGCCCTGCTGGCGCTGACCGTGGTGGCCGCGGTCTCCGAGGGGCGCATGCTCAAAGGCTTGATCAGCGGTGCCCTCGGCCTGGCCATCGCGCTCATCGGCCTGGACACCATCCAGGGCTTTCCACGCCTGACCGGCGGATCGCCCGAGCTGGCCTCCGGTATCGACTACATCCCGGTGATGATCGGCCTCTTCGCTGTGGCCGAGGCCTTCCTGCAGTTCGAGAATCGCCTGGGCATCTCGCTCAAGGCCAAGGGACAGCGCTTCAGCCCCGGACTCGGCTGGCTGAAGAAGCTGGCGCCTTCGGCCATCCTTGGCAGCGTCATCGGCTTCATCATCGGCGTGATCCCCGGGACCGGAGGGGACATCGGATCCTTCGTTGCCTATAACGAGGCCAAGCGTGCCGCCCGGAAGGACCGGAGGAACTTCGGGCACGGGGACATCCGAGGCTTGGTCAGTGCGGAGAGCGCCAAGAATGCCGGAACCGCAGGCGCATTGGCCCCCACGCTGACTCTGGGCATCCCCGGCGATGTGACCTCGGCCGTGCTGATCGGCGCCATCACCGTCCACGGCCTGCAGCCTGGCCCCGCACTCTTCGACGGCTCCCCGGACCTGGTCTACGGAATCTTCATCGGATTCCTGGTGGTCTACTTGGTCCTGCTGCTGCTCGGCTGGTTCGGCTCGGGTCTCTGGGCCCGGATGATCGAGCGCGTCCCCGCCACCTATCTGTGGCCCACAGGCATCGTGCTGGCTGTGCTGGGCAGCTACTCGCTGCGCTCCAACCTCTTCGACGTGATGGTCATGCTGATCGCCGCCGTACTGGGCTACGTGATGATCAAGGGCGGCTTCCCGCTGGCTCCGCTGATCATCGGCATGATTCTGGGCCCCATCGCCGAGGAGGGCTTCCGGCTGGCGATGATCCTGGAGGGCGATCTCAGCTGGGTCCTGCAGCCCCTGCCGCTGGTCCTGCTGCTGATGACGGTGGCATCGGCCGGCTTCGCCCTCCGCCGGGAGCTGCGCAGCACAGCATCCTGACGGCGCACCCGAACAAGCCGGCCGTCACAGAGACCGCAGGAACCGCTCCACCGCGCGGCCGGCCTGAGCCGGCTTCTCATAGTGGAGCAGGTGCCCGGTCCCGCGCAGGATCTCCCACTGAGCTCCCGCACCTTCAGACCCCGGAACGGCCTGGCGCAGGGTTCTGCGCCCGGCCACCGTACTGAGCTGGTCCTTCGCGCCGCAGAGCAGCAGCACCGGCATATCCAGCGTGGCCGCATAGTCGGTGACCGTATGGCGGCTGGAGGCCCAATAGGCCTCCAGCACGGTCTTCCGGTCCGAATAGGCCCCGAAGTGGCGGCGGTGCTGATCCCGGATATAGGCCCGCAGGTCCGGTTCCCGGCCCACCATCATCGTCAGATTGGTCACCGCCAGAGCCAGCGGAGAGCGCAGCGCCCAGTCGCCCCAGCCTCCGGGCAGCACCTGGCAGAGCCGGTAGTAGAGCTCGACGCCGAGCGCGCCGGGCAGCAGCGCGGGCCGCCGGAAGATGTCATCGCTGATCGGGGCCAGCATCACCGCACCGGCCCAGCGGCGCACCGCGCGCTGCAGATGCGCCGAGACCACGATGCTGCCGAAGGAGTGCCCGGCCACCACATCCTCGGCGCCCAGTCGGAGCTGCTCTGCCAGAGCCTCGACCACCTCGGCATAGCGCTCCACCGTGTGCTCCAGCCGCCGGCCGCGCGGTGAGCGCAGCGGGGGAGTCTCACCGAAGCCGGGCAGGTCCGGGACGAAGATCTCATAGCCGGGCAGGGCATCGACGATGAGCTGCATCCCGTGATGGTCACCACGGAAGCCGTGGATGAGCAGCAGCCGCGGGCGCGGGGCTCGAGGGCCGGCGTCGTCGTCTGTCGTCGAAGGTGCATAGCGATGGAGCGCCAGCTCGGCGGAGCCCTGGGGCAGCGTCACCTCGAGGGTCCGCCGCTCACCGGTGCGGCTGGGGAAGTCCGTCCACGAAAACATCACGTCCCCAGCATAGGAACAGTGAGAAGAGGGATTAGACTGTGTCGGGTCCCAAGCCCGTATTCGACGACATCACGACCATGAGGTGCCCTTTCAGTGAACGACAAGAAGCAGTATGACTTCCAGGAGATCGAGGCGCGCTGGCAGCCGTACTGGGAGGAAGCCGGAACCTTCGTCGTAGATCCGGAGGACACCCGGGAGAAGAAGTACGTGATGGACATGTTCCCCTACCCTTCGGGGGACCTCCACATGGGCCATGCCGAGGCCTTCGCCATCGGCGATGTGCCGGCCCGCTATGCGCGGCTGCGCGGCTGCAACGTGCTGCATCCCATCGGCTGGGACTCCTTCGGCCTGCCCGCGGAGAACGCGGCCATCAAGAACGATGCTCACCCGGCCGAGTGGACCTACGCCAACATCGAGACCCAGGCCGCCAGCTTCAAGCGTTACGCGATCAGCGCCGACTGGACCCGCCGCCTGCACACTTCCGATGAGCGCTATTACCGCTGGACCCAGTGGCTCTTCCTGCAGTTCTATCAGCAGGGCCTGGCCTACCGGAAGGATTCTCCGGTCAACTGGTGCCCCAAGGATCAGACCGTGCTGGCCAATGAGCAGGTGGTCGACGGCGCCTGCGAACGCTGCAAGACCCCAGTGACCAAGAAGGCCCTGAACCAGTGGTACTTCAAGATCACCGACTATGCCGATCGCCTGCTCGATGACATGGAGCAGCTCAAGGGCTCCTGGCCCGAGCGCGTTCTGGCCATGCAGCGCAACTGGATCGGCCGCTCCACCGGCGCCTCGGTGAAGTACACCATCGAGGCCGCCGCAGATGCCCCGCAGAAGGTCATCTCCGTCTTCACCACGCGCCCTGACACGCTCTACGGTGTGACCTTCATGGTGGTCGCCGCCGACGCGGAGCTGGCCCGGGAACTGGTCACCGAGGACCGTCGCGCTGAGCTGGAGGAGTACCGTGCCGCATTGGGCAGCGTCTCCGACATCGAGCGCCAGTCGGCCGACCGTGAGCGCACAGGCGTGTTCCTGGGCCGATACGCCCTCCACCCGCTGACCGGTGAGAAGCTGCCGGTCTGGGCCTCCGACTATGTGCTGGCCGACTACGGCACCGGCGCCGTCATGGGCGTTCCGGCCCACGACCAGCGCGACCTCGAATTCGCCCTGGTCATGGACCTGCCCGTCACTGTGGTGGTCCAGACGGAGGACGAGGACCCGGCCGTCTCCGGTGTGGCCGCCGCCGGCGAGGGCACTCTGATCAACTCCCCGGCCTGGGAGGACCTGGGCAAGGAGGAGGCCATCGCCAAGTCCATCGAGGTTCTCGGTCAGAAGGAGCTGGGCGAGGCTGAGGTCAACTACCGCCTGCGCGACTGGCTGCTCTCGCGTCAGCGCTTCTGGGGCGCACCCATCCCGATCATCCACTGTGATGACTGCGGCGAGGTCCCGGTGCCGGAGGACCAGCTGCCGGTGCAGCTGCCCACTGATATGCGCGGCGAGCAGCTCTCCCCGAAGGGCAAGTCTCCGCTGGCCGGCGCCGAGGATTGGGTGACCGTGGACTGCCCCGACTGCGGCAGGCAGGGCACCCGGGACACCGACACCATGGACACCTTCGTGGACTCTTCCTGGTACTACCTGCGCTATATCGCCCCGCAGGACGACGACGCGGTCTTCCCCACCGAGGAGGTCAACAAGTGGCTGCCGGTGGATCAGTACGTCGGCGGCGTGGAGCACGCGATCCTGCACCTGCTCTACTCCCGCTTCTTCACCAAGGTGCTCTACGACCTGGGCCTGGTGAACTTCACCGAGCCCTTCTCCGCCCTGCTCAATCAGGGTCAGGTCCTCAATGGCGGCAAGGCCATGTCCAAGTCGCTGGGCAACGGTGTGAACCTGGGCGAGCAGCTCGACACCTTCGGCGTCGATGCTGTCCGGCTCACCATGGTCTTCGCCTCCCCGCCGGAGGACGACGTGGACTGGGCCGATGTCTCGCCCTCGGGTTCGGCCAAGTTCCTGGCCCGCGCCTGGCGACTGGCCCAGGACGTGGAGTCCGAGCCGGGCGCCGACCCCTCCGCAGGAGCATCCGGTCTGCGGTCGCTGACCCATCGGACCATCGCTGACTCTGAGCAGCTGGTCGAGGATCAGAAGTTCAACGTGGTGATCGCCCGCGTGATGGAGCTGGTCAACGCAGCGCGCAAGGAGATCGACGCCGGTGCCGGTGCCGCTGATCCTGCGGTCCGTGAGGCCACAGAGGTCACCGCCCAGATCCTCTCGCTGGTGGCTCCCTACACCGCTGAGGACATGTGGGCCCTGCTGGGCCATGAGCCCTCGGTGGCCAACTCCTCCTGGCCGGCGGTGGATGAGGCCCTGCTGGTGGAGGACACCGTCACCGCTGTGGTCCAGGTCAAGGGCAAGCTGCGCGATAAGCTCGACGTCCCTGCCGACATCTCCGCCGAGGAGCTGGAGAAGCAGGCGCTGGCGCTGCCCAAGATCCAGAAGTACATCGAGGAGGGCGGCGGTGTCCGCAAGGTCATCGTCCGCGAGCCCAAGCTGGTCAATGTGGTGACCGGCTGACGCCTTCCTATGGAACATTCGGTGCAGGAGTGGGCCCGGGCCTCAGAGGAGGAGCTCTACGCCCGGCGCTCCCGCCTCTCCGGACGCAGGCCCAGCCTGAAGCGTCGCCGCGGCCGGATCGCGGTTGTGACGGACTCCTCCTGCTCGCTTCCCACTGATGCTGAGGGCCAGATCCGGATGGGGCAGTTGGGGGCCAACATCACCAGCGTCCCGATCCCGGTGATGATCGAGACCGCCCAGCATGACGCCCAGATCTATGCGGGGGCCTCATCGGAGCTGGACCGTGATCTGGCGCTGGCCGTGGCCCAGGGGACACCGGTGCGCACCTCTCGTCCTTCGCCCGGGCGGCTGTCCGAGGTGTATCACCGTCTGGCGGGCCAGGGGTATGCGGGCATCGTGTCCGTCCACCTCTCCGGGAAGCTCTCCGGAACGGTGGAGGCCGCCCGACTGGCCGGTGAGGACAGCCGAATCCCGGTGAGCGTCGTGGACTCGGCACAGACGGGACTCTCGCTGGGGCATGCTGTGCTCGATGCGGCGATGACCGCTCAGCTCGGGGGGAGCCAGCCCGAGGTGGTCCGCGCCGCTGAGGAGACCGCCGCTGCCTCCCAATCGCTGTTCGTGGTGCCCAATCTTGAGCAGCTGCGCCGCGGCGGACGGATCAATGCGTTGGCGGGCATCCTCGGGAACCTGCTGTGGGTGAAGCCGCTGCTGCATATCCGCGACGGCGAGGTCCAGCCTCTGGAACGGCCGCGCACTCTGCCGCGGGCCATCTCACGGCTCACCGCACGAGTGGAGGATATGGCCGCGGAGATGGACAGGCCGCGGATCGTGGTTCACGGCTTCGGCAACCCCGCCCAGGCGCGTGAGCTGGCAGAGGCCTTTCAGGAGCATTCTGCGCTGCCGGTGCCGGTGGTGCCGCTGCCGCCCGCTCTGGCCGCTCATCTGGGGCTGGGAGCTCTGGCGGTCTGCGTGAGCCCTGCGCACACCGCCACGCCTCAGCGGTAGCTCCGAGCCTCCAACGGTTGAGCCGAGCCCCAGCGGCAGCGCGGCGACAGATTCCTCCACAGCGGCCTGTGGCTCGGATGAGCCGCGCCCGGGACTCCCCAGTCCTGTTCTGAACGCTCCCCGATGCTCTGCAGCAGTCCTACTGTGACCGCATGGAGGACGAAGAGCTCATCTCACGACGCGACCGGCTCCGCCAGGAGCGGGAGGAGCGTCATCGGATTCGGCAGGAGCGCCACAGTGCTCCCGGGCGCTTCCGCCTGCGCGCGATGGCCGTGGTGGTCGTGGCCGGCGCTCTGGTCAGCTGGCTGTTGGTCTCCTGGTTCGGCGGCGGCTCGTCCTCCCCAGAGGCTCTTCCCGATGCCCCGGAGCTCTCCCGCGACCAGTCGGGGCAGGAACAGGCAGACGAGGGCCATGCAGGCCAGCGGCAGGGCTCTGATGAAGAGGCGCCGCCCGGGGCAGAAGACAGTGCAAGTGAGAACAGTGCGCCTGATGACGGGCCCACTGTGGTCCATGTGGCCGGTGCCGTGGAGTCTCCCGGAGTGGTGGAGGTGCCGGCCGGGGCTCGGGTCCACGAGGCCATCGAGGAGGCAGGCGGCCCCACGGAAGAGGCTGCGCTGCACGGGCTGAACTTGGCGGAGGAGGTTCAGGACGGGGTCCTCGTCTGGGTGCCCACCCAGGAAGAGTACGACGCCGGCGAGGGGCCTCCCGCCGACCATGGCCAGCAGGCCGGGGGATCGTCTGGGACAGAGGAAGGTCAGGGCGAGCTCATCAACCTCAACACCGCCGATGCCGCTGGACTGGAGGGGCTGCCCGGCATCGGGCCCGCGCTGGCCGAGCGGATCGTGGACCACCGCCAATCCCACGGCGACTTCGGCTCTCTGGAGGAGCTGGCCGCGGTCAGCGGGGTCGGCCCTGCCATCCTCGCCGACGTCGAAGATCTCGTGACCTGGTGAGAGCGTCTGTGAGGGCTCTGCGGAACGCCGTCCTGGGTCATGGCCAGGTGGAGGCCCAGCCTAAGCCTGAAGCCGGTCTGCGGCCCCTTGATCTGCGTCTGCTGCCGGCGGCCACGGCGGCCTGGGGTTCGGCACTGGCGGCCGTCCACCTGCCCTGGGCGGTGGGAGCCAGGCTCGGCTGGGGACTGTTCCTGGCAGCACTGATGCTGAGCGGGGTCCTGCTGCTCCTTCTGCGGAGGCCGGTGGGTGAGCGGGGGAGTCCTGGCCGCAGCTGGCCGCGTCATCTGCTGCTGCACAGTGTGCTGGCCTGCCTGGTGGGGGCTGTAGTGGCGATCTCTGCGGCCGTACCGCAGCGCACGGCCGACGAGTCCGGGTGGAGCGAGGCCGTGGAGGGTGAGGCGCCCTTCGAAGTCACACTGCGCATCAGCGGAGATGCCCAGCTGTTGGACCGTCCCGGCTTCGACGGTGAGGACCGCTTGCTGGCCGATGTGCAGGTGCACTCGGCCCAGCTGCCCGGATCAGGCTCCGACGCGGATGAAGTGCCTGATGAGCCGGACGTGAAGCTGAGAGTCGCTGCGGTGCTGATCGTCTCCGAGGACCAGCCGCTGGTGGCCGGCCAACACTATCAGGGCATGGTGAGGGCCTCGGCCACTGAGGTGGGCGACCGGGCCACCGCCCTGCTCTTCCCCTTCGAGGAGGATGGGCTGGCCGCCCTGCCGCAGGACCGCTGGGCGCAGGTCACCCAGGGGTTCAACACGCTGCGCGCGGCCACCACAGAACATGCGCAGCATGCGGTGGGCGATGGCCCGGCCCTGCTGCCGGCCATCGTGCTCGGCGATCGTTCCCAGCAGTCGCCGGAGCTGCGCGATGCCATGCTGGACTCCGGTCTGAGCCATCTCAGCGCGGTCAGCGGCACGCATCTGGCCCTGGTGGTCGGAGCACTGTTGGGGATCCTGCGCCTGTCACGGGCGCCCCGATGGATGACGCTGCCGGTGCTGCTGATCGGGATCGTGCTGTTCGTGCTGCTGGTCCAGCCCAAGCCCAGCGTGATCCGCGCGGCGGTGATGGGCGGCATCGGAGCCCTGGCGGTCTTCGCCGGGCGGGGTAGGGCCTCCTTCGCACTGCTCTGCCTCTGTGTGCTGGTGCTGCTGATCTACGATCCATGGTTCAGCACCGCGCCTGCCTTCCAGCTCAGCGTGGCGGCCACTCTGGGCATCGTGCTGGTCGGACAACGGGTGAAGGAGATGCTGGATCCTTGGCTGCCTGGAGTCCTTTCGGGGCCGCTGGCGCTGACGGCCTCTGCTCAGCTCTTCGCCGTGCCGGTGCTGCTGCCGCTCTCGGAGGGTGTGCAGACCTATTCGGTGCCGGCCAATCTTCTGGCGGGTCCGCTGCTTCCCTTCGTGACTGTGCTGGGCACAGCGGCCGCGGTGCTCAGCACGGCTGTCCCGTGGCTCTCTGCGGCACTGCTGTGGTGTTCGGGATGGGCCGCGGCAGGGATCGGCCAGATCGGCAGGACAGCCGCCGAGCTTCCGCGTGCAGTGGCTCCGTGGCCGCAGGGCTGGTTCGGTCTGTCCCTGGTGCTGGTCTATCTGTTGGCCGTGCTGATCCTGGTGGTGCTGCTGGTGCGCGGACCGGCCTGGCAGATCACCTGGCTGCACGGCGTCGTGCTGGGTGCTGCGGCAGGTTCGCTCGGGGCGCTGATGCTGCCCACCACGCTCTGGATGGGCGGCGGGCCGCCCGATCACTGGCGTGTGGCGCTCTGTGATGTCGGGCAGGGAGACATGCTGGTGGTGCGAACACAGGAAGCGGGGGCTGTGGTCATCGACGCCGGCCAGGAGCCGGAGGCAGCCGATGACTGTCTGCGTGATCTGGGCATCACCACTGTGGAGATGCTGATGATCAGCCATGACCATCGCGACCACTACGGGGGAGCGGCAGGTGTGTTCCGCGGCCGTGAGGTGGAGCAGGTGCTCTACTCGGCCAGCGACGGCTGGGAGGCGGCGGATGCCATGGAGATCGAGGATGAGGGGATCCCCATCATTCGGGCGGAGCTGGGTGACGCCGGACGGCTCGGCGAGGACTACCCGGCGTCCTACCGGGTGTGGTCGGCCTTCAGCCATTTCCCCAATCCCAATGACAACTCATTGGTGGTCCAGCTCTACCTCTATGAGACGACAGAAGCCCCAGCCGGATCCGCGAACGATCCGCTGAGGCTTCTGGTGACTGGTGATCTGGAGGAGGAGCTGACCGCAGCGCTGCTGCGGCAGGATCGCCTCCCGCAGGAGGTGGATCTGCTCAAGGTCGCTCATCATGGTGCCGCGAACGGCGGACTCGATCTGCTCAAGAGCAGGGAGCCCGCCGTCGCGCTGATCGGGGTGGGGGAGGAGAACAGCTACGGTCATCCGGACCAGAGCATTTTGGATGCCCTGGCGGAGGTCGGCGCAGTCACCTACCGGACCGATCTGCACGGAACAGTGATCCTCAGTTGGGAAGGGGGCGTGCTCAGTGCCGCCCGCCTTCCCAACTGAGGATCAGCCGTATGGAGTGATCAGAGGACCGGGAGCTTCAGCTCGTCACCGACGAAGATGGTGTTCGGGTCCTGGATCTGGTCGGCGTTGGCGCCCCACAGGTCCTGCCAGTCAGCGATGCCGAGCGCATCGGCGATCTTGGTCAGGGAGTCACCCTCCTGGATGGTGTAGGTCTCCCCGGAGACCTCAACATCGGCCTCCGGAGCAGCCTCCGGCTCGGTCGGCTCCGGGATGTCCTGGGCCGGTGCCTGCTGCACGGGAGCCTGCTCAGCCGGTGCCTGCTGCACGGGAGCCTCCTGAACCGGAGCCTCCTGGACGGGTGCCTGCTGCTCAGCGTTACCCTGCTGCTCGGCCGGAGCCTGCTGCTCAGCAGGTGCCTGCGCTGCGCTGCCGCCGCTGGGCTGGCCGGAGAGGCCGAGCTGAGCGGAGCACGCGGGCCATGCGCCCCAGCCCTGCATCTCGAGCAGGTTCTCGGCCACGCGGATCTGCTCAGCCTTGGAGGCCTGGTGCGGCATGCCGCTGCCTCCGGCAGCCTCCCAGGAGCTCTGCTGGAACTGCAGTCCGCCGTAGAAGCCGTTGCCGGTGTTGATCGACCAGTCGCCGCCGGACTCGCACTCTGCGAGGCGGTCCCAGTCGGACTGAGCGAAGGCGGCCGGGGCCTGTGCGACGAGGGCGCCGCCGGCCAGAGTGGCTGCAGCCATGCCGCCGCCGAGGATCTTCTTGAAAGTCTTGGTGTTCTGCATAATCAGACAGTTGTATCGAAGCCCCCGCCACTCAGACCTTCCCAGGTCTTCCTCGTGTCACCGTCCTGCTTCACCTCACGTTTCCTACGGTCTGTCCGCCGAAGCCGGCCTTATGGACGGTGATGGGGAGCGGCCGGCTCCTGCAGCTTCTGCGACGGGATCTGATTCGGAGCGAATCCGACTCAGAGGCGGAACTCGAAAGTTACGCCAACATCACAGAAGATGTCCGCAATCCAGTAAAAGGTCTCGAAAAGGTTGCGTCAAACAGGTCAAGTACCCCCGTGTCACCTCTGGAAGCCCGGAATCACAGGGATCTAGGGTCGTTATCGTCCCGTTATAGAGTTTCTGTGAGTTAGATGTGAGTCGACGTGATTCCTGTGCCCTGCCGTATGCGTCCACGTGTGAGTCGTCCAGGGGAGCAAGGCGTCATGCCTGGTCAGCGGCGCACAGCCCCATCGTCGCCCCGCAGCGGCCGCAGGGTGCCAGAATGGCACATATGACCAGCGGCACACCTGGAACACGCACCCTCCGGGGTTTTGCGGTGATCTCCACCAGTGCCCTGAGCACCCAGTCCGGAGCTGCGGTGGGCTCTCTGGCATTCAGCACGATGACCCCAGTCGGCGTCGTGGCTGTGCGTCAGCTGGTCGCCGCACTGGTGCTGCTGCCGATGACCCGACCCCGAGTATGGCAGTTCACGCGATCCCAGTGGTGGCCCCTCGGTCTGCTGGCCTTCTTCTTCGCTGGGATGAACACTGCCCTCTATGCGGCCGTCGAGCGAGTGGGCCTGGGAATGGCCGTGACCATCGAATTCCTGGGGCCGCTTGCGGTGGCGCTGATCTCCGGCCGCCGTCCCAGAGACGCGGTCTGTGCGGCACTGGCGCTGAGCGGCGTCGTGCTGCTGACACGTCCCGGGCCCACTTCGGATCTGCTGGGACTGAGCTTCGCCGTGATCGCGGCTGTCTGTTGGGCCGGCTATATCGTGACCAATCGCGTGGTGGGCCAGAGGCCGCCGGGGGGTCCAGGGGACTGCGGTGGCCACCACCCTCTCCGCCTGCGTGACGGTTCCGATCGCTGCGCTGATCGTCTGGCAGGCTCAGCCTCCGGCTCAGGCGTTCCTCTTCGCCGCTGTGGCCGGGATTCTGGCGACGGCGGTGCCCTATTCTCTGGATCTGATCGTGCTGCGCAGGATCAGTCCTGTGGTCTTCGGGCTCGGGATGTCCATGCATCCCTTCTTCGCAGCGCTCATCGGCCTGGTGGCGCTCTCCGAGGACCTGCCGCTGATCGCGTGGGCGGGGATCGGATTAGTGATCCTCAGCAATGTTCTGACCATCATCAGCGATCAGCCGCACCGCACATATCGAAGACGAGGCCGCGAAGGAAGCTGCGACCGTCGGCCGGCGGGCCGAGGGCCCGGAGGTTCAGCAGAAGGGAAGAGACGATGACCATGATGGAACAGCTGGGCATGCGGCTGCCGATCGTCGCCGCGCCGATGGCTGGCGGTCCCAGCACGCCGGAGCTGGTGACAGCTGCTGCACGAGCCGGTGGGATCGGATTCCTCGCTGCCGGCTATAAGAGCCCTGAGCAGCTGGCCGAACAGATCGATCAGGTCTCGGCAGCGACGGATCGCTTCGGGGTGAACCTCTTCGCCCCCACGCCGGTGCGGATCGGTGCGGAGGCCTATGCCGACTACCGGCGGCGGCTCGAACCGTGGGCACTGCACTACGGAGTCAGCCTTCCGGAGAGCCCAGCGGAGGACGATGACCGGTGGGAAGAGAAGCTGGCCGTGCTCGAGGAGCATCCGGTGTCGGCGGTGAGCGTGACCTTCGGTCTGCCGAGCTCCACCGACATCCGGCGTCTGCAGCGCACCGGGGCTGCGGTCCTGCAGACGGTCACCACGGTCACAGAGGCTGAGCACGCAGACATCGCAGGCGCCGATGCGCTGATCATCCAGTCCCATGAGGCAGGTGGCCATTCGGGGACCTGGACTCCTGCGGCGCCGCCGGCCCCGGTCGAACTGGAGGAGATGCTGCTGCACATCCGGGCGGCCACTGATCTGCCGCTGTGGGCCGCCGGAGGAATCTCCACGCCTGATCGTGTGCGCGAAGTCCGAGCGGCCGGAGCCGAGGCGGCCGTCGTGGGCACGATTCTGCTGCGCACCGGGGAGAGCGGCGCGAACCCGGTCCATCAGGAGGCTCTGGCGGCTGCGGACCGGGAGGCGACCATCATCACCAGCGCCTTCTCCGGCCGCCCCGCCCGTGCGCTGGAGAACGAGTTCGCCGCTGCGCTGACCGGAGTCGCGCCCTTGGGCTTCCCGGCGCTGCACCATCTGACGGCTCCGCTGCGCCGGGCCGCTGCGGCGGCAGGGGACCCTGAGGGGCTCAATCTGTGGGCGGGCACCGGATGGCGCGACGCCTCCCCAGGGCCCGCAGAGGAGCTGCTGCGCCGCCTGGGGTCATGAACCCGCTATATCTATGAACCGGGCAGCTTCCGTGAGGAGGTTCCCTTCCATGCACGGTAGGCCCAGGCCGTCATGATCAGCACCACAGCCCAGGCGCAGGCCACGATGATGCCTGAGAGGACCCCTGGGTGGGCGATGAAAGCCCCGACGGCGACCAGAGAGACCTGGCCCGGGACGGTGGAGACCAGGCTGGCTGTGAGGAAGGTCCGTTGCCCGATCCCGAAGGCTCCGCTGCCATAGTTCACCGGCCAGTAGGGGAAGCCTGGCATCAGCCGCAGCGTGCAGACCGCTTGGAAGCCTGCGCCCTGCAGATTGGTCTCGACCTTGCGTGCGTGCTCGCCCAGCAGCTTCAACACCGTTCTGCGCCCCAATCCTCGGGCCAGCCAGTAGGCGCCCCAGCAGCCCACCAGCACTCCGGCCACAGAGAGCACGCTGCCGATGATCACGCCGAAGAGCAGGCCCCCGGTCACGGCCATGATGGTCACCGGGATCGGAGTCATAGCGACAGCGGCGTAGAGAGCGAGGAAAGCGACGACGCCGACCCACCCCAGCTCTTCGATCTCAGCCTGGAGCTCGCCGACGGAGGGCAGGCGCACGTTGAAGCCCAGCCACAGCATGATCAGCAGGACGACGACGAGCAGGCCGTTGCGCAGGAGGCTGCCCCACGGCAGACTGCCGCGCCGGTGCTCCTCGTGGTGGGTGGGCTGGGGCTCATCGCTCATCTGCCCCACTGTAGAGGGTCGGAGGAGCGGCTCTCAGCCTGGGAGGCCACGGTCAGCCGTGCAGAGACTTCGCGATGGCTCCGGCCAAGGCGTCTGCGGCGTGCGGTGCTCTGTGCAGGTTCAGCGCCGGTTCGAAGAGCTCGGCCTCCAGAAGCACGGTGCCGTGCTCGGCGGAGGTGACGATGTCGATCCGCCCGTAGAGCGGGATCTCTGTTCCTGCAGCGGCCGCGCAGGCTCTGATCACGCGATCTCCGAAAGCGATCTCTTCGGCAGAGGCGCGCTGCACCTGTGGGTTCTCCTGATAGTGGCCGCCGAGGAAGCCGCCGCCGCGCTCCAGCAGCGCCCCTTTGGCGATGGTGTGAGTGTGCTCTCCACCGATGAAGTACAGCGCCTTCTCCCGTCCCTCAGAGAGCTCGGGGATCTCCGGCTGGACCATCACAGTGCGGCCCTCCTCCAGGATCTTGCGTCCCAGTGTCAGGGCGCGTTCGGAATCCGCTTGCAGCAGCTCGGTGTCCAGGGCACCGGCTGAGACGCTGGGTTTGATCACCACCCAGTCCCCACCGTGCGGAGCCAGGGCCTGAGTGAGCTCCTCCGAGGTGTGGACCCACTCAGTGGGTACCACGGCGACGCCGCGCTGCTGCAGCTGCTGCAGATAGACCTTGTCCAGATTCCACTCGACCAGCTCCGGAGCGTTCAGGACTTGGGTGCGGGACGCCGCGGCGTGCAGCCACGATCGGAACTCCTGCTCACGCTCGGCGTAGTCCCAGGGGCTGCGCAGCACCAGCAGATCGAACTGCCGGGAGTCATCCTCTGCGGGCCAGCGGTGCCAGACCACAGGTTCGGCGAGGATGTTCCGAGCCGAGAGAGCTTCGATCAGCGGTCCGGTGTCGTTGTCATAGTCGCTGGGGCGGTAGGTGTCGGTGACGACGACGGCGACGCGAGGAGTGAGTTCTTCAGACATGCTCACATCTGCCCGTTGTCCTGGAAGCTCTCGTGCCAGGACAGAGCCTCGCGCAGCAGATGCGGGGTGTGCCGTCCGTTCGGGTTGGCCGCTGCGGCCCGATCGAAGTAGTCCTGCAGGCGGTCCCGGTAGTCGGGGTGGGCGCAGCTGTGGATGATCTTCCTCGCCCGAGCGGTGGGGGAGAGTCCGCGCAGGTCGGCCAGGCCCTGATCGGTGACCAGGATCTGGGTGTCGTGCTCGGTGTGGTCGATGTGGCTGGCGAAGGGCACGATGGACGAGATCGCGCCCTCCTTGGCTACTGAGGGGGAGACGAAGAAGTTCAGGTAGGCGTTGCGGGCAAAGTCGCCGGAGCCGCCGATGCCGTTGATGATCGAGCTGCCCATCACGTGGGTGGAGTTCACGTTGCCGTAGATATCAGCCTCCACCATGCCGTTGATGGCGATCAGCCCCAGGCGGCGGATGGCCTCCGGGTGGTTCGAGATCTCCTGGGTGCGCAGCAGGATACGTCCCTTATAGCTTTCGATGTTCTCGTTGAAGTCGGCGGCCCGCTCGGCCGAGAGCGAGAAGCTGGTCGCGGAGACTGCGGTCAGCTTCCCGGTGTCGATCAGGTCCAGCATGCCGTCCTGGATGACCTCGGTGTAGGCGGTGAGGTTTTCGAACTCGCTGTGGGCCAGGTTCGACATCACGGCATTGGCCACGTTGCCCACGCCGGACTGCAGCGGCAGGAGGTTCTCCGGCAGGCGCTCCTGGTCGATCTCGTGGCGCAGGAAGTCCACCACGTGGTCAGCCATGGCCTTGGAGCTCTCATCAGCGTCCTTGAACGGCAGGTTGCGGTCGGGAGCCTCGGTCTCCACGATGGCCACGACCTTCTTCGGGTCCACCCGGAGGTAGGGGTCCCCGATGCGCTGCAGAGGGTCCAGCAGCTGCAGAGGGCGACGCTCGGGAGGCAGGCGTGTGCCGTAGTAGACATCATGGAAACCCTCATAGGCGCGTGGGTGCCATTGGTTGACTTCGATGATGACCTTGTCGGCGATGTCCAGCCAGGTCTTGGAATTGCCCACGGAGCTGCCGGGGATCAGCAGTCCGTTGGGCAGCACGGCGGCCACTTCGACCACGGCCACATCGAGGTTGCCGTAGAAGCCGAACCAGGCCTGCTGGGCGGAGTGGCTCAGGTGGGTGTCGATGTATTCGGTGGAGCCGGAGTTGATCGACTTGCGCAGCGTCGGGTCCGACTGGAAGGGAAGACGCTTGCGCAGGGCGCCCGCCTCAGCGAGCACGCCGTCCAGCTCCGGCGCGGTGGAGGCGCCGGTCCAGAGCTCGACTCCGAACTCCTCGCCCCGCTGATGGGAGTCCTTCGCCCGTTCGGCAACGGCTCCGGGGACGGCCTTGGGGTAGCCGGCTCCGGTGAAGCCGCTCATGCCGACGCGGTCGCCGTCGTCGATATGGGAGGCAGCCTCCTCAGCCGAAGTGATCTTGCTGCTCAGTATGGGGCAGGTGATTCGAGACATTGAGTGGGGTGACTCTTCCTTGGGCATGTGATTCAGACTGCATATCAGCGTATGTGGTCTCAGCCTCGTTCCAGTGAAGATGAAGTCGAGTGTCTGGCCCTGCGCCATTCGTTCCACATCTGCCGGAGGTCCCATGCCTCATCGGCCTGGATGGTCATGCCACGTGCCCCGGTCCGGCGGGTGCGCCCGCGGATGATCATCAGCCGAGTGCCGAAGAGCAGCGGCCCGGCCTGCTGCTGGGCATCGTCGAAGAAGATGGTGTCCACACAGCCGGTGCCGTCGTCCAGGCTGATGAACACTGTGCGGTCCCCGGAGCGCATCGGCGGAGTCTGGGTGGCCACCCGGGCACCTGCCACCAGGACCTCCGAGCTGTTGCGCAGACTCAGAAGATCCTCGGCGGCGACGACGCCGAGCTCTTCGAGCATCGGACGATAGGGGTCGAGGATATGGCCGTCCACCTCGGAGGAGAGGACCTCCAGCTCCGCCTCGAGCTGCTCCTCAGGGGAGGGGTCCGGTGTTTGGGAGATCAGCAGGTCTTCGCCGAAGAGGCTCTGCTGCTGATCATCCGTGGCCTGAGGCCGTCGCGGTCGGGCGGTCAGCTGACGGACATAGGCGATCAGCCCGCCGCGGCTGGCTCGCTGCTCCTGACCGGCGGCCAGAGAGTCCAGTGCACCGATGGAAGCCAGGCGCATCAGCAGCGGACGGGAGGGCTCTGCCCGGCGACGCAGCTCGGAGATGGAGGAGTAGGGCTGTCCGGCGACGATACGATCCAGCTCAGCCTCGGTGATGCCCCGAACATCGCGCAGCGCCAGGCGGATCCCCTTCTCCTCGGCGGAGACCCGTTCTACGCGGTACTCCCGGCCGGAGGCGTTGGCGTCCACCGGCAGCAGCGGGATGCCGATCCGCCGCGCCTCGGCCATCAGCAGTCGGCGCGGGTACATCCCCGGGTCATGTTCGAACAGGGCACAGAGGAACTCCACCGGGTAGTGTGTCTTCAGCCAGGCGCTCTGATAGGTGGGCAGGGCGAAGGCCGCGCCGTGGGCCTTGCAGAAGCCGAAGCTGCCGAACCCCTTCATAGCCTCCCAGATGGTCTCAGTCTCCTCGGCGGTGAAGCGCCCGGCCGCCGCGGTCCTGCGGCGGAACTCTGCCTCCACCTCCTCCGGGTCGCGCTGCAGCCGGCGTCGGAGCTCATCGGCATAGGCCAGGTCCACATCCATGCAGTCGGAGAGGATCCGCAGCACATGCTCGTGATAGACCACCACGCCGTAGGAGTCCTGGAGGAAGGGGGCGAAGCGCGGGTGCAGATAGTCCACCCGCTGGAAGCCGTGCTTGCGCTCGGTGAAGGGGCCCACCATATTCGCCTTCATCGGGCCGGGTCGGAAGAGGGAGATGTCAGCGATTAGGTCGCTGTACTCGGTGGGTTGGAGCTTGCCGATCAGCTCGCGCTGCCCGGGGGACTCGATCTGGAACATCCCCAATGTGTGCGTGGTGCGGATGGCCGCATAGGTGGCCTCGTCATCAGTGGGCACCGCATCCAGGTCGATCCGACCCTCCGGGGAGACGTAGGGGGTGTCCTCGGGCAGGCCTCCCTCCTGAGCGGCGTGGGGCCCGTTGACCCGGGCGACCTCTCGGACCGCGTAGGCCAGGGCCGACTGCATGCGCACTCCGAGCACATCGAGCTTGAGCAGGCCGAGGTCGTCGATGTCGTCCTTGTCGAACTGGGACATCGGCAGGCCCATCCCTGAGGGCTGGGTGGGGGTCAGCGAGAGCAGTTCGGAATCGCCCAGGATGACGCCGCAGGAGTGCATGGAGATATGGCGGGGGAGCCGGTCCAGACGCTCGGTGAGGTCCACCAGCAGGTCCACTTGGGGCTCGGTGTCCACCAGCTCCGCGACCTCCCGGAGCTCCGGCTTGGAATGCAGGACCTTCCGGAACTCGGCGGCGTCGAAGCGCCAGAGGCTCTCAGCGATCTGGTCGATGCGCTCCTCGCGCAGTCCCAGGGCCAGACCGGCGTCGCGGGCCGCTCCACGGGCCCGGTAACGGTTCTGCATGGACAGCAGGGTCACTCGGTGGTGCCCATAGCGCTCGAAGATCGCCTGGTAGATCTCATGCCGACGGGCGGACTCGATGTCCACATCGATGTCCGGCAGTGTGGTGCGCGCTCGTCCCAGGAACCGTTCGAAGAGCAGGTCGTGCTCCAGCGGGTCCACAGTCGAGATGCCCAGCAGGTGGTTGACCAGGCTGCCGGCGCCGGAGCCCCGGGCCTGGACCCGCACACCTGAGCTGCGGATCATCTCCACCACGTCGGCCACAGTGAGGAAATAGGTGTTGTAGCCGAAATGGTCGATGATCTGCAGCTCCTGCTGGAGGCGGTCCCAGATCTCGCTGAGCCGATCCCCGGAGGCCCCGGGATATCGCAGGGACAGGCCTGCCTGGCACTGCTCCCGCAGGGCTGCGGCCGGATCTCCGGTGATGCCCAGGACCTCCAGCTCCGGAACCTTGGGCCGGCGCCACTGCAGGTCGGCCTCCGGGTCCAGCTGGCAGCGCTCGGCCAGCTGCTCGGTGTGCTCCAGCATGGCTGCGGCGGAGGCTGCCGGGAGATCGGCCTGATCTGCCACACGGTAGGCGATCCGGTGCATCTCCTCGGCAGGCTTGAGCCAGGCCTGGGCATTGGGCTGGGCGGGGAAGCTGCCCAGCGGCAGCAGGTGGGCGGCGGAGTCGAGGACGTCGGCGGTGACGGCGTCGTCGGGCTCCAGATAGCGCACAGCATTGGTGAGCACCGCCGGAGTGCCGCTGTGCTCGGCCAGGGTGAGCATCGCCGCGGCATGCTGCAGGCTGAACGGGCTGCCGGGACGGGTGTGGTGGACCACGAGCTCCAGTACGACGCCGCCGGGGAGTCTCTGCCTCCAGTCCTCCAGCAGGCCGACGGCCCGGCCCGGATCCTCGGCCAGCACGGCCTGTCCGACGTCGGACTCCGGGCCGAGCATGACGGTGGCGGTGGGCCCCTGCTCATCCTGGAGGAAGACCGCCGGACGGCTCCGGCTGATCCAGGCAGGGCGATGCACGCTGCCGTGGGCCTTCCGGCGTGCGCCGCGCTTGGGCGCATGGGCCGAGGAGATCAGCCGGGTCAGCCCGGCCCAGCCGGCCCCGCCGGTGCTCCCATGGGCCAGCACGGTGATCTCGGACTGCTCGGAGCCCTCGCGGACCTGCAGGCCTGCGCCCACGATGGGCTTCAGGCCGGCGGCCAGGCAGGCTCGGATATGGCGGACTGCCCCGTAGAGGCCGTCACGGTCGGTGATGGCCGCGCTGTGCTGGCCCGCCGCGTGGGCGGCGTCGACCAGGGCCTCCGGTCGGGTGGTGCCGTGGTGGGCGGAGAAGGCGCTGGTGACGTGGAGATGGGTGAAGCTGGCCATCGCGCCTCAGTCGTAGATTCCGGTGACCGGCCACTGCATGCCGGAGGAGGCGATCAGGTCGAAGATCAGGATCTGCCCGTCGGGGGCCTGGGCGCGCACCTGCCACATCGGCTGCTCCAGCACATCGGCGGACTGCCCGGCCGGTGCACGTCCGGTTGTGGTCCACCAGGGCCGGCGGTCGAACCACTGGATCGGCCGACCGGTGACGGTGAAACGCCGTCCGGACCAGACCAGGCGCAGCGGTATGCCGGCCTCATCAGCCCAGACTGTGGCCATCTCCTCCTGGGCCGCTGGATCTGCACTCATCGGTCACCCTCCGTCTATTCGAAGACATGTTCGAATATCGAGTGTACGACCGGCCCCTGACACGACCAAGTGACAGCGGCCCGGATCACGCGCGGCGGGCGCGGGATCCGGGCCGGAGAGGCTGTGGGATCAGAGGCTGAGCACCAGCTTGCCCATTGTGCGGCTGGACTCCAGACGGCGGTGGGCCTCCGCCAGGTTCTCCGGAGTCAGGCCTTCGAGGGTCTCGCTGAGCGTGCTGCGCAGCGTGCCGGCGTCGATCATCTCGGCCACACGGTCGAGGATCTCTGCCTGCCGGGCCATATCCGGGGTGCCGAACATGGTGCGGGTGAACATGAACTCCCAGTGCAGGGCGATTGACTTCGGCTTGAAGGGCCCGGTGGGCAGGCCGTCGGGATCGTCGATGACCACCAGGCCGCTCTGCGGCGCCATGGCCTCGGCGATCTTCTCCTCCTGGCCCTCGGTGAAGGCGGAGAAGGCATAGTCCACACCCTGCGGGGCGATCTCGGTGAGCTGCTCGGCCAGGGAGCGGGAGTGGTCGATCACGTGATCGGCGCCCAGGCCCCTGACCCAGTCGCGGCTCTCCGGGCGGGAGGCGGTGGCGATGACGGTGCGCCCGGTCAGCTGCTTGGCCAGCTGGATCACCATGGAGCCCACACCGCCTGCGGCACCGACCACCAGCAGCGTCCCCTGAGCCTCGGAGCCGAGCTTCAGCCGGTCGAAGAGACCCTCCCAGGCGGTGAGCGCGGTCAGCGGCAGGGCGGCGGCCTCGGCGTGGCTCAGACCCGAGGGCTTGGCCCCGACCACCCGGGAGTCCACCACATGGAACTCGGAATCGGTGCCTGGGCGCAGCAGATCACCGGCGTAGAAGACCTCATCGCCGGGGGAGAGGCCGGTGGCCTCCGCACCCGCGGCACGGACGACGCCGGCCGCATCCCACCCCGGGACCTTGGGGTCCGGCTGCGGGGCGGCACCGGTGCGGACCTTGGTGTCCACCGGGTTCACCGAGACGGCCCGGACCTCCACCAGCAGGTCGTGGGGGCCGATCTCGGCCAGCGGAAGCCGCTGCTCCTCGAAGCGGGGCACCTCCTGGTCGCCTGCGGCGATCACCAGGGAGCGGACGGTCTGCGGGAGGTTCTGTGTCTCAGCCATATCCGGTGCAACTGATGGGGCTGTGGACACATTCCGAGTGTCAGAGCTCCATCCTTTCCTGTATGTTCAGCGCAGATCCAGGTCAGCCTCACGGAACTCCAGCGGCGCCGGCGTCGTCGCGGCCTCGGGGCGGGACTCCTCGAGCTCGCGCAGCTCCACACGGCGGATCTTGCCGGAGATGGTCTTGGGCAGGTCGGCCAGCTCGATGCGCCGGATGCGCTTGAACGGCGGCACGGCATCGCGGCAGTGCTGCAGGATGGAGGCGGCCGTCTGCTGATCCCACTCGGTTCCGGAGGCCAGCACCACGAAGGCCTTGGGCACGGCCAGGCGCAGCGGATCGGGGGAGGGGATCACCGCAGCCTCGACCACAGCGGGGTGCTCCACCAGCACGGACTCCAGCTCGAAGGGCGAGATCCGGTAGTCGCTGGCCTTGAACACGTCATCGGAGCGGCCCACATAGGTCAGCACGCCCTCGGCCTCGCGCCGGACCACATCGCCGCTGTGATAGACGCCGCCGCGGAAGGCCTCGGCCGTGCGCCGGTCATCGCCGTAGTAGGACTTCAGCAGGCCCACCGGGCGGTCGGGGCCAGTCTGCTCGGCGCGCAGACAGAGCTCTCCCTCCTGGGCGCCGTCCACCACCGGAGCCTCCTCGCCGGTCTGGGGATCCAGCAGCACCACGTCGAAGCCGGGCAGCGGCCGCCCCATGGAGCCGGGGATCACCGGCAACCCCGGAGTGTTGGCCACCTGCAGCGTGGACTCGGTCTGCCCGAATCCGTCGCGGATGGTGGTGTCCCAGGCGCGGCTGACCTGTTCGATGACCTCGGCGTTCAGCGGCTCACCGGCGGAGACGGTCACCCGCGGCGGGGTGGTCAGCCGGCTGAGGTCGGCCTGGATGAACATCCGCCAGACAGTGGGCGGAGCGCAGAAGCTGGTGACCCCATGGGCCTTCATCTGGTCCATCAGGGAGTGGGCGTCGAAGCGCTGGTAGTTGTAGACGAAGATCGTCGCCTCTGCGATCCACGGGGCGAAGAAGTTGGACCAGGCGTGCTTGCCCCAGCCCGGTCCGGCCACGTTGAGGTGCACATCGCCGGGCTGGATGCCGATCCAATACATCGTGGTCAGATGCCCCACCGGATAGGAGGTGTGGGTGTGCTCCACGAGCTTGGGCAGCGAGGTGGTGCCGGAGGTGAAGTAGAGCAGCAGGGTCTCATCGGCGCCGGTGGGCGCTTCCGCAGTGAATCCCGACGCCGACCGGTAGGCCTGCGGATAGTGCAGCACTCGGTGCCCGCTGACCTCCGGATCAGGGGTCTGGGTCGTGTAGAAGCCGGGGACGTGGATCAGTCCGAGCTCGCCGGAGACCTCGGAGAACTTCTTCAGATCCTCGGTGCCCGCGGCCGCCCAGGCGGCCTGGCCGCGGGTGACCCGGTCCTGCAGATCGGCCGGGCCCATCTGGACCGCGGTGGGGATGAGCACCGCACCCAGCTTGATGCCGGCCAGCATGAGCTCCCAGAGCTCGATCTGGTTGCCCAGCATCAGGATCATCCGGTCCCCGCGGCGCATGCCCTGTTCGCGCAGCCAGTTGGCCACCCGGTCGGAGGTCTCGGAGAGCTCTGCGAAGCTGCGGCGCAGTACCGAGCCGTCCGCCTCAGCGATGATCAGGGCATCCTGATCGGCGCGCTCGGAGGAGGCGGCGATGCGGTCGAACCAGTCCAGCGCGAAGTTGAACTCCTCGAAGCGCGGCCAGCGGAAATGCTCACGGGCCTGCTCATAGTCCTGCTGGTATGTGACCAGCTGGTCCCGTGCCGCTCGGAACGCCTGGGTCTGTTCCGGCTCGGAGCTGCTCATACTGCGGGTCCTCCTGCGTACTGGATGGAAGGGTGCTCTCCCCATACAGTACGCAGGAGCGGCTCAGCGGCGGCGGCGCGGGCGTCGGCGGTTCGGATTCTGAGACTTCTGGGAGCCCTGGGATCGCGAACCCTGCGGCTTCTGCTGCTGCGGGGCCGGTGGCGCCACATAGGGAGCCGGAGTGCCCACCAGCTCGGTCACTTCGGGAGAGTCCTGGGCGACCTGGACGGGGGAGACCTTGATCTCGGCCTTGCGCAGCAGGGCCTGGGTGTCCTTGCGCTGTTCGGGGAGCATCACAGTGACCACATCGCCGGCGCTTCCGGCGCGTGCGGTGCGGCCCGAGCGGTGCAGATAGGCCTTATGCTCGGCCGGAGGATCTACATGGACCACCAGCTCCACCGAGTCCACATGCACGCCGCGGGCCGCCACATCGGTGGCCACCAGCACGTTGACGTCTCCGCCGCCGAAGGCCGCGAGGTTCCGATCGCGGGCGTTCTGCGAGAGGTTGCCGTGCAGGTCCACCGCCGGGATGCCCTGGGTGGTCAGCTGCTTGGCCAGCTTGCGGGCCTGGTGCTTGGTCCGGGTGAACAGGATGCGCCGTCCCTGACCGGAGGCCAGAGTCTTCACCAGCTCCTTCTTGCCCTCCGGGTGGGCTTCGAAGACGTGGTGGGTCATGGCCGCCACATGGGAGGTGGCCTCGTCCACCGAGTGCAGCAGCTCGTCCTTCAGGAAGCGCTTGACCAGCTTGTCCACGCCGTTGTCCAGAGTGGCGGAGAAGAAGAGGCGCTGACCGTCGGCCGGGGTCTTGGCCAGGATGCGGGTCACCCCGGGCAGGAAGCCCAGATCCGCCATATGATCGGCCTCGTCCAGCACGGTGATGCGCACATCGTCCAAGGTCAGGGCGCCCTGCTGCAGCAGATCCTCCAGGCGGCCGGGGCAGGCCACCACGATGTCCACGCCGGCTTTGAGCGCATTGATCTGGTGCTTGGGGCTGACACCGCCGAAGATCGTGGTGGTCCGCAGCCCGTAGGCGGCGGCCAGCGGCTCCAGCACGGCGTTGATCTGGGTGGCCAGCTCACGGGTGGGAGCCAGCACCAGGGCGGTGGGGCGTCCGGCTCGGCGGGAGGAGGCGGCGTCGTCCTCACCCAGGGAGGCGACCACAGGGATGGAGAAGGCCAGCGTCTTGCCGGAGCCGGTCTTGCCGCGGCCGAGCACATCGCGGCCGTTCAGGGTGTCCGGCAGGGTCTGCTGCTGGATGGGGAAGGCCAGGAGCTTGCCGTCGGCGGCCAGTGCCTGCACCAGGGGTGTGGGGACATCGAGGTCGACGAAGGTCACAGGTGTTTCAGAGATGGCATGAGCCTTTCAGAGAGAGCCGGGCTCAGCGGGACAGGGATCTCCGCGCCGCCGCAGCCGGCAGGGTGGCGAACGCACCAGAGGGTGCACTCGGTTCGCCGCGAGAAGATCACTGCTGATGACAGGCCGATGGGAGGGGCCTGTAGGAATGAGGCGTTCTTACGACGCAGAAGCTCCGCAGAACTTCCAGCCTTCGAGTCTACGGCATCGGACCTGCGCTGCGGCGCATCAGGAGGGTGCGGGAATAAGTGCCCGGACATCAGAGCTGTCAGCTGACGGACCCTCATCCACCTGCCTGAGAACGAGGAGGAGCTCCTGATGCGAGCCACCATGATGTACACCGCCGGCGATGTCCGCGTGGAAGATGCCCCGGACGCCGCCCTGCAGGATCCCACCGATGCGGTGGTGCGGGTGGTCCGCACCTGCATCTGCGGATCCGATCTGCACCCCTATCACTCCAAGGAGGATGCTGAGCCCGCCTTCATGGGCCATGAGTTCCTCGGCACCGTGGAGGAGGTCGGCTCCGAGGTCACCGGCCTGAAGAAGGGCGACCTGGTGGTGGCCCCCTTCGCCTACGGCTGCGGAAGCTGTGTGCTCTGCCGCGAGGGCCTGCCCACCTCCTGCCCGCAGGGCGGATTCTTCACTTCGGCGCAGTCGGAGGCCATCCGCGCACCCTTCGCCGACTATAACCTCACCAAGCTGCCGGGCGACGTCGACGAGACCCTGCTGCCCTCGCTGCTCACCTTGGCCGATGTCTACGGCACCGGCTGGCACGCCGCGGTCAAGGCCGGGGTCAACCCGTCCACCAGCGTGACGGTGATCGGCGACGGCGCAGTGGGTCTGTTGGCGGTGCTCTCGGCCCGTCAGCTGGGTGCCGAGCAGATCATCCTGATGGGCCGCCATCAGGCCCGCACCGATCTGGGACGCGAGTTCGGCGCCACCGATGTCGTCGCCGAGCGCGGCGAGGAGGGCATCGAGAAGGTCCGCGAGCTGACCGGCGGCCTGGGCACCCACACAGTGTTGGAGGCTGTGGGCCACATGCCCGCCTATGAGCAGTCGGTGGGCGTGGTCCGTCCCGGCGGTGTGATCAGCCGCGTGGGCGTGCCGCAGTACGACCAGGCCTCTGTGGGCTTCACCAGCCTCTTCGGCCCCAATGTCACACTGACCGGCGGTCCGGCCCCCACCCGCAGCTACATCGATGACCTGCTGCCGGGTGTGCTGGGCGGAACCGTGGAGCCCGGGAAGGTCTTCGACCGGCACATCGGGCTGGAGGAGACCCCGGAGGGATACCGCGCCATGGATCAGCGCGAGTCCCTGAAGGTGCTGGTCACCCCCTGATTTCTGTGGGTGGGAGCAGGCGGAGGCGCTCGGCGGCGGTCACCACAGGCCCGGAGCATGCTGCTGGGGCATTGTGATGGCCGCTACCGGCCTCTGCGGCGCCTCTCATACCAAAGCCCACCGATAGCAACAGTGAGTCCGACAAGCGCGCTCACTGTTGCGACCACCAAATACGTTTCATCGATCACAGACCCTCCGTGCGTTCCAGCTGCACCCACCGGCGCGCTTCAGCCGCCTCATCCTGACCGAACACCTTGGCATCCAGATCCGAGAACACCCTCGAACTCGCCGCGGTCGCCTTTTCGGTCAGGGTTGAGTCGGTGACTACAGCCACTCGTCCCAATCGGTTCAGATCGGTGAGACTCTTCAGGGAGAACCGCACATCCTCAAGGATCGCCCCGGGGCTCATGCTCTCAAGGTCAGACAGGTCGGCATACAGAGACACCTGCCCATGCTGGGACATCGCCCCATTGACAGAATCTGTGACCTGCTCCCACTCATGCTTCTCGACCTTGCCGCTGGCCCAAACTGAGACCAGCCCATCAGGTGTTGAGACTACCTCGATCATTCTGACCCTCCTTCGACGGGGGCACCGGATTCCACCGACAACGCTAGGAGCCACCCACCACGGACTTCAACAGCAGTTGAGCCGCTCATCGCGGCAGGGCTGTTGCAGGGAGGAGCCGCTGCAGCACCGCGAGCAAGCGCAGGCCGTCATCGATACTCCCCACGTCGAAGAGCGTGGGCTTCGGTGGCGGGATCGGCTTGCGCCCGGAGGGGAGCTGTCTCTTCTAGCTGTAATGCCCCGGAACGTTGTGAACAGGTGACGTAAAGAGGAGACCTCCGGTATCGATGTGGGTAATCACACTCACAAGTCGATAAACCGGAGGTCTCCATGACTCACCGTAATGCCCCGATGACCC